>MIBJ01000068.1 GCA_001829495.1 Spirochaetes bacterium RBG_16_49_21 | reverse complement strand
TTGACCACATATCTTCATGCAGTCATTCTATTCCCTATCCTCCCCAGTGTCCAGTAAAAAATTGTGGGACACGATCAGCTTACGAAGGGGGGAGACGTCTCAATCTGATAGCGCGCAATAAAATTTTTTCCGTGATCTATCCCAAGCTGGTACACGGCGTTGAGGAGATGTATGTCCCGTGTGGCCCTGCTGACGCCCGTATCCCCGGGCGGGGCGATCTCAAAGACCCGTACGCCTGCCGGCGGATTTTGGATGAACGCGACGGATTCCCCGTAGGCGTCGGATCTGCGTTTGAATGCCTCGACGAGCAGGGGATGCTCCTTGAAGAACAGGGAAAAAACAGGCGCTATTCTGGTCTTCTTCTTCACATAATGCGGCGGCCGTGACCGTATGACCGTGATATCGGTCGCGCCGCGGCGGTACGCTTCAATAACGGGGATTGAGTCCGCGATGCCGCCGTCCGTTGCTTCTTCCGAGTTTACCTTCAGAATATTCCGGTATAATATCGGCAGGGAGCTCGAAACCTTCAAGAAATGCTCCAGGGTATGCTCATCAGGCTTCAGGTAGAGCGCCCTGCCGGTTTCCACGGATGTGGCGACCACGATATATTCCTTTTTCTCCGTCCGCAATTTTTTAAAGAGCTTTTTAAGCTCAAGCCGGTATTCCCGTATGGTCACATCCCACAGCCAGTCGAGGTCCATATAGTGCCCGCCGAGAAGAAACTTTTTCAGATTGATGAAATTCGGAGTCGACGAGTAGGATGCGATGATATCGTAATTCCGGTCGTTCTGGCCTGCAAGGTGCGACGCGAGATTGCAGGCGCCGGCCGATACCCCGATATACAGATCAAACGGGTCGAAGCCCTGTTCGCCGAACGCATGGAGTACCCCGGCCGAGAAAACGCTTCTCATTCCCCCGCCTTCAACAACCAGGGCTGATTTGTTAATTTTTTTCTTCATTAAATTAATTCTTCAAATTACCTATGCTGCTTTTAACCTTATCCAAAAAAGAGCGTATCTTTTCTTCAATGCCGAACGGCTCAATGTTCTCGAGAAATTTCGGCTTGGCCCAGATTATCATCGCCGGGAGCACGGTAAGCGACAGGGTTCCGCTCAATATCATCGACAGAGTCACCAGGAGCCCTGAAACCTTGATCAGCTTGAATGTTGAAAAGCCGAGGACGGCGAATCCAAGGCCCACGGTAAGGGTGGCGGTGACGATGGAAAGTCCGGTAGTGGTAAGCACCTGCCGGTATGCCTTGTTAAAGTTCAATTTCCGCGTAATGTGTTCGTATTTGAATCTTTCGATGAAATGGATGCAGTAATCGACGCCCACGCCCACGGCGATTGAGGCGTTGATGAGCGTCGTATAATTGATCGGTATTCCCCCGTAACCCATTATGCCGAGGGTGATAATGAGCGTAAAGGAAATGGGCACGGAGGCGAAAAGGCCGCCGATGATGGAGCGAAATATGAAGACGCATGAGATGAAAACCACGATCACGGTCACGATGATGGATTGTATCTGATTGATGAGAATCTCCTGGTTCATCACCAGGTTGATCGCCGGCATGCCGGATATGATTATCTTCTCCACGTAGGGGTCGTTTTCGGGGAACAGGGCTTTTGACAGCGCATTAAACTTATTTTGGAATTCCCGCAAAAAGTCGGCTTTGTCGCTTCTCATGAACACCACATACTGCATGAGCTTCATGTCATCCGTGACCAGATACTTAAAAATATCCTCACGGGAGGCGAGGAACTGGTTCAGGCACACGCCGATGATGCTCCGGTCGGTGAGCGATTTGTCCTGGATGCCGTCCTCCTTTACGCTCGGTATTTTTTTGAACGCGTCGTTATCCTCGTGATAAAACACCTTGTAGATGACCTTGAGGGTGTCGGTGATGCTCAAGATATTCCCCACCGGCCTGACCGCGGTCCCGTCTATGACCGCCCGGGGATCCTTCAAGGCCTTGAGCTCGTTTCCCAGGGTTTCGATTTTTCGTAAGGTGATCGGCTGCGTTATGTCGGTATGGAAGAAGTCGGAGAGAAAGAAAAATTTTCCCTGGAATTCCTTGCCCGCGGCGGAGTTTTTGTAATTCCTGATTGAATTGATGTAGCGCCGGGCGGCCTCTTTTTGTTTATACGTTTCGATGGTTTTTATTCTTCCGATAATGTTTTCGATTCCCTCCTCCTGCGGCGTTCTCAATGAGGTCTTCCCGCTCGCCTCCGCGTAATCTTCGGCCAGATCGCCGAGGTCGGCCGCCGGCGATAATTTTTTGACCTTTGTCGCGCTCGGCTTTCCGTTCCGGTGCTCATAATATTCATTCATAATGTCCGAGAAAACCGCCACCCGGTCTTCTATGGCGTCCCGGTTTTTTACCATATCATTTTTTACTATTTCGAGATCGGTCAGGAAAAACCGGTTGATCGCCCGGGCATCGGCGAGATCCGGATGCCGCGCGAGCAGGGAGCGGTATGAAGCAAAAAAGTCGTCGATTCGCCGGGATAAATCCTTCTGCGCTTCCTTGTCCGCGAGATCAACCCGGTCGCGCATTTTAAACACGATGCACATCTGGGCGGTTCCGGTCAGCTCTTTATTTATGAATTTATCCGCCTGGAGTATCGGGTTGTTTTCTAAGAACATGTACGTTATGCTGCTCTCGGTTTTAAGCATGAAGATTCCGAAAACAAAGACTAGGGAGACGCCGAGCGCGCCCCAGAACACCGCCCGCGCGTGCCGGGCCGTGTTTTCTCCGCCCTTGACCAGCACCTTCATCATAAGCTTTTCCAATTTCGTCTCTGCTATGCCTTTGGGGGGCGGCAGGAGCGCCAGCACCGCCGGGATGAACGAGAAGGTAAGAAGAAAATTTATGATTATGCCCAGGGACACGAGTATCCCCAGTCTCTGAATGTCGACGACATCGATGAAAATATCCGAGATGAAGGCGGCCAGGGTGGTGATCGCCGAAAGAAATATAGCGGTGTTGATGCTCTCGGTCGTTTCCAGGAGAGCGGCCTTGACGTGCCGCGCTCCCTTGCCTGATATCTTTTCATAATATCGGATGAGATAGTGAATGACGTAGGAGCTTCCCACGGCAATAAGAATACTGGGCATGGCGATTGTGCCGGACGAGACCTCGATCCCGGCCAGGAGCATGGCGCCCATGAGCCAGGTGATGCTCATCACTACCGCGGTGAGCGGGAGATAAATCCCGGTGGGGGTCCTGATGCTCAGGAACAATATGATCAGGATTACCAGGGCGGACAAAGACATAAAGACCGACAGGTCGTTCACGACGAAGTTTTCTAAAAGAGCTTCGGCAACCGGCAGCCCGGTGATGTATATCGCAAGCTCCCGGGGCTTGTTTTTTTCCGTTATGCTGATGAACGTCTTGTATAGTTTGCCGACGTCGTAAATATTCGCCACGTTGTATAATTTCGATTCGAGGTTGTTTCTGCTGAAGGGATCGATAGTATTGATTACAAATTTATACAGGTCATCGATGCAATCCAGATAGGTGAGGTTTATGCCCGGTTTTTCATACACGTTGTCGCTGGCGATCATCTTGAACGCATTGTCCAGATATTCCTCATTTACCTCGCCGGTACTCAAAGATGAATAAAAATTCTTGTAATAATATCTGATCGGCTCGAGGAGGTCGACCAGAAAGCTGCGGATTTTTTTCTTGTTGGAAGATACTGTTTCCTGAATATAGGTATCGTCGACTTTTGTTCCGTTTACGGTTTTATTATGGATATTTGCGGGAAAATAGTAATCCTCTCCGCTGAATCGTTTTTTCAGCTTGTCCGTGCTCACCATGAAATACATTTCCCTTCTGATGATCTCCAGTTTGCTGTCGATTCTTTTTTCAACCGGGACCATGATGGTGCACGCCTTTCCGTCGGCTGAAAAGAGGGAGCCCTTCAACAGATCGTTGGCCAAGAGCTCTTTTTTGAGATACGGTATGAGTCTGGTCAGCTCGCCGTCATTTGCCGGGAGTTTTTTCATCTCCTCAGGGTCGGGCACTATAAGGCCGGCCTTTTCCCGGGCCTTGCTGGTGAGGTTGCCGATCACGATGGTGTTGGTGGCCTTGTTCACCATGACGTCATCGGCGTTGATCATGCTCATAATCTGTCCCGGGGTGAGTTTTGAAGGCACCGCAACGGTCTCTTCTTTACCGGAGATGATATTTGTATATGTCTTTTTGATTTTCAATGATTTGAATTCATCTATCACCTGCTGCACATAGCGAAGGGTTTCAACGTTAAAAATCCCTTTTTTCTCATTTTCCACCCCGATCAGGATCATGTCTTTCATGGAAAATTTCTTCAGGGTCAGATGATAATATTTAATGACATCCATCTTGCGGGAAAAGCTTTTCATCGGGTCTACATTGATTGAAAATTTAGTAGCAAGTATGTAGGCGAAGAACAGGGTTACGATAATAACGCCGGCGATGACGGTTTTAGGCCTGTTGATTGAGAATTGTACCATCCATTTCATAGTCATGATCCTTTTCTGTCGAGATTCGGGATCGGTGGTTCCCTTCTGTGCGATCGCGATCGGAGGCATGACGTCGCATCATAGATGGGCCGCTTACCCGGTCAATTTATGAAATCAGCAAAGCGAAATTTACCGGTGTATTAATGACACCAATGGTGTTTGGGGAGGAATTCTGTCACCTGATGAAATATCCCCTAAAATTTTTTTATATTTCCTGTTTAATCACTATAGGGTATAGTGATTAAAATAAATAATAAAAAATCAATACTAATTTTAATAATTATAAATTATAATTGACTATATGCTAATGTACCCCCTGTCTCTGCTCTTGTGGGACAAACTGATTTGTTTTTTAGACGACGCCGATTTTTCTAATTATTATTAATAAGAGTTAGCGGATATGGAATGGGAAAATATACGCATATCATCACGCAACGAGGCCCGGATTTCGAAAAACGGCCTCATCGTGCTGGAGAAGCGCTACCTGGCGAAAGACGACAAGGGCAAAATTATCGAGACGCCGGCTGAGCTGTTCCGGCGCGTGGCGAAATTCGTCGCGTCCGCGGACCTCCGGTACGGAAAAACGTCATCCGAGGTGGAAAGAACCGCCGACGTTTTCTACGATATGATGGTAAACCTCGAATTTCTCCCCAACACGCCTACCCTCATGAACGCGGGAAGGCCGCTCGGCCAGCTGTCGGCCTGCTTCGTGCTTCCGGTGGAGGATTCCATGGACAGGATATTCGACGCGGTGAAGCAGATGGCGCTTATCCACAAGAGCGGCGGCGGGACCGGTTTTTCGTTCTCGCGCCTCCGGCCGAGGGACGATATCGTCCGGTCGACGGCCGGGGTGTCCAGCGGGCCCGTATCATTCATGAGGATATTCAATACGGCGACCGAGACCGTGAAGCAGGGGGGAACGCGCCGCGGCGCCAACATGGCGATACTGGCGGTGAACCATCCCGATATACTCGATTTCATACGGTCAAAGGAGAACCGGGACGCGCTCACCAACTTCAACATCTCGGTCGGCATCACCGACGATTTCATGAAAGCCCTTGAGGAGGGCGGGGAATATCCCCTGATAAATCCGAATACCAACAGGGTCGTGAAGATGGTGAGCGCCGGGGAGGTCTTCAATCTCATCGTGCAGAAGGCATGGGAGAGCGGGGAGCCGGGAGTAATTTTTCTGGACCGGATCAATGAGGCCAACACCCTTAAAACTATCGGCACGATGGAGAGCACCAATCCGTGCGTTACCGGCGACACCATGGTGCTTACGTCCGATGGCCCGCGCATAGCGAGCGAGCTGCGCGGGGTTCAATTCACCGCCATCGTACACGGCGTCCCTCATGCCAGCGCGCCGGAAGGCTTTTTCAGCACGGGCATAAAACCGGTATACCGTCTGCGTACCCGAGAGGGGTACGAAATACGGCTTACCGACGATCATCCCGTGCTCAGGGCCGTGTCGATCAGCCGCTCGTCCGTACGCACGGAATGGGTAAGGGCCGGGGATCTCGCGGCAGGAGACAAAATCAGCCTGCATGATCACCGCGCCTTCCCCGGATGGGCGGGCGCTTACGGGTTCGCCGGGGGATATCTTGTCGGTCTCCTCTTCGGCGACGGTACGATAAAAAGCGACAAGGCCGTGATTTCCGTTTGGCCGCGCAGGCTTGCGGTAAACGGAGCCATAACCGATGATCCGGTGATGCGGGAGGCGCTCGAATGCGCCCGGAGCATGCCTCACCGGGCCGACTTCAGGGGCTTTGTCGAGGTTAAGGGGAGGGGCGAATACCGGATGTCATTGGCCGCGCTCAGAGAAATATGCCTGCGGCTTGGCATTACCCCGCGCAATAAGGCGATCACGCCGGCGCTCGAATCGTGTTCATCCGATTTTTACTGCGGTTTTCTGCGCGGACTGTTCGATACCGACGGTTCGGTGCAGGGCTCGCAGGAAAAGGGCATAAGCGTGCGTCTTGCGCAGAGCGATTGTGCTTCGCTGAAAAGGGTGCAGTCTATGCTCCTTCGGCTCGGCATCGTGTCGGTACTGTATCAGAACAGACGGCCGGAAGGTAAAACAGCGCTCCCGGACGGCAAAGGCGGAATGAAGTTTTACCATACCAGAGCCCATCATGAGCTGATTATATCACGTGATAATCTGACGGTGTTCGCGGAACGGATAGGCTTTACCGATGCGGACAAATCGCGCAAATTGTCGAGCCTCCTTGCATCCTACAAACGATCGCACAACAGGGAGCGGTTTCTTGCCGAAGTAGCGGAAATTATACCGGCCGGTACCGAGGAGGTTTTTGACGTGCAGATTCCCGGCGTCAATTTTTTCGACGGGGAGGGCTTTCTCCTGCACAACTGCGGCGAGCAGCCCCTGCTTCCCTACGAGTCATGCAACCTGGGCTCCATCAACCTGAATAAGGTCGTCAGCAAGGGAAAAGCGGGCTACACGATTGACTTCGGCCGGCTGCGGGAGCTGACCAGGAAAGCGGTCCATTTCCTGGATAATATCATCGACCTGAACAAATACCCGCTCGGCGAGATTCAGGATAACACCCTGGCCAACCGCAAGATAGGGCTCGGCATCATGGGATTCGCGGATGCCCTCATACGCCTCGGCATTCCCTATAATTCAGAGGAGGCTGCCGGCACGGCGGAGAAAATCATGTCCGCAATACAGGAGGAATCAAAGGCCGCCTCCCGGGATCTGGCGGACGAGCGGGGGCCGTTCCCGAACTTTCCCTATTCCACCTACGCAGAACAGGGGATGAAGCCGCTGCGGAACGCCACGACCACGACCATAGCGCCGACCGGCACCATCAGCATCATCGCCGGCTCCTCAAGCGGGATCGAGCCGCTCTATGCGCTGGCGTACGTGCGCAACGTGCTGGATAATCAGCTTCTGGTGGAGGCCAACCCCCTGTTCGAGGAGATTGCGGCGGAGAGAAATTTTTACAGCAAAGAGATCATGGAGCAGGTCGCCGAAAGCGGATCAGCGGCCGATGTGGGCGGAATCCCCGAGGACGTGAAGCGGATATTCGTAAGCTCCCACGATATATCTCCCGAGTGGCACGTACGTATCCAGGCGGCGTTTCAGAAGCACGTTGACAACGCCGTTTCAAAGACCATCAATTTTAAAAGCTCGGCAGCACCGGAGGACGTAAAGCAGGCGTATCTGCTGGCGTACAGGCTCGGATGCAAGGGCGTGACCGTATACCGGGACCGGTCGCGGGACAATCAGGTTCTCGCCACCAGGCAGAAACCCGCGGCAAAAACGGCCTTGAAAAAGGAACCGGCTCTGACGAGCGAGCGCCTGTCGCCGCGGCCGCGCAATGAAATCACCTGGGGCACCACCCGGAAGATCGCCACTGGGTGCGGCACCCTGTACGTCACCATAAATGAGGACGAGAACGGCCTGTTCGAGGTCTTCGCCGCAATGGGCAAGGGCGGGGGATGCGCGGCCAGCCAGACGGAGGCGGTGAGCAGGCTCATATCGCTCGCCCTGCGGAGCGGCATAGACAAGGAGCAGATCATCAAGCAGATCAAGGGCGTGCGCTGTCCCAACCAGGCCTGGGAAAAGGGGGGGCGCATCTATTCATGCGCCGACGCCATAGCCAAGGCCCTGGAGCGCTACATCGGCGGGCTTTCGGAGAAGCACGGCGGCGATCTGGAGCTTGCCAAGAACGCCGCCGAGATCAACGGCAAGGGGAGCGACGCGGTCATGGTCGGGGTATGCCCCGACTGCCACGGCCCCCTGGAGTTCGAGTCAGGGTGCTCGGTGTGCCGCTCGTGCGGGTTCTCGCGGTGCGGTTGAGGCGATGCTGTCGGAATCTTTGTTTTTCTAGAAAGTCACCTCGGCTTTCACGTACACCCTCCTGGCATCGTTTGGATTGTGGGATCCGACAAACACGTTCGCCAGTGCCGGATCAATGGCCCCTCCATTGAAGAATTCGGTGCCGTTATTCCCCTGTGCGTAACTCAGAAATCTGTTTTTCTTGACGATGTATCTCTGGATCTCGCCGGCGAGGAGAATTCTGACATTTTTGTTAAACTGCCAGCCGATGCCAACGAGGTACAGCAGCGTTCTTCTCTCTTTGCCGAGCTCGGTGTCGCTCAGGTTCTTCTGGTACGTTCGGTACTGAAAACCGTACACGAATCTTCCCGCTAATAGTAGCGGTGCGGTGGGCACTATACCGCCGAGATTGAAATGGAGCCATGAGTCAAGGAGCTGGTACCCTCTTTTCTGCACCGGATACAGATTGATACTCTGTCCGCTGAACACATTGCCGAACAATGACCCTGAAGAAGCAAAAGATAAACCGACGGTCGTCTCATTGGGGAAGGCATGGAAGAACCCGACTTTGATCACGTCGCTTTTATATGCCACCCCGTAGCCGTAGAATTCGGTTTTGGCTTTTTTGCCCGTGTAATCGTATTTGGTGTCAAGATTGTTTCTGCCGAACCCGCTCAGATACACGCCCTTGACCGGCATTATGGTTACCAGGTAGGTCACTCCCTTGTATGAATTGTTCTCATTGGCCTTATACCCGGTACCGTTGGTGAAGGATCCGGTCAGGGTGATATACTTGAATAGCCCAATGGATGCCTTAACGCCCAGGTCAGCCGAAGTGTCGATACTTTTATTGTTCAAAACGGCTTTTGAATTGTCGATATAGTTCTGGGTGACCCACCGCAAATCGGAGAGATTGTCGAACCAGCCTATGAGGGGGGTCTCGATCTGGCCGCCGGACAGGGAAAGCGAAACCGGCCCCAGATCCTTTTTGGCCTCAACATAGGCATATTTAAGGTATATGTGGAACGCCGGGTTTTGTCCCGATCCTGCCGCTGGCGTGACCGTGCCGTCAACGTCGCTCGTCAACCGGGCGTAGAAGATGTCGCTGATTTTATACTTTATGTCCAGGTACGCCCGGTTGATCCTGAATTCATTGTTGTTCTTGGTCTTGGTTTCCGATGCGCTATTCTCATAATTGGCAATGCGATCGAAACTGTTGCTGTTGTGGCCCCAGTGACCAAACCAGTCCATGTAAATCCTCACGCCGATGTCCAGCCGGCGATAGATATCTTTTATCGCCTCCTCGATTTTTTTGTCATCCTTGTATTCGCCCTCTTTTCCCTTCTCCTGCGCCATAACCGACGTACCGGCCAGGATAGTGAAAGCGAGAGCGGATAAAAATATCCTCTTGAACATAAAAACCTCCCAATAAATTTAGTTGAAATTAAAACTTACCCGCCGGCGCAGGCCTTGCGGCGCGGCCGGCGCCGGTTTCGATTTTAATGATTATAGTATCCGGCTCCGAGCATCCCCGGAGCGCGCTTATCATGCCCGATATCGAGTTGGTCAGCATGGTGCGCAGGAAGGGCTTCATGCTCACGGGCTCGCCGTCGACCTCAAGGGCGATCAACTCCCGGTTCCTCTCGCCGAGGAATCTTTCTTCGATAAAATCGGCAAGTCCTTTCGCGTCGTTGATGTCGAACTGGGGGACATCCAGGTCGTGCCTTGCGTCCGTCGCGATGGCGATAAGATTCTCATCTCCGGAGCACAGGAGGTCGTCGCAGGCCGCTTTCCTGAACACCTCGATTTTCGGTTTCTTTGAGCTTTTATACCCTTCCGTAAGGACTATGTCGACGTCGTCGACATAGCGCGCCATAAGGTGGTCTATCTCGGCGTCATGGTCGACATCTTTAATAATGGCAATTTTCGTGGGGCATGATAGGATGGTCATCGCCGCGCCCGCGTTTTTGTGACGCCAGCTGTCCTTGCCTTCCCTGTCGATGTCGAACCCGTGCGCGTCGTGCTTGATCGTGCCGACCCGGTAACCCCGTCCCGTCAGCTCTGCCACGAGCTTTTCGATCAACGTGGTCTTCCCCGTATCCGACCTGCCCACGATTGAAATAACTATGTCTGTCATGACGCATGCCTCCCGATTGATAAGTAGCGTTCTTACGCCCCGTCTCCCGTTACAGGTATACCTTGAACATAATTCGGAGCCCTGCAAACATCACCATTCCCGCGGTGGCGTTTTTCACGAAGAGCTCAGACAGCCTGAAGGCCCCGAGCCTCGAGCCGACCTGTCCTCCCGCGAGGACCGCGAGGGCCAGCGGCACCACCCCCAAGTGCGCCGCATCGACGCCCCCTTTCGACAGCTGGCCCGCAAGGCCCGCGATCGAATTGAGCAGGATGAACAGGCTCGCCGTCGCGGCTATCTGTTTCGCGTAGCCCCAGCGCACCGCGTGAAGCAGGGGAGCGAGGAAAATCCCGCCGCCGATTCCGACGAGTCCCGAGACGAAGCCGAGGCAGCCCCCGATCCCGAGATCCATCGAACACCGGTACCAGCCGGTGATCCGCGGACCGGCGGCATCGGCTCCGGTGCGTCTTTTGAAAAAATCCTCCTTCAGCTTCTTCCTGCCCGAACTGCTGAAAAAAATCATGTTGAGCGAAGCGGCGATCAGGGTGATGGCGAGCAGCGTCAGGAAAACGGTTCTATTGACCGGTATCATCCCGCCGATGAAGGACAGGGGAATGCTCCCCAGGATGAACGGCAGGGCCCTTTTAATATCGAGGTGCTTCGACCGGTAATAGACCCAGCATCCCCCCAGCACCACGATGATGTTGCATGCCAGTGCGAACCGGGGCATGAGATACAGGGGGACTGCGCAGAGGGCCATCACCGCGAGGTAGCTGGAACCGCCCCCGAACCCTATGGAGGAATATACCAGGGAAATAATGAAGAACGTCAGCATCAGGAATATCGTATCACCCATGATCATCACCTCATTCCAATAATCCGCGTCATCGCTCCCGTGATTTCGCGAGCCAGTCTGCTTCCTCGTGGATGAACAGGTCTGTAAAGAGAGCAAGGTCTCGGTAAAACGCCGTGTCCGACCGCTCGGAGACGCGCTGCGAAAAGTCACGCGCCCACCGTGCGAGATGCGCGGTTACCAATTCCATGAAAATATCCGCGAATCGCGCGGCGTCCCGCGCGTCGCCGCTTTCGAGGCATGAATTCCCGCGCCGAAGCAGGTACTCCGCAAACTCAAGCAGGAAAGCGATATGGTCGGGAATCAGAACATCATCCGCGGAAAACCCCGCCTTCCCGCAGAGATCAAGCACCTCGTAGGACGAATTTCTCATCACCCTTCCCGGGCTTTCACGATAGATTGATCCGTAAGGAGGCGCCAGGGGCCGTACGGGGCCGACGAAAAGCCTGTTGTAATCGCTCTGAAGCTCGGCGAGTCCTTCAGAGCCGTTCGGCAGGTACCTCACGAGCTCGGGGTAGATTTCGCAGACACAATCGTTCATATCGCCCACCTTCTCCATTATCGCCGCGTCGGGCGGATAATAGCTTTCCGAGAGCCTCCGGTAGATCGTTTCCCGGTATCGGTTCCGCCTGGCATTGTTCATCGCCGCCGCTTCCGATTCGCCTTTATCGGCCTTTTCCGTTCCATTTTTTTACACCTTAATCAGCCTTACCTTGGTGTCGTAAAACGACACGCTCCCGCCGACCGGGTCGATGAGGCAGGTGTTGTTGCGCAGCGTCGGGTCGGTCCACATCGCCGCGTTGGCGTGGATCCCGGTCCCCCTCTGGGGATCGCCGGCTATTTTTTCGCCGTTGATCATCATGTCGGCGGCGCCGGTGGCCCAGTGCCCGAATCCCAGCACGAAGCTGATGACGCCGGGCCGTATGTCCTCGGTGATGACGACGCGGCCCTTCATGGTCTTTTTCGTGCCGTTTTTGAGGTCCCATTCGCCCGCCGGATTGGTGGCGCTCACCACTTTAACGATGTCGTCGCCGTCCAGCCCGAGACGCTCCGCGTCGATGCGGTTGATGATGATGCCGTTCTCGGGCATGAACGGCTTCAGCCAGTAATTGGCAGTCGTACGCGATTTCGTTTGCGTTACTGTTCTATTCGTAATCAGATGGAGATCATAGCCCTTGCTCAGTGCGTCCAGCGTTTCGCCCTTGTAATTGAGCTGGGGAAGGTAAGTGGCGATTCCGGGGTACGATTTTCCGCTCCCGGAGTACTTGTTGCCCGCGGTTTTTTCCTGGTAGAGGTTGAGCAGCTTCCCGTAAGCGTGTTTCACCTGATCGCCGTCATAGACCTTGGCGTGGTCCTCAAAACGGCCTCCGCGGTTCAGCACGTACACCGCCTTTTTCCAGTGCGGGCCGCACACGGCCTCCCATTTTCCCGCGTCGAATACCGACGGGGGAAGGTGGCGGCGCGACCGTACGAAGAGTTTTATCTCCCTCTCGTCCGCGTCGGGCACTTCTTTTCCGGGAGCATCACCCACTGCCACATTCGCTACGCCGCGCAGGTAAAGATCCTCGGGCCGCTTCAGGTGAAGGCCGTTCCCCAACGCATCGGCGCCGAAAGCCTTGAGCCCGAGCGCCTCGGCAAAGGCCATGAGCATGGCCTCGAGGCTGATCGGCATGCTTCCACCGTATACGCGCACGGTCTCGGGGATGGGGGCGATTGAAGGCTGGCGGACCGGCTGCACCTTGTCCGGCATATTGGGATGGGAGCCCTGGAACTCCCAGCGCTCCAGGTACGAAAGATCGGGGAAGATATAATCGGCGTACATCGACGAGGTGCCGATGGTGATGTCATTGGCTATGAAGAGCGGCAGCCTTTTCACGTCCGCGAGCACTTCGATGTTGGTGTGTCCGGCCGGCAGCGAGTAGGCCGGAGTGCCCATGTAGAGAATAAGGGCCTTCACGGGATAGGGATAGGCGTCGCCGATGCTCGGGACGATCTCCTCGTACACGTCGCTGGACAGCGGATACCAGTTGCGCTTCGCCGGGTATCCCTGAAAAAGGGACGTCTTTTCATAGGCGATGCCGTGGCGAATGGAGCTCACGCCGAAGGCCTCGATTTTCCCCTTGACCTTGGTGAGATCGAAGGGGCCGCCCTTCTTGCCGTCGTATCCGTAGGCGCTCGCGGCGATCATGCCGCCCTTCCAGTCGAAATTCCCGAGCAGCATGTTGACGGACATCCATGACAGCACGTTGTAAAACCCGTTGGTGTGCTGGGCGGGACCGCGATGGATGTCCACCGAGGCTCGCTTCCCGTATGACGTGAGCTCCCTTGCAACCTCCTCGATGTCGCGCGGCTCAATGCCGGCGATCTCGCACCATTTCCGAAACGCGTTCTTTCCCGCGGATTCTTTAAGGAGCTGGAGCGACGATTTGACCGCCACCGTCTTTCCGCCATGTTCGATCCGGCGGTCGACGAACAGGTCGCCATACACGGGTACGGCCTCGCTGTTGGGATCGAAAAAAACCAGCCCGCCGTTTTGAGACACGCAGAGCGTATTCCCTTCGCCCCGGACCATCTTTCCCGGCTTGCCGTCCTTGATCTCCACGAGCCAGGTTGCGTTCGACCACGATTTCTCGCCGCTCGCCTTGGCCGCGGCCTTGTTCGCGCAGCGCAGAAAGCGCTCGTCATACCGCCTGTTGTCGATGATCCACCGGATTACCGCCATGGCCAGGGCGGCATCCTCGCCCGGCTTCACCGGGAGCCACTTGTGCGCCTTGGAAGCGAGTTTTGAAAATCGCGGGTCCGCCACGGAGATTTTTGTGCTGCCGTCGGCGAGATTGGCAGTGAGCCGGGCCGCCCGGTTGGTCGGGCCGTAATTCGCCTCAAAGAGGTTCGCCCCGACGAAGAGCACGTACCGGGCGTGCTCGAGGTCCGTCTGCCAGTAGAACTTCTGCCCGTCCTTGAACTTGCCGTCGACGTACTGCTCGCTTATGGCCTTGCAGGTGAAATAGAGGGAGCCCTGGCACACCGTGGTATGGCCGTGGAGATTAGTTGTCCCGAATCCCGCGCCGAATCGCTTGATGAAGTCGCTTCTTCCGCCCTTGAGCCTTCCCCAGGCTATAACCAGTTGGTTATTTTTGGGCCCCAGGTCGGGATGATTGGGATCGATGAACGCACCGAGATGCCGGGCGTATTTTCTCCTGAACGCATCAAGGAATTGGGTTTTCCGCGCGGCGTCCTTCTCGTCCCAGTATTTCTGGATATCCCCTGCCATCTCCTTTGAGGCCCCCTCGTCCCTGAAGGCCATGATCGACCGTAAGCCTTCCACCGTGCGGTTTTCCTCGCCCTCAACGTGCGCGAAGAGTCTGCCGCCCTCAACGATCTCCTTCACCGCCCGGGCAAAGGGAATGCTTTTCCACCGGTTGTGCCCCCTGCTGCCGTCGCGCTTCAGCACCTTCATGATCCGGTAAGGATCGTACACGGTCTGGACTCCCGCCTGGCCCTTCGGGCAGAGGGGGGCGTCGATAGCCGCCGCTTCATCGAGTGAAGAAGACATGGGGATATTGGGGACAAGGTTGAATGGGTTATATGGATTGCCGTCTATTTTTACGCCGACGTTGTTCTGTATCTTCACTTTAATGCCGCATCCCGTGTTGCAGTTAAGGCAGGCCGTGTATATGATGTTCTCGGGATTGTTCAGCACCGACGGTGAATCCGGACGGCTGCTTTTCAGGACGGCGTTGTCGCCCCCGCCGCATCCCGGTATACCCGCCAGGGCCGCGATACCGCCGCCCAGCAGCGTTCCGGTTGCGCCCTTTACAAAACTGCGTCGCGTTAATTTCTTGTTCTTCATTGACGCCTCCCGTTGTTTTTTTCAATAAAAGTCGCGAGTAACCGCCGGCTGAAATGAAACAGGGCCAGGCCGAAGGAGATCACGAACAGGGCGACAAGATACTCGACCGCCGTCGGCGTATAGCTGAAGCTGAGACGGGGATGGGTGAACGCCTCGTTAAGGCCCCTGATCTCGGGAATGGACTGTCCCGGTATGAGTATATTCAACCGGGTCGATATAAACGACGTCACGATGATCAGCGCCCCCGCCGCCAGCCGGTTAAGGGACCGGGACCTGAACAACAAATAAAAGCCCGCCAGCGCGCCGCCTATGTGGATTATCCAGAACACCCACCAGAAGCGGCCGAACATAATCAGCAAAATGGTTTCCTTGATGTGCGATATGGGCGACCAGAGCGCCAGGCTGTACTCGCTGAACTCGCCCAGGAAATAGACGACTATGCCCGCCAGGATGATTTTGCGGAGATAGGGGAACGGTTCTTCATCAGGGCCCGCGGAATTCGCCGAATCGCCGAGCAGGTAATAGTGAACGAGGAGCATGGCGGACGCGCCGGAGGTCACGGCCGAGGTGAGGAAAAGTACGGGGAGGATGGCGGAGCTCCAAAAGGGCTTTGCGTCCACGACGCCGAAAAATGCGCCGCTCTGGCTGGGGTAGGCAATTGACAGGAAAACGCCCAGCGAAAGAATCGGCACCAGCCATCCGCTGCGGTCATTCGTTTTTTCCTCGCCGCTTTTATTGAGGCTCAGGTAAAAAACCAATCCCACAAGGGCCAGGAAAATACCGTACATCCAGGCGTTGAAATCGAGCATGGAGCCGAAGTTCGGAGAGACAAGAATCTTGTACGCCCTGAAGGGACGCCCGAGGTCGAGCCAGATCGCCAGGAGTCCCGTCATGAGGCTCACTGCCGAAACGATCAGGGTGGTCCTCAGGTTTTCCTTAAGCCCCCGCACGCCCCGCAGGTAGCCGATAACGCCAACGGCGAAGGCGCCGCCCGATATGCCGACGGCATGGAAATACACGGCGATCCAGAGTCCCCAGGGGACATAGCTCCCGTATCCTGCCAGGCGCTCGCCGGAGACGGCCCTAATTATTATGCCGGTGAGGCCGGGAATAAAGAAAAGAAGCCACAGCATTTTAAGCTTATTGATAAGCGTTTCCTTTTTAAATCTTTCGATTAATGATCCAAGTTTTTCTATCATTACGCACCTCACACAAGATAGATAACCGAAGGCTTTGTGCCCTTCTCTTCAAGCAGCCTGACCTGATTGCCGGACCTCGCCATTTCCGCCGCGAGACTGGTAGCGTCATTGGCGTCGCCGAAATAGTTCGCCCGCCCGATGCAGGTGCTGACGCACTGGGGCAGCAGACCCTGCTCGAGCCGGTGGAGGCAGAAGTGGCACTTGCGCGCGTTGCCCACGGGCGAGCCGTGGTCCTCGCGGCTCCACGACTTGTTGTATTCATTTGTCGGCTGTTGTTCGTATGGCTGTATCTCCGGCGTATGCTCCGTGTAATAGCTGCCGAAATCGCTGGTGCGCGCGCCGTAAGGGCACGCCGTGAGGCAGTACCGGCACCCTATGCACTTGTCATAATCGACGATGACCACGCCGTCGGGCCGCTTCCAGGTGGCCCGGACCGGACATACCGGCACGCAGGACGGATTGTCGCACTGCATACAGGGACGGGGGAAAAAACGGGTTATCTGCCGGGGATACCTTCCCTGCTGGTCGGTAATGACCGGACGATACACGACCCCCGGCGGGAGCCTGTTCTCCGCCATGCACGCCACCGTGCAGGCATGGCAGCCCACGCATTTTCTGGTGTCGATTACCATGAGCCAGCGCCGGCTCTCCATCGGTTTCGCCATGGCCCGGCGCAGCTCGTTTTGCATCCGGATAAGGTTATCGGAATTGCCTTCCGTTCCCCCGCTCTTCAGTTGGGGGAGATTACGGATGGTGCCGTCCCCCTCCGGAACGGCCGGGGGCGGGACGATTCGCGATATGATTGTGGAAATAGCTCCAAGGCCTATTGCAGCGCCGATCAGCGAAATGGCGCGCTTCCTGTCGACCGGCGAAAAGGAATACGCTTCTTCCGGTGATATGTTTTTTCCGGCGTCTTTTGCCGACATATCGCCGTCGCGTTGCGTTGGCGTGGTCTTTGTTTTTTTCTTTGTCATTATGACTCCTCCTTACTCATGGCGCGTCATACAGTGTAATTGGATTAATAAATTTTTCATCAAATTCCGGCAAAACGGCCGGGCCGCACTCCTGACGGAAAAGCGATTAAACAAAGATATTAAGGTATATTACACGATACGGCGGGAAACGCAATCGCATGATTGTTTATTTTTGTGTGGTCTATTCTGTTTTTATTACGTGGGTCGTCCGACCACAGGGCGGCTGGAAAAAGGATTAGTCCGGGTTAGGCTTTATAGACTTTAACACAGATTTCCTTGTGCACAGCCATACCCGAAAGAGGATCACTCTTTGTGATGTTCAGAATTCCCGTATTTGTTCCGGTGCCTCTGGCATTTTTTCCTAAAGCTTCATGTCCGAATCCGTGCTGAGCGCCGATTACTTCCGGATGTATTCTCTCAGTCAATTTAACCTTGCCTTTTACTTTTCCATGAGGGGATTCGAGCCAGATTTCATCGCCATCTTCAATTCCATATTTCGCTGCTGTTGCCGGATTCATGATTATAGGATTGTAACCTTTTATTTCCAATAACCAGGAATTGTTCTGAGTTCGCGTATGCGTGTGGCTGGCTTCCTTCCAGTTAATTAAGTACAGAGGATAATTATCATCGGGCTGCCAATCTCTTGGCTTGTACACAGGTAAAGGATCAATTGAATTTCCAATTGCATCCTTCTTTTTAGCCAATGATTCGGAATAAAATTCTACTTTACCTGAATTGGTGAAGAACCCGCGAACTGCCCTGCCATTAATAATTGTTCCGATTCTCTTGCCGCCTTTATTTTTTGGTTTATCATAAATTGCTCGACCGTCATAATAAGCGTTTCCAAGTTTTTCGGCAGGAATTTCTTTTGCATATTTTTCGTATTCAGTTCCTTTTTTATCGAACCAGACCGCGCCGGGCAATTCTTTTAATTGTTCAAGAGTTATTTTGGGTTTACCTTCAAGTAATTCTTTGGAAAGATAATCTTCATACCATTTCGTCAGGTTCTCAACTTTACCGCCGGTTAACGGACTAACCTCAAAATTTTTTTTCCCGTCTTTGGAGGTTAATTTTAATTTTCTTCCAAGAGCCGTAACGGTTTCATATTCAGCGAGCTGGTTGAATAAAGGTTTAACCACGGGCTGCCGTAAGCCGAGAGCGGGCCAGGTTACCCAGTGTGTGTTCAGATCGTATCTTTCGAGATACACGGTGCCGGGTAAAACATAATCGGCAAGCAATGCCGTTTCACTCATCATTGTATCAATCACAACGCTCATTTCCAGTTTACTGAATGCCTCTGCAACGGTCTTAGTTCCACCGGGAACACTCATAACGGGATTTTGGAAAACACAAAAGAGCATCTTTGCGCCATAAGGTCCTTTACCGTTAACAATGTTATTAAATATTTGTGTATAGACGCCGGATTTATGTCCAAGCGGAAATTTATTAAGTTCATCGAAGCGGGGCATTTTCAAAGTTTGTTTAGCAGATTCATCCGGTTCAACCTCTATATGCTTATTACCGCCTGTGTTGGGGATTAGCAGAGTACCCGGTCTGTCATATCCTCCGATTAGCGCGGTAAGAAGGGCTATTGCTCTGCCGCCCTGAACGCCGTTTGTATGCTGGCCGGGTCCGCTCCAGGCATCAACACAGGCCGGTTTTATTGTTGCCAGATCGCGGGCGACTTCCTCCATTTTATTTGCGGGTATACCCGTAATCTTTTCTGCCCATTCGGGAGTTTTGTCTTTTACATAATCGGCGTATTGATTAAAACCGACTGTCCATTTCGTAATGAAATCTTTATTATACAATTTGTCTCTGATAATGCAGTGAGCCAGGGCAAGCGCAAGCGCTCCGTCGGTTCCCGGTTTGATCGCCAGCCAGTCGTGTCCTTTTGCCGCCGTATCAGATAGATATGGGTCAACAACCACAAGCCGCGCACCTCTTTCAATTGCTCTTGTTAAAATACGGGGAAGATAAACCCATTTGATTGCGCTCGTTGGGTTCCAGCCAAAGAGTAAAATGTATTTTGAATGAATAAAATCCGCTAACGGTCTTTCGTCTCCCATCACTGTTTTGAACGAGGCTTTTCTGGCTACATCACAAAGGTTGGAATGCATGGAATAATTCGGCGTACCGTACAGTTTGCAAAAATCCGCCTGAATGTGCGTGAACGAATGGTCTTCACTCATCCAGAGTAATTTATGCGCTTCACGGTTATCTTTTAGTTTTTTTAATTTAGATGATATTTCATTAAGGGATTGTTCCCAGGATATTTCTTCCCATTGAGGATCAATATCCAAACCTCGTTCGGGATTTTTTCTTTTCAATGGGTTTTTTATTCTGTCCGGATCATACAGGGCCATAATTCCGGCATGACCTTTAGGACAAATGGCGCCGCCTTCCAGGCAACCATATTCTTTCGTATATCCATTAAAGAAATCATCTGAAACATTAGAATAGTTATTCGGATTCCAATGATTGGGTTCAATTTTTTCGACAACGCCGTTTACAACGTGAACTAAAATGCCGGATTGACCGCCGCACATACTACAGCAGGAGGGAATCCATTCGCCGGACCGGCGGCCCCATTCCTTTAATCCGGCCGCGTTTGTTTTTAATGCTCTTTCTTTCGAACCGTAGGTTGCGCAGCCGGTACCACCCAATACAGTGGCGCCGGCGGCTGTTGCTATTAAACCTTTAATAAATTTTCTTCTTCCGATTTTTTCATCAAATATATAAGCCATTTGTATTCCACTCCTTAAGATTGCGGTTTTGATAATAATCCGGTTTCATTTTTTTCATGTTTTTTCTTCATGTTTAGGAAGGAAATATTCTCCAAGTCCAAACAGAAGCATTCCAAAACCGACTATTCCCATAGTAAGCGCCCACTCGGAAATACTCGGAAAGTAATGAGGATCTACTCTGTGAGAATAAATAGCGGATGTTAACCCGTGAATTTCTTCAACTGCCAGCCCCGGAATTACAATATTGAGCCGAAGTCCGAAAATTCCCGCCGCAATTAATAACCCGGCAAGCGCGACCCAGAGGGGAGATTTCCTTGTCGGGAAGATTAGAAGAAGGATAGGGATAACCGTTCCTATTAAACCCTGCCATCCCCAGAAAACCCATGCGTAGGGACCGGATAGAACCAGATCGAATCCCGCAGTGTGGCCGGGGATTCCGCCTCTGTATGCTACAAGAAACTCCGATACCTGAAATAAAACATCTAATAAAAGTAAGGCTAAAACCATTTTACCGAGTTCTATAATAACACCCTTATTTTTAGACCACCCTTGCTGAAAGATTGATGAAATCAATGTTAATAAAGCTCCGCCGCTGACTAAAGCCGATAGTAAAAATAAGATGGGGAATAAGCCGCTATGCCAGTGCGGACGCGCTGATACAACTCCGAATAAAGCGCCAACGCCGCCATGAAATAAAATCGCAATCGGAATTCCTGCGGTAGCTAATCGTTTGACAACTTTTTTATCTCGCTGCTTTGATTCTTCAGTAGAATCTTTAGAACCAAGAGAAAGAAGTTTATATATTTTTCCTTTAAATGTTGAATTGTTAGCACCAGTTGCAAAATCATATCGCAGCAGAAAGTAAATTTCAACAGCAATCAGAAGCATATAAAGGGAATAAAGATAAATCATCCATGCCATCGGGGATTTAAAGTTGGGAAAAACTATTACATGCCATGCTCTTCCCATATGACCGAGATCTGCCCAGATAGAGAGTAAAGCCATCAATAAAGTAACAAGTGCAGTAAATACGGCCAGTTTCCCGATTCGTTCAAACTTTTTGTAGTTAAAGACATAAACGAGAGATGACACAAGAAATGAACCTGCGGAAAGCCCGATAAAATAAATATATCCGGCAACCCATAATCCCCAGGTAACAATGCTTCCGTAATTCGCTTTAATATGCCCGTCAACAATTCTTACAAACCAGCCGTAAAAACCGATAAGCAATGAAAGTGCACAGGCAGTCCAGAAAATCAGCTTAAGGTTTTTCACAACTTTATTTCTGTCATTAAAATATTCCTGTAGTAAGCTCATTTTTATCTCCACTATATTAGATAATAACAATTAGGGCTTGTACCGAGTTCTTCCTTTAAACGCATATACTGCCGTTCACGAAGCAGAACAGTGACTTCGCTGTTTGGATCATTAAGATCTCCAAAGTGAATGGCTTTTCCTGTACAGGTTTTAGCGCAAGCCGGCCAGCGCCCTTCTTCTTTATTGTATTTACCCTCCTCATCCTGAAGATGTAAGCAAAATGTACATTTACGAACATTTCCAACAGGAGATTGTTTGTTTTTCCTTTTTCTGAATTGTTTGTACTCGGGAGAAGGAACCTGAGCCCAGGGAGTATTTTGTTCAATAGCAGGATAATTTTCACCAAAATCAAACCAGCGTGCTGAATAAGGACAAGCAGTCATACAATAGCGACATCCGATACATCTCTCATAATCCACAACAACAATTCCATCCCGTTCTCGCTTGAATGTTGCAGAAACAGGACAAACATCTGTGCAGGGAGGATGTTCACAATGAAAACAAGGTTTAGTCATAAAAACCGGTTTGTCATTGGGACGGTTTTCTAAAATTTCTTCAAATACAACCGTGTAAGAAACACCTGATGGCGTCTTGTTTTCTGCCTTGCAAGCTAACACACAAGAACGGCAGCCTACACAACGGCGGGTATCAATGACCATCCCGTAGCGGAATTTTCTTTTAACGGCTCTGTTATCTTTGCTTTGTGCATACAGCGAAGAGACGGATTTGAGCATTCCGTTTCCTACAATAGTTGTGGCCAGAGTTCCGGCTCCCGTCTTAAAAAGTTTGGAAATAAAATCTTTTCGATCCAAAACCGATATGTTTTTTCCGGCGTCTTTTGCCGACGTATCGCCGTCGCGTTGAGTTGGCGTGGTCTTTGTTTTTTTCTTTGTCATTATGACTCCTCCTTCCTCATGGCGCGTAATACACTGGAGTTGGATTAATAAATTTTTCATCAAATTCCGGCAAAACGGCCGGGCCGCACTCCTGACAGGAGCGATTAAACAAAGATATGGGGGTATAATACACGATACGGCGGGAAACGCAATCGCATGATTGTTTATTTTTGTGTGGTCTATTCTGTTTTTATTACGTGGTACGTCCGACCACAGGACGGCTGGAAAAAGGATTAGTCCGTTTGGGTCGCGGGCGTCAGCCGGCGATAAATATTACATTTCTTTTTTATCCGTCCAGTGGATCGCGAACTTCTGCAGCTCCAGGTGGTTTTTTAAATTGAGTTTCACCTTGATGCGCTCCCGGTAGGTGTTGATGGTATTCACGCTCAGGTTAAGGGTCGTCGATATTTCACGGGTGCTCTTACCGTTTCCGATCAGGCGCAGTACCTCGATCTCTCTGTCGGTGAGCTCCGCGAGGGGCGTTTTCTCTTTCGCGCTTCCGACGGTGACGGCCTTTGTGATGATTTTCTCCGAGACCTGGTCGCTGAGGTATATGCCGCCCTCAAGGATCCGTCTGATGGCGGTGATCACGGTCTCATAGGTCTTCTGCTTCATGACGTACCCGCGGGCCCCCTGCCTCAGGGCGCGCTCGGCGTACAGGGTCTCGTCGTACATCGAAACGATCAGCACCGGAAGGTTCCCGCCGAGGGAGGCGATGTCTTTCGTGAGCTCAAGGCCGCTTTGCCCCTCGAGCCCGATATCGACGATAACGAGGTCCGGCTTCAGCTCCCGTATCATCGGCAGCGCCTTTTCCGCGCTATCCGCCTCGCCGCAGACCGTCATACCCATTTCGAGGTTGATGAGCTGGGAAAGCCCGTATCGGAAAACGGGATGGTCGTCGACAATGAATATTTTTTTCCTTTTCAATCCTCCTACCGTGCTCATGCAAGCCCCCTCAATCGTCTTGCTTTTTTAGCAGGCATTTGACGGAGGTACCCGTTGAAGCGCTCTCGATTTTAAGCTCGGCGCCGATAATGTCCGCCCTATATTTCATGATGCGCAGCCCGAGCCCGTTACCGCAGTCGTGTATTCCCCCGCAGCCGTTGCCGTTGTCCCTCACCGCTATTGCCAGTCCGCTTCCTTCCTTCAGGAGCTCGACATCTATTCCGGTGGCGCCGCTATGTTTGACCGCGTTGGTGACCGCCTCCCGGATTATATAATAGATATGCCGCATGGTCAGTTCGTCCAAGCCGGGCATTTCCTCCTCGATTTCCACCGAGCAGTCTATATTGTAGATACCGGTGATTTCCTCGGCCATCTGCCTGATCGCCGGCAGAAAGCCTTCGCAGTTCATATCGACAGGGCACAATCCCCTCGCGAGGCGGCGCGACTTCGATACAGCATTTCCAAGGAAATGCGTGACTTCCTTCAGCCTAGCGGACTCCTCATCAAGGACGACTCCGGACGCGTTTTTCTGTTTCAGGGAATTCGTTACCATTTTCAGCAGCACGTCGATGCCGATCAGGTTCTGCATCAGGTCGTCATGGAGGTCCTGGCCGATGCGCTGCCGCTCCGTTTCGTAGACCTTCAGGACGTCCCGCTCCAGGGCCCTTCGCTCGGTCACGTCCCTTCCCACCTCTACGATTCCGACGAATTCGCCGTTATCGCCGAAAAGCGGGCTCGCCGAAACCTCGAACGTCCGCTTCTTTTCCGCGAGAGTGAAATTCCTTTCGAAAAAGACCGTCTTCTCCGCCGCCTTCACGACGGAGACCAGGTCCCCCGTGCCGCAATCATCGCAGGGATAAGCGGCGCCGTCAAGTACGTTCACGCAACATGCCTCGTACCGGTCGCGGTCCAGCATGCGCTTCCTGGCGGCGTAATTCATCATCTCCACCCGGTTCGCCCTGTTTCGTACGATCACCTCGTCGTCCACGCTGTCGATGATCGTCTGGAGAAACTGGTAGGAGTCGAGCAGGGCCAGGTCGACCACGTTGCGCTTGACGTTTTCCACTCGAAAGGTATCGTTCGACGAGTCACGGGAATCCGGATTCCGGGCGGATGCATTGGCCTGCAGCGCCATAGAGCCAAGCGCCGCCTCGATCCTTTTCCTGATGCTTGTTTCCTTCGCGATTCCGACAAAACCGTCGATGCTTCCGTCGCCCGCGTTGATGATCGGCGTTATGGAATATACCGCGTGTATTTTTTCTCCGTCCGGCTTTCTTAATTGAACCTCGCCTTCAAAGGTCTCTCCGGACCTGAAGACCGGAAGAATTATTCCCTCCCAGTCGTCCGCGTGAATGATGGATTTGACATGATCGCCCAGGAGATCGCTTTCCTCCCGGCCGATCATCGATACGAGGGCCCGGTTCGTCATCACGATCCTGCCCGCACCGTCGGTGACAACCAGCGGGTCGGTGATATTCGCGATGACCCTGGCGAGGTATTCCCTTGTCTTGCGCTCCCCGTCCAGCGCAGCCTTGATGCGCATCTGCTTTTCATGGTTGAAAACATTCAACATGCCGATTATCGACCAGACGGCTGAAAGACCGCACAGCGACCTGAAAACGTACACGGGAATATGCGTAAAACTGAAGAACGAATCAATATTGAAGAGCGTCGACGGAAAAACAGAACCCTTCGCCCTTATAAGTCCGCAAAAGACCGCCCACAGAACAAGGGCGATGCCGAACAGGTAAAAGTATTTTCTCATGCGGACGACTTTCATCGAGGCCGGAAGGTTCTCATAATAGAGGATTATACCCGCGCCGGCCATGATTCCTCCCGGGAACCTTAAAATGTATCCGATGAACGGATCGAGATTGTTCCAGAAATCACCGGAAAACGCAGACGCTGCCGGCACCATGACCGACACCACGGGTGTCAGATAGTCCCGAAGAAGCAATGAATCAGGAAAAGCTAACTTCAGCACCCTTCTGCCGAATTCAAAAAGAAACAGATATGAAAGGTAGGTCATATAAACGCCGACATTCTTCAAGCCCTGATCCGTATTGCGGGAAATCGCCTGCCACATGTCGATGAAATCGCCGGGCGCGTGCAGCAGGGCATAGGCGGCGAAAAGCCACAGTACACCCGCAAGGCCGTATTCGCTTCCTTTCTTATTGTGGCCCAGCACCGCGGTGGCGATGATGATATACGTCAACCCGTAAACCAAAAAAACCGGGCCGGAATTTTCCATAAACCAGTTAAACAGCATCAAACCTCGCTCTTGCTGATATGGATAGGATACTTATCTGCGCAATTCGTTCCGAGGTATTATTTAAAAGCCTTTTCAATGCGATCGAGCGCCCTCTCCACGTTTTCATGGGTATTAAAGGCGCTTAATCGTATATATCCCTCGCCGCATGAGCCGAAGCCTGCGCCGGGCGTGCATACAACGCCCGCCCGCTCAAGAAGCTCATCGAAAAAGGCCCACGAGTCCTTCCCGCCTTTGACCCAGATATAGGGAGCGTTTTCGCCGCCGAAGCAGGGAAATCCGATTCCGCCGAGACGCTCCTTGATGAGGCGGGCGTTTTTCAGGTAATAATCCCCGAGCTCTCTCACCTGCCGTCTCCCCTCCTCAGAGTAAACCGCCTCGGCTGCGCGCTGTACCGGGTAGGATACGCCGTTGAACTTGGTCGTCTGCCGCCTGAGCCAGAGCTCCCGGAGAGGCACCGGCTCGCCGCTTTCGGTAAAGGCGTTGCATTTCTTCGGTATTACTGTAAAGGCGCAGCGCGTTCCGGTGAAGCCCGCGGTCTTGGAGAAGCTGCGGAATTCGACTGCCACCTCGGAAGCGCCCTCGATCTCGAAGATGCTGTGGGCGAGCCCGTCGTCGCGGATGAAGCTCTCATACGCTGCGTCGAACAGGATGAGCGACCGGTTTTCATGCGCGTACCGGACCCATTCGGCGAGCTTTTGCTTCGCGGCCGTGGCCCCGGTGGGGTTGTTGGGGAAGCAGAGGTAGATCAGGTCCGCCCGCTCCTTCGGGACGTCCGGGACGAAGCCGTTTTCTTCCGTGCACTCTAAATATATAAGCCCCCGGTACCGGTTGCCGCAGTTTTCGCCGCTCCTGCCCGCCATAACATTGGTGTCCACGTACACGGGATAGACCGGGTCGGGAACCGCCACGGCAATCTCGCGGGAGAAGAGCTCCTGGAAGTTGCCGGTGTCGCACTTGGCGCCGTCGCTCACGAATATCTCATCGGGCTCGATTCGTACCCCGCGCGCCTGGAAGTCGGATCGGGCTATTGCCTCGCGCAGGAATTCGTAGCCCTGCTCCGGGCCGTACCCGCGGAAGGTCTCTTTCGACCCCATCTCCCCGACCGCCTTGTGGAAGGCGCTTATGCAGGCAGGGGGCAGGGGACAGGTCACGTCCCCGATCCCGAGCCTGATTATTTCCTTATCCGGATTTTTAGCCGCGTAATCCGCTACCCGCCGCGCTATATCGGAAAACAGGTATGAAGCCCTGAGCTTCAGGTAGTTTTCATTGACTCGTATCATGCAGGCATTTGACGTACCAAATGCCTGTTTTGTCAATCTGAAGTGCGGAATTAGACGTAAAATTATTTGGAGTATGAATTAGATTCCCGTAAAACGGGATACGATGCAATCTCATCCTGTTTGTTTGTAATGGCCGGTGCTGCGCCGGTGGTTTGTTTTTATGGTCTGCTGCTAACGGACTCGTAAAAAGCCATTACGAAAGGAAACGGTGACTTAAAATTTTTTTCCCTCTGACGGGTCGGTATCCGCTATGCGGTCTTTATCCCGTATGCGCTCCGGCAAAGGCTTCAGGTTTTTTACGATGCGGAGCCATGAAAAAAACTTGAGCATATAGTAGGCCGGGTAACCGGCAATCCGCCGTGGCTGCGCCATTCGCCCTTAATAAAAAATAATTTTATCATAAAATCTTGACAAGTATTACTAAAGTAGTATATTAGTAGTATGAAGGTAAAAACTTCAATAACCTTATCAAAAAACCTGCTTAAAGAAATTGATTTAATTATCTCTAAATCAGGTAATCGCTCTCTTTTTATTGAGGAAGCTATTAAGAATTATTTAATGCAAAAAAAACGTAATTTAAGAAATAAAAACGATTTAGATATAATTAATCGTTCCGCTGATGAATTGAATAAGGAAGCTGAAGATATTTTGTCTTATCAGGTTAATATTTGAAACGCGGTGATCTTTATAGAGTGCACAAAGGGTCTAAACACGATTCAAAAAATTATCGTGTTTTTGTTGTTGTTAGCAGACAAGCCTTGATTGATTCTAAATTTTCTACAGTCATTTGTGCTCCCGTTTATTCAAACTATCATGGAATTTCAACGCAAGTTCCTGTTGGAATTGATGAAGGATTAAAACATGAAAGCTGTATTTATTGTGATGAAATTATTAGCATACCGAAATTTTTATTAACTGATTATATCGGCGCATTATCTGATCAAAAACAAAGTCAATTGAATAAGGCTTTATTAATCGCATTTGAATTAGACTAAATGCACTACAGTCTTTTAACCTATATCAATACAAACCAGTTGGACTTAAAATGGTCTTGACCATTATGCGGAAGCGAGCATTCTTGAGGAGCCCGGTGCGGTAGTTCCGCACGCCGGGATACAAAGAAAGGGGTTAAAAAGCATATATATGAGCAGCATAGTTAATAAAATCCGCCGGGAACTGAAACAAAACGATGACGAAAAGACCAGAAAAACCGGCCGGAATTTTTTTAAAGAAAAAATCAAGATAAAGAAATAGAAGTTAAATATAAGGGAACCTCAAAAAATTAAATTAGGATGTCCCCTTTCAGGCACTTTCAAGGCAAAAATTAGATTTTTTTATACGACTGCCACGCGTCATTATGCGAAAAATCATAGTAGTGGCAGTACTGGGACATGACCATGATCGCCTTTTTGAACAGTCGCGGGCTCATCTTCCATGAATTTTTAAGCATCCGGAAGAACAGCCTTCTCACCTGCTTCGGTTCATGAAAAAGGTAGTAGTTCATTATTTTAAACAGCTTGAAGAATTTTGAAAAGCTCATTCTTGAATGTTTATACAGAGGTGAAACGTATTCAATGTTGGAGAGCCAGTCCAGGGCCCTTTTTTCGAAATTCTCCGGCTGGTACAGTCTCCGGAACAGGCTGCGGTGGTTTTCGAGGAGCTCATGGATGCTCATGGACACGGGAATTATATTGGTCGAGAGGTGCCACAATCCCTTGAAATTTTCGTCGATGCGGCCGCGGCTCTTCATTCGATTGTAGAGCGTCGTGTTCTCCGGGGCGTTGAGGATGCTGATCGACGCGAGGGGGCTTCCGCTCCTGTTTAAAAATTCTTCTACCTCGGCAAAGGTGCCGGGGCCGTCGTTATCGAATCCGACGATAAAGCCTATAAAGGGAAGAATTCCGTACCGCGAAAGCCGCGTGACCGCATGGAAGGGATCGTATTTCAGCAGGTGCCCCTTGTTCACTTCAGCCAGGCACTCTTTTCGGATGCTTTCAACCCCCAGGAAGACCACTGAAAAGCGCGCGTCCGCGAGCAGCTTCAATATCTCCTCGTCGCTTCCGATCATTATCGTAGCCTGGGCCGCGAATGATACGGGTATCGTCAGCGAAGAGTTCCATCTGATGATTTCCGTCAGCAATTCCCTGGTGAACTCCTTTTTCACAAAGAAGTTATCCTCGGAAAAGAAGATCGTCTCCGCGCCGGCGCTGTAGGCGTTTTTTATCTCGGTCATGATCTGTCCGATCCTTTTGGTCCGGTACCGCCGCCCGACGAGACGGATCGCGTCGCAGAAATCGCAATTGTTCGGGCAGCCGCGGCTGGTCTGGACCGAGAAATAGAGATAATCCTTTCCTTTAATGCGGGACCAATCCGGCGGCGGGCTGTCAGCCATGTCGATAAAGCTCTTCTGCTCGTACAGGGGCCGGGCTTTGCCGTCCATCCATTCCCGTAAGAACCGGGGCCAGGTGTATTCCGCTTCATGAATAAACAGGTGGTCTGAAACCTTTTTCCCTTCATCCGGGTACAGGGTAGCGAAAGGACCCCCGAGGGCCACGGGTATCTTTTTTTCCCTGAACCGGCCGCTGATCTCCCTGATCCGGTGCGCGTGCACGGTGAAGCCGGTTATTGCGACCAGATCGCAATCCATATCAAAGTCGATGTTCGCTATGTTTTCGTCGCAATACGCACATTCAATATCCAGATCCTTCGGGATGAGCGCGATAAGGGTCGCCAGGGTGTTGTTGGGCATCAATGTCTTTGCGCCGACCGCCTTTACCGAGCTCTGCATGGTCCAGAAGTTGTCGGGATTGAGAGGGGTTATGAAATAAATACGGCGTTTTGATCTAGTTTTGCCTGATTGATTTTTTTTATTCATAGTGGATTGCGATAAGCAAAATAAACAGAATACGCACCGCATCAGATTATGCGTATCCCGTATGCCTTGAGTCAATTAAGTTTTTACCTATTCTCATCTGCGTTCATCTGCGTCCATCGGCGGTTCCATTATTATACCGGAGTAGTTACTAAAATTAGCTCTTCCAGACGATATTCGGCTCTGACCCCCGAAAGTAATATGGGGTCAGAGCCTCATTAAAAATTCAGGCTATTTTTCTGCCCGGAAGGGGCGGGGAGGCGTGATAGGCCTCGCTTACCGCAACTGCTCCGTATTTTTTATCAATATTGCGGTATACCCCCTTCACCTGAAACGCGACGGGGTCGAACGTGATCACCGAAACGGCAGCCGCGGCGCCGTCCCTGAGATCTCCCAGGTATCGCGTCATGGGGCTTTTCCTGAATATGAGCAGGTCTCCGGCTGCGGGCTGTATGGACATGATCGGAACGGCAAAGGGATATCCCCGCGGGTCCATGAAAGAAAGCACTTTCACCGCCTTGAGCCTGCCGTACTTTTCGGCCACAACCCGGTTCATTACACTCCTGCCTTCGGAAAAGCGCATGGCCCTTCCTTTGCCGATCATCGACAGGAGGTTCCCGCTCAGCACATCAAGCGGGGTCAGTTGAAAAGGATCGGTGATATCCGTGACGGCGATGGAGCCGGCGCAGCGGATTCCGGTGTACGCATTATATCTGAAGTTCTTCGTCGCGTTTATGCGGTCCACGTACTCGCCGGTCTTCTGGAATCCGAGGAACTCTCCCCGGATGACGGCGCCGTGGAGTTTTTCGGTGATGACCGCCACGGTTACCTTGGTATATCTATTGAGGTTTTTTTCCGTCTTCCACATGAGAAAATCGCCGAAAATAAGAGTCCGATGATCATACGGTTCAATTGAAATCACCGGTACTACGTTGGGAATGGAGCCGTCCGAAGTGGCCAGGAATTTCGGAGTCATTTCTCCTTTCAGAGCCTCAAAAAGTTTGTCGCTGAGCGTTTTCATGGCTGTCTCCTTTTGGAATATACTTGAGCAGTTAGGCGATTTTTAATTAAAGTCATCCCCCTCCCTTGATGGGAGGGGTCAGGGGAGGGTGATGACATTGACTTTTCTTACCCCCACCCCGGCCCTCCCCCATTAAGGGGGAGGGAGTTCTTAAATCATTTTCGCCTAACTTGACTAGTTACTTCCGACTCATTAATCCTGAAATGACGACATTATCCAGGCCCTCGCCGCGGGTGATCGCTTCGAGCTCCTTCATCTCCTCCTCCTTCATGAGGGGGGCGCCGGCCAGGCTGAATTCAATCCCCAGCTCATCGTACTTTGACGCGCACAGATTGCTGAAAGGCAGGAGGTCGTATCGCTTCACGTTGGTGAGCTCATCCCTGATGAAGCGGGCTATCTGCCGAATGTTTTCTCCGCGCTCCGTATAACCGGGAATCACCGGCGTCCGGAGCCATAGGGGTATGCCGGTAGAATCAAGGTATTTCAGGTTGCCGATGATGAGATCGACTCCGACACCGGTGGCGCGCTTGTGCAGCTCGTCGTCAAGGCTTTTCAGATCGTAGAGAAAGAGGTCAATATATGGCACCAGTGACCTGAAAATTTCCCGTCGATTGTAACCGCAGGTATCGAGGGCAGTATGAATACCCGCATTTCGGCACGCGGCCAGAAGCGTGAGGAGGAACTCGTGCTGGAGGGTCGGTTCGCCGCCCGAAAAGGTAACGCCGCCCCCTGATTGGCGGTAGAACAGGGCGTCTTTCAGTATCTCGGACATAACTTCATCCGCCGCCATCTCCCTGCCGATGACTTCAAGAGCGCCGGTCGGGCAAACCGCGGCGCAGTTGCCGCAGCTTTCGCACGCCTCCCTGTTCACGGCAACGCCTTTCTCATCTCCGGAAAGCGCGCCTCGAGGGCAGGCGCCGATACATGCCAGATCGCCGATGCATCGCGGGGAGTGCCATACCAGCTGAGGATTCCGGGATATGCTTTCGGGATTGTGGCACCAGAGGCAGCGGAGCGGGCAGCCTTTGAGAAATACGGTGGTCCGTATGCCGGGCCCGTCCTCGGTTGAGAACTTCTGGATGCTAAATATCATTCCCCGCGATGCATCTGATCTCATATTCGGTGCGACTCGCGCGCGATGATTTCGTCCTGTATCTCCTTCCCGATCATCACGAAATAAGCGTTATACCCGGTGATGCGGACGAGCAGGTTGCGGTATTCATCCGGATTTTTCTGGGCCGCACGCAAGGTGTCCGCGTCGATGATGTTGATCTGAAGCGCGGTTCCGCCATGCTCGGTATACGAGCGCAGGAGCGCGGCGAGCTTGTCGATGTGCTCCCGGTCGCGCACCAGGGACGGCGAGAGGCTGAAGGTATGGGATCCTCCGTTGGGGACCGTGTCCAGGCCGAGGTTGCCCACGGACTTTATCATCGCCGTGGGGCCGTGCCGGTCCGCGCCGTTGACCGGGCAGAGCCCGTTCGAAAGATACGAGCCCCGCTTCCTGCCATCGGGCGTCGCGGATGTCTTGGGCGCGTAGCTTATCCAGTAGTTCCAGGAGAGGTACCCGGCCCGGTAGCGCCGTCCGGTATAGGGCGATCGGTACTTCGTCACTTCCATGGTCCAGTAGTTCGACACCTCCCTGGCGAGCGAATCGGCGTATTGGTCGTCGTTTCCGAACTTGGGCGCGCGGTTGACGAGCAATTGTCTCAGCGGCTCCCTGCCTTCAAAGTTTACGTCAATCGCGCCGGCGAGCTCGTCCATGGAGACGCGTCCGTCTTCGTAAACGAGCTTTTTTATTGCAAGGAGCGAATCGATGGTCGTGCCCAGTGCAACTCCCTCCATGGTGATGAAGTTGTAGTGCGCGCCGCCCTCGGTTATATCCTTTCCCTTTTCCGCGCATCCGCGCACCAGCGTTGACAGATAGGGCGTCGGCTCGAACCGGGCCCGTATCTCATCGGAGATGTTGTAGAGCTCAATGAGCGTTTTCATGCAATAGTCCGTCTGGCGGCGATAGGCGGACATAAAATCATCGAAGGTTTCAAACGAGCGCGGGTCGCCGGACTTGGGGCCCTTCTGCAGCCTCGTCTGCTGGTCCCTGCCGTTGAAAAGAACGAGCTCAACCGCCTTGGCGAGGTTGATATTCACGTCCACCGTGCCCGAGCGGTCGTTGCCCTGCAGGGTATTTTCAAGGCATCCGACCGGAGCGTAGTCCCAGAGCTCCTCCTCCGGGAGGCCGATCCACCTGAGCGCCCGTATGCTCTGCTCGTCGAAATTAAGGAGAAAGGGCGCTCCCTGCGCGTGCGCTATGATGTCGGAAACACGCGCGAGAAGGCGGTGGGGGCTGCCGCGATGAAGCCTCACGTTCGGTTTGGGCTCGAGCATGTTGAGCTCCTGGATCACCTCAAGGCACAGATAGGTAAAATCATTGGTCAGGTCCTCACCATTTTTCCCCATGCCGCTCAGGGTGATGAGCTGACCGAAACCGGAATTGATTCCCTGATTGGTGCCGACCCTTCCCTGAAAGTCATAGGCATAATTATGCTTAATGAAGAAGCACATCAGCAGCTCCTTGGCGAAATCGGGCGTGAGGGAATCGGCATCAATATCTTTTTTGTAATAGGGATACAGGAGCTGGTCGAAGCGGCCGTACGAGAGGCCGGCGCCGGGATACGACTCGGCCGCCATTACCAGCATATGTGTAAACCAGAGGGACTGGAGCGCCTCCCAGTAGTTTTGAGCCGGCTCCCAGGGAACGCGGGAGCAGATGGTTGCCATCCGCTCAAGCTCCCGTTTACGCAGCGGGTCGGTCTCGTCTGCGGCACGTTTTCCCAACTCCTCTGAGTATCGGTTTGCCAAGATGCAGGGGGCTTCGGCGCTGATGATCATCGCCTCAAGAGCCGCTCTCGCTTTTTTATTGGTTGCCGTGGACAATAGTTCATTGAACCGTTTGACAAGCCCCTTGAACCCGATCTCCAGAACCGTCCGGTAATCCGGGATAAGATGTCCGGGAGTCGCGCCGCCGTTACCGATCCCGGACTCATCCGCCGCCTTTAAGAGTTTTACATATCCGGACTCCATCCTCTTCCATGCGGCCGCCTCTCTTTTCGTGAGGGAGCGCGAGAGAGCGGTATTGAATTGTCCTCCGACTACGAGCTCTCCCTGTAAAATCCGGACGGGAAGATGGCTCTCCACAACCTTCCTGAAAAAAAGAGCGCGCCGCTTCGGAAGCGGCTCTTTCCAGAATGAGGGAGGCAGCTCAACCACGGCCGCGTCTGCCAGAAGGGATTGGCTGTAACACTCGAAGAAAAGGAAGACTTCGGGCACCACGCCCCAGTTATGGGGGGAATATACACTATCCCATGGTTTGCCCGTGGTGAAGGCCATTACCTCGTTGCGAAAATAATCACGTTCGTAAAAAGAATAAAATTCCTCACGGAGCCGCTTGATCCGGGGGGGAAGGCTCTCGGCCGGATTCCAGAGCATTTTTGCAGGGGACGTGCCGTTTTGTTGCATTGGTGTTCCTCCTCATGACTTAATTTGCTCGACTTAAGCAAATTTTGTTAACGCTTCTTGCTTTTTTTCCAATCAAAGGGCTAATTTCTACCCACAAATGTGTGTAAGAAAAGGGGATAGGGAGATTTAAAATAGGGGATGATTTTATTGTTTGTGATAGATTGTTCTTCCCCTATTCATTTTTAGCATTTTTTCATCGAAAACATATCTCTGCAATCTCTTCTATCTCCTCATCCCCTTTTCTTACACAAGTGTGGGTGGAAAATTAATTTATTTATGTTATAACGCCGATAGGGCTTCCCGGATTTTCCGGCCGCCGTAATCAAGCGCCTCTTTCATAACCGCCATTGCTTTTCCGGCATCGCGCTTGGCCATCGCGGCCAGAAGCCTTTTGTGCTGGTCCGCCGTTGCCGCGATCGTGTCTTTAAGGCCGAAGAAGAGCTCGGTATACATGCGCATCGCCTTCACGGTGCGGTGAGAGCCTATACCGGCTTTATCCCTTTTTCTTCGTACAGTACGATGGAGGTGATGTTCTCGAAATCGAGCACCACATGGGAATTTTCGATCTTGAGGACATTGCAGACGATCTTTTGGAATTTTTCGGTGAGGTTCATGATATCGTTGTGCGCGACCCATTCAAAAAAATTGTTGAACAGCTTGAGCTCGTCGAGCCGGCATAATACCTCGTTCAGGACCCTTGTCCGTTCGACGTCGATCTGGGCCTCCTTGATCTCCCTCTCGACCTTGTTGAAAAAAACCTTCCAGTTTTCAAACGGCTTATTGTGATATACCGAAGCGGTATGGGAAATCACGGAGATGCTGTGGATGACTGATCCGGATATTCTGCTGATGAACACGAGGAAGAGTCCGAAATAATCATCGGCATCATCCTTGAACCGGCCCTTTAAGGCTATGATGTCCGGGAACTCTCCTTTTAATATCCTTTTGGCCGTCTCAATATCGCCGGAACAGAATTTTTCCACGATTTTCAGTTTTTCGAAATATGTTCGTGCGCCGTCATCTCTGTTCATCGCATCAACCTTAAGCCGGTGGATTGCGCCGTTGTACGATACAAGGCCGGGCGCTATCGTATCAGATCGACAATCCTTTCGAAATCATCCAGCGAATAATAGGTAATCTCGATTTTCCCCTTGCCGTTCCCATGCCGGATCTCAACCTTGGTTCCCAGTATGGCTGCGATCTCCTCCTCCATCTTCCGTATCTGCGCGTTTTTAAGCGCCCCTGTCTTGGAATATTTTTTCGGCTTGCTCTCCTCCTGCGCCATCTTTTCCAGAGAGCGCACGGATACGGATTTGTCTATAAGCCTTCTGAAAAACTCCATCTGTCTTTTGCCGCTTACCGACAGCAGAATCTTTGCGTGTCCGGTGCTTATGCTTCCTTCAGCCAGGGCCTCCTTGATCTCGGGGGGGAGCTGTAAAAGGCGGAGCATGTTTGCGATCGTCGCCCGGTCCTTGCCCACCTGGGCGGCTATATCGTGCTGTTTAAGGTTGAAGCGGTTGATGAGAACCTTGTATGCCTCCGCCTCCTCCACCGGGTTGAGATTGGTCCGCTGGATGTTTTCGATGAGCGCAAGGGTCAGGTTCTTTGCCTCGTCTGCCTCGATGACGATTGCCTTGATCCTTTTCAGGCCCGCCTGCCTGGCCGCCCTGAGCCTCCGCTCGCCCGCGATCACGAAATGGGCTGCGCCGGACTTGCGCACGATGATCGGCTGCAGCAGCCCGACGGCCTGAATGGATGCGGCCAGTCCCGTTAAGTCGGACTCGTCGAAGCGCGTCCGGGGCTGGTCGGGATTGGGTGAGAGATCGTCGACGTCGAGTTCCACGATGAGCTCCGCGTTCCGGGCTATGCCGCTTTCCAGGGCCTCAACCGGCTTCGGGGACGAGGATATGATCGCGGAGAGACCTTTCCCCAGGGCTTTCTTAGTCATGCTTCAAAACCTCTTCTGCCAGATTCTCATACGTCGTGCTGCCGATGCTCGCCCGGTCGTAGAGACCGATCGGCTGGCCGAACGAGGGCGCCTCCGACAGCCGCACGTTGCGCGGGATGATCGTCTTAAAAACCCTGTCGCTGAAATACTCCCTCACGTCGGTCACCACCTGCTGCGACAGGTTCGTTCGCGAATCGTACATCGTAAGAACAAGGCCTTCGATCGCGAGACGCCGGTTCAAATTTTCCTGCACCATGGCGATGATCCGGAGAAGCTGGCTTAATCCCTCGAGCGCATAGTATTCGCACTGCAGGGGGATGATCACCGAGTCCGCGGCGACCAGGCTGTTGAGCGTCAGGATCCCGAGCGAAGGGGGGCAGTCAATGAATATGTAATCAAACTCCTCCCTGATATCCTTGACCGCGTTGCGGAGGATGAATTCCCTTTCCTCGATATCGAGCAGGTCGACCTGAGCGCCGGCCAGATGTATATTTGACGGCACGATATGCAGGCCTTCGATAGCGGTCCGTATAATCGCTTCCCTGATCGGGATTGATCCGATCAGGACTTCGTAAATCGTCTGATGCCCGCTCTCGGCATTAATCCCGAGCCCGTATCCGGCGTTCGCCTGGGGGTCGATGTCGATAATGAGCACCCGCTTCCCTCTCTCGGCGATAAAAGCCGCCAGGTTGACCGCGGTGGTTGTTTTGCCTACGCCCCCCTTCTGGTTGGAAACCGATATAACTCTTCCCATGCAATGCTCCGAGATCAGAATTAATGTATTGGAGAAAGGCGCCTGATTGCAACTACTTTTCTCCGTATTGCCATGCTGTCGGGGTCTCCCTCCGGGGGATTTAGGGGGCCGAGAGACTCGATACCCACTAATTCTGCTTGACAGCATGGGAGAACCGGGCATGAATATTAATTTCCATACTCGGCCCTTTTATCACAACGGGGTGCCTATGAGAAGAAGATTGCTGATCGATAAAAAATTCCAGCTGAAAACGACGTTCCGCATCATCGGGATAATCATCATCGCGTTCATCTTCATCATTGCGGTAACGGGAATCGTATCAACCGATAACAATAGAAAGATCTCCGCAGCCATATCGGATCTTAATCGTTCCATTGATAAGGAAAAAAAGACCGTTGAAGTATTATTTGAATCCGCCAGGGATAAACGCGACGCATATCTGGACCGGAAAGACGGGAAGCTTATCGACGATCACCTTGAAACAGTATCGCTCATGCACACAACCATCCTGCATCTGCAAAAAACCATTTATCAGAACCTGGTACTTATCACCATTATGATAGCCACGGGCATTTTACTCGGGGTTTTTCTCTACATCTATCTCATCCGTCTGACCAATAGGATATCCGGCCCCATTTATGTCCTCACCAGGCATATACAGGATATCCTTTCCGGCGCAGACCCCGACCTTCGCGAGCTGCGTAAGAATGACGAGCTGAAAGAATTTTATGCCCAGTTCGTGAATTTCGTGAAAAAGAGATGAATCGGGATCCGCTGCGCTCATCCCCGCCATCTGCCCGAATACCCCTTGATTAAAAAAAGCCGGTATACTTTGACAGCGGCTCCGACCGCCAGCACGCCGATCATGGCTCCGATGAACTGATAAAAATAGGGGAATATCCTCATACCCGCGGCTGATACGACCGCGTACATGCCGTACCGGGCCGCCGCGGACGGATAGAGCTTGATGTAGCAATAGCCTTTCGACGGCGACCTAATGGAGAAGATCTGATCCCTCTTGAACAGATCGCGCGATTCGATAAGGGATTGATCCTTATCAATAATGTCGATTTGATAACAATCCCTGCCGGAGTGAAAATAGATGGTATTTTCCCCTTCTTCGAGATCGATCCGGTGCATTCCGGCGAATTCGAGCCTATGAAGTGAATCGACAAGCCGGCCGGTGACCCGCTGATTCCATTTCCAAGCCGCGCTCTCAAGGGATTTTAGTAGATACGCGCCCGCGATGCGGTAGATGTTGAACCTTCTGAACGCGCTGAACAGCGTTCCGTCGTAGCTCGTGTACAGAATCTCGCCGCTGCCGCGCCGCGCAGTGATGCTGATCGGGCCGGTGCGGACGCCCCGCGGGGTCTCAAAAGTACCGTAGGCTATGACCTCGGAATCCTCAACGGATTTGATGGTGATCCAACCCGGATGATCCAGGTAGAGCGCCATTCTGTTCTTCATGCTGAAGCGGGATAGATCATGATCGAGAACCGCCTCCACCCGCGCCGGCATGCCCATATAGGGAAAGTTGTCGAAATATTCGAATATATTGAACGCCTTTTGTAGATATTCAAACGAATATCCGGAAAAATAGGCTGATCCGCCGCCTTTAACGAACTGCCGTATCGTTTTCGCAACCTTTTCCTCGTCCACCTCGTAGAAGTCCGGTTTGAGCGCTACGGATTTGTACCGGACGGCATTCGCGAAGATATCAAGGCTTTCTTCCAGCGGCGTGTCAATGCCGCTCGGGACGAATACGGCCCGGTATCTGTTTATGATACCGGGATTTTCCAGATCCCTGAATTTCAGAATGTCATAGGGGATATGAAAATTATCCAGGACCGCGTCCACCATGTCATACCTGCTTTTAATCACGGCGACCCGGTTGCGGCCGAGGAGACTCTTTTTCGCCGCATCCGTGCGGCCGGCTGCGGCCGGAACAATCGCTCCGGCCATTATAATTGCGAAGCTTATGGATGCGATTCCTTTTTTCATGTCAATTTTCTCTTTCAGCACGGCACTATAATTACAAGCATCGTGCTGCGCAATTCTTTTATGAGTTCATTGCAATGCTACACCCTGTCCGGCTCCCCATCTTTAAATCAAGCTCTTCGGACACCTGAATCCTCCTCGACCTCACCCCCCGGCCCCCTCTCCTCAAGGAGAGGGGGAGTCTAAAAATTTCTTGACTCTCCCCTATTTTTGACTGATGTTTAATAAAAGATGATATGCGGCAAATGGCTCGCAAAACAACTGAATCAAGGGCTGCGGAAGGTGCTATGAATTCATATCGCGATGAACAGGGATGCGCACACGGGGAAGTGCGGCACGATCACCGCAGCCACGCACCCGCAGCCGGAAAGAAATTTATCTTCGTCATTTTCTTCAATACGGCGATAACCGTTGCCGAATACCTCGGCGGGCTCTTCTCCGGAAGCCTCGCCCTGATTTCGGACGCGGGCCACAATTTTTCGGATGTGCTCGCCCTTATGCTCGGATACGCGGGGGAGAGGGTTTCTGACAAGGAGCCGGATAAAAAATTCAGCTTCGGCCTCAAGCGCTTCGAGGTGATGGTTGCCCTGGTCAACGCCCTGAGCCTCCTGGGCATCGGCATCTATATCGTATACGAAGCGGCGGCGCGCTACATGCATCCGGTGCCGATCAACATCGGCGTCATGATTCCCGTCGGCGCGATTGGACTCGCGGGCAACCTGTTTTCAATGCTGCTCCTCATGAAGGAGCGACACCACAACCTGAACATGAAGGCGGCGTTCCTGCATCTGTTCTACGACACCGTGTCATCCATCGCCGTCATCGGGGCCGGCATCCTCCTCTACTATACCGGCATGCTTATCGTCGACCTTTTCGTGAGCATCCTGATCGTCGCCATGATAATCGGAAGCTCCCTTTCGATCATCCGCGAATCGATGAGAATATTTTTACAGGGGACTCCGCTGCATATCAATGCCGACGAGGTGTTCCGCGCTATAGCCGGCATGGAGCATGTGGGAAGCGTTCATGGCCTGCATATATGGTCCGTCAATTCGTCCGAGGTTTTTCTTTCATGCCACATCTGCGTCGATGGCGCTGAAAAGGAAGCCGATTCCGACGCGATCATACGCAGCGTGAATTCAATGCTTGAAGACCGGTACGGGATACGGCATACGACGCTGCAGGTTGAAAATATCAGGATATGCACGGGCTCAGGCCCGTGCTGCAGATAGCGGGTAAAAAGGAGCGCAGTATGAAAAAGGTCAAAGACTCCAGCATCACCGTTGTCCAGCAGATGACGCAGCAGGACGCGAATCTCGCCGGCAACGTGCACGGCGGCACCATCATGAAGCTCATCGACAACACGGCGGGCATTGTTGCCGTCCGCCATACCGGCAGGCAGACGGTGACCGCGTCCATAGACCGCCTTGATTTTCACTGCCCGGTCTTTATCGGCGACCTGCTGCGCGTGACCGCCGGCATAAATTTTGTAGGGAAAACATCCATGGAGATAGGGGTAAGGGTGGAGGCTGAAAATGTCAGGACCGGCGAAGCGAGGCACACCGCCTCGGCGTATCTCACCTATGTGAGCCTTGATGAGCATGGAAAACCGGTCCCGGTCCCGCCGATCGCCTTTGAAACTGAGGATGAAAAGAGGCGCAACCGTGAAGCCCTTGAACGACGCAAGCGCCGGCTTGCTGAAAAGGGGCAGGAAAAACGCATAAGGGCGGATAGGGAGTGCAATTAGCCAAGCTTCCTTCTGGTTGATTCAAGCTTGGAGAGGATTTCCTTGAAGTCGTCCTGCTTGGCCCTTTCTTTTTCTATAACATGCTTCGGCGCCCTGCTGGTAAAGTTATGATCGGACAGCTTCTTCTCAACCCGGGCGAGATCCGCACCGGTTTTTTCGATTTCCTTGTCGATCCGGGCGCGCTCCTTGTCGATATCGATGAGATTTCGGAGGGGCACGTAGATCTCTATATCGGTCATCACCGCTGAGGCGTCGGTGCTGCCCGGCATATAGTGCGGGTCCAGGGCGATTGATTCGACCTTGGCCAGCGCCTGTATCTGCATCTTTTCCCTTTTAATGATAGACGCCATTTTATCGCTGCCGGTCTTGAATATGACCGGTGCCTTCTTGTCCGGGGGGATATTCATCTCGCCGCGGATGTTTCTGATCCGGTACACGATCTGCTGGAAAATGAGAGCCTCTTCGGATTCGGCCGTGAAGTCAAATTCCTCATCCGCGGCAGGCCAGCCGGACACGATAACGAGGTCTTCCGATTCGCCCTTTATCTTGTTCCATATCTCTTCGGTGATGAAGGGCATGAAGGGGTGGAGGAGTCTGATTGATTTTTTCAATACGTGGAACAGCACCTGCCTCGCCGTTTCAGAGCTCTTCCCCGATTCGGGTGCGGTTGAATATAAGCGCTGCTTGGTAAGCTCGATGTACCAGTCGCAGAACTCATGCCACCAGAAGGAGTAGATCGATTGTGCGGCATCATTGAACCGGTATTCCGACAGGGCCGATTGTATGGAGCGGATGGCTTCGTTCAGCCGGTGGAGTATCCATTTGTCGAAGTGATCGAGCTCTCCCGCCTCAAGCGGCTGCTCTCTAAATTCGCTTTCGAGATTCATGAGAATGAAGCGCGAGGCGTTCCACACCTTGTTGCAAAAGGTGCGGTATCCCTCTATCCGTTTTTCCGACAGAACGATATCCCTTCCCGATGAGGCCAGCATCGCCAGGGTAAAGCGGAGCGCGTCGGTGCCGTACTGGTCCATCACGACAAGAGGATCAATGACGTTTCCCCTGGACTTGCTCATCTTGGCGCCCTGTTCGTCCCGGATGAGCGCATGGATGTAGACGTCGCGGAACGGCACATCGCCCATGAACTTGAGTCCCAGCATAATCATGCGCGCGACCCAGAAGAAGATGATGTCGAAAGCGGTCACGAGCACGCTCGTGGGATAATATTTGTCCAGCGCCGGGGTCGCGTCCGGCCAGCCGAGGGTGGAAAAGGGCCAGAGTCCGGATGAGAACCAGGTGTCCAGCACGTCATCGTCCTGCCGGATGTTATTCGAATTGCACTTCTCGCACCGTGAGGGATCGCCGGCGCCGACGGTAATATGGCCGCAGTCGCCGCAATAGAAGGCGGGTATCCGGTGGCCCCACCAGAGCTGCCGGGATATGCACCAGTCCCGTATGTTCCGCATCCATTCGAAATAGGTCTTCTCCCAGTTCTTCGGAACAAAGCGTATCCTGCCGTCTTCCACCGCCTTGATGGCTGTTTGTGCAAGCGGCGTTATCTTCACGAACCACTGCTTCGAGAGATACGGCTCGATAATGGTGTGGCACCGGTAGCAGTGGCCTACTGAATGGATATGCTTCTCAATCTTGACGAGCAAGCCCTGCTTTTCCAGGTCTTCCACAACCTTTGCACGCGCATCGAAGCGGGAAAGGCCTTTATACGGGCCGCCGTTTTCGTTGATGACTGCGGCTTCATCCAGTATGTTGATTTCCTTGAGGCCGTGGCGCTTGCCCATTTCAAAGTCGTTGGGATCATGCGCCGGCGTCACCTTGACCAGCCCGGTGCCGAATTCCTTGTCCACGAAATCGTCGGCAAACACGGGTATCTCCCTGTTCATGAGCGGCAGGATGACCTTTTTCCCAATGAGGTGCGCATAGCGTTCGTCTTCAGGGTTCACTGCAACTCCGGTGTCGCCGAGCATGGTCTCGGGCCGCGTTGTTGCAACCACGATAGAGTCTCGTGAACCGACGATCGGATACTTGATGTACCAGAGGCGGCCCTCCACCTCGCGGTACTCGGTTTCGATATCGGACAGGGCTGTTCCGCACCGCGGGCACCAGTTGATTATCCGGTAACCCTGGTAGATGAGACCTTCTTTATACAGGGAGGCGAAGACCGTTTGCACCGCGCGGGAGAGGCCCTGGTCAAGGGTGAAACGCTCCCGCTCCCAGTCGCACGAGCACCCGAGCCGCCTGAGCTGGTTCTGGATGCGGCCTCCTGAATGCTCCTTCCACTCCCAGACCCTTTTCTCGAATTTTTCCCTGCCCAGGTCATTTTTTGACCTGCCCTCCTCAGAAAGAATCCGCTCCACCACATTCTGCGTTGCGATGCCCGCGTGGTCCATCCCCGGCATCCAGAGGGCTGATTTTCCGAGCATACGCTGCCAGCGGATAAGTATATCCTGAAGGGTATTGTTCAAGGCGTGGCCCATATGGAGGTTGCCGGTGACGTTCGGCGGGGGAATCATGATGCAATACGGCTCCTTGCCGTCATCCTCGCGGGCATGAAAGTATCCTCCCTGTTCCCAGATACGGTACCATTTTTCCTCAACCGATTTCGGTTCGTATGATGAAGAGAGTTCCATGGGTTTTTTTATTAATTATATGCGGTGTAATAGAAGGCGGGGATGCATATCCCCGCCTTCTATTACACCGCATATAAAACATATCCCTGTGTCAATACATTTTCATGTATTCAACAATGCCGGCGCGAATATCACGCAGCATCCATTCTCCGGCAGCGATGGCTTTTTGTTTCGCGTTTATTAGCCCTGCAAGCCGTTTCATACCCACCAACTCCTGGTTGTTTGCGTGCACCAGAATGATGCTTCCTTGCTTCGGCCATTGGTTCTTTCCGAGCCAGGCATCGCTCCCCACCGGAATGAGCCCGAGGCCCGTTATTTTCAAAAACGCCTCCCTGTTTGAGATCAATCCGGGAAAGCGGAAAAAGACCGAAGGGATGAGTCCTGACTCTATCATGGCAATCTCATTGTGTAAAATCTCCTCGTCGATGCCTGCTGTTTTATTCAACAGAAAATTTTTGCTCAGGGGCAGGTTCTTTTTATAGAGGTGGGTGTAGGTGTGATTGATCCATACGATCGATATGATTTTATTCTTTTCCAGGTCAATAAGCCATCGCAGATCCGCGGAATGCTTCTCCATCCAGCGGCCGGTTATCGAAAGGGCGACGGGCACCGGCTTATGATAGTTGCCGTATTCATTCATGATCCGCATAAACAACGCGCGGTCGAGCGGCCGCCGCGTGGGGCACAGGTCCGCGGTCAGATAAACCGCCGCGCCATGCCCGGATATATGCGTGATTCCGGCATTCTGCAGATTACGGGAATTCCGCTCGGAAAACGCCAGGGCCTTGAAATAGGCACGGTTTCCGTGTTCTTCCCGCATCTCACCCAGGGATCGTTTCAGGAACAGATATTTGCCCACGGGAGCCAGCTCAGACTCCAGGGTATCGGGATTTACGGCAAGATAGTATTCTTTCCCCTTCCCGATGAACCTTCGCAGGGCGATGCGGGCCAGTTTTTTGTCCTTCGTATACAACTCGGTGGTGAAAGGGCGGTAGTTCCGCACGGTTGCGTGATCAGCGCGTACCGGACCCGATCCAGGAAATATCGCAGCGCTGCAGAGCGCTATAACGAGCGTGCAATTTCGAAGCGTTGACGCCATGGAGGTATTAGGAGAGGAGGGCGGTGCGTGTCAATAATAAATATGCCACGTCCGCTATGAGCCGCAGGCCGTAACGCCTTATCGGTGGCGTTAACGCCGGAAAAATATATTGACAAAAACCAACCCACCCACTATATTCTGTCTAGACAGACTAGACATATTAAGGAGATGAAAATGAAGAATGCGGTGGTATGGCAACTGCAAAACGCTAAGAACCGTTTTTCCGAGCTCGTGAAAAAAGCATCCGCGGGAGCTCCACAGCTGGTCACGAAGAACAGCAAGCCCGTGGTATATGTTATTGATGTGGACATGTACAACAAGAGATTTGCTCATGGAAAAAAATCAAAAAAATCGATTCTCCTTAACAGGCCTCATAAGGATATTAAGATATCCATCGAGAGAAGCGGTGAGGCGGGAAGGGAAGTACCGTTATGAGTTACTTATTGGACACTTGCGTCATTTCCGAACTGACGAAACAAAAACCCGACGGGCGCGTGCTGAAATGGTTTAATCAGTGCGAAGAAGATCAGATGTATATAAGCTGCCTCACTATCGGCGAGCTTCATTATGGAATCGGAATACTGCCGGAAAGCAAAAAGAAAAATGACCTGCTCGTCTGGTTTAACGACTTCCAAGAAGTTTACAAAGATGCGACGCTCCCCATAACGGACAACATATGCATACGCTGGGGAAAAGAGCGGGCGCGGCGTAAACACCGCGGAATTCATATCCCCGTCATAGACGGTTTGATCGCCTGCACGGCATCGGAGCACAACTATATACTCGTTACAAGAAACATCTCCGATTTCGCGAATATGACCGTACAGATACTCAATCCCTGGAAATGAGCGTCTATTCTGGAATGAGCCAAAAAATTTAAATATGCTTTTTCACAAATACCACCAGGGAACTGTCGCTATAGATGAAGATTTCCCGGCAACCTCGTCTCCGCCGTAAATAACCAGTCCGGAGGAGTTTTCGTTGCCCGGGAGATCAAACCATTTACGTATGCCTGAAGTGAAATCCTTATTAAAGGTCTTTGAGCTTTTAATCTCGACCGGATAAAGCTTGGAGCCGAAATCAACCAGCAGGTCGATCTCATTTCCGGTTTTATCCCTCCAGAAATAAAGCGGCGGGATTTCGCCGGTATGCGAAATCCGCTTGTACAGCTCGCTGATGATGAACGTCTCGAATATATTTCCATAAAGCGGATGTCCGGTCAGCTCATCGGGCTTTCTGATGGCGAGGAGGAAACAGAGCACTCCCGTATCAATAAAATAAAGCTTGGGAGTTTTAATGACCCGCTTCCTGAAATTCGCGTGATGCGGCGGAAGAAGAAAAAGTATGCCGCTGGTTTCTAAAAGGGATATCCATTTCTTGACGGTCGGCTGAGAGACGCCGGTGGAACCGGAAATAGAGGCGTAATTCAGAACCTGGCCGGAATTCGACGCGCATACTTTTATGAAGTTTTCGAAAAGGCGCAGGTTATCAACGTTCACCAGCGACCGTATGTCCCTTTCAATATAGGTTAAAATATAATTTTCAATCCATTTTACCGGGTCCAGTTTTTTGTCGTGTATGCGGGGATACATGCCCGAGAATAGTATTTGATCGATTTTCGAAGGAGGAGGGGACGCCCTTTTAATTTTCAGCTTGAATATCGACTCCGTATCCGTATCGCGGACGTCCTCCCATAATTCGTTGAGAGTGAAGGGATAAAGGCGCGCGAGGATGATCCTTCCGGCAAGAGACTGCGTCACGCTTTCCATGAGTAAGAATTGCTGCGATCCCGTTACTACGTACTGGGCGGGTTTATCGGCAAAGTCGACCCTTTCCTGGAGGTAAGAAAAGAGCTCGGGAGCGCGCTGGATTTCATCCAGGATGAGGTTTGCGCCGTAATCGTCGAGAAAGCCCCGGGGGTCATCGGAAGCGCGCCGGCGGAGGTCCAGATTCTCCAGCGATAGGTACTTGTAACCGGGAAACAGGGAGCGGGAAAGAGTGGTCTTCCCGCTCTGCCGCGGGCCAACGATAGCGATCACGGGATATTGGGAGGAGTACTTCTTGATAAACGAGGATATGTTTCTTTTAATCATTTGACAAATATAAAATTAAACTTTATATTTGTCAAATATAAAAACGGCCTCCTCGACCATCGGGCGGCCGATGAATCCACTCGATTAATATTTGACAAAAAAGCGGGCGGGCGGTACCGGTCGGGAGGCCATGAGAAATGAGCCTTACACCGACATCGCTCCGTTCTACGACTCCCTCCTCCGTCACGTGGACTACCAGGAGTGGTACGAATACATCGTGTCCCTCATGAAGCGCTACATCGAGCGGCCGAACTACATTCTGGAGCTCGGGTGCGGCACGGGCAGGTTCGGATCTAAATTCTCCAATGACGGGTATGCGGTCTTCGGCATCGACAAATCCCTTGACATGCTCAGGGTCGCCAAAAACAGGGCGTTCTTCAATTTCCGGATCCTGTGCGCGGACATGACGAATTTTCATGTTGCGAAAAAAATCGACTTCATCTTCTCCGTGCACGATACGATAAACTACCTGCTTGCGGATGCCGACATCCGGAAGATGCTTTGCTGCGCGAGGGATGCCATGCACGCGGCGAGCGTCTTCATGTTTGATGTCACCACGGAGCATAACATTTACAAAAATTTTGACGGGAAGACGGCTAAGTATCAGATACAAGACAGCTCCGTGGAATGGAGCAACAGCTACGACCCTGCCCGGAAGATGGTCAGCTCGAGGATCACAATCGAGCGGAGGGAAAAAATATCGGTCGAAGAGCATGTCCAGAGGATTTATTCGGTGGATGAGATAAAGCGGCTCCTGTCCGAGAGCGGTTTTTCCCTTCTCGGCATTTTCGGCGATTATACCTTTCTGCCGCCGGGGGATGACACCGTCATGATAAATTTCGTCGCCAGGAGATCGTAATGTCCGCACTGCTCTATCTCATCGGCTTTATTATCGGGGTTGCGGTTTTTATCTATCTCTATTCAGCCTACCGGTCGGGCAGGGACAAGATCGACGCCTTCCGGGCACGCAAAAAACCGCCGGCCACCACCCCCGTCGTAAACCCCGATTTCGTCGATTACTTCAACATTAAGCGGCCGCCGGGTGCGCGGCTCTGCCCGCTGTGCGGGAAGGAGCTTACTAAATACGAGGCGCTCTATGCCTCAGAGGTTGAGGAGAACGGGAAGAGGAAAATTCTTATCCATGGGTGCAGGTATTGTTACAAGGACGACACGGCGTGAGCCGGCAGGATTCATTCGGGTTCGATCACTATTCGTTGCACCCTCCCGCTCTCCGTATCGAGGATCGCCACGGAAAACTCTTCAGTGCCGTAGAGCGATCCGGGATTGATTACCCGGCTTTTGTTGGACACATAGTTTTCGAAAAAATGGGTATGGCCTTTGATGACGTAGTTGAATTCGCCTGACGCCAGAGCCCTGCGGAACTGGGGGACGTCGTAGCCGTGGAATACGATGATTTTCTTGTCGCCGGTCGTGAAGATGCAGGAATTTTCGATGTTTCCGAAACCGAGCTTTTGGGATTCGGCATTCAGGTCCTCGACATCGATGTCCCCGTTCCCCAGCACGAATTTGCATTCGAGCCCCTTGAACAGCCGAAGCATTCTGGGCGAGGTGATGTCCCCGGCATGAACGATGAGATCGACCTTGTTTTCGATGAAAATGCCGATCGCTTTTTTTGTCACCTCGATATTGTTGTGAGTGTCGGAGAGAATGCCGATTTTCATACGCTAGCCGAGCTTTGCCCCCGCCGGAATTGAATCGTCGATCATGATCAGGACAGGCCGCTCAGAGCCGGCGGCTTTAGCCGCCAGAAGCATCCCGTGCGACGTTCTCTTGAAAAGCGTGGCCGGCTTGAGATTGGCCACGAGGAGGATATTTTTGCCGACGATTTGCTCGGGAGCGTACCACGGGGCTATGCCGGCGACTATGGTGCGCTCGTCCAGGCCGGAATCGACCGTAAGCTCCAGGAGCTTTTCCGAGCCTTCGATCCTGGCTGCTGTGAGAATCTTTGCCACCCGGATATCGATCCGCCCAAATTCGGAAATATCGATGAGCCCTTCTCCCTTTTGGCTTGATGGTTGATCTGGTGTCATGGGTGCGCCTCCCGTTTTTTCTGATTTTTCATTCTGCCGGGTATCCGCTTCCCCGGCTCTCCGCTCCAGCCGGGGGAAGAGAATTCCCGGATCGGATATTTTTTCCCCCTCCGCGAGGAGGTTGAAGGTTCCAAGGCTCGCTATATCCCGCGTTGTTGTCTGAGCCTTGAGGGCGCGGATGACCGTCGCGCTGGACTGGACGAGCACCGGCGACAGGAGCACGGAAATCCCGTGCACCCCCTCCAGGAGATTCCTCATGACGGATGAGAGGAGGGCGGAGCCGTTTTCCTTGGCGAGCTGCCAGGGCTTGTTCGCGTCCACGTATTTATTCAGGTGGCGGATGAATTCCCACAGCTTTTCCAGGCCGGTGCTCGTCTGAAAATTTTTCACGGCTGCCCGGTATTCCTCCATGGACGCAGTGAAGCGGTCCACCAGATCGTTTCGCCCGGCCGGCTCTTCCGGATGAAACGCCGGGATGCGGCCGTCGAAGTACCGGATCGTCATGGTGCAGACCCGGTTCACCAGGTTCCCCAAATCATTGGCAAGATCGTAGTTGATGCGGTCGACGATCACCTCTTCGCTGAATTTGGCGTCGTTGCCGAAATTCATCTCGCGTAAAAAAAAATAGCGGATCTGGTCGTTGCCGTACCGGTCGATGAGAGCCTGTGGAGTCACCACGTTACCCAGGCTCTTGGACATCTTCGCCTCCTGCATGTTCCAATAGCCGTGCACGTTCAGATGGCGGTACTGCTGGATGCCGGCCGCCTTAAGCATGGTCGGCCAGAAAATGCCGTGCGGCTTCACGATGTCCTTGGCTATGATGTGCTCCACAACGGGCCAGTATTTGATAAATTTCTCCCCGTCCGGATAGCCCAGGGCGCTCACGTAGTTTATGAGGGCGTCGAACCAGACATACGTGACGTAGTTTTCATCAAAGGGGAGGGTGATCCCCCACTGCAGCCGCGACTTGGGCCGGGAGATGCACAGGTCCTCCAGAACCTCGCTCTTCAGCAGGGCCATGACCTCGTTCCGATACCGCTCGGGTCTGATGAAATCAGGATTTTTCCCGATATGGGCCATGAGCCAGTCCTGGTATCTGCTCATCTTGAAGAAGTAGTTCTTTTCTTCTATATAATTGAGGGTGATGCCGTGATCCGGGCATGCGCCGTTGACCATTTCCTTCTCGGTCAAAAACCGCTCGCATCCCACGCAGTAGAAGCCGCCGTAGCTGCCGAAATAGATATCGCCGTTCTCGTACACCCTTTTGAGAATTTCCTGTACAACGGCGATATGTCGTTTTTCCGAGGTTCGAATGAAGTCATCGTAACGGATTCCCATATCCGTCCAGGTCTTTCTGAAAATACCGCTGATTCTGTCCGCATATTTCTGGGGAGTGGTGTTATGGGCCTTCGCGGCCTGGTAAATCTTATCGCCATGCTCGTCGGTTCCGGTGAGGAAATAGGAGTCGTACCCCAGCATGGCGTAAAACCTGCTCATAAAATCGGCGAGGATCGTGGTATAGGCATGCCCGATGTGCGGCTCGGCATTTACGTAGTATATGGGCGTAGTGACGTAGAATCTCTCTTGCATGAAATCTTCCTTTTAAAGCCCTCCAACCCCCCGGGGGGGGGCTGACTTCGTTCCCGTGGGGGGGTATATTTACCGGTCTCGATCGGTGCCGGTTACAGTTTATACGCGTCCTCTTCATGGTCGTCGTCCGCGTTCTCGATTTTAGTGACGATATCCTTCCTGAGGATATAGGCGTCGCTCTCCAGTTCAACGTCCGAATTCAGCACCTCCACGGTGCGGCCCTCGTGCCGCATCTGTATGGTTTCCTTCAGGGTGTCGATCCCGGTTATGACGTATGTTGCATCCCCTGCCCGGATTTCAGCTCCCAGCCGGGGCATCCGGTCATTTGTCTCCTTGTACAGCTTGTATTCATAGCCCAGGCAGCAGAGGAGGCGGCCGCACATCCCCGATATCTTGAGGGAGTTGAGATTGAGGCTCTGCTCCTTTGCCATCTTTATGGATACGGGCTCGAATTCATCCTTCTGGTGCACGCAGCAGAGCTGTTTGCCGCACGGCCCGTATCCGCCCACGAGCCGCGCCTCGTCCCTCACCCCGATCTGACGCATCTCGATTCTGGTCCTGAAAATCGAGGCGAGCTCGCGTACGAGCTCCCGAAAATCTATCCGGTTTTCCGCGACGAAATAGAATATTATTTTGGTCCGGTCAAAGAGGCATTTTACCGAGATGAGTTTCATCTGGAGCTTTTTAGCCCCGGCCTTTTCATTGCACTGAGCAAAGGCGTTTTTTTCGATCGCCTCGATCTCCGGAACCTGCTTCAGGTCGTCCGGCGACGTGATCCTGAGGAGCTTTCCCTTCACCTCGACGCCGGGATCATGCCGGAATCTTCTGCACTTGAACACGTAACCGATATCAACCCCGTGCTCGGTCTCGACCAGGCACAGCGCTCCCTGCTTGACGAACAGATTGTTCGTAGCCACGTAATTTATTTGAAAGCTGTTCCGCAATTTCACCGCTGATATTTCCATCGCAATCACCTTATATGGTAGAATCAAGCTTCGGCAGGCCGAATCCGTCAAACCGCTCAATGGAATACAACAATCCCTTCAGGGCATTTCGGATGTTTAAATTATTTGCGAGTCCTTTCTTGAGGGCAAGCAGAATTTTAATTAATTTCCTCAACTTTTGTATTTGGGGGATTCTCAGATCCGCCAGATAGGGATGAAGCGGCGCGCTCATGATTTCCGGAGCGAGGATGCTGCGGTAAATGTTGAGGAGAATGGAGAGGAGGACGTCCATGTTGATTTTTTTTTGTAATGCGGAGAAATCCAAAGTGAGGACGGCTCCCGCATTTAGATGCCGGGTGATATCGCGGCAGATGCCGGCGATGACTTCCAGCATGCCGTCCTGCGACAGTATGATCGCTATCTCCATGGAGCCGCCCGACAGCTCCGCTATGAGCTCCGGATCGGATGACCCGGACGCATTCGCCAGTATCTGTTTCATCTCGTCGCTGCCGAGCGGATTGAAGGGCAGCACCATGCAGCGGGATTGGATGGTGGGCAGGACGAGCGATTTATTGGAGGCGATGATAATGATGTGCGCGCCTGCCTGCGGCTCCTCGATGGTTTTTAATAACGCGTTCTGTCCGGGTATGGAGATTGCCTCGGCTCCATTGATGAGCACGCCGTATTTCCCGGACATCGATTTTTTCGAGAGGCGGCCGATGAGCCACCGCACGCTCCCCTCTTCGACCCGGTCGGCGCCGCCGATCGGAATGGTTCCCTTCTCGTCCGGGTGAAGCTCTATCATGTCCGGCAGGGTTTTCCCCGCAGCCTGAATGCACGCGGGGCATTGGAGGCAGGGAGGCTCCTGGCCGGGGCAGAACAGTGCGGCGAGAAAGCGCCGGGCGACGAGCTTTTTCCCGATGCCGGCTATTCCCGTGAACAGCATGGTGTGCGGGACGGTATTATTCCATAAGAGCAGGCTTAAGGTATCGAGCTGTCGTTTATGACCGATTATGCCGGTGGTGTTCATGCGGGTACGGGGACGAATCAGTATATCAAATCAAGGATGAGGCCCCGGATCTCCTCGATTGTTTTCAGGAGATTGAAGGCCTTGTTCTGCCTGGTTATGGCGCCGGTGATCTCCAGGAGCTTGGCGTTGATCTTCTCGATAACGACGAAATCCCCCCAGTTTTTTTTCTTGCGCTTCAGCGTTTTTTCGCGCAGTCCCTCGGCCAGTATGGACTTGATGATTGTATGCAGGAGAGCCTTGTACCGGTCGAGTTCATGGCCCGTCTGCTGGTCTAAAAAGCGCTTCTCCTGATCTTTCAGGTCTTCCAGAAGCTCTTCAATACTGCCCTGGAATTCAAGGTCAATGATCTTGGACAGGTGTGAAGAAAAGGTTTTGCCTCCCCTCTTGACCGACGCGAGCTTTCCCTTTTTGGTCACTTTTTCCTGCTCGTCTTTTTTTGAGCGTGTGTTCGTGATCTCGATCATTGTATCCCGTCTATTTTTTTATTAATGGTGCAGTTGCCCTCAAATTTCACGCCTTCCTCCATGATGAGGCTCGGCGTGATGATGTTTCCTTTTATGACTCCTGTTGACAGAAAGATGACCCGCTCGGTGGCGAAGATGTTCCCCCGGACCGATCCGCCGACGACGACAAGGCGCGCTTTGATGTCCGTGACCGCGCTGCCGCTCTGGCCGATGAGGACCTTGCCGTCGGTCTCGATCGTGCCCTGGAAATTCCCGTCGATCCTCAGGAGGCCGTTGATTTTGAATTCCCCCTTGAAATCCGAGCCTTCTCCGATAATGCTGTTGACGATATTATCTTCAGCTAATTTTCCGTTTCGCGTCATTGTATTCTTGCAATCTCTCGCATAAAGCCCCTTTCCAATCGGGAGCTTTTGGTATGAGCACCATGATCAGCCGCCGGTATCGGCATAAAAAGGCGATGCTCCCGCCTTGACAAGTCATTATTAAGCCTGAATTCGGTTTTTCAAGTAAAATTTCATACCGGACCGTGGGATTTGAAGTATTCAATAGTCCGGGCGATTGCCTCCTCTTCGGTATAGAGGGGACGGTATCCGAGCTCGGCGCGCGCCCTTTCGCCGGTGAAGGTGAGGTCCCTGCTGACCATTGCCACGCTTGTCCGGTTCAGTTGAGGATAAAAGCGAAACAGGGGCCGGGATATTTTTGACGTCCAATCGACTATCCATGCTATGGCGTATACGAGGGGCATCGGCAGGCTTCTCCCTTTTGGAGGCATCGAATAGCCTATGCCGCTGATTATCGGCTCCAGGTAATCAAAGAAATTTTTCGCCTCAAAGTCGGTGATGAAATATACCCTTCCCGCCGCGATTCCCCCCTGCTCAAGAAGGGATTTGGCGGCGAGCAGGTGCGCATGCGCGACATTGCCGACATAAACGTGCTGGAACAGAGCCTTTCCATTGCCGATGCGGAAGGAAAGCCTCCCCTTCTGCGCCATTCGTAAAAACGAGCTTACATGATACGGGTCGCCTTCGCCGAACATGCCGCAGGGCCGGATCGCGCAGGTGCGCAGAGACCCGGTTTTCTTTTGCCCGCTGGTATCATGAACCGGAGCATTCGCCGCAAGCACCGCCCACTCCGCAAGCGCTTTTGTCTCCGCATATGCCATCGTGTATCTTTTGGGCAAGGGGGCTCGTTCATCGCCGTTTATGATGGGCCGGCCCGCATAGAGGACGTCCATCGTGCTCGTATAGACCAGCGCTTTGACCCTTGAGGCCTTCGCCGCGGCAATCACCCGGTTCGTGCCGTTGACGTTCACGTCATACAAGAGAGTACGCGGGCGCTGCCCCCAGTCGATGAGCGCTCCTGCGTGAAATACTATATCAACATCCCTGCAAGCCTTTTTCAGAGCCTCAAGCGAGCGGATGTCGCCCGAAATGTATTGTACCCGCCCGTCATGAATATGATCCGGCGGCCTGATGTCGAATAGGCGGATATCCTTAGCCCTGATGGGGGATTCATGGCTTTCTTTGAGAAGCTCCCGCACCAGTGCTGCGCCCAGGAACCCGGAGCCTCCGGTAATGAGAACGACGGCGCCTTTCGATTTTAATGGTGAAGTCTCCGGCATGTTGAATTTCCTGTGTCTTCAGATTTAAAATACCCGTAGATATTGGAATAACTTTGTCAAGGATTTATACGCACGGGCACCATATATATTTTTTCTCGTGTTTTAATTAGCCGTAAAAATAATTGTCATTGCGAGGAGCGCTGCGACGAAGCAATCTGCTGCATAATCCCGCGTTTTATTTTAATGGACAATATCTGAGTTTATAACTACACTAGACCTATGGATATGATCTCAATATTCATCATCGCCGTAGCCCTGGCCATGGACGCTTTTTCCGTGTGCATTTCATGCGGCATGATAATCCCCGATCCGGGCTTCCGGCACTACTTTCGCCTTGCTTTTCATTTCGGCCTGTTTCAGTTCATGATGCCCGTCATCGGCTACTTCGGCGGGATCTACCTGGGGAGCTATATCGAGTCTTATGATCATTGGATCGCATTCGGCATTCTCGTCTTCATCGGACTCAAAATGATCCGGGAGGCAGGTGCGCGCAAAAAAGATGAACAAAATGCATGCCCGAATGATCCCACGCGGGGATGGTCGCTGTTGCTCTTCGCCGTGGCAACCAGCATAGACGCCCTGGCGGTAGGCCTGTCCCTCGGGATCCTGAACCGGCCTATTCTTCTCCCCAGCGCTGTTATCGGCGTGGTTTGTGCGTCCTTTTCAATAATCGGAATCGCCATCGGAAACAGGGTCGGTTCCCTGGCGGGCAAACGCGCTGAAGCCGTCGGTGGAGTTATGCTCATCGCCATCGGCATAAAAATCGTGGTGGAACATACATCGGGGTGATCCTGACGTACCCTTTCAAGGAGGAAATAATGAACAACCAGCCTTTTGCAAGCGATAGGGACACGGCAAAACTACTTCAAATCGCCTTCATTCTGAGTATAATCACGATCGTGTACAACACGGCTGAAGGTATCGTATCAACCATTTTTGGATACCAGGATGAGACCATAGCCCTCTTTGGATTCGGCGTTGACAGTTTTGTGGAAGTCCTTTCAGGCATCGGGATACTGCACATGGTATGGAGGATGAAGCGAAGCCCGGTGAATGAGCGGGACAGGTTCGAACGCCAGGCCTTATACGTCACCGGCATAAGCTTTTTTATCCTCGTTGCCGGGCTCGTGGTCGGCTCCGCCCTGGACGTTATATATCAAGTGCGTCCCTCGACAACGGTTCCGGGGGCGATCATATCGGCTGTATCGATCATGACCATGTGGGCCTTGTACTCGTATAAAATGAAAGTCGGCAGAAAGCTTCAATCAGAGCCTATTATAGCGGACGCCTACTGCACCAAGACCTGCTTTTATCTGTCGCTAATTCTTCTTGCATCAAGCGTAATGTATGAATTGCTGCGGATCAACTATATCGATATCATGGGAGGTTTGGGTATAGCCTGGTTCGCGTACCGGGAGGGGAGGGAGGCGATAGAAAAGGCCAGGGCCGGTTCATTTTCATGCGACGAAGATGACTGATCTATTATTAATCTTGACATTTTTATACGTAACCATTTAGCCTGATGTAAGATATAATTAGAATCGGAGGTTAACATCATGAAAATTTACATCTGCCAGGTATGCGGCCACCTTGAGTTCAATGCGATTCCGGACAAGTGTCCCGTTTGTCTTTCTCCGAAAGACAAATATGCTCAGAAAGATTCGATTTTTAAAGAATCGAGGGAAAAAAGCCCTGAGGCTGAGGTAAAGCATGTGCCTTTGATTATAGTTAACAAGCAGTGCGGCCTTATTCCGGAAACTCCCTGCGTTGATATCCTGGTCCGGATTGGAAAAACCATGCATCCTATGGAAGAAAAGCACTATATCATGTTTGTCGATTGCTATCAGAACGACAAATATATATCCCGCGTTATGTTTACGCCCTTGAGCGTGAACCCTGCCGGCTGCTTTCACCTTAAAAACGTGAGCGGCAAGATCACGGTGGTGGAAAATTGCAACATACACGGATACTGGATGGCCGACGTCGCGTTGTGACGGCAGGCTTCCGGATATATTATTATAATTAGTCATTCAACAAATTTATTATGCCATATGGAGGTTTTCAATGAAAGGTAACGATAAACTCATACAAGCCCTTAATTCGCTTCTCGCAGACGAGCTGACCGCGATCAATCAATACATGGTGCACTCGGAGATGTGCGCGAACTGGGGCTATGACAAGCTTCATGAGGATATTGAAAAACGCGCAATCGTCGAAATGAAGCACGCGGAAAAGCTGATCGGCCGTATCCTCTTTCTGGAAGGGGTGCCCGTTGTCAACGAACTCAGGAAGATCAATATCGGAGCCGACGTGCCGAAGCAGCTTGCAAACGATCATACGGCTGAGCGCGACGCAATCAAGGCGTATAATGAAGCCATAAAGCTTGGCGGGGACGTGGCGGATTTCGCGACACGGGAGATTCTGGAGTCCATACTCAAGGATGAAGACGGCCATATCGACGATATTGAAGAGATGCAGGACCAGGTTGGCCAGATGGGACTGCAGATGTTCCTGTCGACGAAGGTTTAAGAGTGCCTGACAAATCCGCCCCCAACCCCGCCGGCGGGGTTGGGGGGTTACTGCATAGCTCCAGGGGTTTTCGAGCTATTCAATCGAAATAGCTTCGACGGGGCACTCATCAGCCGCCTGTTTCGCCAGATCTTCATACTCTTTGGGCACCGGATTGACATACGCAACCGCCACATCCCCTTCCATTTTGAAGACCTCAGGGCATGTTTGGGTGCACAATTCACATCCTGTGCAGGTATCCGGGTCAACTTTTGCTTTCATGCATCCTCCTCTTTATCTACAGCAGGGGCGCATCATGGTGCGCCCCTGCTGTGCTGATTTAGTTTTGCAACACGTCTAATATATAACTCAGATATATTTTTTCTCTCCGGAATTGCAAATCGGATCAATCGACCGGCTCAAAATCGCTCTTCGGCGCTCCGCATAAGGGGCACACCCAGTCGTCGGGTATGTCTTCGAATTTGGTGCCCGGCTTGACGCCGCTGTCCGGGTCCCCCGCGGACGGATCATAGATATAGCCGCATACCATGCATTGATATTTCTGCATTATTTTCTCCTTTGTGTATTTTTGTTGTATTTCGCCTTCGATTCAACTGATCCGGATCATCGGGAGACGTTAAATATTTCGGGAATCTGCCATAGAAAAAGTCAATGATAACGATAATAAGACCGTGATGTCAAAAAATTTTTTTAAAATAATTTTTTTTATTGCAGTGCGTAAATACCCGGTGGCCGTAAGGGCGCATCATGATGCGCCCTTACGGGGCTGTTAAAAAAATCTGAAAAATGCCTTGACAATGTTTGGATATTTTGCCATATTGCCAAATATGAAAATATTAAAAAGCCAGCTTACGGCGACGCAAAAGATGCAGTACGAGGCGCGGGCTAAGATCATAAAAGCCATTGCCCATCCCTCGCGGCTCTTTATCATCGAAGAGCTCGAGAAGGGAGAGCGGTGCGTGAACGATCTCACCGACATGATCGGAGCGGACGTATCAACGGTCTCGAAGCATCTTTCGGTGCTGAAAAACGCGGGCCTGATCGGCGACAAGAGATCGGGGAACAATATTTTTTATTATTTACGGACGCCCTGTATCCTCGGATTTTTCGGCTGTTTGGAGGATGTCATTGAGTCAAACGCGAGGCAGCAGGGTGAGATACTTTTGGCCTGTAAAACGAAACGGTGATTATTTGTTTGTAATATTTGGCAATTTTTTCAAATATTATAAAACTAATAGTGTGCCCGTATTGAGAGGAGAAAAGATAATTAATATTAATTAAGGAATGCGATTCATTGCATAATGAATAAAATAATTTAAGGAGAACAAATTATGTTACTCGAGATATTAGGCAGCGGTTGCGCCAAGTGCCACAAGCTGGAAGCCTTGACCAGAGAGGCGGTTCATGAAACGGGCATAGAAGCCCATATAAATCACGTCACTGACATACAGTCCACCATGAACTATGGTGTTATGGCAACCCCAGCCCTTGTAGTTGACGGCGTGGTGAAGGTTGCGGGGAAACTTCCGGCCAAAGATGAAATAAAAAAATGGATCAGCGTCGGGCAACCGACCTGATACAATGAACACCGGGAATTTATTCATGAATGAATATTATGTTCAAAATAATATAGACTTAAATGCGGTCCCGCAAACCGGGAGGAAAAATATTAAAATCAGGACTGTATTACCGCTGCTGCTCGCTCCCATCGGGATCGTTCTTTATATTTTTCTTGAAAGCGGCGTCAACTATATCATGTATTCCATGCTGGGTATGGATAAAAATTCCCATCTCACCGAGGCGATCCGCTTTTTTATGTTTGAAGTTCCCAAGGTGCTTATTCTTCTGACGTTCATTGTATTCATCGTCGGGATCATCCGCTCTTATTTTTCACCTGAAAAAACACGCAGGGCCCTCGAAGGAAAGCCCCTGCTCGTCGGGAATATCATGGCGAGCACGCTCGGGATCGTAACGCCCTTCTGTACCTGTTCTGCGATACCGCTATTCCTGGGCTTCATGGAAAGCGGAATCCCCCTGGGCGTCACCTTCTCTTTTTTGGTGGCCGCCCCTATGATTAATGAGGTCGCTCTCGTGCTCCTCTTCGGCCTTTTCGGCTGGCAAACCGCCTTCTTATATGCCTCCACCGGCCTTATTATCGCAATTTTCTCCGGCTGGATCATTGGTAAGCTTAAAGTCCAACGCTTTGTCGAAGAATGGGTACATGAAATAAAAGCGGGCAAACTTGAAATAGAAGAAAGAAAAACGACTTTTACCGAAAGGATTCAGGCCGGATATGTCGCAGTTATTGAGATTGTATCAAAGGTCTGGATTTATATAGTGATCGGGATCGGCGTCGGCGCAGGCATTCACGGCTATGTGCCGGAGAATTTCATGGCGTCCATCATGGGCAAATCGGCGTGGTGGTCAATTCCACTGGCGGTCATTATCGGCGTGCCCATGTACTCTAACGCGGCGGGCATCATTCCGGTCGTTCAGGCCCTTCTTGAAAAGGGGGCCTCGCTCGGAACCACCCTTGCCTTTATGATGTCGGTCATAGGTCTCTCACTGCCGGAGATGATTATATTGAAAAAAGTACTTAAATTGCCCTTAATTTTCATATTCGTCAGTGTCGTCGCCGTCGGCATCATGATCGTAGGATATGTGTTTAATCTGATTTATTAAAACTAAAATTATTTTATGGGGAAGAATCATGGCTGATTGCTGTTACGAAGGAGTTAGACTTTTGTATTCATGTTCAGGCGCGGCTGACGTGGGGGAACTGGCAGATAGGGCGATGCGGAAACTATGGAAGGAAGGCTTCGCGCAAAAGACCTGTCTTGCGGGAGTGGAAGTGAACATCACCTGGACGGGTGTCCCATTGCATGCGCGCGGAAGAACTTGAAACGTGTCGGCGTCGTGTAGGGGGAGGAGATACGCGCATGAAGCTCGCTAAAAGGCTTATAATTCTCGCTGTGATCGCTGCCGCAGCGATGATCTGGGGCAGGGCGCGAAACTGCCCTTGCGAAAGCGGCGCATTGACGCTTCCTCTCGCTTTTTTCGGCGGCGTTTTCGGCTGCGGCGGGGAAAAGGCTCCGACCGGCCCGGCGGCGGTGGACGAGAATTCGACCAAACATGAAAATACCGGGCACGGGGACACAAAAGGCGCCGCACCGGGCGTCATGGTGACGTTTATCGAAATCGGCTCAGTCAACTGCATCCCCTGCAGAATGATGCAGCCGGTGATGCGGCGAATCGAGCAAAAATACGGAAGCCGGGTCAAGGTAATATTTTACGATATCTGGACCCCGGAAGGAAGGCCCTACGGCCAGAAATACGGTATACAGGCTATACCCACCCAGGTCTTCCTTGACCGGAACGGGAAGGAGTATTTTCGGCACCTCGGATACTTCCCCTTTGAGGAGTTGGAGCAGGTGCTTGAAAAAGGAGGCGTCCGCTGATGCTTGCCGATTTTTTCAACGCAATGAGCGCCATGCTCTCGTCCTCGCCGGGCATCGCCCTGGCAGGCTCCTTCCTCTGGGGGATCGCGGGCATCCTGCTCTCGCCCTGCCATCTGGCGAGTATACCCCTCATCATCGGGTTCATCGACGAGCAGGGAAGCATGAGTACGAAACGGGCCTTTATTCTGGCGCTCCTGTTCGCCGTCGGAATTCTTGTTACCATCGGCATTATCGGCCTCATCACCGGCCTCATGGGCCGCATGATGGGCGATATCGGCGGATGGGGCAACTATATCGTGGCTGTAGTATTTTTCATTGTCGGGCTCCACCTGTTGGGCGTCATTCCTCTGCCTTTTCTTGAAAGGAGCGCCAATCCGAATTTTAAGAAAAAGGGCCTTTTCGCTGCGCTCATTCTGGGCCTCGTCTTCGGCATCGCTCTCGGGCCCTGCACCTTCGCCTACATGGCGCCCATGCTCGGCATTGTGTTCAGCGTAGCGCACACGAAAGTCGTCTTCGCGATATCCCTCATCTTGGCTTACGCGGCGGGGCATTGCTCGGTCATAGTGCTCGCGGGCACCTTCACCGAGGTAGTTCAACGGTATCTTAACTGGAACGAAAAATCGCGGGGCGCGGTCATTCTCAAAAAAGCCTGCGGTGTGCTCGTGATCCTGGGCGGACTATATCTTGTTTTTTTACCGTGAGGATTAAGGAAGGGCACAATATTGGTCAGGCCATAAATTTTTACTTTTGAGGAGGCTGTCATGTCTGAAGCGAAAGGTAAAAAGCTATCTTTTATCGACCGGTTTCTCACCCTCTGGATATTCCTGGCTATGGCCATTGGCGTGGGCATGGGCTATTTCTATCCGGGCGTGGCAGGGTTCTGGAACCGGTTTCAGGTCGGCACTACCAACATTCCCATTGCCATCGGCCTCATTCTCATGATGTATCCTCCCCTGGCCAAGGTCAAATACGAAGAGCTGGGCGACGTGTTTAAAAACTGGAAGGTCCTCGGGCTCTCCCTTGTTCAGAACTGGGTCATCGGCCCGGTGCTCATGTTTTTCCTCGCGATCCTGTTCCTCGCCGGATATCCGGAATACATGGTGGGCCTTATCATGATCGGCCTGGCGCGGTGCATCGCCATGGTAATCGTGTGGAACGACCTGGCCTGCGGTGACGCTGAATACGCGGCCGGGCTCGTGGCCTTCAACAGCATATTCCAGGTGCTCTTTTTCAGCGTGTATGCCTGGTTTTTCATAACCGTGCTCCCTCCGCTTTTCGGCCTGAGGGGCGTACTGGTGGACGTAACGATCGGCCAGATAGCAGAAAGCGTGTTCATCTACCTAGGCATACCGTTTATTGCAGGCATAATAACCCGTTTCGCGCTTATCAAGCTTAAAAACAAGGAATGGTACCAGACGAGGTTCGTCCCGAAGATCAGCCCCATGACCCTAATCGCGCTTCTCTTTACGATCCTGGTCATGTTCAGCCTGAAGGGCGAGTACATTGTAAAGATACCGCTCGATGTCGTACGGATCGCCATACCGCTTCTCATCTATTTTGTGGTCATGTTTTTGCTGAGCTTTTACATGAGCAAAAAAATAGGCGCGGACTACTGCGTTTCCGCGACGCTATCGTTCACTGCCGCGAGTAATAACTTCGAGCTTGCCATCGCGGTCGCGGTCGCGGTTTTCGGCATCGGTTCCGGAGTTGCCTTTGCCGCGGTCATAGGGCCCCTGGTGGAGGTGCCGGTGCTTATCGGGCTTGTGAACGTGGCGCTTTTTTTCAGGAGGAGATTTTTTTCATAACCATGTTAAAAGTAAAGCCGCATCCCGATTATCCCCCGGAAGAGGGGAGGTACATCCGGGGAAACGATTTTTCCCCGGTCGCGGTTGCGATCATCCTCAACACCGATGCGGATAAAATCCCGCCTGAGATCGAGCGCCTGGTCCGTGCTGGCGCGGAAAGCGGCGCTGCCCTCTCCGGCACGCTGCAGACGCCCAATATCGGCTTCGAAAAAATTATCTGCAACGTCGTGGCCAATCCGAATATCAGATATTTAATTCTTGGCGGACCGGAATCCGAGGGCCATCAGACCGGACAAGCGCTAAAGGCCCTTATGGCAAATGGCGTCGACGAAAAGAAGAAGATCATCGGCACCGACGCCCTTCATCCGTTCCTGTACAATGTTCCGGCGGAATTCATCGAGCGGTTCAGAAAACAGGTGATGCTCATCGATCTCCAGTTTCAGGGCGACCCGGAAATCATGCGAAAGGCGGTATGGTCATGCTTCCAGGAGAATCCCGTGGAATTCATGGGCTACACGGTGCATGATGCCGGCGCTTACCCGGAACCCCCTCTCTCCGGTTCGCTGACATGGCAGGTCACCCAACCATGGTGCGTGCCGTCTGATGAAAAAGAACAGGAAGCGGTAAAAAGAGCGAAGGAGATTATGGAGCGCCTCAGGAACCAAAGCAAATGAGAAAAGTATGAAAGCGCAGGCTGTAAGCCGCTCTAACGGGAGAGATTATGAAACTTATTACCGCCGATAACGTGCAAAAGAACTATACGGCCGGAGAGATAACCGTGCCGGCGCTCAAGGGACTGACCTTCACAATCGACCCGTCGTCGTTTATTTCCTTCATCGGGCCGTCCGGAAGCGGAAAGACGACCTTGCTGAACATTCTCGGATGCCTCGACGTGCCCACCGGAGGCAGCGTCATAATCGAGGGAACCGACATATCGAAGCTCACCAGAAGGGAGCGGGCGGCGTTTCGCGGCGAGCGGATAGGTTTCATTTTTCAGGATTTTAACCTGATACCGGTTCTGACAGTCTTTGAGAACATCGAATACCCCCTGATGATGGTTCAGAACATTCCGCCCGCCAGGAGGAGGGAGCGCGTGAGAAGGCTCATCGCCGAAGTCGGCATGGAAGACCAGAAGGGGAAGTATCCGGACCAGATATCCGGCGGGCAGAAGCAGCGGGTTGCCATCGCCCGAGCCCTGGCGACGAATCCGAAGATCGTGCTGGCGGACGAGCCCACGGCGAACCTCGATCATGACACCGCGTACCGCGTCATAGCGATCATGAGAAAGATGAGGGACGAATTCGGGACCTCGTTTATTTTCTCCACGCATGATCAGAAGATCGTGGGAGAGGCCGAAATCATATATTCGCTGGAGGACGGCCTGATAACACAAAGGAAAACGATAAAGAAGCGCGCAAAAACGAAAAGGGGGAAAGCCCATGCGAAGCATAATTAAAATTGCCGTACGCAACCTGATACGGTACAAACGGCGGACCCTTTTGACGTCGTCCCTCATTACCCTGGGGGTCGTTTTTGTCGTGGTCTATGTTGCCGTCTCGGGATCGTTTAAAAACATGATTGTCGGGCAGATCACGGATTCGATGCTCGGGCCACGCGCAGATCCACCGAAAGGGATACGTCGCCTCCATAGAAAATCTGCCGCTCAATCTCACGCTGAGCATGGAGCAGTTTATGCAAGTTGAAACGGTTTTACGAAAGAACAGGGCGGTGGAGGCATATTCTCACCGCATCAAGTTCGCCGGTATGTTCAGCAATTTCGCGGAAACGACCAATATTCGTTTAAACGGCGTGTATCCCGACAAAGAATATAAAACAACGCCGCTGCTGACAAAAAGGATAACAGCGGGAAGCGACTCTCTCAAAAGAGGGGAAATACTGGTGCCCGAGCTTTTGGCGCAGGGCATGCGCGTCAAGACGGGCGATGCCGTGGTTATTGTCGCGACCAACAGGGACGGCTCGGTCAACGGCATGCAATTCACCGTGTCGGGGATCTTAAGCAGCGTGGTCGGGCCCGGCGGCAGGGACGGATATATTAATTTTGACGATGCGGTCGAGCTTCTTCGCATGGAAAAAGCCGAGGTGAGCGAGGTGGCCGTTCGCGTAAAAAATTTTGACAAGCTCGGCTCGTTTGAAAAAAGCATCAAAAAGGAGTTAGCCGGTTTATCGAGCGGGGGAAAACCGGTTTATGAGGTGCATACATGGGAGGGGCTTTCTCCTTTCGTGAATATCGCAAAAATGATCGACGTGATGACCCAGTTTGTCAGAATAATGCTGGTCGCCATCGTGCTCATTAGCATCATGAACGTGATGATGATGGCGGTGTATGAGCGCATCCGTGAAATCGGTACGATCGCCGCTATCGGGACGCTTCCCGAAAAGATTCTGTACATGTACATTACCGAGGGGTTCCTTCTCGGCGCGGCCGGGTCGATCGCGGGAGTCGTTATCGGGGCCATTATCATCATCATCGTCAATGCGGCGGGGATCACCTTTAATTTCGGAATGCAGCAGGGGCTTGTACTGAGGGCGTCATTGAGCGCGCCGGAAACCGTGGCGATAACGATCACGGTGCTCGCCGTGTCCCTTGCGGCCGGGTTCTATCCCGCATATAAAGCGTCGCGGATGGAGCCGGTGGAAGCGCTCAGGCACGTATAGAAAATCGATACCGGAGGATGACATGAAACGATTATTGATGGTTTTCATTCTGCTGTTTTTTACGGCCGGTTATGCGGGCGAAGAGGAGCCGGACCGGCTCTTGCGCGAGATCGACCGGAACCTGAACCCGGAATCGTATGAATCATATAGAAAGATCATCAATATCGAACCGGACGGCCGCAAGAAGGAATATGTGCTCTTCAGCCTTAAAAAAGGGGTGGACAAGTTGATCGCGCTCTTTCTTGCTCCCGCGAGCGACAAGGGAAGGAGCACGCTCCGGCTTGGAGACAATATGTGGCTGTACGTGCCCAACGTGGGAAAACCGATCCGGATTACTTCTCTTCAATCGGTTATCGGGGGGGTATTCAATAACGCGGATATTCTGGCTCTCGATTACAGCGCTGAATATAAAGTTGAAAAGCTTGAAATAAAAGGCGGTGAATATCTTCTTCACCTCAAGGCCAGGAACAGGAGCGTTGCGTATGACCGGATCCGCCTCCGGGCCGAAAAACAGAGAAAGATACCCGTCAGGATCGACTGCCTTACCGAGAAAAACATGCTTATCAAGACCCTCAATTTCAAAAATATAAAAGACTTCACCGGCGGGATCGTCCGGCCGTCGGTCATTGAGACCGTGAGCCCCCTGTACAAGGGTTATCGCTCAATAATGATTTTTTCGAAAATAAAGAAGCGATCGGTCGGAGATGAGGTGTTCACCCTGACATTCATGCCCCGCGTGGATTCACTCAGGTGATCCATGAGGCTTCTCATTATTCTTACTTTAGGCTGCGCGGCGCTGGCGGGCATGGCATTAAGAATTTACGCTGAAGATGATAATGAATTCAAATTCGAAGAATCTGAGGTCGAAAAAAAACCCTTTTCGATCGGCGGGTATGTTGAATTATTCCCCTCGCTGTATATAGCCGATTTGAAGAGCGCGCTTTTTCGTTTAAAATATTACCAGAACAATCCCGGCAGTCCATACGCGGACGCGTATTTAAGACTTCAGCCGGAATTAACGTTTGAAAAGGGCATATTCAAGGCGTTTGCCAGGGCATACGAAGCATTTGGATATTCAAACCGCCGGTGGCCGTTTGATTTGCGTCTCTATGAAGGATACGCTTCTCTCAAGCCGAACCAGCATGTGGTTATCGACGCGGGCAAAAAGACACTGAAATGGGGGAAGGGATACGCCTGGAATCCGGTCGCCTTCGTTGACCGGCCGAAAAACCCGGACGATCCGGAGCTCGCGTATGAGGGATACACGGTCGCGACCGCGGACTTCATCGCCAGCTTCACCGGGCCCCTTAAAACCCTTTCTTTTACACCCGTTGTCGTGCCCGTTTACAAGGGTATTAATGAAAATTTCGGCGGGGCCGGGCATTGGTATTTTGCAGGCAAGCTCTATCTCCTGTTTTTCGATACGGACATCGACTTTCTTTTTTTTACTGGGTTGGAGAATAACTACAGGTTGGGGATCGACGTGTCGAGGAACATCACGACCAATTTGGAGGTTCACGGAGAATTCGCATATCTGCCCGGAATAACAAAGCTTTCCCTTGGAACTACGGGCATGGCGCGAAAACGGAAAATCAACGCAATCGCCGCTCTTGGGGGCATACGCTATCTGACGGAGATAGAGACCACCGTCATCATCGAATATTATCATAATGCATCCGGCATGTCGGTGTCCGAGATGCGCAGTTATTATTTCCTGATTAATGAGGCTTATTATACATATCGCGCTACTCTAAAAGAATTGCCGTTCAGAGCGGCCGAGGCGCTGACTGAAGGCGCCTACGGTAGATTCACTCCCATGAAAAACTATCTGTATTTGCGCGTCAGCCAGAAGGAGCCCTTTGACATTCTCTACTTTACCCCAGCGCTTACCGTGATGTTCAACATAGACGATTTGAGTTTCAGCCTGACGCCTGAATTGCTTTATACAGGAGTAAATAATCTCGAGCTTCGATTCAGATATGCATTTTTGTGGGGAGGCAGGAATTCTGAATTCGGTGAAAAACCGGCCGACCATCGGTGGGATCTACGCGCACGGTATTATTTCTGACGTATTGGCAGGAGGCATGAGCAAAAGGTTCGGGGAGGATAAGTCGCTCATATTGACGGGCTTTACGAGGAACTCGATATTGACGATATCGCCGCGCGTTTCATCCACGGCGTCGATATCATTCTGACTGAAGGCTACAAACGCAATTCAAAGCCTAAAATCGAGGTTTTTCGCGGCGCGGTATATGATGACCTCCTCTGCGGAGAAAACGACAATCTGATCGCTATCGCCACCGATTCCCGGCACGACATCAATGTTCCCCAGTTTTCTATAAACGACGCCGCAGGGCTCGCAGGTCTCATTGAGGAGCGCTTTCTCGGGTCACGACCGGGTCAATCTATCCGGCTTTGCGTGAACGGCAGAGCGGTGCCGCTGAAGCCATTTATCGCAAATATGCTTTCCAATGCAGTCAAAGGTATGATTACCTCCCTGAAAGAGTGCACCGACGCGCAAGAGATCATCATATCGATTGAAGATAAATGACGGTCTCCCTAATCGGTTCCTTCATACCTTACACTATCCTTTGAACATCAATAATGCTTGCCCGCTCAATGCGTGTCTTTCCTTCCGGAATTTCAATGAGAGAGTCGCAATCCGCCATGTCCCGGAGCCGGCTTTTCGAGCGGAGGGGCGTTACTTTCAATTCACCCTCTTCACTGGAAAGCTTTGCGTGAATAAATTGGGTCCAGTCTTCCTGACCGGAGACCTCTTCGGTAAGAGTCGCCCGCACGAGAGGAAGATATGGCGGCATATGCCCTCCCATGTGCAAAAGGGACGGCAGTACCAGTTGAAGAAATGCGATATGGTTCGACGGCGGACCTCCGGGCAGGCTGAATGCCGGTTTGCCTCCCAAACGGCCGAATGACACCGCCTTTCCAGGCCCCATGCGCACCCTTCTGAAATACGGCTCCCATCCGAGTTCATCGAGCGTCGACATGGTAAAGTCCCTGTCACCGTCCCAGGCCCCGCCTATGATACAGAGAGCGTCGTAGGGCCCATTCGCACCGGTGATGGCTTGTTTCAGATATTCAGGCGAGTCGCTCACTATTCGCATGTCCGCATGAAGTCCGCGCGAAACGCTGTATGAAGCAAGCGTCACCAGGTTGCTTGCGTAGAGCCCCCCTTTTTTCAGCGGCGTGCCCGGTTCCACGATCTCATCGCCTGTGGCTATAAGAAGTATTCGCGGCATGCGGTATACCGGCAGGGTTGATACGCCTGCCGCCGCCAGCAAGCCTATACGCCCGGGAGTCGGGATTTCTCCCCTGCGAAGAATTATTTCGCCGATTCGCACGTCGGCGCCCTCCACCAGCACGTTCCTGCCGGGATCCGCATCGGCGGTGAATAGTGCGAATCCGTCTTGTACATTGACGAATTCCTGAGAAACGACCGCATCGGCCACCTGGGGCAGCGGCGCGCCGGTAAGTATTCGGGCCGAGCAGCCAGTGGCCAGCGGTCCTGTTCCCGAGTCGCCCGCCGCCGAAGTACCGGAGAGGACAAGCCTTATCGGGTTTTGCCGCGAGGCGGCAGCGACATCAGATGAATGTACGGCGTATCCGTCTTTGAGTGAGGCGGTGACGGATGGAGAATTGACTATGGCGGTCATATCGCAGAACGCGACTCTTCCGGAACAATCGATAATGTGCACCTCTTCTTTATCAATAAGCGGCGTTTTATCGAAGCAGATTGCGCGGGCCTCGGCAAGACCGATCCAGCGGCCTGGCCCTCCTTTCTTAATTTTCATCATATTCTCAATCATATTAACAAAAATTTATTCCTTTGCGCGGCGCAAGGTCAAGTAATAAAAAGCAGAGCGGCAAGCCGCGGAGTTTTTATTTGTTGACGATATAACTTTATGCGGTTTTCATATTAGACGCAATGACAGGCTGGATCATTTTTAGCAGTGGATTGCAAGATATTTATATTATCTTAACAAATCCTTTATAAAGATTTGATCTCCGGGAATTATCGGTATATTATCATATCATTTCGTTGTGGGGCGAAATAGTGTGATATCTTAAATAAATTTCTATGGAGGTTGCCTTATGCAAAAAAGACCGCTTAGAATTTCAATGACGATCAATATTGCGTTTGCAGCGCTTTTCGCCGTAGCGTGCGGGAAAAATCCGGCCGCCACGATTTCGATCGACGGGTCGAGCACCGTGTATCCCATCACCGAAGCGGTGGCGGAGGAATTCCAGAAATCGAACAAAGGTATACGCGTCACCGTGGGCATATCGGGCACCGGCGGCGGATTCAAAAAATTCTGCGGGGCGGAGACCGATATTTCCGACGCGTCGCGCCCGATAAAAAAAACCGAGCAGGACAGGTGCGTTGAAAAGGGAATCGAGTACATCGAAATACCGGTGGCGTATGACGGTCTGGCGGTTTTGATAAACCCGCAGAACGACTGGTGCGATTACATGACCGTCGCCGAGCTTAAGAAGCTCTGGGAGCCGGAGGCGCAGGGAAGGATCATGAAATGGAGCCAGGTCCGCCCGGGATGGCCGGATAAAGACATCCATCTTTACGGAGCAGGGGCCGACAGCGGCACCTATGATTATTTCACCGAAGCTATCGTGGGCAAGGAGCATTCCAGCCGCGGTGACTTCACTGCAAGTGAGGACGACAATGTCCTGGTCCAGGGTATCGCCGGCGACAAGTTCGCGCTGGGATTTTTTGGGCTGGCGTATTATGAGGAGAACAGGGACAAGCTGAAGCTGGTGGCGGTAGACGACGGCAAGCCTGGAAACGGCAGGGGCCCGATACGGCCTTCGCAGGAAACCGTTAGAAAGGGCACTTATCAGCCCCTCTCACGTCCGCTTTTTATTTATGTCCGAAAGGAATCCATGGAGAAAAAACCGGAGGTACGGGCCTTTGTCGAGTTCTATTTGAAAAACGTGCCGCAGCTCGCAAAGCAGGTGGGTTATATTCCCCTTCCCCAGGGCGCCTATCAACTGGCGGCAAAGCGCGTAAGCGACCGTGTAACGGGTACGGTGTTTTCGGGATCGAAGGTGGGCGTTACCGTTGAGGAGCTCCTTAAAAAGAAATAAACCGGAATAGATCATGGACAACCGCAAACCGGATCTGCTCCAGAGCCGCTCTCTTACGGAACGATGGATATCCGCCGCGCTTTTCGCGTGCGCGGCGATGTCCGTTGCCGTCACTGCGGGAATTATCATGGTGCTCTTCTTCGAGACCGTTGAATTTTTCAGGCAGGTTCCCTTAAGCGAGTTTTTTTTCGACACGCAATGGACGCCGCTGTTTGATCAAAAGCATTTCGGAATATGGCCGCTCATTGCCGGCACCGCGCTCACCAGTTTCTTCGCAATGATAGTCGCGGTACCCATGGGGATACTGATCGCGATTTTTCTAAGCGAGTTCGCGCCGGAGAGGCTAAGGAGGATATTAAAGCCCGTACTCGAGGTGCTCGCCGGCGTTCCCACCGTCGTGTACGGCTATTTCGCTCTCACTTTTGTGACGCCCCTGCTGCAGGGATTCATCCCGGAGCTGGCCGGCTTTAACTCCCTGAGTCCCGGTCTGGTGATGGGGATCATGATCACCCCCATCGTCGCCTCCTTGAGCGAGGACGCCATATACTCGGTGCCCGCCTCCCTCCGCGAGGGAGCGATCGCCCTCGGGAGCAACAGGCTCCGAGCCATCCGGCACGTCATACTCCCCACCGCATTCTCGGGAATCGCCGCCTCTTTTATCCTGGGAATATCGCGCGCCATAGGCGAAACCATGATCGTTGCCATCGCCGCCGGCCAGCAGCCGGTTCTCACGCTGGACCCGCGGGTCCCCATAGAGACCATGACCGCCTACATCGTGCAGGTGAGCCTCGGCGACACTCCCCACGGGACGCTGGAATACAACACGATCTTCGCCGTGGGAGCGATGCTGTTCGTCATGACGCTGGCTTTTAATCTTCTTGCGCTCTATCTTCGCAGGAAACTCCTAAAAGGAGCATTGTAATGAGAAAAAAAGGAATCGCGCAGGACCTCTCCTTCCGGGCGATGGATGAGAAGATCGAAAAAGCCTTTAAGGCGATCATGGCGCTGGCGGTCATGGTTCCCTTCGTGATACTGGCGGTGCTGCTCATCGACACGGCCGTCGACGGATTACCCAGATTGGGGTGGGATTTTCTGACAGGCTTTCCCTCGCGCTTCGCCGCCCGGGCCGGGATACTCTCCCCCCTTGCGGGAAGCGCGATTCTCATGATCCTTACCGCCGCGATAGCCCTGCCCTTGGGAATCGGGGCCGCGATCTACCTGGAGGAATACGCAGGGAAAAACGCGGTCACGGCCTTCATCGAAATAAACATCAGCAACCTGGCGGGCGTTCCTTCCATTATTTACGGCCTTCTCGGCCTGGGGCTCTTCGTGCGGTTCATGAACATGGGGCGAAGCCTCCTTGCCGGAGCGGCAACGCTCTCCCTCATGGTGCTTCCCATGATAATCATGGCCGCCAGGGAATCGATGCGCATGGTGCCCGGGGACCTTCGCGAAGCAGCCTATGCCCTGGGCGCCGACAAATGGACGACGATTCGGAAAATCGTACTCCCCTTAAGCCTTCCCGGAATTCTCACGGGCGTCATCCTGTCCCTGTCCAGGGCAATCGGCGAGACAGCGCCCATTATCACGATAGGGGCGCTTACCTATGTGGCCTTTCTGCCCGATTCCGTTATGAGCCCGTTCACCGCCCTGCCGGTGCAGATATTCAACTGGATTTCGCGCCCTCAGAGCGATTTTCACGTCAATGCCGCGGCGGGTATAATAGTATTGCTCGTTATCATGATTCTTATGAACAGCCTTGCCATAGCGTTGAGATACAGGCTGCAGAGGAGAATCGATTAAAACCGGACGGAGAAGGGGTTGTTCCATGGAAACAATCGAACCGATATCAGGTCATAAAGAGAAAGGAGGGGACGAAGACCGCCGCGATTATACCGGCATCCGGGACGGGGCCGCGGTTATAAAAACCGTTGCTCTGCGCGCCTGGTTCGGCTCCCTGATGGCGCTCAAGGGCGTTGATATTTTAATTGCCGCGGGCGCGGTCACGGCGATCATCGGCCCGTCGGGATGCGGAAAATCTACGTTCATACGAACCCTCAACCGCATGCACGAGGGCGTACCCGGCGCGCGCGTATCCGGATCCGTGTATTTCGCGGGACAAGACATATATGACCCGAAGGTCAATCCCGTCATGCTTCGCAGAAGGATCGGCATGGTGTTTCAGAAGCCCAATCCCTTTCCCATGATGTCGGTGAAGGATAACGTTCTCGCCGGGATACCGCTTCAGGGAACGCGGGGGAGCGCCGGCGACGACGTGCTGGAGCGCTCGCTCCGGCAGGCCGCGCTGTGGGACGAGGTAAAGGACGTTCTCGACAAACCAGGGACGAGCCTCTCGGGAGGACAGCAGCAGCGGCTTTGCATAGCGCGGGCGCTCGCCATAGAGCCCGAGATTCTGCTCATGGACGAGCCCTGTTCGGCCCTCGATCCCATCGCAACCGCGAAAATAGAGGACCTCATTCACTCCCTGCGCGGGGGCATCACGATCATCATAGTCACGCACAACATGCAGCAGGCCGCACGGGTGTCGGATTACACCGCGTTCTTTTATATGGGAGAGCTCGTGGAATATTGCGATACGGATACTCTGTTCAAGTCGCCCCATAAAACGAGAACAGAAGATTATATAACCGGCCGGTTCGGATGATACGGCCGAAAATAATAAAAAACGGGGATAGTATATGGCATACCAGCATACGGACCGCGAATATCAGGCCCAGCTCAACATGATACGGGACCGGATGATCACCATGACGGAAAAGGCCGCGGCAATGGTGTCCGACGGCATCCGCGCCTTCATCAATAATGATATCCCGCTCGCGAAAAAAACGATGCGCCTGGAAGAGGAGGTCAATGAATTGGAGCTCGAGATCGACGACCTCTGCGTATCGGTGCTCGCCAAGCAGCAGCCCGTGGCGTCGGACCTGCGTTTTCTCGTGGCGGTCCTCAAGCTTGTTCCGAACATCGAGCGGATCGGCGATCACGCGGTTACCATCTGCAAGAGAGCCGGGGAATGTGCGAGTCACGGCGGCCGGCGTTTGCCCGACGATTTACTCGCGATGGGCGACATCCTGCGCTCCATGCTCGACGACGCGAGGACGGCTTTTGTCGGCGGAGACGCGGTTCTTGCCGAAAAGATAATCGAGCGCGACGCGTTGCTTGACGCTCATTACGCGGAGATATTCCGCGCCTCCCTTAAGATCATCGAGAACGATCCCGCCGACACCTTCGAGGCGATGAATATACAGGCGGTGATAAAAAACATCGAGCGCATGGGCGATCACGTGAAAAACCTGGCCGAGCTCGTCATCTACATGACCAGGGGCAGGGACGTGCGCCATCGGGAATCGCTTGAAAGCGCGAAGAAAAATATCCGCGGAGTCCTCTTCCTCTGCGTGCACAACAGCGCGCGCAGCCAGATGGCCGAGGGCCTGGCAAGGCGCATCTTTCCGCCGGGAACCGCCGTATACAGCGCCGGTTCCGATCCGGGACCCGGGATCAATCCCCGCGCGATACGGGCAATGGCGGAGATCGGCATCGACATCTCATCGCAGAAACCGAAAAAGATATCCTCCGTGCCGGTGGACGAGATTGACGTCATAATCACGCTCTGCGGGGAGGAGCTCTGCGTGGAGCTGCCCGCGAGGCGAAGCGAAACATGGAACCTGTCGGACCCCGCCCGCTTCACGGGCGACGAAGAGGATATCCAGGCCAAGATGAACGCCCTCAGGGACGAGCTGCGCTCGCGCATCGAGGCGGCGAACAGGGAGCTCTTCCAATAAAAAGAGAGGTGCTTTTTTGAATGATGACAGGCTTAAAATTCTCTTTCTCTGCACCGGCAACTCATGCAGGAGCCAGATGGCCGAGGGACTGGCGCGTGCGTTTAAAAGCGAAACGATTGAGGCACACTCTGCGGGTACGGAACCGCGGGGCGTCGATCCCCTTGCAGTAAGGGTCATGGCTGAGATCGGGATCGATATCTCCGGCAAGCGCTCGAAGCATGTTGATGGATTCAAGGGTATTGAATTCGACTACGTCATCACGCTTTGCGGCCACGCGGCCGAACAGTGCCCGGTGTTCCCGGGAAAGACCAAGGTCGTCCATCACGGGTTCGAGGACCCGCCGGTTTTAGCGCGCAGCTCAAAAACAGAGGAGGAGGCGCTTTCCCATTATCGCCGCGTACGGGACGAGATCAGGGCGTTTGTGGAGAAAATGCCGGGATCTATTGAAGAGAACACAGGGGGATTCTTCCTTGCATAAAGGGATACTAAAGTTGATTATTCCCGGAGCGGTAAATTATTACTTGAATTTTCATTGATTTATGCTGAAATTTATCCATGTACGAACATTATGAAAAAGCGCTGAATCAGATTGCACGTCTTCTTAAAGAAAAATTTTCCGGAAGAATAGAAAACATCTACGCGTTCGGCTCACGGGTCAGGGGGGGGGTATTGTTATGACGCCGCTTTTGCGCGCTCCTCGTTCGACATCCCGGCCAATCGTTCAACTTCTTTTATGTCCAGCCCGAGACCGGCCGCAACCCTGGTGCCGTAATCTGAATCCGCTTTGAAGAAAAGCGCCGTTTGCCTTAATTGTATGCGCTTCAGCGCCCCGCCGAGGTGGCTCACGATGTTTCCCACCAGGTTCTCGCGGTCCTGATCGCTCATGACGTCGCGGTACAGGTTGCCTGCCTGAACAAAATCATCATTGGGGTATTTATATTGATATCGATCCGCGTATCCCGAGATTTCAAAAGGAGGCTCTAATGCGGATAAATCCGGTTCCGGGCCGTTGAAACTATTGGGCCAGTAATTGGGACCCCCGCCCCCGTTTGTGTCGAAGCGCATAAATCCGTCCCTCTGATAGCTGGTCTCAGGCGCGTTTTTAGGCGCGTTTACGGGCAGAAGGTGATAGTTCGGCCCCAGCCGGTGGATATGGGTGTCGTGATAAGAAAATAACCGCGCCTGCAGCATCTTGTCCGGCGAAGCGGCTATTCCCGGGACCAGGTTCCCGGGAGAAAATGCAGCCTGTTCCACTTCCGCGAAGTAGTTCAGGGGATTGCGGTTTAAAACGAGCTTTCCGATTTTAATGGGAGGCACTTCTTTGTGTGGCCATATTTTAGTGATATCCAGAATGTCCCATTTGAAATTTTCAGCCTGTTTAGGCGTGAGAATCTGCATCTCAAGCGTCCATGACGGGTATTCCTCCCGTTTGATCGCCTCATAAAGATCACGGGTGGCGTGGTCCGGGTCCTTGCTTTTCAACGCGTCCGCTTCCTGTCGCGTCAGGTTCTTAATCTTCTGATCGGTCTTAAAATGGTACTGCACCCAGGAATAGTCGCCCTTTTCATTATACCATTTGTAGGTGTGGCTGCTGTACCCGTTCATGTTCCGATAGGCCGCAGGCGTGCCGCGATCGGAAAAAAGAATGGTCACCTGGTGGATCGATTCCGGCGTGAGAGAGAGAAAATCCCAGAACATGTCCGGATCCTTGCAGTTTGTGGCGGGATTGCGCTTCTGGGTGTGTATGAAGTCGGAAAACTTCAAAGGATCGCGTATAAAAAAGACCGGGGTATTATTGCCGACCATATCATAGTTTCCCTCCTCGGTGTAAAATTTGACCGCAAAACCCCGCGGATCCCTCTCGGAGTCGGCCGACCCCTTTTCACCGCCCACGGTGGAGAAACGGACGAATACCTCGGTCCTTTTTCCGACCTTCGAAAGAAACTTCGCTTTTGTGTACTTGGTGACATCGGCGGTCACTTCAAAATAGCCGCCCGCGCCCGCGCCTTTCGCGTGGACAACCCTCTCGGGGATGCGTTCGCGGTCAAAGTGACCGAGCTTCTCAAGCAGGTGAACATCCTGCATTAAAACAGGCCCGCGAGCTCCGGCGGTAAGGCTGTTCTGATCGTCGCCTACGGGTATGCCGAAAGCCGTGGTCAATCTATTAACAGGTTTTTTTGCGCTCATGGTGCTCCTCCTTATTGTTGTGTACGCCCTTTATACCGCTTGTTATTCAATCTGGTATTTTGCAGCGTAAAGCGGCTGCATACGAATGGCGATGATACACGATAAAACTGATTGATGATGGGAATACGAATAGGTATGGCCAGAGAGATTCCCTTATTAATATAATAATACAATGTTGGAGCAAGTCAGGAAATAACCTGTTCGGTTAAATAAGACATAGCGGAACCTGTTATAGGATATGCCCAGATACATCGGGTTTCGCAAATACCGGTATATCCCCCCGGTGTTAAATCCGCCGGGGGTCCGGATAAACGAATAAATCGCGGCCATGCTGAGTAACAGGCCGTATGCGTAGAGCGCAAGGCCGGCGAAAAGCATGAATCCGAGATTCAAGGGGATGACAATCGAGATCAGTAAGATCAGCGCCATTATTGCCATGGCGCACATGCCATTTTTTTCCCATTTCGCCCGGCCCCTTCCCGGCGTTTCGATAGGAAGGTGTCTCTTTTTCCCTGCCAACACGTATGCGGCCCAGGTGACCGCATGGTAGAGTGCGATCAAGAACCATGAATTAAAAATTCCCGGTTGAAAATCCATGTGATCTGCCCCGTCAAGCAGAATCAATTTTTATCTGCAAGCTTCCGCCAGTTCTCATCAGCCTTTTTTATGTTGCCCGGTATGTCCTTTTCCCATTTTTCCATGGCGGCCCTGCTGCAATTCAGGTACAGCTTGCCGTCGACGATTTTCCACACCTCCGGGTCCGTCTGGGCTTTTCGCGCCTCGGACATGGCCCAGGCGCAATAGCCGCCGTACTGGGGGGCGTATTTTTCAGGCGCTGCTGCGAACATATCCCTGTTCTCCCTGGTTGTAAAATGCCAGTTCGCGCCGCGCCACGCGAATGCAATCGACTTGTCTCCTTTCAACGCCTTACCGACCTTGAAATACGCGACAGGATCATATCCTTTTATCGCAACATTGCCTATCAGGGATTTGCTGACCGGCGGATCAGCGGCCGATCCGGCGCATGCCGGGAAAATTAAAAAAGCTATTGATAGACCCGGTAAAAACCAACCGAGCAAAAAATTTGATTTCATTTTAATTCACCTCCCTGCATATAAATATTGGAGTAGCATCATTAAAAATACAATCGATTTATAAACGGTTGCCTTCTTCCGCGCAACAATCAATACCGGCATAAATATAACGATAAACGGGCGGTAAAAGTGAAATTATTTTAGGAAAAATATGTAAATTTGACAACTACTTCTTGACATTATGAGCATATGCCCATAATCTGACATCCAGGTAAGTTAAATGCCACGGCCGAAATATTGCAGAAGAGTGGGCTGCGTGCCCGACAGAAACTATTTCAAGCCCCGGGGTATCCCCGCCTCCCTTCTCGAGGAGGTCGTTTTGACCCTTGACGAATTTGAAGCCATACGTCTTGCCGATTTTGAGGGATTATACCAGGAGAAGGGCGCCGGGAAAATGAACATATCTCGGCAAACATTCGGAAGGATCATAGAAACCGCTCATAAAAAAATAGCGGATGTGCTCATAAACGGGAAGGCGCTTAAAATAGAAGGGGGAGAGGTCTCAATAGAGGAAATGAGACGGCTCCGGTGCCCGCGATGTAATAAAGTATATGATTCAGCGCCTGCATCAGAGGGGGCATCTGTTTGTCCGAATTGCCGCAGGCAATAGATATTGAGAATGCACCGGGAATGTCTAAAAAAATGCTCTCGCAGAGACGCAAAGAACGCCGCGGTAAATAATTTAATGTACGTAAACAATAAATCTAATAAAAAAAGGAGAACAACATGAAGATCGCATTGCCGTCAATTCAGAACCAAGTGGATGAGCATTTTGGCCACTGTGAATATTTCACGGTATTCACCGTCAATGATAAGAAAGAAATAATTTCGGAGGAAAAAATAACCTCGCCGGCCGGGTGCGGATGCAGATCCAATATCGTGCATACGCTGTCGCAGATGGGCGTCAATATGATGCTCGCGGGGAACATGGGCGAGGGGGCCGTCAATGTATTGAACAGCCACGGGATCGAGGTTTTACGCGGCTGTTCCGGGGAGGTGAAAACGGTCACGGAAAAATGGCTCGCCGGAAGCCTGGAAGACTCGGGAGTGGCCTGCCACGCGCATGAACACGGGTGCCATGAGGCGTAACGAATAGTTATGAAAAATAAATGATTGACGGAAAAAATATACCGGCCATATATCATTTACAAATATTTTTTAAAGAATCATTCATAATACAAACGGGACCAGGAAATGCAAGTAATAAGAGATAACATCATATTTACGCCGCGGCAGTGAGGGGCGTACCGGGAGCCCGTGCGGCTTCCCTTCACCCGCTTTCTTGCCATAATCCTGTCGTAACCTCGACAAGCCTTCTGAGAGACCGGCCGTGAAAATGGCGGCCGGACTTTTATATTATCAGGAGGTTTTCCATGTCAAATTACACACAAATGTGGTCGGATCTCGGCCTTGATCTAAAAGGCCACGACGCGCTTCTTGCCGTTCTCGGCGGGGCCTATAAGGATATATTCCTGTCGCAAAAAAATCGCCCCGGGGGAATGAAATATTTTGATTTCGTTATGAGCGAGGTGCACGGGCTGCGCATCAGGGAGCTTAGGGATGCGGGACAGCTCAAGACGCGGGTTGAGGCTTTCGTAGAGCGGTTGAAGGGGTTATGAGCGCTATCTATTTCGACAACGCCGCGACATCGTGGCCGAAACCGGAGGCGATGATGCGGGCCATGGCCGATTTTAACGCGAACGTGGGCGCCAATCCCGGCCGCTCAGGACACCGCCTCTCGATAGAGGCGGGAAGGATCGTCTTTGACGCGCGCGAACGCATCGCCGTTCTGCTGGGAGCGGGCGATCCCTGTACCGTGATATTTGCGCGGAACGCGACCGAGGCCGTCAACACCGCGGTACGGGGATTGCTCAGGCCCGGCGATCACGTCATCACCTCGAGCATGGAGCATAACTCGGTCATGCGGCCGCTGCGCGCCGCGGAACGGGAAGGCGTGGAACTCACCGTTGTTGCCTGCTCCGCATCCGGGGAGATTTCCCCGGCCGACGTCGCCCGCGCGGTAAAGCGTAACACCAGGGCCCTGTTCGTCACCCACGCGTCAAACGTCACGGGAACCATAATGCCGGTGGATGAGCTGGCGGCCGTCGCGCATGAGCGCGGCATTCTCATATGCGTGGACGCAGCGCAGACGGCGGGGAGCGTGCCGATCGAAGTGGAAAAAACCGGAATAGACATGCTCTTTTTCACCGGGCACAAGTCGCTCTACGGGCCCCAGGGTACCGGCGGCATGTATATTCGCAAAGGGCTCGAGGCGCTGGTTGCGCCCCTTGAGCGGGGCGGCACCGGGAGCCGCTCGGAATTCGAGGACCAGCCTGAATTCATGCCCGACCGATTTGAATCCGGGACCCCGAACACCATCGGCATTGCCGGGCTCGGCGCCGGCGTGGAGCATGTCCTTTCAACCGGCGTTGAAACAATACGAAAAAAAGAAGCGGCACTGACCGGCCTTTTCATGGAGGGCCTGCGCGCTGTCGGCGGGGTGACCGTGTACGGACCCCGGGAGGCATTGAAAAAAACCGCGGTCGTATCGTTCGGTATCGAGGGGATAAGCCCGTCGGACATATCTTTCGGGCTGGACGAGCGGTTCAACATCATGTCGCGCCCGGGCCTGCACTGCGCGCCGTCGGCGCACCGTACCATCGGCACGTTCCCGACCGGCACGGTGCGCTTCAGCTTCGGCATTTTTAACACAGAAGAGGAAATCAATGCCGCGCTTCGGGCCATCGAAATACTCGTTAAAGAGAATAAATAACTCGAGTTAGGTGAATTTTAATTAAAGCAGTCCCCCTCCCTTGATGGGAGGGGTGAGGGGAGGGTGAAATAGATGTTTGGCATACATAAGTCGCCTATTCGTCATAAATTACCCCCACCCCAACCCTCCCCCATGTAGGGGGAGGGAGCAAGAGGGGTTAATCAAAAATCGCTTAACTCAAGTAATAACTTCAGGAGGTTAACATGCCGGAAATAATAAACGCGAAAGGCCTTGCCTGCCCCCAGCCGGTCATTCTTACCAAAAAAGCGCTTGAAGCGAGTGATGAAGTCACGGTGCTGGTGGACAATAGCACCGCGCTTGAAAATATAAAACGTCTCGCGTCAAGCGCCGGCTGTTCAATAGAAGTCGCCGGGGAAACCGAGGGAGTATTCAAAATTCATCTTCTGAAAAAGCCCGGGATTTCACCGGAAACCGCGGCGCCCCCTGAATACCTGCCGTGTGATAGTAACGGCAAACCGGCCGCGGGCCCTACCGTATTTGTTATCGCGTCGGACACCATGGGCAGAGGCGATGACGAGCTGGGAAGGATTCTTATGAAGGCGTTCATTCACACGGCGATTGACCTTGAATCCGGACCCGAGGTCATGATATTCTACAACACGGGCGTGAAACTCGCGGCTGAGGGATCGGGCGTCCTCGACGATCTGAAAAACCTTGAAGAAAAAGGCGTGAAGGTTCTGGTTTGCGGCACCTGTGTAAATTTTTTCGAATTGACCGGAAAGGTGGCGGCAGGCATAGTATCAAACATGTACGATATCGCCGGAACGATGTCGCGGGCCGGACGCATAGTGCAGCCATGACGGGAAAACCGGATTATTTGATTGCGCTCTTCAACTCCGTGAGCCATGTCATCCGAGCCGAGCGTATTTTAAATGGACAGGGCATTCCGCACAAGATCGTCCCGGTGCCGAAACATATCAGCTCCGACTGCGGGGTCTGTATACGTTTTTTGCCGGAATACCGGGACCAAATCATCCAAAAATTGGAAGGAAAAACTGAAATTATAGAAATCAGAGAGCTGTAATAGGTGATGGCGGATGATAAAAACGGGAAACCTTTTTTCTTTTCTCGCAGATAGACTTAATAATTGCCGCAAAGCCCTTAACGAAATTTTTTACGGGATGACGGCATACGAGCTGGAATTGGAGCTCAGGAAAGAAAGGGGATACTTTAACAACCTGCTCATGGTGATGATTTTCGGCGATCTGGCCGGATTGCCTCTGTTTCCCTCCTACTATTCCATGAGGCTTTTACCCTACGTGATTCCCATAATCGCCAAATGGAAAAGAAATATTCTGCGGGAAAGGGACCTGACCGACGTCATTTCAACCGATCTGTAACATGTCCATTTTGATAAGACCAAACAGCATTATATGAAAATGAGCGGTTCCTTAAATCACGGACACATGATCAGACCGAGGTCACATTTTCACGAAGACATGACGCTCAAATACGTAGGTGCGGAGCCTCCGCTTCGTTCGGTGTTATTCAGCGCCGATCAGATGCGGCAGCACGGCAGGATTCTCGCGGGATCCCACATGGTTGGCCTGAAACGTGTTTCAGACCATCTTCTCCTGATGACGCGGCTGGCGGAGAATGAGGTTGTACTTCTGAAAGTCCGCACCATGCTTGCCGAAGCGATTAAGGTAAATCATAGAATAACGCCGGCCGGTGAATGGCTTCTTGACAACTTTTATCTGATCGAAGAGCATATTCGAACGGCGAGGAGGCATCTGCCGAAGGGTTACAGCCGGGAGCTGCCGCGCCTCCGGAACGGCCCTTCGGCCGGCCTGCCGCGCGTGTATGACATCGCGTTGGAAACGATTTCGCACGGCGACGGGCGGGTGGATCCGGAGAATCTCAGCAGTTTTGTCGCGGCCTACCAGTCCGTCAGCATACTGAAGCTGGGAGAATTGTGGGCGATTCCAATCATGCTGCGCCTGGCGCTGATCGAGAATCTCCGGCGCGTTGCGTCGCGGATCGCCTTGGATATGGCCGAACAGAACCGCGCGGATTATTGGGCCGACCGGATGACCGAGACAGCGGAAAGAGACCCGAAGAGCCTTATTCTGGTGATCGCGGAAATGGTGCGTTCGGACCCTCCCATGGTCAGTTCTTTTGTCGCCGAACTTACGCGCCGGTTGCAGGGACAGAGTTCCAACCTCGCGTTGCCGTTGACCTGGATCGAGCAGCGGCTCCTTGAATCAGGTTCGACAATCAAACAGCTGGTGCAGTCGGAGATCCAGCAGCAGGCCGCCGACCAGGTATCGATGAGCAACAGCATCGGCAGTCTCCGGTTCCTGGGTGCGATGGACTGGCACGAGTTCGTGGAGACGATGAGCGTTGTCGATCAGACCCTCGGTGAGGATCCCGGCGGGTTCTATCGCAGAATGGATTTTACGACCCGCGATCGCTATCGGCACGTAATTGAGGAGATCGCAAAGGACGGCGGGCTGTCCGAGGTCGAGGTGGCGCGGAAGGCAATCCGGTTATCCCAGGAAGGCGCGGCAAAAAGGGGCAACGGCGATCGGGCCGCCCATGTCGGTTACTACCTGATCGACAATGGATTGGCGCAGCTCGAGCGATCAGCCGGAGTGCGCACAACCGCTTTCAAAGCTCTTCAAAACATAATCCGCCGGTTTCCTCTGGCCATCTACACCGGCTCGATCACGCTGCTGACCGCGATTTTCGCCTGCGGACTTCTTCTATTGACTGGTGAAGGCGGGCTGCAGGGATGGCAATTCGGGCTGTTTACTATACTCTCTTTTTTATGCGCAACCCACCTGTCGGTCGCGCTCGTGAATTGGGCGGTAACGCTTCTTGCGGTTCCGCATCCGCTGCCGCGTCTTGATTATTCCGGCGGGATCCCGCCGGAATCGAGGACTCTGGCCGTGGTCCCGACCATGCTCATGAGCGCGCAAAACACCGAGGATCTGATAGAGGCGCTGGAAGTAAGGTTCCTGGCGAACCGTGATGACAACCTGTTTTTCGCCCTGCTGACTGATTTCCTGGATGCCGACAGGGAATTCCTGCCCGAAGACGTCCCGCTCGTGGGCCTGGCCCGGAGAAAAATCGAAGAGCTGAATCAAAAGTACCGTGATCCGAACGGCGACAGGTTTTTTCTTTTCCATCGCCCGCGCCGCTGGAATCCCCGGGAAAAGCTCTGGATGGGCCATGAGCGCAAGCGGGGGAAGCTCGCCGATTTAAATTCGTTTCTGCGGGGCGACGCGCGGGAGAGCTTCTCGCTTGTCGTCGGGGACACGGATGTTCTGTCGAACGTGAAGTATGTCATCACCCTCGACACGGATACGCACCTGCCGCGCGACTCGGCCCGGCAGTTCGCGGGGGCCATGGCGCATCCGCTGAACCGCGCGCGGTACGATGACGCCCGGCGGCGCATCGTAGAGGGATACGGCATCATTCAGCCGCGCGTGGCCGTAATTCTACAAAACGCGAACCGCTCCCGGTACGCGCAGTTGTGCGGGAGCGAGCCGGGCATCGACCCGTATACGCGCACCGTCTCCGATGTCTACCAGGACCTGTTCCAGGAAGGCTCGTACATCGGCAAGGGGATCTACGACGTTGACGCGTTCGAGCGGGCGCTCAAAGGACGCTTGCCGGAAAACCTGGTACTCAGCCACGATCTTCTGGAAGGGTGCCATGTGCGGTCCGGGCTTCTGAGCGATGTCCCGTTGCTCGAGGAATATCCGTCCCGCTACAGTGCGGACGTCAACCGGCGTCAGAGATGGATCCGCGGCGATTGGCAGATAGTGCGATGGCTGTTCCCGGTCGTTCCCGGTCCGGGCGGCATAATACAGAAGAATCCGCTCTCGGGATTGTCGCGATGGAAAATCTTCGACAACCTCAGGCGGAGTCTCGTCCCATTGGCGCTTTCATTCCTGCTTATCCTGGGCTGGACGATACTGACGCCGGCCTGGCTCTGGAGCGCGGCGGTGATCGGGATCATCTGCATACCTTCCCTGCTCATTTCCTTCATGGATGCGATTACAAAGCCGGACGATGTGCTGTGGGGACAGCACCTCTCTGCTGCAATGAATTCAGCCGGCAGGAGATTGACGGAGTTGGCATTTTCGCTCGCGTGTATGCCCTATGAAGCGTTTTACAGTATGAATGCGATCATACGCACACTCTGGCGGATGCTGATCACTCATACGCGTCTGCTCGAGTGGAATACGGCCGCCGACTCGAAACGCACCGGCCGCACGAGCCTCGCCGGTTCATATCTGACCATGTGGATCGCCCCGGTCATAGTCGCCGCAGCGGCGATCTATCTCGCGCTGTCCGGGCCGGCCGCGCTTGCCGTTGCCGGGCCGATACTGGGACTCTGGCTCGCCTCACCGGCTATCGCCTGGTGGATCAGCCGGCCGCTCGGCCGCAAGAGAACGCGCCTTTCGGCGGAACAGACCGATTTTCTCTTGAATCTTTCCCGTAAAATCTGGGCGTTCTTCGAGACCTTCATCGGCCCGGAAGACAACTGGCTGCCGCCCGACAACTATCAGGAGCATCCGGTCGTCGCGGTCGCTCACCGGACATCGCCGACCAACATCGGGTTTGCCCTGCTCGCGAATTTGACCGCGTACGATTTCGGCTATGTGACAGCGGGTGAATGTATCGAGCGCACGGCGCGTTCGCTTCGCACGCTGGACATGCTGGAGCGGCACCGGGGACACTTCTACAACTGGTACGACACCCAATCCCTGAAGCCGTTGCCGCCCCATTACATTTCAACGGTTGACAGCGGCAACCTCGCCGCCTATTTGCTGACGCTTCGGTCGGGCCTGCTTGAGATTCCCGATAAAAGGATAGTGGGACCACGATTGTTTGACGGTCTCCGGGACACCCTCGGGGTTTTCGTGGAAACATTGGAAGGGGGGACGCCGCCGGCCCGGCTCGCGGATATTCAGAAAGATTTGGAGGCGGCCTGCCGGGATAAGCCGGCAACGCTCGGGTCCGCGCGGCGGTGCCTCGATCGCCTTGCAACCTCCGCCGCCGGCATGGCCGATGCCTTCATTGCCGGAGCCGATAACCAGGCATGGTGGTGGGCGCAGACGCTGGCCCGGCAATGCAAGGCCTCCCTTGATGAGTTGACCCTTCTCGCCCCCTGGGCGGGATCGCCTGATATGCTCCGCCGGATGCCCGATATCGACGAGATTCCGACGCTGCGCCAGTTGGTCCGCCGGAAAACGGAGTTCCTGCCGGCATCCGATCAAGGGCCGGGTGCTGATGCGGCATCCGCGGAGAGCGGGAGGAATGATGAGATACGGCGGCTCATCAGTGAAGCAGGCGACCGCGCCGCTCAGAGGATTGCGGCCATCGAACGCCTGGCGCTGCGCGCGGGCGAACTCGCCCAAATGGAATATGATTTTCTTTACGACAAGGAACGTCATCTGCTGGCCATCGGCTACAACGTTAATGACCGCCGCAGGGACTTGAGCTATTACGATCTGCTGGCATCGGAAGCGCGGTTGTGCAGTTTCACGGCGATAGCGCAGGGGCAGCTTCCCCAGGAGAACTGGTTCGCGCTCGGGCGGCAGCTCACCACGGCCGGCGGAAGGCCGGTGCTCCTGTCGTGGAGCGGATCAATGTTCGAGTACCTGATGCCGCTTCTCGTGATGCCGGCGTACGAGCATTCGCTGCTTGACCAGTCCTATAAGGCGGCCGTGGCCAGGCAGATCGAATACGGGAGGCAGCGCGGCGTGCCGTGGGGCATGTCGGAATCCGGCTACTACCTGATCGACGCCGGCCTCAACTACCAGTATCGGGCATTCGGAGTGCCGGGTCTGGGGCTCAAGCGCGGGCTTGCCGACGATCTGGTGATCGCGCCCTATGCCTCGGCGCTGGCCCTTATGGTGGCGCCCGAGGAGGCGTGCGTGAACCTTCAGCGGCTCGCGGCCGAGGGCTTTGCGGGGAGGTATGGCTTATATGAGGCGATCGACTTCACCGCGTCCAGGCTTCCGCACGGGGAATCGAACGCCGCTGTCCGGTCCTTCATGGCGCACCATGAGGGCATGAGTTTCCTCGCGATGGCCTATTTGATCCTTGACCGTCCGATGCAGAAGCGATTCAACGCGGAACCGCTGTTCCAGGCGACGGCGTTGCTTCTTCAAGAGCGGATCCCGAAGGCCACGGCGCTTTATTCGCATACCACCGAGCTCCCCGAAATTCACGCGAATTTCGCCGGCCCGGACATGCCGGTGCGCGTATTCGCCGGCCCGGACACCCCGGTGCCGGAGGTGCAATTGCTGTCGAACGGCAGATACAACGTGATGGTCACGAACGCGGGAGGAGGGTACAGCAGCTGGAACGACATCGCCGTCACGCGCTGGCGTGAAGACGGCACCTGCGATAACTGGGGCTCGTTCTGCTACATCCGGGACGCGTCGAGCGGCGAATTCTGGTCGACCGCGTATCAGCCGACGCTGAAGCAGCCGAAATATTACGAGGTGATTTTTTCCGAGGGGCGCGCCGAGTTTCGCCGGAGCGATCACGGCATCGATGCGCATACCTCGATCGTCGTTTCCCCCGAGGATGACATCGAACTGCGGCGGACCCGCATCACCAATCGGACCCGGAGCCGCAGGGAGATCGATATAACCAGTTACGCGGAAGTGGTCCTCGCGCCGCATGTCGCGGACGCCCTGCATCCGGCACTCGGCAATCTTTTTGTCCAGACCGAAATCGATCGGGAGCGGCATGCGATACTCTGCCATCGCCGTCCGCGCTCCCTCACCGAAAAGACGCCATGGTTTTTTCACCTGATGACCGCGTACGGGGCGAATCCCGGAGGAATATCCTATGAGACGGACCGAACGCAGTTCATCGGACGCTGGAATACCCCGGCCGCTCCCCGTGCCATGAACGAACCCGCGGCGCTTTCGGGAAGCGAAGGCTCGGTGCTGGATCCTGTTGTCGCTATTCGATATCGGTTAACGCTCGCTCCTGAAGAATCGGTGACGATCGATATCGTTTCCGGCATGGGTGAGACCCGATCCGCCGCCGTAAGCCTCGTCGGGAAGTACCAGGACCGGCGCCTGGCGGACCGCGTTTTCGACCTTGCGTGGACCCACAGCCAGGTGGTGCTCCGGCAGCTCAACGCAACCGAGGCCGACGCGCAGCTGTACGGCCACCTCGCCGGCTCCATCATCTACGCCCACTCTTCCCTGCGCGCCGATCCCGGCATCATCGCACGGAACCGCCGCGGGCAATCCAGTCTATGGGGCTACTCGATATCCGGCGATGTGCCCATCGTTCTGCTGCGGATTGAAAATACGGCCAACATCAATCTGGCGCGGCAGCTTATACAGGCGCACTATTACTGGCGCTTGAAAGGAGTCGCGGTCGACCTGGTGATCTGGAACGAAGATCGCGCCGGGTACCGGCAGCTTCTGCACGACCAGATCATGGGGCTCCTCGCCACCGGGGCGGAAACCAATGTGACCGATCGGCCCGGCGGGATTTTCGTGCGGTCATCCGACCAGATATCTGACGAGGACCGCATACTGATCCAGACGGCCGCCCGCGCCATTATATCCGACGACCGGGGGACGCTGGCGGAGCAGATCAACCGCCGCGGCGGCGCGAGAAAGCCCGTTCCGCAGCTCGTGCCGGCCAGGAGCATCCGCGCCGAACCCTCTGCGGTAACCGCGCTGCCCCGTCCCGATCTCATGTTCTTCAACGGGTACGGCGGATTCACCCCCGACGGACGAGAGTACATCATAACGACCGCGCACGGGCAGGTGACCCCGGCGCCATGGGTGAACGTGCTGGCGAACCTGCAATTCGGAACGGTCGTCTCGGAAAGCGGCCATGCCTATACCTGGGCGGAGAACGCCCATGAATTCCGCATCACGCCCTGGTACAACGACCCGGTAAGCGATTCAAGCGGGGAAGCCTTTTACATCCGCGATGAAGAGCGCGGCCACTACTGGTCCCCCATGCCCCTGCCATGCCGCGGAGCGACGCCCTATGTGACCCGGCACGGATTCGGCTACAGCGTATTCGAGCATACCGAGCGCGGCATCAGCTCGGAGGCGTGGGTTTACGTGGCCCTGGACGCAAGCGTAAAGTTTACGGTTTTAAAAATAACCAACAATTCCGGCCGTCCGCGCCGGCTGTCGGTCACCGGATACGCGGAATGGGTGCTGGGAGATCTGCGGCCGAAATCGGCGATGCACGTGGTTACGGAACTTGACCCGGCGAGCGGCGCTCTCTTCGCGCGGAACGGCTACAGCATTGATTTTGCCGGACGGGTCGCCTTCTTTGACACGGACGATACGACGCGGACCTTGAGCGGGGACCGGACCGAGTTCCTCGGCCGCAACGGTACTCTTCGCGATCCTGCCGCCATGACCAGGGTAAGTCTCTCCGGCAGGGTAGGCGCCGCTCTGGATCCCTGCGCCGCCATACAGGTCCCTTTCGATCTGGCCGACGGGCAAGATCGCGAGATCATCTTCAGGCTCGGCGTCGGCCGGGACGCCGATGACGCCGGCAATCTGGTGGGACGATTCCGCGGATCGTATGCCGCGCGAGGCGCCCTCGAAGCGGTATGGCGGTATTGGAATCACACCCTCGGCGCGGTACAGGTGGAAACGCCTGATCAATCCCTGGATATGCTGACGAATGGCTGGCTTCTATACCAGACACTCGCATGCCGTATATGGGCCCGGAGCGGATATTACCAGTCCGGCGGCGCCTTCGGTTTCCGTGATCAGCTGCAGGACGTCATGGCGCTCATCCATGCAGAACCGCGCCTTGCCCGCGACCACATCCTTTTGTGCGCGGCCCGTCAGTTCACGGAGGGCGACGTCCAGCACTGGTGGCATCCTCCCTCGGGCCGGGGCGTGCGCACGCATTGTTCGGACGACTTTCTCTGGCTGCCGATGGCGACTATCCGGTACGTTCTGTCCACCGGGGATACCGGCGTGCTGGATGAACCGGTCGCCTTTATCGAGGGCCGCCCGGTAAAGGCGGATGAAGACTCCTATTACGATTTTCCGAACCGCTCAAGGCAAATGGCCAGCCTCTACGATCATTGCGTGCGCGCCATTTTAAGAGGCGAAAGCTACGGCGTGCATGGTCTGCCGCTCATTGGTTCGGGTGATTGGAACGACGGCATGAATATTGTCGGCAAATACGGAAAAGGCGAAAGCGTATGGCTGGGATTCTTTTTTTATGAAGTGCTCATGGGATTCACGGCAATCGCGCAAGCGAAGGACGACAAAGCCTTCGTCGAACATTGCCGGAGCGAAGCGTCCATGCTGCGTCAAAAAATCGAGCAGAGCGGCTGGGACGGCGGGTGGTACCGCCGCGCTTATTTCGACGACGGGACGCCTCTGGGCTCGGCGGGTAACCCGGAATGCCAGATTGATTCAATCGTGCAAAGCTGGTCTGTTTTGTCCGGGGCCGGGGACGCCGCACGCTCGCGCATGTCGATGGAAGCGGTTGATAAACGCCTGGTACGCAGGGAGCATGCGCTGATACAGCTCCTGGAGCCCCCGTTCGACGCATCTGATTTGGACCCCGGGTACATCAAGGGGTACGTTCCCGGCGTGAGGGAGAACGGCGGACAGTACACCCACGCCGCGGTATGGGCGGCAATGGCCTTCGCCAAATCAGGCGACAGCCGGCGCGCATGGGAACTGACGGCCATGATCAACCCGGTGAACCATGCCAGGTCCCCGCAGGGGGTCGCGACCTACAAGGTGGAACCGTATGTAGTCGCGGCCGACGTATATGCGCTTTCGCCCCATACCGGCCGCGGCGGATGGACATGGTACACGGGTTCGGCCGGCTGGATGTACCGGCTTGTCGTGGAATCACTGCTGGGACTCCGGCTTGAAACGGACAAACTGCGTTTTGAGCCGTGCCTTCCCGATGATTGGGACGCGTTCAAGATGCACTACCGGTACCGGGAAACGATCTACCACATCACCATACGGCGAATGCCAACCGGCGGCGGTGCGAATATAACCCTTGACGGCGTTCCGCTGAGCGGGACTGCCATACCCCTTATTGATGATCGCCGGGAACACTCGGTGGACGTGAGAATAGGCGTCGCATCCGGTTAACGGGTGTTTCCGCCTGGCGCACGATACTTCAGGCTGCAATGAAAATGACTGCGAAAAATAACGCTCATGCAATATTTATCGAGCTTGCTACGAAGTTCAGCTCGGTCAAGGTTATGGGACCGCCGATGAGCGAAAAGCTGGTAACGCTTATTTCGCACCTGTTCAGCCTTGAAGAGGCGCGTCTCTGCGGGCACCTGTCTTTCATGTACCCGAGAACAAAAGAACAGATTGCGCGGAAATCAGGCACTCATCCGGACGTGCTGGCCCCGATGCTGGAAGAGATGTGCCGGAAAAGGATCATCATCACCATAGCGAATCGCTTTATGCTCTACCCGCTCATCCCCGGCATATTCGAGCATTTACTGAGGATTGATGAAGCCGGCGCATGGCATAGTGCATACGCGGAGCTTATCAATGATCTGATCGATACCGGGTATCTGGGCGACTATTTCAGCAGGCCCGTCAACGCGATACGGAACATCCCGGTCCAGCGCGCGGTGGAGGCAAACAGCTTTATTGCCGATACTGATCTGGTGTCGGAGCTGATCGACTCTCATAAGCATTTCGGTGTATATCACCGGTGCCCGTGCAGGAACTCGATGCATCTGACCGGCCATATATGCAGGCGGGCTTCTCATCTGGAGGGGTGCCTTACCTTTGGCGACTTTTCCCTCGGTATCGCGAAGGAAGGAAACGGCCGGAGCGTGAGCAAGGAAGAAATGTATGATATCGTTGGGGAGAGATGGGCCAAAAACCTGGTTTTTTTCACTTCAAATGTCGTGCCGTCGGCCCCAACCGCAATATGTACCTGTTGTGATTGCTGTTGCCGCGCCCTGAAGATACATAACAGTTTCAGCAGGAACCTGGTGGCTCCTCCGCATGTAATCGCGGATGTAGTCGAATCATTATGCAATAGCTGCGGGAGGTGCGTAAAGGCCTGCAATACCTATGCGCATTCCATAGAGAACAAGAAGCACGGTTACAATCAAGAGTTTTGCGTCGGTTGCGGCAATTGCGTTATTTCATGCAAGAATAAGGCCATCAGGATGAAGGAAAACAGGTTGTACCGGCCGCCCTTCAGGAGCTACATCCGGCTTATTTTAAATATGCTCCCACCGGTGCTGCTCACCGGCGCCGAAATAAAGTTGAAGAGATATTTTTCAAGAAACTGGCGAACTTCGGCTGCCCGCAGCACGTTATACTAATGGAAACGATTTAACACAGTAACTATTACAGCTCGCCTCAATATCGAGGTGCAATTCTAACACAATTGAATGAAACCATATTAATCATTGACAAAACGCTCCATCATCTCCCTCTTGCCCAGAACAGTGGATATTCATATTGTGCCGGCAATCTGACAATCATTAGAAGCACCACCTCAATAGAAAATCTGCAAAATCATAAATACTACAGGAGTTTAGAATGTCTGACATATCAAATTTTACATTATACAGCGGGGGCCATAAAGGAGCTGAGGCCGAATTCGGCAGGCAGGCCGAAAAGCATGGGATCAAAGAAATCAACTTTTCATTCGACGGCCATAGAATGGAGCGAACCAAAGGAATCCAAACGCTCGGACCGGATCAGCTTGCAGAAGGAAACGTGAGCATGGAGATCGTTTCCTTAAAAATGGGCAGAAATTTTTCAGAGATCGACATGATCAGGAGGGTAATACAGTCCATCTTTCATATGGTCAACAAAGGGTACCAGGTCTTTTCGATCGGCTGGATTCAAGTTGACAATACTATTAAAGGAGGAACAGGATGGGGAGTCGAGCTCGCAAAGCTATTCAACCGGCCGGTAAGCGTGTATGACCAGGAGCGCAAGGCGTGGTTCACGTGGACCAATGGCTCATGGGCTGAAGACAGGCCGGTCATATCTCACAAAACTTTCTGCGGTACCGGTACGCGAAACCTGACGGATGACGCGAAAAAAGCTATTGAAGAGCTCTTCGACCGCTCCTTTGGTGAAGAATAATTTACCGGGTTTTCTCAATTAATGAATAACTTCTTCTATCAACTGACCCCGGACGTAGTAATAAAAGCGGTGGAAAATTGCGGCTTTGAGCCGACCGGACACTGCATGGCGTTAAACAGCTATGAGAACCGGGTCTACGACCTCAGGCTTGAGGACGGTTCGCACGTGGTGAGCAAGTTCTACCGGCCCGGAAGATGGAGCCGGGAACAGATCCTGGAAGAACATGAATTTCTATTCGATTTGTTTGAGGACGAGATACCGGTATGCATCCCATTACGTTTTCAAGACGGAACGACCCTGCGCGAAATCGAGGGAATACTCTACGCGATATGGCCGCGGACCGGGGGCAGGGTGCCGGATGAGCTTTCGGATCCTGTCCTGGAAACCCTGGGGAGGCTCCTTGCCCGCATCCATAACAACGGAGCAGCCAGAAAAGCCGCACACCGGATCCGGCTGACCGGCGAGACCTACGGGCTCAGTCCGCTCGCGTTCCTTGAAGATAACAATTTTCTGCCGCAGCACTGCAGGGAACGGTATCATAATGCGGTGCTGGAGCTGGCGGAGATCTATGAATCGCTTTGTACGGACGTTCCCTTTCATCGCATACACGGCGACTGCCATCTGGGCAACCTCCTGCACGGGAGCGAAGGCTGGTTTTTCCTCGATTTCGACGATTTCCTGACCGGTCCGGCAGTCCAGGACCTTTGGATGCTCGTGCCGGCGCGGGACCGGGAAGGACTGCGCCAGCGGGAGGTGTTTATCGAGGCATACCGGCAGTTCAGGGACTTCGATAATTCATGGCTGCGCCTGATAGAGCCCCTCAGGGCATTGCGATACGTCCGGTACGCGGCATGGATCGCCCAGCGCTGGGACGACCCCGCGTTCCCTCCCGCGTTTCCGCATTTCGGCACTGCGCAGTACTGGGAGGACGAAACCGATGACCTTGAAGACCAGCTGGACTTTATCCATGCCGGCACCGCGGACCTCCCCGAAAACCTTCGTAGGACGACACCAGCAGTGGAGAAAGACCAGGAGTTGACGAACAAAGACTTTTTCTGGGACTGGGAAGAGGAAAAGACTGATAAAAAAGAAGAATAAATGCCCCGCCGCTAAAGGCTGAGCCGCTGATGTCCATGGTAGAGCTCGTCCCTCCGCCTCTGCACCTCTTCACTCTCTAAATATTCATCAAAACGCATTGCCCTGTCAATGGCCCCTGAAGGAGTGATTTCTATGATCCTGTTCGCAACCGAATCGATGAACTGGTGGTCGTGCGAGGCGAACAGGATGACCCCGGAAAAATTGATGAGGCCGTTGTTGAGAGCGGTAATCGATTCGAGGTCGAGGTGGTTCGTAGGATCGTCAAGCACCATGGCGTTGGCGCCTGAGAGCATCATCCGGGAGAGCATGCAGCGGACCCTTTCCCCGCCGGAGAGCACGCGCACCTTTTTCAGCGACTCCTCCCCGGAAAAGAGCATCCTGCCGAGAAACCCGCGCACGAAGGTCTCGTCGTTATCCTTCGAGAATTGCCGGAGCCAGTCAACGAGCGTCAGGTCACTCTCAAAATACGCGCCGTTTTCTTTCGAGAAATACGCGGTGGTAATTGTATCTCCCCATCTGAAGCTCCCGGTATCGGGCTTAACCTCTCCCGTAAGAATCTGAAACAAGACTGTCTTCACTAAATTGTTCTGGCCGACGAAGGCGATCTTATCGCCCCTGTTCACCGTGAGGCTGAAATCGCTGAGCAGCGGCACTTTATCGATTGCCTTGCAAAGGTTTTCGATCACGAGCACCATCTTCCCGCATTCGCGATCAGGCTTGAACGCGATATAGGGAAAACGGCGCGACGAGACCGGGATCTCGTCGAGTGTAAGCTTTTCCAGCAATTTTTTCCTTGAAGTGGCCTGTCTGGCCTTGGAGGCGTTCGAGCTGAACCGCTCTATGAACGACTGGAGCTCCCTGATCTTATCTTCCTTCTTTCTGTTTTCCTCTTTCTTTTGTTTGAGCGCGAGCTGGCTTGACTGCACCCAGAAGTCGTAATTACCGGTGTAGAGCTGTATTTTCCCGAAATCTATGTCCGCTATATGCGTACAGACCTTGTTAATGAAATGCCTGTCGTGGGACACCACTATTACCGTGTTGTTGAAATTATAGAGAAAATTTTCAAGCCAGGTTATCGATTCAATATCAAGGTTGTTCGTGGGCTCGTCAAGGAGCAGGATATCCGGGTTGCCGAAAAGCGCCTGCGCCAGAAGCACCCGCACCTTCTCGCCGCCCTCGAGCTCTTTCATTTTTTTATCATGTAGCTCCACGCCGGTCCCCAGGCCGCTGAGCAGGGACGCGGCGTCGGACTCAGCCTCGTAGCCGTTCATCTCGTCCAGGAGCTCTTCGAGCTCCGCTGCCCGGTGCCCGTCCTTCTCGGAAAAATTTTCCTTGGTATAGACCGCTTCCCGCTCTTTCAGAACATCATACATCTTAGAATGGCCCATTATCACGGTGTCGATCACCCGGTGCTCGTCAAACGCGGACTGGTCCTGACTCAGGACGGCGACACGCTCTTTCGGGTTTCGGTCGATCGCTCCGGAGCTCGGCTCGATTTCGCCGGACAATATTTTTAGAAAGGTTGATTTTCCCGAACCGTTCGCGCCTATAAGCCCGTACGAATTGCCGGGGGCAAAATTTATATTGACTTCCTTGAAAAGCACTCTCTTGCCGAAAGAGAGTTTCAGGTCACGAACGCTGAGCATTATACCACTCTCTGATTTTATCGCCAACCTGCGCGAACAGCTCGGACGTATCGCCCTCGACCGCGATCGATTCAATAACGTCTCCCTGCCTGACGCTGTTTACTACTTTCATGTCCTCCTGGCCGGCCACGGACCCGAAGATCGTGTGCTTGCCGTTGAGCCATGGCGTGGCCACGTGGGTAATGAAGAACTGGCTCCCGTTCGTGTTCGGGCCCGCATTGGCCATTGAGAGAACGCCCGGCTTGTCATGTTTCAATTCAGGCGTGCACTCGTCCTTGAATGAATAGCCCGGGCCGCCGGTGCCGGTGCCCTTGGGGCAGCCGCCCTGTATCATGAAGTCTTCGATTACGCGATGGAACTTCAGCCCCTTGTAAAATCCGTGAAGCGCAAGGTTTGCAAAGCTCGCAACCGTGACCGGGGTCTTATCCGGATAAAGTGCAAGCTTTATATTCCCTTTATTGGTTTTAATAATTGCGGTTAGCGGGCCCATACATTTCTTCTCCGTATTCTTATTAAAATTCATTAAACCATACATGAATAATACGTTTGCCGATCAAGCATAATTTCGATCCGTACATCTGTTTAACTGAGCTAAAGAATCTTTTTAACTCTGCCGACTCCCCCACTCATTAATCTGACTTTTATTCCATGCGGGTGATGGTTGGAATTCGTTAAAATATCCTGTACGATTCCTATAGTTAAATCGCCGGTGCGCTGGTCTTTTTTTAAAACTATCGCTACCTTTTGTCCCTGCCTGATAGTATCTCTTTTAGTACCATCCATATACATTCATCCCATTAACCTTTACGCCGCTTCACAAGGATGCAGAGCGGCGTAAAAAATCCGGCTTAACTCAATTTCTACGAAACCTTTCTTCTCGGGAAAGATCGACTCTGGAATGATCGACGGAACTGCGGTTCATGCGCGTCTGTTTTCTGCGGCGCATTGTAGTTAAACCCCTCGATCATCCGGCGCTTGATCTTCGCGCCCATTTTTCGCTCGATTTCCTTTACGGTGCCGGCGTCTTCACCCGTGACAAAGGTAAACGCGTCCCCGGATCGCTCCGCCCTTCCGGTGCGTCCGATGCGGTGCGTATACGCATCAGAGGTGTCGGGCATATCGTAATTGATTACGTGCGATATGAGGGATATGTCGATACCGCGGGCGGCGATGTCCGTGGCGACCATGATCTGGAACGTGCCGTTGCGAAACCCTTCTATGGCCTTCTGCCGTTTGTTCTGGGGCAGATTCCCCTGCAAAGAAGTGGCCCTGTAGCCGTTCCTCTGCAGCTTCTGGTCCAGGACTTTGGCCCGGTGTTTGGTGCGGGTGAAAATCAGTATCGATCGCGCATCAGTCGATTTCAGCAACTCGAACAAAAGCTCGGTTTTAAGGTGCGGCGCGACCGGGAACAGCGCGTGTTCAACGGTCTCGAGCGGCTCCATATGATCGATCTCGATATGGCAGGGATTTTTTAAAATATCATCAGCCAGTTTTTGAATATCTTTCGGCATGGTAGCGGAAAACAGCAGCGTCTGTTTTCGCAAGCTTGCGTGTTTAAGGATTTTGCGGATATCCGGCAGGAACCCCATATCGAACATGTGGTCCGCTTCGTCCAGCACCAGGGTTTCCAGTCTTGATAGGTTGATGATCCTGCTTTCGAGATGGTCCAGCAGCCGGCCCGGACAGGCGACCACTATATCAACTCCGCGTTTTAGGGCAGCCACCTGCTTGCCGGCGCTCACGCCCCCATACACGGCAGTGCTTTTCAACCCCGTCCGTTTGCCCAGGGCGGTCACCGAATCGTTGATTTGCTCGGCCAGCTCTCTCGTCGGCGCTATTATGAGCGCCCGTATCTGCCCTTTCCTTCCTTCGGACAGCCTCTGTAAAATCGGCAGGGCAAAGGCCGCTGTTTTTCCGGTGCCGGTCTGGGCCAGTCCCATGACGTCCTTTCCCTGCATAACCGCCGGGATGGCCATTTTTTGAATCGGCGTCGGGGTTTCATATCCCATCGCCTCGATTTGGGACATAATCCCGCTGGATAAATTAAATTCTGTAAAACTCATTTCTTCTCCTTGTTGTATCTAATGCGGTTTCAGCCTACCTGTGGGTATGACCGGATTTGCAATAGTTCTGTATTGATTTTGAATGCCGTTGATCAGTGAAAAAATTTAATTGAGCGCTGATCACTTAGTAGATAATTCAATTGGGGGGAAAACTAAAAAGTGGGCAATTGTCATTTAAATACCGCATTCTATTAATCAGTCCGGACAATACTTTAATGCCTGCGATCGTGTCAATAATATTATTTTTTCCGGTGCCTCATCAAAAAGCGGTCAAGCTGATTGGCTAACGTCTGCCGGTTATCATTCAAATTCGCCACGCCAGAGCCGCTCTATGAACATCTGCCATGGTATCGCCTCAATATCTTTTGTCAGCCGGCGCGGCTGCTTTTCAAGACAAATGATAAAACACTTCTTAACCGGCCCGTCCTCTAATAGAGCTTGAAGAGAACCGATATCCCCATCATGAACGCGGGATGATCCTTTAATTTCTATCGCCGCTTTTTTTTCTCCAAGAATGAAATCAACCTCTCGGCCGGTTGACGTCCTCCAGAAGGTTATAGACATATCCGGATCGCGGTACGCCTGATATGCTTTCAATTCCATCAAAATAAAATGTTCGAAAGCCTTTCCGAATTCAGGGCTGCCGATTTTTGGCTGTCGCCTGGAGAGATAATTAGCCACCCCCACGTCGAATAAATAAAACTTTTCCGTGGTTATCATGCGGCGGTTTTTTGATTCCTTCCATGGAGGGATCCTAAATCCCAGATAGGTGTCCTCAAGGATATCAAAATAGGTACGAACCGTCCTATGAGATACGCCTGTTTCGCGGGCGATATTCACGTAATTAATAAGCTTGCTGGATGTGATCGCCGCTACCCGCAAAAATTCATTGAATGCCGGAATATTTTGGGTGAGCGCCTCGGCGACAATTTCTTCCTTAAGGTAATCGGCGACATAAGACCTTAAATCTTCAATCGGATCAGGCGAAAGGTAATGGGACGGCAGTAATCCGGAAATCATGATTCGTTCCAGATTGAATTCAGTTACCTCCATAAAAGACAGCGGCGTCATCGTTCTTCGCCAAGCCCTGCCGCCTAAAAGATTTGCGTGACCGCGGCGTAATTTGCGCGCGCTGGATCCGGTCAGTAAAAAAGATATGCCTCTATTTTCAATAAGCCAGTGAACTTCGTCAAGAATGGGAGGGATCTTTTGTATTTCGTCAATAACTATCAATCCCTTGTAATGCTGGTAGCGTTCTCTTAACAGCGACGGGCGGGTAATATATTCAGCCAAAATATCCGTTTTCAATAAATCAATAATCTCAGCGCCGGAGAGGGTATGAGAGATCCAATAGGTTTTACCGACCTTGCGAGGGCCCCAAAGAAAAGCGGATTTTCCGGGCGGGAGGTTGAGATCAAAAAGCCTTTTTTTTATTTTCATAACAAAAGCATTTTATCCGGATAAATTACTTTTGTCAAGCAATTTATCCGGAGGCATGCATTTGATAAAACCAGTGTTTTCCATTATTTTACCGAAAACTATCGAAAATTTATATTAAAAAATCCTTGTCTTTTACTTAGAGCCGTTCCTCGATGCAGCAGATTCCGGACGCTCTGATAGCAAGCAAGAAAAAGTCTAACATCATCCTGATACATTTATGAATATATTCAGCAATACATCCTTAACCGTCTCCTGCGGGCCGGGCTCGGTTCCCTATCTGCGCGAGGAGCTACGGAAAATGGGTTATACGATCCTGTCGGAGCATGACCGCGGCGTCGAGATTGAGGCATCGTGGGAAGACGCGCTTCGCCTGAACCTGTGCCTGCGCACCGCCCTGCACGTGATGTATCCGCTTAAGAAATTCCCCTGCCGCGGCCCGGACGAGCTGTACCGGGAGGTCGCCGCCCTAGCCTGGGAAGAAATCATCGATCCGTCCGAATACCTGAGCGTCGTTTCAGTCATTGAAACCGGCCGTGTCAAAAATTCAATGTTCGCCAATCAAAAAGTCAAAGACGCGATCGTGGACAGGCTGGTTAAAAAGTGCGGCAAGCGGCCGTCTTCAGGCCCGAACCGCGATAATGCGGTTGTCGATCTTTTCTGGAACAGGGACGATTGCTGGCTCTACCTGGACACTTCCGGGAACAAGCTTTCAGACCGGGGATATCGCACGATGCCGCACGCCGCGCCGCTCCGGGAAACGCTGGCAGCCGCGCTCCTGTTTGCCGCCGGCTACGACGGCTCTGTGCCGCTGGTAAATCCGATGTGCGGAAGCGGTACCCTGGCGATCGAGGCCGCGCTTATCGCGCTGAACCGCGCGCCGGGACTCTTGCGGGACAACTTCGGGTTCATGCACGTGAAAAATTTTGACGGAAAAAAATGGCGGGCATTGCGCGAAGAAATGAACGGCCGCGGGCGCGGCGGGTTGCCGGCGCGCATAATCGCGACCGACATTGACCGGCGCGCCATTGACGCCGCGAAAATAAACGCGCGCGCCGCGGGCGTGGAAACCCTGATCGAATTTTCCGTGTGTGATTTCGCCGAGACCCCCCTTCCGACCGGAAAAGGCATTATCATGCTTAATCCGGAATACGGCGTGAGGCTTGGCGAAGAGGCGGAGCTCGGCCGCCAATACAGGAGCATAGGGAATTTTTTCAAACAAAAATGCGCCGGGCATACGGGCTACATATTTACCGGCAACCCGCGTCTGGCAAAACAGGTGGGGCTGCGAACAAGCCGCAAAATGATTTTTTTTAACGCAGGCATCGAGTGCCGGCTGCTGGAATACCACTTGTATGATTAATCAACTGGCTCAAAAAGACTTGACAAACTATCGATCGTTAGTCTATTTATAGACCACAACGGCCGCTCAGGCTGACACGCAATAAAATATACAAGACAATAGAAACGTAGAATGGACGAACGGATAAGCACAAAAGAAAAGATTCTTAATGCCGGCATCGATCTGTTTTCACAAAAGGGCTTTTACGAAACCTCTATCCGGGAGATAGCTCATGCGACAGGCGTTAAAACCAGCTCACTGTATAATCACTTTCCCGGCAAGGAAGCCATCTTGGACGCAATTTTCGAATACTACAAAACCGAAATAAATAAAACGAAGCCTCCTGAAGAACCGGTGCAGGAAATGTCCCTTGATCGCTTGAGGGATAAATTCAAAGAGTCGTTCAAAATCCGCCAGAAAATACTCTCATCTCCGAGAATGGAAGCTATAACCCGGATCCTCTGGATCGAGATGTTCCGCAATCCAAAGGCCCGCCGGTTTTATCGGGATTGGTATTTCGATGAAAATTTGGATAGTTGTGCGAAAAGCATCAGGAAGATACAGAAAAAAGGCCTGATCGGGAAGCATGATCCGGAAACCGTATCTGCACTGCTCAATGCCGCAATGAACTACTATTTCCAGCAGCTTTGCCTTCTCAAGGCCGACAACAAAGATACGGCAGGGCTGGAGGAACAGAGGAAAAAGTATTTCGACCTGTTGTTAAATCTTCTAGATATCAAAAATAGGATGTAAGCTTATGCAAAATGAAAAATCACTGAATGAAAAATCAGACAAGGCGTTTGAAAACGCGAAAAAATATGAAATGCGGGGCGGGGGATGCCCGCAATGTACGATTGCGGGCGTGTTCGACGCGCTGGAGATTGAAAATGACGATGTTTTCAAAGCCGGGACCGGCCTGGCGGACGGCGTGGGATTGACCGGCGACGGGCATTGCGGCGCCCTGTCAGGCGGCGTCATGGCGATAAGCTATATGTTTGGAAGGGACAAAAAGGACTTCGGCGACATGAGGAAGCTTGTAAAGGCCAATCTGCTTTCAAAGAAGCTGCACGACCGGTTTGTCGAGAAATACGGCTCCGCGCGCTGCGCGGATATTCAGACCTCGCTGATCGGCAGATTCTACAACCTGTACGATCCTTCAGAATTGGCAGCGGCAGCGAAGGCGGGGATGATGGAAAAATGTTCGACGCTCGTCGGCGAGGTGGCGAGGATGACGACCCGGATCATTCTCGAGGAGCAGCAAAAGAAAAAATAAGCCATATCCATGAAAGGAGCGCGGCCATGTATGAATTGAAATTCAATGAAAAAATCTGCGAAAAATGCAAATCAATAGATTGCCTGATGAAATGCCAGTACATGGACCTGGGTCTGGACGAAGCCAGGGAAGAATGGAAGAAGCTTATTCGGGGCGACGATTCGCGCGTGCTTGGTGATTGCGCGACCTGCTACGCGTGTGAAGAGTATTGTCCTAATAAAAACCATCCCTTTTATATGATCGTTGAGCGCCAGGAAGAAAAAAAGGCGTGGCCCGTACCCATTCCTTTAACGGAGCAACAACTCCTCGTCATGAGACCCCGGGGAAGAATCAAACCTCAGAAGCTCCGGGCGCCCGTGGTGAATATGTGCGCCTTTCCCATGCTGCAGGGCACGATTCGCGGAAAGCTCTTCGAAGGAGCATCCACTTTCGGGGGATACGATGTATTTTGCAATATCATGTGGCTTCACTTTGCCAGGAATTCGACCATACGCGAGCGCCTCCCCAAGATGATCGATAATATCCGGAATAACTATCTCAAGGAGAGCGGCGTTGACGAATTCATCTGTTTTCACGACGAATGCTACGGCACCTACACCCATCTCGCGCCTGCTTTCGGCATTGAGGTTCCTTTTAAGCCGATCCACCTGTTCGAGTACCTGACCCGGAAACTGGATGCCCTTAAAAAACAGATACGTCCGCTTAATGAAAAAGTCGCGTATCAGCGTCCCTGCTCCAACCGCCTTGTTCCGGAGACCCAACACTGGGTTGACGACATATTCGCGAGGATCGGCGCGGAACGGGTCAAACGGCAGTACGACCGGGAAAACGCCCTGTGCTGTGCGGGCACCATACAGGCGCAGCAAAAGGACGAGCTGGCCGATGACGTGCAGAAGAGGAACATCGACGATATGGCGGCAGCGGGGGCAAAATACTGCGTTTTTAATTGCCCGGCCTGTTTCTTCACCATGAAGGACCTGGTGGCGGAGCGCGGCATTATTCCCATTCTGATGAGCGAGCTTTGTCATATCGCGTTAGGCGAATAGATTAACAGGGGGCAATACCATGGAAAAAATATATAATGAGCTTAAAGATATTGTCGGAGCGGAATTCGTTTCCAATCAACCGGAAGAGCTTTTTATCTATTCCCGCGATATGGGCACCATGCTGCCCGCAGCTCCCGATTTTGTGGTAATGCCTGATTCCACGGAAGAAGTGCAAAAGATCGTGCTGCTGGCCAACCGGGAAGGGGTGCCCGTTGTGCCCATGGGCGGCGGGCTTGTTCTGTCAGGGCTTACCAGGGCGCTTAAGGGCGGTATGGTAATGGACCTGAAAAGGATGAACCGGATCCTGGAAGTAAACGAGACGAGCCGGTATGCCCTGGTAGAGGCCGGTACATCGCAGGGGATTCTCCAGGCCTATCTCAAAAGGCATCATCCGGGGCTCAAACACTCGATCCCCGACGCGCCGCCGATCGCCACCGTCGGGGGGAATGTGCTTATTCACGGTTCAGGCCATCTTTCTCAAATAGGCGGATTCCATTCGGAAATGCTGAATGGAATGGAGGCCGTTCTGCCGACAGGCGAGATCGTGAAGACCGGATCGTGCTCCGCATCCCCTTACTGGTTTTCCCGCGCGCCGCTCCCGGACCTCTCGGGACTCTTCATCGGCTGGGCAGGAACAACCGGCATAGTGACGAAGCTCTCAATCAAGCTTTTTCCCGCCCATCCGTATAATGACGCGCGGGTATTCATTACCGGCGATATAGAGCTTATTGCTGATGTCCTACACAGGCTGACCGGCACCCAATTGACCGAGGATATAACCGCAGGCGTAAGCTGCATAATCGGCAGAGTCCAAATATTTCCTATGGTGATAATCAATTACGGGGCGGACACAAAGGAGGAATTAACCTGGAAGAGAAACCTGATCCGCGCCTCGGTGAAAAAATACATCGATGATAAAACAGGCGGGTTCGCGCCCTTGCCTCCGGCGAGCAGAGCGGATTTACTGAAGGCCCCCAACCCTCAGCCTACTCAGGTCGCTGATGAAAAGAAAGGAGGCGGATTCGAATATGTGGGATCGATCATGCCCATCGAGCTCTTCGCTGGAGCGTATAATATCGGGGTTGAAATCTCAAAGAAATTCGGTATCGATAATCTTATGGCCGCACGGATTATCGGCGGGCATTGCATGATGTTTTCCTACACCTATACGTTCAACAGGGCGATCGATGCCGATGTGGACCTGGCGCGGAATGCGCTTCATGAAACCAATAATGCGGTATTGAAGCTGGGAGGCATTCCCTGGAAGGCGGAGGCGCCGGCCCAAAAGGAGATTATCAAACATATGGATCCCAATACGTTTCAGCTCATGAACCGTCTTCGATCCGTGCTCGATCCCAAGGGAATTATGAATCCGGGGAACTGGGAGGTTGGCTAAATGAAACATGAAGAACTGTTGCACCGGTGTTTTCGGTGCGGGTGGTGCAAATTACCGGTAAACTTCATGGATATTAATTGCCCGTCTTACCTGAAGTATCGTTTCGAGACGTACTCACCCGGCGGGAGACTGTGGCTCTTAAGGGCATGGTTAACGGGAGATCTGGATGCAAGCGACAGGTTCAAGGAGGTGCTGTTTTCATGCGCCACCTGTAAAAACTGCGTTGAAGCATGCGGTATTCCGGGGATAAAAGATCATCTCGTCGATATGATAATAGCGGCAAGAGAGGAAATCGTAAACACGGGCAAGCTTCCTCCTTCAATCAGGAATTATCTGACTGAAATATATAACAGGGGGAATCCTTTCAAAAAACCTCAGTCTGAAAGGGGCGACTGGGCGAAAGGTCTGGACGTCCCCGTATATAACGGACAGGAATATCTATTTTATGCAGGCGACGTGGGCTCTTTTGATGAATCGGGAATAAAAATGACGCGCGCCGTTGCTTCACTGTTTTTGAATGCCGGCATTTCGTTCGGGATTCTCGGCGAAAACGAGACGAGCGATGGGAATGACGTCAATGCCCTTGGCGAAAAAGCGCTCAGCGAGCATCTGGCCGTTAATAATATAGACCAATTTACCAAACGTGGAATTGCCAGGATCATCACCCTCTCTCCCCATGCCTTTAATGCGATGAAGAATGCGTATCCATTGTTGGGCGGTAAGTTTGAGGTCTATCATTATACTCAGATGCTTAATAAAATCATTAAGGATAAATTACCTCTTGGATCGTTTAAGGCCAGGGTGACTTATCATGATCCCTGCTATCTCGGAAGATGGAACGGCGTCTATCTCGAACCGAGGAATATACTTCAATCCGTGCCGGGGCTTGATTATATGGAGATGGGAAGGAATATGAACAGCGCCCTGTGTTGCGGGGGCGGGGGCGGAAATTATTTTTCCGATATGCTCGGCTCAGGCCAGGACAGCTCCGCCAGACGGCGCGTCAGGGAGGCAGAAGAGTATGGCGCCGAGGTAGTTGCCGTAGCATGTCCGATCTGCAAGAAAATGCTGGAAGACGCCGTTAAAGACGAAGGGTTGGAGAATCAAATGAGGGTCATGGACGTGGCACAGATCGTAATTGAAGCCAAGAGAAAGCAGGCATAAATGGTACCGCACTTAGCAGGCACTATTTCGCCATCGGTATTCCGATGATCTCGATCTCTTATAAACCTCGATAATCTCCCTTACCGCCCTGTCCCATTTAAAGTGCTTCTCCACCCGCTCGATTCCCCTGCGGCTCATCTCCTTAAGTTTTCTCGGATCCGCAAGGAGTCCATTCACCGCAGATGCTATTGCGGCTTCATCCCTGGCCGGCACCACAATACCGGCGTCTCCCAAGACCTCCGGCAGGGCGCCGCCGTCGCTTGCCACCACCGGCACGCCGCACGACATGGCCTCGGCCGCGGGAAGGCCGAAGCCTTCATATACCGACGGGACGAGTGCGAGCACGGACTCACTGTAATGGCGTACGAGTTCTTCGGTGGAGGTCTTGCCCGTGAACTCCACCCTGTCGCCGAGCCTCATCTTCTTGATGAGCAGTTCCGTAATCTTCCGGTGAGGAGCGCCTCCGTCCACGACCGTAAGCCGCACTCCGGCGTCGATGAGGGTGAGGGCCTTTAACAGGTAGGCGAATCCTTTTTTTCCGTCCTCAATGTTTCCCACGAATATGATTTTCCCCTTTTTTTTCCGAACATTCCGAAGGGGACGGAATATGCTCCGGTCTATGCCGTTGTAGATCACGGTCATCCCGGCCGGGGGCACGCCGAAGTCGCGGTGTATCATTGTTTTCGCGCTCTGTGACACGGTGATGATGTGGTCGAGCCGCTTGGACACGAACGCCTGCATCATGGTGGGATAGAAAATGACGGTCTTGATCTTCTTTTTGAATGTCGGGGCCCGCTCCAGGGTGCTTGCCAGGTCGATGGACAGCGGATGGTGGATGGTGGCTACCACCGGGATGTCGAGATATTTTATTAAGAGGAGGCCGTAGCCGATCGACTGGTTGTCGTGGATGACATCGAATTTGTATTTTGCATGAATCCTCCGTACCAGTTGGAACGCACGGAAGGTGAATGAGCTGATCTCGGAAAAAGCGCCAAGCCTGGTGGCGCAGTACTCGTAAAAGTTGAGCGGCTTGAATATCCCGAACGGCTCGTTCCGGTCGATTATATCCGCGCCGTTACGTTCGTAGTAGTGGCTGTTCTCTATTTTATGGAGTTTAACGCCCTTCATCGGCGGCGGATACGGAGGCCCCACCACTGCGTGGACCTTGTGGCCCTGGCGCACCATCTCCTCGGCGATGTACTTGAGGTATATTCCCTGACCGCCGGAGTAGGGGTTGCCGCGGTACGAGAGGAGGCAGATCCTCATGGCGGTCACCGATCCTCTATTCTCGAGAAATCCATGAGCTTTGTAAAGTTTTTCAGGATGCTTTCCAGTACGTACAGCCTGTTGTCGCGAAGCCTTGTATCATTCTCCATGACCAGGACCTTGTCGAAAAACCGGTCTATTATGGGCTTGGCCTCGATCAGGAGCCCGAAAAGCTCGATGTAGTTGCTTGCGGATATGAGCCTTCCGATCGTTTCGCTTTTCGATTGAAAAAAATCATACAGCTCCCTTTCCTCTTCGTGCCGGAAGAGCGCCGGATCGAAGGAGAGCGGGTAGGCTTTATTCTCCTTTCTGAAGGCGGATACGATGTTGTTCATCCGCTTGAAGCTGAGGAGCATACGGGAGAAATTCTCATTTTTCCGGAATTCGTTCACGCTCCGGGCGCGGCGGAAGAGCTCCAGATAATCGCTCGAGCCGGTCGACAGGCAGGCGTCGATCTCATCATGGGAGAGGCCGCTCTCCGAGAAAATCGTCTTTGCTCGTGCTGCGATGAACTGAAGGATCGAGTCCACGATCCGGACGCCATTTTTATAATTTTTCGTCGCTGCATCCAGGAGCTCCTCCAATTCAAGATTGATCTCATTCCTGATGAGAATCTCGACAATGGCACTAGCCTGCCGTCGCAGGGCATACGGGTCAGCCGAGCCTTTCGGGATATTCCCCACCGAGAAGGAGCCGAATATATTGTCCACCTTTTCAGCCAGGGAAACCGCGAGGGAGGTCATGGCTGAGGGGAGGCGGTCGCCGCTGAACCGCGGCCGGTAATGCTCCTCGATCGCATCGGCCACATCGGGGTCTTCCCCGTCCTCGAGCGCGTAAATTCTGCCGATTTTTCCCTGAAGCGAGGGAAACTCGAATACCACGGCGGTGACGAGATCGGTCTTGCACAGGGAAACGGCCCTCCTTATTTTTGCTTCAAGCGTGCCGTCCAGGTTAAGGCGCCGGCATACAAAATCCGCGATGTCCTGCATCCTCTGCACCTTATCGTAGATGGAGCCGAGCTCCTTGTGGAAAAGCACGCTGGTGAGCGTCTGGACCCGGTCGGCGAGCTTCACCTTCCGGTCTTCTTCGTAAAAGAAGCGCGCGTCGTTTAAGCGCGCGGCGATGACCCGCTCGTTTCCGGCCGTAACATGCGGCGTGGGCGGGTTGTTCGACACCACGAGAAATTTATTCGTAAGCTTCTTGTCCGGGCCGATGACCGAAAAGTATTTCTGGTGCTCCCGCATCTCGGCGATGAGGATGATATCGGGGAGCTTCAGGAAATTGCCGTCAAAGCTGCACGCGCACACGCTCGGCTGCTCCGTCAGATAGGTCACCGTGTCGAGGAGCTCCTCGTCTTCGAGGAGAAAGCCTTTAGCCTTATGCGCCGCCTCCTCAAGATCGCGCTTGATGATCTCCTTTCTTTCCTGCTGGTTAACGATGACCCCGTTCTGTTTGAGAATGCCGTCATAGTCCTTGATTGAATTTACCTCGAGCATCCGGTTATGCTGGATGTAATGGCCGCGGGTCTTGTTCGACGACGCGACTCCGTCGATCTCTAACGGGCCGCCGCCGTCAAGAATAATGAGAAAGTACCTGATGGGCCGGGGGAAGGTGACCGCCTTGTCGCTCCACCGCATCCTCTTGGGGAAGGGTATCTGCGCGATGATTCCGGCTATTATGCCGGGCAACAGATCGGCGGTTTTTTTCTTCGCAAGCCTCTTTCTGGCGAACAGATACGCGCCTTTATCAGTATCCCGGGTAGCGAGGTCCTCACGCGCGATGCCGTTCCCTTTCAGAAAGCCTTCCAGGGCTCTTGTCGGCGAACCGTCCGCGCCATACGCAGCCTTCACCGAAGGCCCTTTGATCTCCGCGACCTCTTCCCGCTGGGTCTCTGCCATGCCGGAGGCGAGGATAGCGATCCTCCGCGGGGTTGCGTATACCTCGATACTTTTGAAATTTATCCTGTTCTCTTCAAGATTATCGATAAACAGCCTTTTGGCCGCCTCAATGGCCGGCGGCAGGTATCCGGCCGGTATCTCCTCAGTGCCCAGCTCGCATAAAAAGTTGGCATCCTTCAGCATGTGCATGGCTCCGGTTAATAATGCCTCTTTCTCCCTCCCCCTAAATGGGGGGAGGGTCGGGGTGGGGGTGATTAATTTATAGTAACCAGATGAATTTGTAGGCCAAAGTTCACCCTCCCCTTACCCCTCCCATCAAGGGAGGGGGATCACTTTAATTAATATTCGTCTAATTCGAATGATGCATTACAGAAGCGGTGGAATCGAAATGAGTCAATTCATTTTTTGATAAGTCAATCGTCGCCGTGCGGGGAGTGATCACTCTCTTTTTTTTCTGAAGTAAATATACGGATTGATATTTTTGTCGCCCCGTAAAATTTCAAAGTGTAAATGCGCGCCGGTTGAGCGTCCCGTGTTGCCGCTCATGGCGATCAGCTGTCCCTGCTTGACGTGCTGGCCGGTCTTGACGATTATCCGTGAGAGGTGGGCGTACAGGGTCTTCCAGCCTCCGGGGTGGGCGATGACCACGGTCTTGCCGTAGCCTCCCAGCCATCCGGTATAGGCGACTTTCCCGTATTTTGAAGCCTTGATCCACTGGAAGTTGGATCTGATGTCAAGACCGGTATGAAACTCGGTCTGGCTCGGCTCAAAGGGATTTCTCCGCCATCCATATCCGCAGGTCACCGCCCTTAATAATGAAGGCCATATGAAGCCTGAAAATAAATTGAGCGGCTTGGCATCGGGAATAAACAGAACGGTATTCGCTGCTACGAAATCCGGGTTTTTCAGATCATTCTCTTCAATGATTTTTTTTAAGGAGACCTTGTATTTTTTTGCTATTGAAACGAGGTCGCTTCCCTTCTGCATTGTATACAGGATGCCGTCCTTGTTCGGTATCTTGAGCACCGCTCCCACCGTCAGGATCCCGTCGGTGGTGATTTTGTTCGTCCCGCAGATCGTCTCTACCGACACACCGTATTTTTTCGCGATCTTCTGCAGAAAGTCGCCGCGGGCGATCGTATGCTCGTTTATGATGAGCTTCAGGCCTTTCTCCGGAGACGAATAATCGGTATTTTTTGAAAGGAGCAGGTTCTTTTTAATCGTTTCATCGTCTGGCGCTATGGAGTTCTTCTGTTTTGAAGGAGAAACGGAGAAAACATAGCTGATCGCGAGGATCGCGGCAGCCAGGGCAAAAGCATGCTTTTTCGTACGGGCGGGGAGGTTATTACGGCGCGATGAATATGGCCGGTACGCGGGGCGCCGTCCGGTTTTAATCCGGGGCCGCCTGAGAGAGGAGATATCGACGGACGGCAGCCTCAGCCGGATGTTTTTGATGTATATTTTTTTGTCGCCGATAAAAACAAGCATGATCTCATTGGTGAACAATGAGACGGTAAATCTGCTGAATTTGATAGTCTTTGAAAATATTCTTTTCATGTTATCAAAGAAACGCCGGATATATGTCTATATCAATTGTTCGGCCGTCCGGCCGAATTTATTTAATTGTTTATCGGTATATCGGCTAGCGCCGCAATACTGTTTTTTGGTTTTGTTTTTTATGAGAAAAGGACTCATCGTGAGGCGATTGTCCGAATCTCGGTTGTCTCTGCGCCGACGGGTGTGATCGTGCCGTTATAGGAATCCTCTATAATCTTTTTGGCGTCTTTTTTATGCCCGCCGGTAATGTTAAAATTCCCGTTTGCGACAACGCCCTTCTGGAGAGATATCGTCGGCGCCGTGATATCGCCCAGCACCTTGCCGGTCTCAAGGAGCCTGACCTCATTGCGCGCGGTGATGTTCCCGATCACCGTACCGGCAATAACCACGGATTTGGCGAGTATATTTGTTTTGACTCTTCCGGTTTCTCCGACGACAAGCTCTTCATCCGTCTTGATCTCGCCCTCAAACTTGCCGTCAATTTTCAGCGAACCGCTTATATAAAATTTCCCTTCGAAAACAGACCCTTCTCCGATGGTGCTGTTCATTCCCTCGTTTTTTGATGCCATAGTTATACGCTCCGCCAGTTAAGTTTATGGTAAATTTATTAAGAATCATTCCCCCTCCCTTGATGGGAGGGGTGAGGGGAGGGTGAGCTTTGCCACCCCCACCCCAACCCTCCCCCATTAAAGGGGGAGGGAGCAAGAAAAGGGTGAAGAAATTAATAAAAGTACCGCGATACAAAGTAAAGCAAAAAAAGATTTCTTAGTGAAAAATTTATTACAGTGCTATACTCTTTTCAGGCACGTTTCGGCCCGCAAGCTTTCCGACGGACACCACGGACAATTTTTTCTTCCCGAATATCCTGCCGCATGTTCTGTTGAAATCATCCATGGAAACGCTGCTGATGAGGCCTACGATCTCGTCAAAGCTGAAACTCCGCTGGAACGTGATCTCATCCTTGGCGAGCTGGCCCATGCGCACCTCAACGCTCTCGAGGCTCAGCGCCAGGTTTCCCTTCATGAAATCCTTGGCATCCTGCAGTTCCTCTTCGGTTATGCCGTGTATTGCCATTTCCCTGCACTCCTCTATGATGAGCTCCACGGCGCGGCTGTAATTCTCAGGGAGCGTGGCGCAGTATATGCCGAAAATCCCGCTGTCCGTGTATGAGGAGTGGAATGAATAGATTGAGTAGCTGATTCCTTCTTTTTCGCGTATGTTCTGGAAAAGGCGGGACGACATGCTTCCGCCGAGCACGGTGCTTAATATATAAAGCCCCCAACGGTCTTCATCATCGCGATTGATCCCCTCGGTGCCCAGGCAGAAATGGACCTGCTCCAGCTCCTTTTCGATATGGTGGTAATCGACCCGCGAGGGTTTGACCTGCGGCTGCGGCTTTGGCTTCGCGGCCCCATTGCTGCGCGAAAAGCATTCAGCGAAAAGATCCAAAGCTTGGCTTTTTTCGAATTTTCCGGCGATCACGAATATCGTGTTGTTGTTCCGGTACTGGCTCTCATAAAATGAGACGAGGCTGCCGCGGGTCGCGTTGCGGATGCTGGCGTGCGTCCCGAGAATCGAATGGGCCAGGGGATGGCCCGTGAGCATGCATTCGATGAACGCGTCATGGATGAGCTCGTCGGGCGTATCCTCATACATCCTGATCTCTTCCATGACGACGTTCTTTTCCTTTTCGAGCTCCAGGGGGTCGAACAGGGAATCATAATACATCTCGGCAAGAAGCTGCACGGCTAATGCAAGGTAATCGGATACGACATTGATGTAGTAGCAGGTATATTCCCTGTTCGTTGCGGCGTTGTGCTGGCCGCCTACCCGGTCTACGATGCGGGCGATTTCCCTGGCGGAATATCTCTTGGTGCCCTTGAAGAGCATATGCTCTATGAAATGGGCGTATCCATACTGGACATTTCGTTCATTTCTCGAACCGGACTTGATCCACAATCCCACGGAAACCGAAACGGCTCCCTCAATCGGCTCGAGAATAAGCGATAATCCATTATCCTGTTTATTTTTAAAGACCATCAATAACCCGGTTCCTCAGATCGCATCCCTTCTGCTGAGATCGATTCTTCCCTTGTCGTCGATCTTTATGACCCGTACCTTGACCCGGTCGCCGATCTTGACGATATCGTCGACCTTGTTGACCCGCCGGTGGTCCAGCTTTGAAATGTGGACGAGCCCTTCCTTGCCCGGGAGTATCTCCACCATCGCCCCGAATTCGAAAATGCGCTTGACGGTTCCCTCGTAGATTTTATCGAGCTCGACATCCTGGGTCAGGCCCAGGATGTACTGCTCGGCCCGATCCACGGATTCCAGGGTGGAGCCGGTCAGGGTTATGGAGCCGTCGTCCTCGACCGAGACATCGGCGCCGGTCTCCTCGATGATCCGCCTGATGATCTTTCCTCCGGGGCCGATAACCTCGCCGATTTTTTCAGGATTGATTTTTATTGTTTTCATCTTCGGCGCGTAGGGCGAGAGCTGTTTCTCCGGTACGGGCAGAATTTTTTTCATCACGTCCAGGATGTGGAGCCGTCCCTCCCTCGCCTGATCGAGCGCGGCGCGCATGATCTGGGGAGTGATGCCCTGGATCTTGATGTCCATCTGGAATGCGGTGATTCCGCTGTCCGTGCCGGTCACCTTGAAGTCCATGTCTCCGACGTGGTCTTCAAGCCCGATGATGTCGGAGAGGATCGCATACCGGTCGCCCTCCATGACCAGCCCCATGGCGATGCCGGCGATCGCTGCTTTGATGGGGACGCCGGCGTTAAAGAGGGACAGGGACGCTGAACAGACCGAGGCCATGGATGACGAGCCGTTCGACTCCAGCACCTCCGATACCTGCCGGATGGTATACGGGAACTCCTCCTCGCCCGGGATGGCGTATTCCAGCGCCCGCTCGGCAAGTATGCCGTGGCCGATCTCCCTGCGGCCGACCCCGCCGTGGCGGCCGGTCTCCCCGACGGAGAAGCGCGGGAAGTGATAGTGGAGCATGAAGCGCTTTTTGCCTTCTCCCTCGATATCGTCCAGCCGCTGTATGTCCGACACCGAGCCGAGGGTCGTTATGCCGAGGCTCTGGGTCTCCCCTCTGGTGAAGACCGCGGAACCGTGAGCGCGGGGAAGTATGCCCACCATGATGTCGATGGGCCGGATGTCCCTGACGCCGCGGCCGTCGGCCCTTGTTTCCTGTTCGAGGATGCGCCTGCGTACGATCTCTCCGTCGATATCGTTGAGCATCCCCGCAGCCTGGGCTATTGTTTCCGGAAAGAGCTCGGTCAGCTCCGCGACCGCCTTTTCGATAACGGCGTTCATCGCGTTCTCACGCTCTTTTTTTATCGTATAGCGCGAAAGCTCTTCAATGTTCCCCCGGTAGCGCTTCCGGATATCCTCCCTCAGCTTCTCATCCGCCACGAAGGGTTTGTATTTCAGCGAAGGCTTGTTGACCGCTTTCGCCAGCTCTTCCTGCGTCTCGCAGATTCTCCGTATGTGCTGGTGGGCGAACTCGACCGCGTCTATCACGTCGCTTTCCGATACGTTCTTTGCCGACCCCTCGATCATCGTGACCGCCGTTTTAGTTCCCGCGACCACGAGATTGATGTCGCTCTCGTCCGACTGCGCGAACGTCGGGTTGGCGACCCATTCGCCCGTGACGCGCCCGACGCGCACCGCACCGACCGGGCCGTGAAAGGGTATGCCGGATATGGACAGCGCCGCTGAAGCGGCGTTGATCGACATGATATCATGCTGGTTTATCTGGTCGGCTGAGAGCACGTAAATAATTATCTGGACTTCGTTTATGAAGTCTTTCGGGAACAGAGGCCGGAGCGGTCTGTCCGTGAGCCTGCTCGTCAGCACCTCCTTGTCGTTCGGCCGCGACTCGCGCTTGATGAAGCCGCCGGGAATCTTGCCGGCCGCGTACGATTTCTCCCGATAGTCGACCGTAAGAGGGAAAAAATCCTGGCCCTCCTTGACCTCCCGCGAAGCGACTGCCGATGCGAACACGATCACCTCGCCGTACGATACCGCGACCGCACCGTCCGCCTGCTTGGCGAGATAGCCGGTATTAAAATGGAGCTTCTCCCGTCCTACGTCCACGTTGAATTCAATAGACATGTGTGTTACCTCACTGATAGTTGATTACGCCCCGGATGCCGGCCGAAGAACCGCGCAGAATTTAGAAGTCAGGTATTACCGCAACCGGGAGGTCGGGCGACGACTCTGCCCGACCTCCCGGTTGCCGCAACGCCTGGCTTCTATATTCTGAATAGTGCCGCGGCCATTGCTCTACCGGACATCCCCGATGGCGCTGAATGATCCGATATGCGCTATCTTCGTATCCCTAACTCCTTGATCAGTCCCCGATAGCGTTCCAGATCTTTTTTCTTCAAATAATCGAGAAGACGCCGCCTCTGGCCGACCAGTTTCAAGAGCCCTCGTCTCGAATGAAAATCCTTTGCGTGAGTCTTGAAATGCCCGGTCAAATGACTGATACGCTCGGACAGAAGGGCGATCTGCACTTCCGGCGAGCCGGTATCCTTGTCATGGGTTTTGTACTTCTCAATGATTTCGCGTTTTTGATCCATATTTCGGTATATCCTCCGAATTTATTTGAATACATTCAAATACTTTATCTGCCATTTTTTGATATCCATTTCCGCAATTGCAATAAGATTTTGATCCTCGTCGGCGATTATAAACAATTTTTCGCCTTTATCTATAATTTTAACCGCTCCCTCAATGTCGAAACAGGCTCCGTTTAATATCCTCCTTCGAGAGCTCTCTGTAACGACGATCATGCCGTAATTCTTAAGGGCCTCGATCGGCCTCACGATAAAGCTTTTGTTAACCGGAGCGCCGCCCAGGTAGTCATTGAGCGTTGATATGGTGACCGCCTGATCTATACTGAAAAGTCCCGAGCCCGTTCTCCGTAACGCTTCGAGATATGCACCGGTGCCCAGTATCCGGCCCATGTCCCGCGCAATCGATCGTATGTACGTTCCTTTGGAGCAGCGCACCTGAAAGCGGAAACGCGCGGCATCCAGGTCAATGTCATAAATACCAAATTCATAAATAGTCACCATCCGGCCGGCCAGTTCCACGCTCTCTCCGTCCCGCGCCCGATCTGACGCCCTTTTCCCGTTTATCTTGAGCGCTGAAAACCGGGGCGGCACTTGAAGTATTTTCCCCTTGAATCTGCCGGCCGCGTCCATAATCTCCTCACGGGTGACGGCACAAACAGGCTTTTCTTCTATTACGGCTCCCTCCCGGTCATGAGTGTCCGTGCTTTTGCCGAGCCTCATCGTGCCGGTATAGGTTTTATCATCTTCGAGCAGAAACCGCGCAAGCTTCGTGGACGGGCCGGTGCAGTGGATGAGAAGGCCGGACGCAAACCTGTCCAGTGTTCCTGAATGGCCGATCTTGTCTGCGCCGGTGAGCCTTTTCACCTCCATCACGGTTTCATGCGACGTTTTCCCTTCAGGCTTGTCGATGAGGAGCACGGCGTTCAATAAATCCCCGGCAGGAGCTTTCCACCCCTCCGGCCTCAGCTTGTCAGTCCTCAGTGCCACCGGTGTCATTATCCCGTTCCTCTTTTTTATTTTCGGATTGTTCCAAGGTGTTCAAAAGATGCACCATGCGTGCTCCCTCCGCGATGGATGAATCCAAAAAAAATTGTATTTTTGGTATAATCCTGATCTGTAGAACCTTGCCCATCCGGTGCCGGATATAGGGGGTCGCCGAGTTTAATCCCTCAATGGTTTTTCTCAGATCTTTCGCTTCTCCGAGAACGGAAACCCCGATTTTCGCCTGGGATAAATCCTTGGAGAGCTCGACGCCGGTTATGGTTGCGAAGCCGATGCGCGGGTCTTTTATTTCCTTGATAAGCAGTTCGGAGACGATTCTTTTAATCTGTTCTTCCAGTTTTTCTTTTCTATAACTCATAATGAATAATATATAGCACTTGAGGCTGTCCAACAAGCCCTGCCTACAAAGCCCCCCAACCCCCCGGAGGGGGGCTAATATCTACCCTATATCGTTTTGGCAACCTCGATCAATTTGTAAGCCTCAAAGGCGTCGCCTTCCTTGATGTCATTGAATCCTTCCAGGCCGAATCCGAACTCCTGACCGGCTGCGACCTCGGATACGTCGTCTTTGTACCGCTTGAGGGATTTCAACGCTCCGTCATATACGACAACCCCGCCCCGGAGGAGCCTGACCTTGCAGCTTCGTTCGATCCTGCCGGAGTTCACAATAGCGCCGGCAACGGTTCCGACCTTGGAAATCTTGAATACCTGCCGTACATCGCCGGAGCCGGTAACCTCTTCTCTGATTTCAGGAGACAGCATTCCTTCCATGGCCGCCTTCACCGCATCCGTGGCTTCGAATATGACATTGTAAAATTTGATCGATACGTTTTCACGCTCCGCGATCTCGGAAACCCTGCCGGCGGGCCTCACGTGATAGCCTATGATGACCGCATTCGACGCCGACGCGAGCATCACGTCCGACTCGTTGATCCCTCCGGTGCCCACGTGGATCACCTTCACCCGTATCTCGCCGGTCGAGAGCTTCTCCAGGGATTCCTTAAGGGCCTGGCTGGAGCCGTCGACGTCGGCCTTGACGATTATCCGAAGCTCCTGCACCTCTCCCTCGCGGATCATCTCATTCAGGGACTCGAGGGTGACCTTCCGCACCTTCTTTGCGGATTCGACCCGCTTGTACTCAAGGCGCTTCTGGGAAAACTGCTTCGCGCTTCGCTCGGAATCGATGCCCTCAAATGGGTCGCCTGCCGACGGGACGCCGGAGATGCCGAGAACCTCCACCGGCGTTGCGGGGCTTGCCTCGGTGATCGGCCGGCCGAGATCGTCGAACATGGCCCGGACTTTTCCGGAAAACACGCCGATGACGAAGGGATCACCCACATGCAAGGTGCCGTTCTGGATGAGAACCGTGGACATGGCCCCTCTGCCCAGATCAAGCCTGGATTCGATTACCGTACCCTTCGCCATGATCCTGGGATTGGCCTTCAGCTCGAGAATTTCAGCCTGGATGAGAATGAGCTCCAGCAGGGCATCCAGATTGGTGCCGAATTTTGCGCTGATCTGCGCGTACAGGGTATGCCCGCCCCACTCCTCGGGGATCAGGTCGTATTTCGCAAGCTCGTTTCTGACCTTGTCGTAATTAGCATCCGGAAGATCTATCTTATTGATGGCGACGATGATCGGAACTTTGGCGTCCCTGGCGTGGTTGATGGCCTCGATCGTCTGCGGCATTACTCCGTCATTGGCCGCGACCACGAGAACCACGATATCCGTGATTTTAGCGCCGCGGGCCCGCATGGTGGTAAATGCCTCGTGTCCGGGTGTGTCCAGAAAAGTGATTTTTTTGTCTCCGATTTTTACGCTGTACGCGCCGATATGCTGGGTTATGCCGCCGTATTCCTGGTCGATGATATTGGTCTTCCGGATCGAATCCAGAAGCCTCGTCTTGCCGTGGTCGACATGGCCCATAACGGTCACGACCGGGGGGCGGGGTGCATAATCCTCCGGCCGATCCTCTTCGGTCTGTTTGATGACTGTTTCATCGTAGAGGGATACGACCTTTACGTTTGTTCCATATTCCGCGGCAAGGATCTCGGCGGTATCGGCGTCGATGACCTGATTGATCGTGGCCATCACGCCCAGTTTCATAAGCTTGGCGATTACCTCCTTCGCCTTTATGTTCAGCTTCTTTGCCAGGTCGCCGACGGATATATTTTCGGTGATGTGTATCTCGCCCGGAGCGACGGTTTCCCTTTTTCTCTCTTCAAGCGTCGGCTTCTTTCTGAATATGATTTCTTTCTCTTCCTGTTCCCTCTTGTACTTTTTTTTATCCTTGTCTTTTTCTTTGATTTTTTTTCTTTTTTTATCTTTTCCCTCGGCGATGGGCGGCGCAGGCTTGCTCCCGGGGGCAAATTTGCCATCCCTTTGATCCCTGCGCCCGGCCCCCGGTCTCGCCGGGGCGCCGCCGAATTCCCGCTTCCGTACGGGGCCGGCTCCGGCAGTCCTTTCCCTTCTCAGAGTCGTTCCCGGCGCGGGGCGGCTTTGCCTGTTGGCCTGGGGAACTTCCACGCCCGATTTTTTCTGCGGCGTTTTCTTTTTGGCTTCCTCGTCGCTTTCCTTTGCCTCCTTGGGCATCTGGACTCTTCGTTTCAGCCTGATTTTTTTTCCTTTCTTGCTCTCTTCAATTTCGTGAGCTTTTCTTTTTTTTATCGCTTCTATCTTTTTTTCTATTAAAAAAATATCCTTCTGCGGGAGGTCCGTATCGTCTCCCTCGCATTTGATTTCCAGCTCCATGCATACCTTTACCATATCTTCCATGGATATGTGGTTTTTTCTTGATATTTCAATGGCTTTCATGTATTCGTATGACTTCCTTACCGTATCGTGCTAAAAGGGCCGTTCTTACTCCATGCCCGGCTGTGGGGCCTTTAACCTCATTGAGCTTCATGCTGATCTGTTGAGCCCGTCTGTTTGTCGGTCTCCGTCTGCTTGTCGGTCTCCGTCTGCTTGTCGGTCTCCGTCTGCTTGTCGGTCTCTGCCTGTTTGTCGGTCTCTGCCTGTTTGTCAGTCTCTGCCTGTTTGTCGGTCTCTGCCTGTTTGTCGGTCTCTGCCTGTTTGTCGGTCTCCGCCTGTTTGTCGGTCTCCGCCTGTTTGTCGGTCTCCGCCTGTTTGTCGGTCTCTACATTCTGGTCGGCACCGGATTCCCCCTCATCCTTTTCTCCGTAATCCTCAAAATCAACACTTTCTTCAATGATCTCGAGAATTTTTTTAGCGGTTTTCTCGCCGATGCCGTCGATGGCCATGAGCTCTTCCGCGGACTTCTCCACCAGATCCTCGACCGAGAACACGCCGCCGTTCTCGAGGAGTTTGATGGTCCGGGGCTCAAGCCCGGGAAGCTCTGAGAGCGGGGTCTCGTTTTCCTCCGTGCGCGAGAAGAGCTGCTCCACGATCGACCGCGATTCGCTCGACGCCAGGAAGTCGCGGTACTGGTCTTCGGTCTTGATGTCGATGTCGAATCCGGAGAGCTTCGACGCCAGCCTCACGTTGTGTCCGGCCCTTCCCAGCGCCAGGTGCTTCTGGTCGTTGTCCACGACCGCGATAATTCCGCCGTCCGCTTTCTCCACGATTTCAACGGTCTTGGCCGGGGTCAGGGAGTTTGCGGCCATTATCTTTTTGTCGTCAAAATATTCGACCACGTCGATCTTCTCCCCCTCCAGTTCCCGAACGATCGACTGGATCCGTATTCCCTTCATGCCGACGCAGGCGCCCACGGAATCGACGTCGTCCCGCTCGCTCGTGACCGCGACCTTGGTCCGCATACCCGGCTCCCGCACGATGTTCACTATTCTGACTACGCCGTCGTAAACTTCCGGGATCTCCATCTCAAAGAGCTTTTGAATGAATTTCGGATGACTCCGCGACAGGATGATGCTCGGGCCCTTGGAGTTCTTCTGCACCGAGAGGATGAGCGCCTTGATGCGGTCGCCGGTCTTGTAATGCTCGAGCGGCGACTGCTCCCGCCCGGGGAGAATTCCTTCGGTGCGGCCCAGATCGACGTAAATCGCGTCTTTGGTCTTCCGCTGGAGAAAGCCGTTTATCAGCTCTCCCTCTTTGCCGGAGAATTCATTGAAGATGATGTTTTTCTCCGCTTCCTTGATTTTCTGGATGATCACCTGCTTGGCTGTCTGCGCCGCTATCCTGCCGAATGATTCGAGAGGGTTTTCATCGACCTCGATCTCGTCGCCCAGTTCGGCGGCCGGCGCGATCTTGACTGCGTCAGTATATGAAATCTCCTCCGCCTTGTTCCGGGCGTTGTTTACCACCATCTTCCTGGACACGACCTTCACGTTGTTTTTATCCCGGTCAAACACGACCCGGACGTTATCGATCATGCCGTACTGTTTTTTAAACGCGGACAGCATGGCGGATTCAACGATCTGCTCGATTAATTCCCGCGGTATTCCCTTGTCGGTTGCTATCTGATGCAATGCCTCAAAAAAATTAGTGCTCATGGTTGTTACACCTTCTTCTTAATAATCAAGATTAGCGCTCGTAATCGTATCGAATAGTATCGCCCGCTCCTCTTTTTCCGAGATTATTCTCACCGCGGTATCGGTTGCTTCGCCGATCCGGCCCTTGATTACCGTTGAGCCGCCGTTGCTCCGGCATACGATTTTCACCGGAGCGCCGAAGAATCTTCTGAATTCATCGCTGTTGCGCACCCGCCTCCTGATCCCGGGCGAAGATACCTCCATGGAGTAGTTCGGAAGCGTCTCCTCGGCTTCAAGCCGTTCAGTTACCTCACGGGAAAATTTTTCGCAATCCGCATGAGAGATTCCGGTCATACTGTCGATCTTGACGTTGATTCTGGTGTTTTCTCCTTTTAAATATATTGAAAAGTCATATATCAGATAACCGAGACTGCGCGCACTCTCCTCAATTATCTGAGAGATTTTTTCTTTCATCGTTGTTACGCCCGATTCAGGCGTCGATTTTTTAAATCCGCGCCCTGATTGACAAAAGAGAGTGGGCTGACCACTCTCTCCTATCCTCACCTAAAAAATAATCAGATTCTGAGGCATGATCAAACAGCGGAACATTTATTTCAAGCTTTTTTTGGCTTGTTTCCGGTGATAGCTTTCACCTTACCTCCGGCACCTGCCGGACAGGATGTCGCGTATGCAGGAGCCGTGCATGGACGCATGAGCCGGTGCCCTCTTTAACTGGCTCGATTTATGTTGTTCAGGTGTTTGTGCCCCTGCCCGGGGCAGGGTGAGTGACCCGGCGCGGGTCGGGCAATTATACGAGGAGAAGAGGGCTCTG
>MIBJ01000067.1:5092-7481 GCA_001829495.1 Spirochaetes bacterium RBG_16_49_21 | reverse complement strand
TGATCTATTCACGTCCCTTGAGAATAAACTTAAGGGTTATACGACCAGCCATGTTGAACGAGTTATGAGAACAGTGAACCTGCGAATAAACGTGGGCAAGTGGAGTCTGAACGGGGCCTTGAATTCTACAAAAATCAGGCTGGCATATTATTACAACGGTTGGGATGTATGACCATGTTTAGGTCAAGTAAAATGAACGCGACCAATATTTTAGTTGACAACACTTCATTATAGTTGTATATTACAACCATAATGAATAAACAATTAAATGACAAAGAGCTGTTCTCACTGGTAAAAGAATTAATGAAGGTGCTCAGATTACTACAGAATGATACAATTTTTTGCGAAGGCATAACCTTTTCGCAGTTCAGCATTCTTGACTTAGTGGCAGAAAAAGGGAATCTTGAACTGTCCGAGTTACATAAGCTATTAGTTGTAGAAAAAAGTACAACAACTAGGCTGGTGAGTCCGCTCGTTGGACAAAAATTATTAGTCAGGACCGAATCAACGCGTGATTCACGGGCGATCACTCTTAAAATCACCAGGCATGGAGAGGAAGTGCACAGAAAAGTCTGGAATTCCATATCGTGTTTCATGGATAACATGATCAAACATATCCCGGAAGAAAGGAAAGAAGCAGTGTTTGATTCATTGAAGATATTCATTAAAGCCTGCGGCAATTGCTGTTCAAGTACATGCTGTACCTGAATATTTTTTTGATAAAATAGTTGTACGATACAACATTAAACTATTACAAGGAGGAAAGCATGAAAAGATTTTCTATACCTCGCGTAGCTCATTGCTGCGGAGGATCATGACTTGCGTCCCGGGCATGACGTTAAACTGCCCATTTCAAAACTCATACAAATTAGGAAACAATGAATTTATGAAAAATTACAAGATACAAAATAAAATAATAGAAGCACCTGTTGAAACAGAGAAAATAAAAAAAGCATACAAGTGGTGGAGTAAAGGTTATTTTCTCTTTGCACCGCTTGAAAAAACAGCCAGGACGAGGGGCATTGAACTGGCAGACATCAAGCCCGGCGATAGAGTGCTTGAAGTCGCAGTCGGTACGGGCTATTCGTTCCTTGAAATTTTAAAAAGAGTCAATCGTAACAATACTGTTTGCGGGATAGACCTGACGCCAGCAATGCTGGGAAAAACAAAAAGACTGATTACAAGGAAAGGATATCTGAATTTCGATCTCAGGGAAGGCAATGCGAAGCACCTGCCTTTTCCGGACGAGACCTTTGATATTCTTTACAACAGTTTTATGCTTGATCTGATTCCTATAGCGGAGTTTCCGGCTGTCCTTAACGAGTTCAGGCGTGTTTTGAAAAAAGATGGCCGGATGGTACTGGTAAACATGAGTAAAAAGGAGAACACCCCGGTTCTTATTGAGAAGCTTTATAATAAAGTCTACAATTGGAATCCGTATTTATGGGGAGGATGCAGACCTGTTTTCATGGAATCATTTGTAAAGCAGACTGGATTCAGAAATGTCAGCAGGGAAGTTCCGAAATCAATACACCAGTCTGAAATTGTAACAGCGATCAAATAAGGGGGAAGCATGAAAACATCACTTCCGGGACAGACAATAATGCTTCCTTCACCGGTTCTCATCATTGGAACATATAGCCAAGACGACAGGCCGAATATAATGAACGCTGCATGGGGAGGAATAGCATCGAGCAAGCCTCCATGCATCAGTATATCTATCAGGGAGGCCACGCTTACATATCACAACATCAGGCAGTCAGGAGTATTCACTGTGAATTTTCCTTCGGAAAAGCATGTGAAAGAGGCTGATTATGTCGGTCTTGTTTCCGGTAGGGATATTGATAAATTTAAAGAAACAGGTCTGACACCGGAAAAAAGCAAACTGGTGAATGCTCCAATTGTTAAAGAATTTCCCTATTCTCTTGAATGCAGGTTGATAAAACAAGTAGAACTTGGCAGCCACACTATGTTCATTGGAGAAATTATCGGAATGGTTGCCGATAATGAAGTCCTTAATCCGGATCAACTTCCAGATATTGAGAAAGTAAAACCTGTACTGTTCGGTTCATACGGCAGCATGGCCTACTATAGCATAAAAAATAAAATTGGTATGGTAGGAATGTCGATGGCAAATAGAATGAAGTAATGTTTAAGTCTAAAGGGTGTAAAATTTAGATTTTTAGTTAAAACGGGTTCTGTTTGTTTATAACTAAAACAGAATCGGCACAAAATAAATAAAATCTTTCTAAAACCTAAAAAAGCCAAAATAGATCAAATTCAAGATTATACAAACTTTTATAATGCCTAACGCTTCGCATCACCGGCAGTAAAAAGCAGAGCGACGAGGAACGAGGAGCGGCGCTTTTTACTGTCCGAGTGCATGTGA
>MIBJ01000067.1:0-5073 GCA_001829495.1 Spirochaetes bacterium RBG_16_49_21 | reverse complement strand
GGGCATTGAATTCTACAAAAATCAGGCTGGCATACTATTACAACGGGTGGGATGCCTAATCATGTTTAGGTCAAGTAAAACGAACGCGACCAATTTTTTGATGGGCTACAGTCCCTGCACCACGAAACGGTAGAAATTATCTTTGATTCTATTTCTAGCCTTTTTGTTTTGTCATTTGCCTCAAACACGCAAAATGAAAAGCTGCCTTGAATATACTGACTGACGCGAGATTCGATTGCTTTTTGATACTCAAAGTCAATTAAATGTGAATATTTGTCCTTGGCCTTTCTGGTCGTAAGATCAAGCTCCCAGAACTCAAGAAATGGATCATTGCTCTGCTTGAGTAATGAGCGACCGATATTCTTTCTAAAGATGCTCCTGTCCTTGTTCTCATTAAGAAAATGCTGTTTAAGCCTTGAGCGGAGTTGATTCTCTCCCGTATGAGTTCCTATTCTGACTATGCGCTCTCCACCATGGCCATGTTCTCCTTTTTCAAACAAGATATAGATTCCGTTTAATGGGATATTCGACTCAGAAAAAGGAAAGTTACGCCTATCAAGGTTTCTCGCTAATACATGTATGGCCTCACATTCCTTGCTCATGCAGTCAGCTCCTTGAGGCGCTGGAGCTGCTCGCCAATTCGCAGCCCTTTGAGGGGAATCTCAGCATTCTTGATGTGGGGCAACAAATATTTTCTATATTTATCGCCAGCAAGAAATATAAACTCCGCTTCTTCCAAAGAGGCGACTGACCTAATTTGTTGTAAGACATTGTTTGCCCACTCTTTGATTTCAGCGGTTCGCATATTGTTGAGCGTTTGCTCATAGGGCTCAATTTCGCGCTCTAATTCCAACAGCCCGTGTTTTGCCGAGAGAATATAGATTTCGCTTGGCCTCAAGCTATTTGCATACTTGAGATTCAGCTTAAAGAGCGTACTCACATATAGATCTCTTGCCTTTGCTCGATATGGCAGTTTTTGGCTTACACAAGAAATGAGAACTATTTTTTTCCTCATGGCATCATTTTATTGGGCTAACGCTCTGCGCGTCAGCCGCGCCGCGACTTTTCCGAAGTGCACTTCAATTCGAAGTGCGTCACATAACCAATTGCGCCCCGATACCAGACCGCGGAGCGGCGTCGGACTGCACGCGCTTGTTAGCCTGCCACGGCTACCTATGTAAAGCATCGCGCTACCATTGGCCAATACCGCGAAGTGACTGATACCCTATTTCTTGAAGTATTGAGTTCATAGTCTCAATAGCTTCCTGGCGTTGTGTATCCATCCAGTCACCTAAATCGCGGTCGCTGCGAAAATGCTTGCCTATTTGCCGGTCGAATTCGAAATCGCCAGGGTGGCCCCTATGATAGTCGTATAACATCCGATTGAATCCGACGGCTTCTCGGAAACGTGTCCTCACATCTTCAATTATCTCAACAACACGCTCCACTTTCTCCCGCCAGGGTGGATGGACTATGTGGACCTTACCTTTTGCTCTCTCGATCACTGCACCATCTCGCGTTCTCCAATAACCGGTGTTGAATGCAATCAGTGTGTCTTCCATAGCCTTGTCAAATGCTGAGAAGCTCAGTTCCTGATCAAAGTGTGTGCGGAAAGCGGGTCTATCAAGGCACTGCGCATAGAACAGGAGCAAGTCCTTATCGTCTTCCCACGCCGGATCTCCGGGCGACCAGGTTTTTTCTTTGCTCGCCAATTCGATAGTTCCTTGGCGATGCAGTTTCAATTCGTTTGCAGTGTAGGTTCGGGTTGTACGACCTGATGCATGATGACCGTGTACCTCGTCGTGGCAATTAGGGCACAACGGTATGGCATTGTCAATATCGTCTGTGCCTCCTTCCTCGACGGGAACTATGTGATGCAACTGGACACTATGCAGCAGACCGCATATACAGCATCGACGCCCTGTATCAGCAAGCAGCTTGTCCGCTTCTTTTTGATTGAATCCCATTGTCTGTCACCCTTATATCGGCGGCGTTTGGCAGGCCAACGTGGGCATCAGCCGCCGCGACGCTGAGCGAAGTCGAAGCGGAAGCGGTCGGCTGCATGCCGTGTTGGACGGCGTGCGCCTGAGCCTATGGCCTGATGACTCACGCTTGGCCTGATAATCCACGAGGCTTTTGAACACTGCCAGTTGGCGTACTTTTACTTTCGGTTGCATTTTGGAGCGATGCCCCATTTCACCGCGTAGTCCAAAATCAGTTTTCGTTCAACGTATCGAATGAACAGCGGGCGTAGTTCATCGCTCAAACTATCAACAGGGAAACTTGCTACAACGAGTCGCTCAACAGTTTTGCCACCAAAGAGTTTCCAATACGTGATGCCGCCGCTATGTCCTTCCTTGCCGTCAAATGCACAACGATGGAATTGCCCCCAGCGTTGGTGGAGAGACTGGTCACAGGTTTCACCTACGTAGATGATTTCCTGTGCTTGCAGGTCTACTGTGCTGGGCGGCTTTACGAAGTGAGCAAGGACATATATGCCGGGCTTTTCAATGCCGTTTATCTTCGCCCTGTCCGTCCATCGCGTCCAATCTGAGAAAGTGATTGAAGGAAGACTCATTATTCTGAACTCAATCCAAATTTGGCAGAAGCGGCAGTTGCGTTTACGGCTATTGCAATTGAGTGGTGTTTATGCTTTCGCGTTTTTCCCGCTGGCCTTTCACAAGATTACTCTCGCCGCCGTCCAACGCCATAAGCTAAGCGGCGGTGCTTTTACCGTCCGCTTGAGCGCCCTTGTTCTTAATTTTTGTGAAGGCTTGGAAGTTTTATCAACAAAAAAATAATGGTTTCTTTTATCTTATTAAATAATTTTCCATTTTTTTAGATACCATTATTTTTTTTCATTATTATAAAAAAAACTGGAAAGCATTCGCAAAATATTAAGAACGCCGAGTTCAGTTGCCCCGCCGAATCACCAACGCGAAGCGAACCCCGGCAACCGACATTCTCCGAATCAGAGACGCACTCTAGGGGTCAACTGCAACGAGATGTTAGCCAGCCGCCGATAGGGATAGTTCAAGAATCACCGGGCAATGGTCACTGAAGCTCCATGGATCCGGCTCTCCTTCTTGAATAGCGTAGCAGGACTGCACCTTTGGCTTGAGACCTTGGCTCAGGAAGATGTAGTCGTTTTGCCACGGGATCCTGCTTCTCGAATGGCGCTGTGTCTGAACGTGGAGACATGGATTGTCGGAGCATGTGCATCCTGCTAGAGCATTCCTTGGAGGCAGATTCAGGTCCAGAGCATTGATCAGCCCCAGTGTCTCGAAACGTTGTAGTAGATTTCGATGTCGGCTGCGATGTGGTTCTTCAAATTGAGTAGAAATGTTCAAGTCGCCGGCAATGATCAAACTCTGACCTTGCTTAGAGTCAAACAGCTCAGTTAAGTCCGAAAGTTGTTTGTGTAGGGTTGTTATTGCATACCCGTTCGGCATCATTGCATAGATGCTGACAAACGTGAGCCCTTCGTCGTTTGCGGCTACTGCCACCGATCCCGGGTAGGTTTCGGATAGTTCGACCGCGGACTTAGCATATTTGGACCGAGCTTCGCGGACGGGCGAAATGCGGCCCCGAAACGAAACGACGGCTGATCCCCAGGGCCGGGAACCTCCGATTCCACCCGGTCGATCTACTCGATAGTCGGCAGAGAAACTATCTGGCACAACGGTCTCTTGAAGCAGCGCGTAGTCTACCCTGAGGTTACGCAAATAGTCCCACGCTGCATTTCGATCTTCGTGTGTCCTCGTCCAGTGGCTCATGTTCCATGTAGCGATTCGCAGCAAGGTATCTCCTTTCAGACTGGCTAACATCGCGCTTAAGCGGGGAGGGGGCTTGCCCCCCGACTCCGCTTGAAGCGCTTGTTAGAACGCTTGTCTTTGTAAACGAACTATGAATTTGCTATGACAATAGAATATTTCAATAGGACGTAGCCATTTTCCTGCGTCCGACAATCTTCCAAACGAATATCTATGATACTTTCAAAATCGCTGACATCACTTGAAGAGAAAATGGTTTGGGGACTTATTCCACCTGTAAGTTGAGGTGCGATAATGACAGTAATTGTATTTATAAGACGATTCCTTAACATCGCTCCTATCAGCGCGCCACCACTGTCAATTCTCATTCTCGTTATCGAATGCTTTTTTTCAAGCTTTTCTATGGCTCCAGAAAGATCCACCCTTTCCTTTCCACAAATAATATAATCAATGCTAAGCTGCTCAAGCGTTTGTAAATACTCACGACATGTATCATCAGAGCATAAAACAATGGGTTTTTCATTCCACCAGGCTTGTTTCTTGATAATTTCCCAATTTTTAATCTTAGCTTTACTATCAACTACTACTAGGGTTTGATTGCTATACTTTATGGAACTAGTTTCATCCATTTCTGCTTTTAATATGGTGTTACTACCACACAGAATAGCATCATAGGATGTTTTCATAACAAGGCCATAATAGATTTCCGAAAGTTTTTCCGGATTCTTAATCCAATCGATTCGCCCATCAAGACTCATTCCCACGATGCAGTCAACGTGCATGTTAGGTCTCCTGTTTGAAATGTAATTTGTAGTAATTTATACTACCATACACATGTATAGATGTCAAGTAAAATCACCATGATGAGATAACCTCTGGCTGTCTGCTTGCTTCTTCAAGGTCGTTCTAACGCCATAAGCTAAACGGCGGTGCTTTTACCGTCCGCTTGAGCGCCCTTGTTCTTAATTTTTGTGAAGGCTTGGAAGTTTTATCAACAAAAAAATAATGGTTTCTTTTATCTTATTAAATAATTTTCCATTTTTTTAGATACCATTATTTTTTTTCATTATTATAAAAAAAACTGGAAAGCATTCGCAAAATATTAAGAACGTTGCGCTCTGGGGCAAACCGAAGCGCAGCGTAGGTTTGTCCCTAGCAGCGCATTGTTAGGCCACTTGGATTCTCCCCACTGTCTGAGTCGCCCGGCCCTCCCTCATCACCGCGCCATCAGAGCGAATACGCCCCATCCAAGGTATTCACGTGTGTAAGCGGCGTGGCGTTTTGGTGCCGTGGTCAGTTG
>MIBJ01000066.1:9339-14832 GCA_001829495.1 Spirochaetes bacterium RBG_16_49_21 | reverse complement strand
GTGAGGTCAGATGGAGATTTAGGGCCGAGAAGGTTATGCCGGCTAATTTAGCCTTGACACAACAGGGAAATTTATTTTGATTAGGCTTCGTAATCAAATTCGGAAAGATATTGTATTGTCGCTATGGATAATTCAAAAATAAAAGGGATGATCTCGAACAAGGTACGGGGCGTAAAGCCGTTTTTAGTCATGGATGTCATGGCCAGGGCGGAGCAGATGGAAAGCGCCGGCGAGGACATCGTCCACCTCGAGGTGGGCGAGCCTGATTTTGAGACTCCTGAGGTGATCCGGGAGGCGGCGATCGCGGCCATCAGGTCGGGCAGGACGCATTACACGCACGCGATGGGACTGCTCGAGCTGCGCGAGGAGATATGCGGCCATTACTATAAGGAATACGGCGTGACCATCGGCCCGGAACAGGTGCTCGTGACCTCGGGGACCTCGCCGGCGATGCTTTTGATGATGCTGTCTATCCTGGAGCCGGGCGATGCGGTGATCATATCCAATCCGCACTACTCGTGCTATCCGAATTTCATCGAAGCGGTCGGCGGCAGGGTGCGGGAGGTGCTTACCTATCCGGATGACGGGTTCCAGTATCGTCCCGAGCGGATAGAGGCGGCGCTTGACGGGAATGTAAAGGCGATAATGATCAATTCCCCCTCCAATCCCACGGGCATAGTCATGGCGGAGAAGAACCTGGAACAGATCGCCGGCTTCGACAATCAGTTCATCCTGTCCGACGAGATATATCACGGCCTCGTGTATGAGGGAAGGGCCAGATCGATTCTTGAATTCACGAACCGGGCTTTCGTCATCAACGGCTTTTCCAAGCTCTACGCCATGACCGGATGGAGGCTCGGATATCTCATCTTCCCGAAGGAGTTTTCTTCGGTGATGGAGCGGCTCCACCAGAATTTCATGATCTCGGCCAACAGCTTCGTCCAGGTAGCCGGCATAGCGGCCCTCCGCTTCGCCGGTCCCGAGATCGAGCGGATGAAGAAGATTTACAATGAGCGGCGCACCTATATGATTCAGAGGCTTACGGACCTGGGATTTTCCATACACGTGAAGCCGACCGGCGCCTTTTACGTGTTCGCGGACGCGCGCCATTTCTGCACCGATTCGTATACTGAGGCGTTCCGGATACTGGAGAAGGCAAAGGTGGGGGTCACGCCGGGCATCGATTTCGGCTCTGGCGGCGAGGGGTTTTTACGATTCTCCTACGCCAATTCCCGGGAGAATATAAAAGAGGGGCTGGACCGGATCGAAAGGTATTTGATTGAAAGGCGGTAGAACGGCGAAATTTTTGTTTACAAATAGATAATTAAAGGTTTTTATCATTCGTATCCTGACTCTAACCTTACGGGAAGGAGGTTCTTGCATGATAGACTTCATTTATAATCTGCTCGCCGCCATAGGCTACACCCACCCGTTGCATCCGCCTTTCACCCACATCCCCATGGGAATGACCATCGGCGCTTTTCTTTTCATTCTCGCCTCATTTAAACGGGAGGAGCTGGAGAAAACCGCCTTTTATTGCTTAATTCTTGCGCTTATTTTTGCGCCCGTAGTATCCATTTTGGGCCTCATGGACTGGCAGCACCGGTACCTGGGTGCGTGGCGGCCGCTCATCATAGCCAAGATGATTCTGGCCGTTGTTTTCATCATCCTTTTAGCCCTTGCCGTATATCTGCGCTATAAGGAAAAAGCGGGCAAAAAAGCATTGATCCTGGTGTATGCCCTGTGCCTGGCTACGGCAACCGCGCTTGGCTACATCGGGGGACAGCTGGTGTTCGGATGACCGGCAGCCGGTCGGGATTTTGGCTGTCACTAATCCGGTCCCGGTCGGGTAACGATCCTCGATGCTGAGAAAAGGTTTATTCCTGCAATGGCGGCACCGAGGAGGAACACGTATTGATACCCGAGCTTGACCCAGAGTAATCCGCTTACCAAGGCGATGCTTATGGAAAAGATATGGTCGATCGTAAGGCCCATGGTCAGGGTATGAGGCACTTCCTCGGGCTTAAGGGCGATTTTTTTCATATAGGTCGCCCGCGCCATGCTCACCGACATGAGGAGCTGGTCTGTGATATAACAGGCAAAAGCCAGGAACATGGCCGGGGTCTCGGAGAGAAGCTGGCGGGAAAATCCGTATCCAATGCACACGAATATCAGGATCAACGCCTCTCCCATGAGAATAAGCCTCTCGCCGAAGCGGTCTATCCAGCGGCCGAGAAGGGGCTTGAAGAATATGCCTATCACGCCTCCTATGAAGAGGAGGGTAGCCACCATCTGGGTCTTCTGCTTGAATATCGTAACCAGCACCCAGGGCGCGAAGGTGAGAAATATCTGCTTCCGCGAACCGTAGAGGATGTTGAGCCAGTAAAAGAGCCGGTACCTCTTCCGGAGGATCAGCTTTGTGCGGGCAGGCGCCGGATCGTCCGGCCTCATGAGAAAAACAAATATGGATGCGGCCATAAAGGCTATCGAAGCGTTGATGAACGACACCGTGAAGCTGAAGTTAAGGTATTTGAACCCGATGAAGACTATGAAGCTTCCGGTTATAGCGGCCAGGTTCATGGCCCCGTTCAGCCTGCCGAGTATGCTGCCGGTTTTTCCCTCACGGGCGAATTCCATGCCGATGCTCGAGTTGAGCGGCATAAAAAGATGGAGCCCCAGGCTGTGTATGAAGAGCCACACGAGCATGATTGAATATCCGGGAGAGTACAGCCCGATGAAGAGTATGCCGACGCCGGCGAGGAGATTCGCCAGAGCCGCAAGCCTCCTCGAGCACATGAATGAAAGGAGCGCGGACACGAAAGCGACCAGGAATCCGGGAGTCTCACGGGGCAGCTCAAGGAAGCCGCGCTGGAAGTCGGTTATGGCAAAGGTTTCGCTCAAAAAGTTGTTGAAGGTCGAATCGACCGTGCTCTGGCCGAACCCGAAGAGGGCGACAGCCGCCAGGAAAAAGAAAAATTCCTTGTTGAACTGATTGATTTTATTCTTCATGCGGCATTGGGTAACGGCGAAACAGCTTTAAATTTTTATTGCCGGCAATTGAGCGGCCTTCGGGGATTATTGTAAATAAGAATTTTATGCTGCTTCCAAAAGAATTGACTATGATCGGAACAGACGATATACTGTTACTAATATCATTTAGTACAATCCGACGCATGAGCGCTATATGAATTTTATATCTAGAATACCCTGGATCATCATAATTATCGCCTGTCTGACGCTCGGCCTCGCGCCCTTTAATCCGCCGCATGTGTATGAAAAATTGGTCATGCTGTTCAAAGGCGACCTGAGGCGCTTCATCGACTGGTTTGATTTAGTTTTGCATTCATCTCCCTGGATAGTGCTGATTATGAAGATAATCTCTACGATGCGGGAGGGCTGAATTTATAGATTTTCGTGTTAGGAGGTATGAAATGACCCATTACTTTGACACCAGCGATCTTGAGGATTTCCCCAATATCGGGGAATTCGCCCTTGATTCGGGCAAGAAATTTTTTGACTACTACGGAGCGGCAACCGGAGCCGGCAAGCTTACGGACCGGGAAAAGGCTCTCATCGCCCTCGCGGTTGCGGTCACGCAGAACTGCCCCTACTGCATCGACGCCTACACTACAAAATGCCTCTCCCTGGGCGTGTCCAGCGAGGAGATGATGGAGGCGGTTCACACCGGCGCGGCCATGATGGCCGGCGTCACCCTGGCTCATTCGACCCAGATGCGCAAGATCATCAAAAAAAAGGAGATGTGATGGATTGCCGGGAACAGCTCGATATTCTCCAAAACATCGGCGACTGTCCCGCCTTCGCGGAACGGATAGAGGACACGATCCGTTCTCCGCTCAGGGCGGCGGCTGTCGACATATTGCAGCTCAATATTGGCAAGCGGTGCAATCTCCTCTGTAAACATTGCCACGTCGGGGCCGGGCCTCATCGTACGGAGGCGATGTCCCGGCTGGTGCTTGAACAATGCCTCGCCATAGCGGGGGATTCCGGAATATCGACCATTGATGTAACCGGCGGGTCTCCGGAGATGAATCCGCACCTCGAATGGTTCCTTGATGAGGCGGCGATGTTGAATCGCAGGCTTATGGTGAGGAGCAATTGCGCGATACTCCTTGAAGAGGGGTATGAAAGATTTATCGACATCTATGCAGCCAACAGGGTTGAGATCGTTACCTCCCTGCCTGATTGGCGGGAGCAAAAAACTGACGCCATGAGGGGCAGAGGAATCTTCGCAAAAATCCTTGAGGCAATGAAGAGGCTCAACCGGCGCGGATACGGCGCAGCCGGAAGCGGCCTCATCCTTGATATTGTACATAACCCGGCGGGAGCGTATCTTCCCGGATCTCAGGACTCACTGGAGCATGAATACCGCTTGCGGCTTGCTCAAGACCATAGCGTATCGTTCAACTCCCTTTACTGCATCACCAATATCCCCATCGGCAGATACCTTGAGTTTTTGATCCGGAGCGGAAATTACTCCGACTATATCCGGGATCTCTGCGGCGCGTATAATCCGGCCGCTGTGGAGCGCGTCATGTGCAAGACGACCCTATCGGTCGGGTGGGACGGCACGCTGTATGACTGCGACTTCAATCAGATGCTCGACCTGCCCGTGGACCACGGCGCGCCGAACAGCGTGTTTGATTTCGATCTCGAACTCTTGCGGAACCGGCCCATTGTGGTCAACAATCACTGCTACGGGTGCGTTGCCGGAGCCGGATCATCGTGCCAGGGAACGATCACGGCGTGATAAGCAGATTGAATATATCGATTATCATTCCCGTCCTGAATGAAGAATCCGGAATCAATACGTCGATCAGACACATCAGACAGATATCTTCCGAAGACCGGATCGAGATCATAGTCGTGGACGGCGACGCAGGAGGCTCGACCATACGCTCGGTCGCGGATGCCGGCGCCCAATGCCTGATCTCGCCGCCGGGCAGGGGAAAGCAGATGAATTGCGGGGCTCGTGCGGCGCGGGGCGAAATTCTTCTGTTCCTGCACGCCGATACCCTGCTGCCCCGCGGCTCGATAAGCCTGGTCAGGAAGGTGATGCGCTCCGGCCGCTACCAGGCCGGAGCCTTCGGCCTTGATCTTGACAGCAGGCGCATTCCGCTCCGCATTATAGCAGCCGCGGCCCGGCTCAGGATCCGTCTCTCCGGCATTCCCTTCGGCGATCAGGGCCTGTTCATGCGCAGGGATTATTTTCATCGAATCGGCGGGTATGCGGAGATTCCCCTTATGGAGGACGTGGAGATCGCGCAGCGGATCAAAAAGCTTGAGGGCAGGATCATCATTGTGCCCGAGCGCGTGCTCACCTCCGTCCGTAAATGGGAAGAGGAAGGGGTGCTGTATTCGATATTCCGGAACTGGTTCATACAGCTTTCATATTTTTTGGGCGTGCCGCCGGAGCGGCTGGTTAAAATTTATTATAGCTCGCGCGCATGAAGGCGAGGATTTGAAGGCGAGGAT
>MIBJ01000066.1:0-9330 GCA_001829495.1 Spirochaetes bacterium RBG_16_49_21 | reverse complement strand
CCTTCAAATCCTCATGCGAGTAAAAATTGTGAAGGACAATGCTTTAATTCTCTTTCTCCGCTTTCCGGAAAAGGGAAAGGTGAAAACCAGGCTGGCGGCGGATATCGGCGATGACCTGGCGTTCGAGCTGTACCTCTGCTTCCTCAGGGATACGCTCGCGACCGTACAGGCCCTTGACGCCGACATTCTGATCTCTTGCACCGAGAGCGATACGGCTTCTTTTCGGGAGCTGTTCGGCGATACGCCGTGCATTGTGCAGCGCGGCAGCGACCTGGGCCGCCGCATGTACAACGCCTTTAAGGACGCGCTCGGCCTGGGTTATTCCCGGGCGGCCCTGATAGGAAGCGACATTCCCGGCCTGCCTCTTGATGTTTTTTACAACGCCTTCCTGGAGCTCGGCAGCCATGAGGTTGTTCTGGGTCCGAGCGTTGACGGAGGATATTACCTGATCGCGCTGCGGGCGGGAAAGCCTGATGAATCGCTGTTCAAAGACTTGCCCTGGGGCTCCTCCGGCGTCCTGGCTGAAACCGTCAAGAGGATAGAAGACAAGGGGATGAGCGCTTTCCTCCTGCCTCAATGGGAGGATATAGATGACCTGAACGGCCTGAAGCGTTTGTACGAGCATCAGGTAGCGGAAGGGATTTTGTCCAATACCCGGTTATGCGTGGACGAGCACAAGGAGAGGATCTATGGCACGGTATGACTTTGATCTGATAGTTATCGGCTGCGGCGGCGCGGGCATAACCGCGGCCACACTCGCTTCCGGCCTGGGTAAAAAGACGGCCATGGTGGACAAAAAGAGGTTCGGCGGCGAGTGCACCTGGACCGGATGCGTTCCGAGCAAGGCCCTGATCCAATCCGCCCGGATGGCTTATCGCGCTGGTAATACGGGGATATACGGCCTTGAGCTGAAGGGTAAATTTACGGTAAAGCGCGGGCGCGTCATGGAGAGCGTACGCGGCGTCGTGGATGCGGTCTATAAAGGAGAGGAGCGGAAGCGCTTTGAAAGCCTCGGCATCACCGCCATAGAAAATGCGGATGTGCGCTTTGAAGACCCCCATACCCTGCGGGTGAGCGGGGAGAAGATGACCTCGAGCAAATTCCTGATCTCAACCGGATCGGGCCCTCTGATTCCGCCTATAAAGGGAATGGACAAGGCCCGCGTCCTTACCAATGAAACCCTCTTTTCATTGAAAAAACTCGCTCGTTCCATGATCATTCTGGGGGCCGGCCCCATAGGCGTGGAGATGGCCATGGCTTTGAACCGGCTCGGCGTGAAGGTGACGCTTGTGGAGATGGGCCCGGAGATACTTCCCCGGGAGGACCGCGAGATTGCCGGCATGCTTGCGGAGGTTATGAAGCGGGAAGGGGTGAATATTCTGACCGGAGCCAGGGCGGTACAGGTCTCAGGCGCGGGCAAGGTGGCTCTCTCGTACGAGTCTGACGGAGCGCTGCGGAAGACGGCTGCCGACAGCCTCCTTGTTGCGGTGGGGCGCAGGCCCCACACCGGAGGACTGAACCTTGAGGCTGCCGGCGTTTTACACGATTCACGGGGCGTGGCGGTTAACCGGTATCTTCAGACATCAGCACAAAACATATACGCAGCCGGCGACGTCGTCGGGCCGTATCAGTTCAGCCATATAGCCAATTATCAGGCCATAGTGGCGACATCCAACGCCCTGCTTCCTCTGAAGAGGCGGGTCTCGTATGAGCATGTGGCGTGGTGCATCTTTACCGATCCCGAGCTCGCGCGAAGCGGCATGACCGAGCAGGAGGCTGTCGACCGCTTCGGCGGGGCGCTGCGGGTGTACCGGGTGCCGTACGGCAGCATCGACCGTGCGGCGACAGACCGGGCGCACGCCGGCCTTGCCAAATTCATTTGCTCCGCGGACGGAACGATCCTCGGCGTTCATATACTGGGAGAGAGGGCAGGCGAGCTCCTGCATGAGCCTCACGCAGCAAAATCCATGGGGATAAAGCTGCATAAGCTCAACTCCGTCATTCATGTATATCCGACGTATAATGACATCATCCGCATTGCAGCGCGGCAGGCCTATATCGACAAAATCAGGAGAACTCTCATAGTCAGGCTGGTGAAGCTTTTGAGGAGAGGAAAATGAAAAAATATTGGAAGAAGATCGTGCTCGCGTCAGCCATCCTTTCCCTGGTGCTGCTGGTAAGGATTCTGGGACTGGGCCACTATCTGACGTTCGAAAATTTCACGATCTACAAGGATCAGATTCTCCGGTATGTGGGCATGAATTATATCCTGTCGGTCCTCATGTTTATCTGCCTGTATATTCTTATGGTTGCGCTCTCCATTCCGGGAGCCACCCTCCTCACCCTTTCGGCCGGATTTCTGTTCGGATTCATCGGTATTCTGTACGTTAATATGGCAGCCACGATCGGCGCCGCCGCAGCCTTTGTCGCCGCCCGCTATCTTTTGGGGGAGTGGGTCCAGCGCCGGTACGCCGATAGGCTCGCTGCCTTCAACAGGGAGATTGACGAAAATGGGTATAACTATCTGCTCACCCTGAGATTCATTCCCTTGTTTCCCTTTTTTCTGATCAATATCTTCGCCGGATTCACCCGCATTCCGCTTGTTGTTTTTGTCTGGACCACCTCGGTCGGAATTATCCCGGGATCGTTCGTATATATCTTCGCGGGCACGCAGCTCGGCTCGATCAGGAGCCTGGCGGACGTGATCTCGTGGAAGATTTTGCTCGCTTTTGTTCTGCTCGGCGCGTTCGCGGTGATGCCGGTTATTATAAAAAAAGCGAGATCGCGGAAGAGGGAAAATAAATAATATTATGGAGGTTGCTATGAAACTTGAATTATTAATCTCTGTTGTCGCACTCGCTGCCGTTTTCTTCTCCTGCTCCGGCACGAGGCCGTCAAATCTCGGCGTGAAAGACGGCGCGTTGAACCTGTGTCCCGGCTCGCCCAACTGCGTGTCCTCGCAGGCTGCGGCCTCGGACAAGGTGCATTATATCGAGCCGTTCAAGTACGCCGGCAGCAGCTCGGGAGCGAAAGAGAGGCTGGTGGAGGTGATAGAATCCATGAAGCGCGCGAAAATCATAATAAACAAAGACAATTATATCGATGCTGAATACGCCTCAGCGCTGTTCCGCTTCGTCGACGACGTTGAGTTCTATTTTGACGACGCTAAAAGGATAATTCATGTGCGATCAGCCTCGCGGGTTGGATACGGCGACATGGGCGTAAACCGGAAAAGGGTTGAGAGGATACGGACATTGTTTGAGAAATAGTTAGAAGTCATCTTAATACTCAAAACTCACTGTCATTGCGAGCGCAGCGAAGCAATCTGCTGATGCTACAAAAAATGACTGTTGTTAATCTATAATAAGCCTTTTCTTATTCTACGGCCAGATTGCTTCGTCGCTGTGCTCCTCGCAATGACAAATAAATTCAGATATTCATTTTTGCGATAACTTCTAGATGTTCATCTCATACACCCGATATCCCTTGTACATATCCGCGTTCACGTATTTAAGCGCGCCGATCATCTTTTTGTTGGTCTCAACCACGAGAGAGCAATCCGACTGGATGAAGCCATATTTTTTTGTGGCGATCTCTATGGTCATGAGGATGAGTATCTGATCTATCTGCTGTCCGCGGTACTCCTGCAGCACACCGAGGAGTATCGTCCTCAGGGTTCTCGTTCTTTTTACATGCCAGAGGAGCCTGGCCAGCCTCCAGGGATAGAGCCTGCCGTTCAGCTTTGCTATGCCCGGATTCGCATCCGGGATTGACAGGATAAACCCCACCGTCTTTCCGTCCTTTTCGGCGAAAATGGCAAGCTCCGGAATTATGAACATCAGGAGCTCCTTGAAATTCTTTTCGAACTGCTTGTCGGTGAAAGGAAGATGCCCTTCATTCCCCTCCCATGAAATATTGAATATTTTTTTTATGTCATCGGCTTTCTTGGGGATATCCCGCTTTTTCGCGGTGACGAATTTGATGTCCGATTTTTTCTGGAGCTCTTCGCGCATCTTGAACATCGGCTCCCAGTCAAGCCCTTCCTTTTTTACCATAAAGCAGTACCAGTCCATCTGCTTTTCAAGGCCGGAGGCGAGCGCGTGCTTTTCATACCAGTGCGCGGAATGTAACATGCCGATAACCGGCATCCTGCCGTTGTTGATGACGTCGAAGCCGATGGGATCGTAAACCGTGAAGCTCTGCGGCCCGTTCATCCTCTTCTTTCCTTTTGCCCGGAGCCATTCCCGGGCCGCCGCGAACAGGGCTTTTGATACTGCAAGATCGTCTATGCACTCGTAAAAGCCGAAGAAACCGGTGTCCCGATCGTATTTCTCCTCATACCGCAAGTAGGTATGCGCGGTGATTCTGCCTGCCGGCTTTCCATCTTTATAAGCGATAAAAAACTGGGCCTCGCCGTGCTCGAAGAAATATCCTTGCTTCGGATCGAAAAAGTGCTTCTGGTCGCTTATAGGGATGGGGGCCCAAGCCGGGTCGTATTTATATATTTGAGCGCTCCACGGCAGCTTTATGAATTCCATCATCATTTTTTTGCCGGTTACTTTTTTAACCTCGATTTTAGACAACATAGCGCCTCTCTTGGAATTGTTCACATGACTCTGAATTGCTGCGGGATGATATTTTTTTAATTGTTCATGTATAAGTGTGCAAAATAGTATGTCTATTCTTTTTTCAGCAGGTGAACTAAATTCCGAGGTTGAGGAGTCTTCCCCTGCCCCTCTCTCCAAATTGGCTGACTATTCCCCACATTCTATCATGCCCCCCAAACCACCCAGAGGGGGGCTTACGTCCATCAGTAAATCAGCCCATCGGCTCCCCATGCTCCCCCAAAGGAGACAATGATATGTGTTTATCAGCTACAACGTTCATTGGATAGAAGCTTTTAAGTCCCCCTTCGGGGGATTTAGGGGGCCGAGGAGCTTGATTTAAAGATGTGGATAATGATTAGTTCGCAGGGGGTCGCTCTTTTTTTCTCTCGTCAATAAAGTTCTTTACAAAAATTCCAGCCGTAATTATTTTCTCATTCATTAATTTGAACATCAGGAGCGCCTGCTGAAGCGGCACCGGCGCCGGACAGCGATCCATTACGATTCGGTTTTGGGAGGTCTTTGATGCTGAGAGAATATAAGGCTGAGCAGGTACGGAACATTGCGATCATCGGACACGGCGGAACCGGGAAATCCACTCTCCTTGACGCCATGCTTCTGGCCGGGGGAAAAATCGATAAGATAGGAACTCCCGAGCTGGGAACGCTCGTGTCGGACTTCGACGAGGATGAGAAGAAGCGGAAGATGTCCATCAGGAGCGCCATGGGATTCGTAGAGATTGACGGGGTCAAGATAAACATCATAGACACGCCCGGCACCGCTGATTTTATCGGCGAGGTACGGGCCGCTATTCAGGCTGTTGAGGCTGTGGTGCTCGTGGTTGATTCGGTCGACGGCGTTCAGATAGAGACGGAAAAGGCGTGGCGCTACCTGAACGAAAATAATATACCGCGCATAATTTTCGTGAATAAAATGGATAAGGAGCGGGCGAGCTGCCAGAAGGTGATGGATAACCTGAAAACCAGCCTGAAGGCCAACATAGCGCCGTTATGCGTTCCCAATGGAGAAGGAGAAAAAATAAGCGGCATCATTGACATCATCCAAATGAAGCTTTTAACTCCCAAGGCCGGCGGAAAGGATGTTGCGGTTTCAGACATCCCGGCGGACATGAAGGCGCAGGCTGAAGCCGAGCGTGCGAAATTGATCGAGGTGGCGGCCGAAGGGGACGACAAGCTCATAGAAAAATTTTTCGAGGAGGAGACCCTCACCGAGGATGAGATAAAACAGGGGATCCGGGCGCTTCTTGTCAGGGCAAAATTGCACCCGGTAATCTGCGGATCATCACTGAACGGAATCGGGATTAAATATCTGCTGAATGTCATCAGGGATTTTGTCCCGCCATTTCAGTTGGGCAGGGAATACACAGCGGGTGAGGCTAACGATTCATCAAAGGAAATAAAAATTCAATCAGGAGACAACGGCTCCCTCGCGGCCGTTGTATGGAAGACCTATATCGACCAGTACGCGGGCAGGTTCAATTATCTGAAGATAATAACCGGAAGCCTCTTACATGATTTTGAAGTTTACAATCCCAACAAAAAATACAAGGAACGGACATCCAAGCTCTACGCGATGATCGGGAGCAGACAGGAGGAGATGCCCAAGCTGAATGCAGGCGATATCGGCGTAGTGATGAAGCTTGACAAGACGGCGACCGGCGACACCCTGTGCGATGCCAAAAAGGCGGTGTTGCTTCCGCTCATAAAGCTTCCCCATCCGGTGTTTTCCTATGCGGTGGAGATGACCAACAAAGCGGATGTGGACAAGGTAGGGCAGTTTTTCAGCAAAATGACCGAGGAGAATCCCACGCTCACCTATACCTATAGCGCGGAGACTGCTGAATCAGTCTTGTCCGGCATGGGAGAGATCCAGCTCGGAATCGTTCTCAACGCCCTTAAAGAAAAGAACAAGATCGAGGTGAAGATCAGGGAGCCGCGGGTGCCTTACCGGGAGACCGTTACCAAAAAAGCGGATGCAAATTACCGCCATAAAAAACAATCGGGCGGACACGGCCAGTTCGGCGAGGTCTTCATCCGGATGGCGCCCCGGCCGCGGGGCTCCGGATTCGAGTTCAAGGAAACCATATTCGGCGGCTCAATACCGAGGCAGTATATTCCCGGCGTCGAGAAGGGGGTTGTCGAGGCCCTTCAGGAGGGTGTGCTCGGCAAGTTCCCGGTGGTGGATGTGGAGGTGGAGCTCTATGACGGCAAGTTCCATGAGGTGGACTCGTCCGAGTTGTCCTTCAAAATAGCGGCCCGCACCGCGTTCAAGATGGGGATGGAGAAGGGCGGCCCGCAGCTCCTGGAGCCGATCATGGACGTCAGCATCTATGTCGACAAGGAATTTATGGGCGATATCCTGAGCGACGTGACGAGCCGCAGGGGCAAGGTTCTCGGTATGGACAGCGCAGACGAATCCGGAGGGAGCGTATCGGTCGTGCGGGCCCAGATACCCCTGGCTGAGATGCTCCGCTATTCCATCGACCTTAGAGGCATGACGAGCGGAAAGGCAACGTTTGAGATGAAATTTTCCCACTATGACCAGATATCGGGCAGGGAAGCGGAAAACATCCTTGCCGCGCGGAAGAAGCATCTCGAGGAAGTGGCCAATAAATAGTATATGAACATCGTTGTATTCGAGGACGGCCTGCATGATAATTTTTACCCCCTCTCATTGACCAGGCCGTTATGGGAGCTCAGGTCCGGACTCTATTCATTCAGGGAGAGGCTGGAGCTTTTCGTAGAAAGACTACTCGGTGCGGGCTGTTCAATATATTACTTTACCCGCGATTACCTGGCGCCTTATTATCGGGAAAAATATCCTCAATTGAGCATCAACGATCATTCCGTGTTTAAACAGGATAAGGATATTCTGTTTCTGAACGCGGTCAAATATCCGGCCCGGCCCGACTTCGATCTCGCAAAAAACAGCGCGGTGATGCGGGGCCCGGTGCCGGTGCGCGCGCGCAGCAGCCCCTCCCGAATCTCCAATCCGGACGAGCCGATCCCGGCCATGATCGCGAATTGTACGTTAAGCCTGAGCGAATATGAAGAGGAGCGCGGTGCATCCGGAAGGAAGGCGGATTATATCTGGGAGCTCGTGGATTTGAATTGCGACATCCTGGCAGGCGACTACGCGCTCTCCGGACTGCCGGGCGGGGATTTTTTTCAGAAAGATGTAACAATTTTGGGCGAGAGCGGTCTTGTTTTTATTGATAAGGGCGTACGAATCGATCCGTATGTCGTGTTGGACGCGACCGTTGGACCGATAGTTATCGGCTCCGGAAGCGTCATCAATTCCTTCACCCGGATCGAGGGCCCCTGCGCGATCGGCCGCGATTGCGTGATCCTCGGAGCGAAGCTCCGGAAGGGAACATCAATCGGCGATTTTTGCAGAATAGGCGGGGAGATCGAGCAGTCCATAGTTCACGGCTACAGCAATAAGTATCATGAAGGGTTCATCGGCCATTCGTACCTCGGCGAATGGGTCAACTTGGGGGCGCTCACGACGAACAGCGATTTAAAGAACGATTATTCGAACGTGAAGGTGTATACGCCCGACTCAAGAAAGAAGACGGGACGGCGGAAGATCGGCTGCTTTATCGGCGATTTCGTCAAGACGAGCATCGGCACCCTTATCAATACGGGGACGAGCATCGGAGCGGGAGCCCTGATCGTTCATGACGGGAATCTGACTCCGGCTCACATTCCCCCCTTTTCATGGTACGTGCATTCTTCGATATTAAGAATGCAATCGCTCGATGATCTTATCAGCACGTGCAGAACGGCTGCGGCGCGAAGAAATGTTGACTTACCCGGCAGTTTTATTACTTTGATTAATACCCTATATGATATGACGTCTCCGGGGAAAAAACAATGACCGGCTCGGTAAATAGAGAGGGCGAATTACAATTTTCGCTGACCCTTATCCTTTCGATCTTCATCCATATGGTAGTGCTCGTCAGCATCATAGCCCCCCATGTGCATTCCCTTTGGGAGGCAGAGAGCTTGAAGAACAGGCTGCTTCAGAATGCGGGGACGGGCAGGGACATCATCGTCAATATCAATCAGGATGATAAGCGGGTGGTGGCGAAGGAGACCCTTCTATCAGACAGGGATTCCAGCGCAAAGGGCTTTATCACGAAAAAGCAGGGGGATCGCTGGCTCAACAACTCCCTTGATTTCCGGCTGCTCAGGGGGGACCGGGGCAGGGGCAGCGGAAGGGAAGCCGCCATCCGGAACGACAAATCAAGTATGCTCTCTTCCGATGAGTCGGAAATGGCGGTCATACTTCAAAAGAGCGCAGGCGGGAGCGGCGAGGAGGGGAACCACGGGATTTTCGACAGGACCCGGATTCCGGACAGATTTAACGTGACCAGGGAGAACGCTATCTTCTATTCGAATGACGGAAGGTTCTCGTACAACACCCTCAAGTATAAGAATTTTAAATTCTTCAAGGAACTGAAGGATAAAATCGCATCGAACTGGTATCCGCCTCTTATGGCTAATGCCGTTATCCAGGGGTATAATCCCCTGACCGGCGGGTATGCGCCGGGATATACCCGGATCATGGTCATCCCGAGCCAGGAGGTTGCAACGGTTTTTGTGCTGAACAAAAACGGCGACGTGATTCATATTCAGCTCCTGGATTCCATGGGCAACCGGTTTCTCGACAAATCCTGCACGGACGCCATACGGCTGTCGAA
>MIBJ01000065.1:72556-80019 GCA_001829495.1 Spirochaetes bacterium RBG_16_49_21 | reverse complement strand
ATGCCCTCGATGTATGCGCTTTTAGCTGCACGAAATCCGCTGTCGTCGCAGAAGTATTTGCCCATTTGGTTGCCATTGTCGGGATTTATCACCTCCGTGATCCGGTTATTTGAGTCGTATGCCATCATTTTGGTACGGTTTTTCATATTGTCCCGCTTGGAGATCATGTTGCCGACAGAATCGTACCGCATCACGAACCGTCCCGCGTGAACGGTCGTGTCTATGCCGGTTGCGGCATGGTTGTCGTACGTGTAGGCCCAGCGGTCCTGTATGCCATGGGTTTCCGGGTCCATGATGTCCTTGCGCGTCAAGTTCCCGTTGGCGGCATAGCCGTAGCCCCTTTCAAATTTCCGTATTAAGCCCCCTCCGGGGGTTGGGGGGTCTTCAGGGGCGGAATTCCCCAGCGCATGCACCAGCCGGTTCAACCCATCGTAGCTATACTCATACCGCACCCTGCTCGGATTCGGGCCCGCGGGGTCGATTTCCGGGTTGTCTTCCATTGAGACGATGCTGTTGCGTGTGTTGAAGGAATACGTCACGTCCTGAACCTTTTTCACTGTCTCGTTCACAGTCGTGGTCGACACCAGGTGCATGAGCCTTCCCTTGACGTCGTACTCATACGCTGTTTTCACCCCGTTGCCGCGCGTCATCTCCGTCATCTGGCCGAACTCGTTGTACTTTATGCCTGCAACGATGTCCTTGGCCGTTCCGCTGCTCGTTAGCCGCACGCGGCTTGACAGGCCCATGCTATTATAGGAATATTCCACGATAGAGCGCGTGCCTGAGTGCAGCTCCACCGGGTAGAGCACTCGGTGCGCTCTTCCCAAGAGATCCCGCTCGAACAGGGTTTCAAACTCGGTCGTCTGGTCGATTCCGGCAGGCATTTTGAACTGTTCGGCAGTGAGATTGAAGCGTCGCGCCTCCCGCTTCACTCTGCCGAGCCGGTCGTAGCTAAAGGTTATCCGCTGCACCGGGTCGTTTACCGAAACGAGCCTGCCCGCGCAGTTTTCGCTTCCCGCATGCTCGTCGTACGTGTATGTCACCTCGCCCTCGCCGCCCGGAAGCACCTTGGTCAAGACCCGTCCGAGACGATCGTACGCAAGAGCGGTAGTGCGACCCATTGCGTCGCTCCTGGTCACCATGTTGCCGAACCCGTTGTACCGAAGCTCGGTATAGCCCCGGTCAGGGTCGTTTGACGCCACAAGCCTGCCGAACCCGTCGTACCACCAGTAGTTGATATTATTGCCGGACGTGTCTCTAGCCGTAGCCTGAGCGGAGCCGAAGGGCGGTATATCTAGAGACATATTGCTCCCCTCTCCTGGAGGAGAGGGGCCGGGGGTGAGGTCCATCTTCTTCACCACCTGGCCCGCCAGGCTGTACGCAAACCCTATGCGCGCGGAAATATATTCTCCCGCGCTTGCACCGAGCGGAGTCGAGGTGCCAAAGTCTTCTGTATACAAAATCTGGCCGCGGGCGTTCTTCACTGTCCTCTTCCCCTGCCCTATGCTATGGGTCTCGATCGTCTCCCACGGATCGTTGTATTCATAGGCGATCGAGGTCTCCGGTTCGCCTGAGTATGCCTGCGGCAAGGTCACCTTCCGCACCCTGCCGCTTGGATCGTAGCTGGTGATCGTGGGATGCTTCATGCTCCGGTTCGGCCGGAACACCTCGATCTCGTCGTCCATGGCCCAGCCGGTCTGGCCGAGCTTGATTATGCGGCCCGCCTCGTCGTAGAGCTTCATGCCGGTCTTGGTAAAGCGGCCTCCCCGGCTCCTCCAGGCCGCTCTTCACCGTGTGTATCTCCCGGCCCAGGCCGTCCGCGTACACGGCTGTGGCTATATTCCCGCTGCCTGAGCCGCTGTACTGAACGACCCTGGCGCTCAAAGGGAGGTCCGTGCTATAGGAGCATTCCATCAGGGTCATCACGCCGCTGTCCGTGTCCGCGCTCACCCGGGTGATGCGGCCGTATCGGTCGATCTCCATCATGGTCCGGTTGCCGTTCGCGTCTATCTTCTCCCTGGCAGCGCCGAAGGCGGAACCATAATCGATCACGCTCCTTGCTGAGATGTACCCGCTCTCCTTATAGGCGCGCTCCTCGACCATGAACTGGTGGAGCCGATCATCATACAAGCTTTCAACGACACGCGAGGGAGCCTCGCTTTGATCCGTTGTTCTGAATAAATTTCCGTACCCGTCGTACTCAAAGGCCATAAGCTTGTCTGAAACCGGAAAAAGCCCGCCGCCCGCGTACGCAATCCTTTTTTCCGACACGTTCCCCTTGCCGTCGTATTGGAAAGACGTGGTGGTCTCATACGGCGTGCCCCTGAAGCTGCGGGTCCGCGTGATCCGGGTCTGGTTAGTGCTCTCCACGGTCTCGAATTCGGTGAACGATTCCGCACTCGTCTCCGCGTGCACCGAATCTTTATAATGGTCGGTTACCCTGCCCGTGCGGCTCACCAGTTCGTACTGATTTGGAGCAAGCTCAATGCTCGATTCAGTCGTTGACACGAGCACATCCTTCACGTATTTTTTGACCCGTGCCGGCTCGACCAAAAAACTCGAGGGTCCGCCCCCTCCGGGGGTCGGGGGGGCATTAAGGGGGACGATCTCGTGTAACTTGTACTCATACTCCGTCCGCGAATATTCCTTATTATCCTCCCCGAAAAACCTGCTCTCTTTAATCGCCCCTGCAAGCGCTCGGTTCTTGCGGAAGTCTGAGTACGGCGCGTTATGATAAAGATTCTTTACCCGTGCGCCTGAGGCGTCTATCGCTGAAAACTCGCCGAATCCGAAATAATCGGTCTCCTTCCTACCATTGATAAACGCGGAAAAAGCGTATCCGTTCGCGTGCTCGTACCGCGTTGAATAGCTCCCTCCCCTGCCATCGAAGACCGTGACGCGCGAGCACACGCGGTAATTCATGGGAAGATCGGGAATATCGTCATCGCCCGTGTTGTCCAGGGACGATGAATTGAGGTACTCCATTGTGTACGCGCCGCCGATCCCGTTCTCGACCCGGCCGAGAAGATCGGGCACCGTACCCTGGGAGAGCGCATAGTACCAGGCGCTCTCTTTAAGGCTGAATATGCCCACGTCGGTCATGCCGTCTCCGTTGTAGTCTCCCTGTACCCACCTGAAGGGATAATATCGCTCCATTAAATCCGGACGGGCTATATCGTACGCGGGCGCGTTCAAAGGCTGGAGGGACACGGAGCCTGCGCCGAGCACCGCTTTTTTAAATCCGTCCGTAGTGCGCACCGCCGGAGTGTCCTGAAAATCATATTCGTCGTCGAATACCACGCCCTGGTCAAGGTAGTTGTAGTCGGTCTGTGTGATTCTCAGGTTGATCCGGTCGAACGCGATCCGGTGGAACTGTACCCGGGTATTGAGCACCGACGCGTACACCAGAGCGCCGCCTGCCGCGTGGTAGCGCAGGCTTGCCTGGTCCGCCCCGCCCTGCCACGAGGGAGTTCCGACAAGGGACTCAAAGTAGATGGTGCTCCCGCTCACGGTGCCGAGATACCATGTATGGGTTGATCCGCTTACGTCCGCGATCAGTACCTGGGCCGGATCGGAGGACTGTGCGGTGAATTTCCCGGTAAAAAAGCGGAATGAGCGCCGGCGCGTGCGCATATCAGTGAAATCCCCGGGCTTGAGCGCGCCTGCCGTGTCAATAGAAATGGTCTCCGGCGTGCCGGGCTGCACAAACCGGACAAACCGGGGCACCTCAGCCCGGTCGTCCAGAACCATAAGGTACTTGTTCGCGTCGCCTGCTGCAAACGAATCGATAAAGTATAGGCTCTGGTCAATGGAGAAGTCGCGGATGTCGCTCGCGGTAAAGACCGCGTAGGGCTCGTTCCTGAAAGTGCCGTCATAATGAATCAGGTTGAAATTGTGGGTTATTTGATAGAAGGATTTATTCATGGTATGATACACGATGCCGTCATGTGCCTTGAACCGGGCCGGCCTTTCATGGTTCATGATTCGGGAGCCGGTCCCGTCAAGATCGATGTTGGAAAGAACGCGGTACGGCTCAGCGTCTCCTCTTTTAAAGTAAAGGCTGTTCTCGGACCGCTTGAAGATAAGAAGCTCGGGTGCGCTTGTACCGAGCGGAGTCGAGGTGAAATAGCCGGGGAACGCGATCTCGCCCTTGCCAGCGAACCGGTTGCCGTCGTACCGGTAACTTACTGCCGCCGTTCCGGCACTGGATGAGACCAGAGCGGTATTCTCTGTCATAATCACTTCATCCATGGGCAGGGGCGCTCTCATGACCCGGTCCGGGTCAGGGCCTGAGCGCATATTACTGTAGATGCGCCAGCGGAACCCGTCCGGAGTAGCCTCCCCGATCCAGAAGTTGTTGTCGGTTGCGGAGTAGAAGCCTAAGTCCGTTCTGCCGTCGCCGTTGAAGTCGCCCTGGAGCCAGCGGGTGATCTCCCTGAACTGCGGCGCGCGTGAAAACACGCGGAAATTTATCGTCCCCTTCCTAGTCTCGCCTATGATCCATTCGCCGCTGTCGCGGTCGAACAGCAGAAAATCGGATAATCCATCAGCGTTAAAGTCACCGGTAAACCGATCATTGGCGAACAGGGCCTGCTCCGGCGCAGTGAATTTCTTATACAGCCGCCACTGAAGCACGAAATTTACTCCCCTCTCCCCCTGGGAGAGGGGTTGGGGGTGAGGGCCGTCTTCACGATAATTTTCAGCCACCCACCACGCCCCGCTCCGCTCGTCATACAGAGAAATATCGCTCCTCCCGTCTCCGTTGAAGTCTCCGGTGAAGAAGTGAACCCTGCCGCGGTCTTTTCCCATTACGGACGAATCCCTGGTAGCGCTGCTGTCCATGTTGCTGTTCGGCGCGTAGTCGTACCGGAACAGGTTTTGAAAGTGCTTTGAGAATTTAATGAACTCGAACGACCCTCCCTTGTTCCGCATCAGAATCCAATCCCCGGTAGGCTCGTTGTAGAGTATCGAATCCGAGAGGCCGTTGCCGTCAAAGTCTCCCGGAAACCACTCGCACTTGAAAATGTCGATGTCGACCGGCAGCATCTCCCCGTACTTGCGGAACTCGAATCCGCGGCCGGTCGATTCCGCGACCCAGAACTCCCTGGTTTTGGTAAGATAAAAGGCGATGTCCGACCTGCCGTCTCCGTTATAGTCTCCGGTGACGTTTCCCTTGAAGAACTGAATCTTTGAGTCGGAGTCGTACCCCCGGAACATGTTACCGTATGTTTTAAAGAGGTATTCGAAATTATCTCCCCGCTTGAACCCCTCTGCAGCGCGCCAGTCGCCGGTCTGGGGATTAAAATACACCATGTCCGCTATGCCGTCGCCGTTAAAGTCGCCCTCGAAATATTTTACCACCTCGGCTCCGCTTGGTGCAGGCGCAATCGAGCTTCCCGCGTCAGGGTTGCGCACCTGCCACCACTCAAGGCTGTGCGTGGTCTCGTTATAAGAAAATGACGGCTTTGTCGAGGTGCGGTTCGATTCAACGGTCACGAGCAGAGGCCGGCTCGAATCTTTAGAGATATCATAAACCAGCTCGTATTGCCACAGTCCGGTATTGCCGCTTCCGTCAGGATCGTCCCACCCGACCTCGATCCGGTCAAGGAGCTTGTTCATGCTCATGATAAATCCGGCAGAGGTGGACACAAAGGAATCGTCGCGCTCTTTATAATGAAAGCGCACGTACTGGCGCGCGGGCATGTTCATGAAGGAGTTGCCGGTGTAGCGGATCTCTTTCAGGTAGCGGATATGGCTGTCGTCGTATCCGGAGGAGTCGTATGAAGCTTCCAGGTAGTTTCCGTTGAGGTTCTCGATGCGCGAGAAGAGCCAGGAAAAGGTCCGGGTCGGATCATCCGGCAGAAAAACCCGCCTTTCCTGATCCGGGCCGTAAACCGCAACCGCGCCGGACTGGTCGGACACCTTCCATACGCCTCCCTGTTCCGCGTTGGCAAGCTCAAGCTTGAGAAAACCGGATTCTATCTCAAGCCGGTAGGTGCCGTTTTCGCTGTTCGAGGGGCCGCTTACCTTCACGAGCCTCCGGCCGTTATACAGAAAGGTATCCCGGTAATCGTAATAGAGCTCTCCCTCATCGGTCGACCGGGATATGGAGCCGAGGCCGGTGGAAAGGCTCCACCCTACGCCGACCAAGCCATCGCCGGCCGAGGATGAATACACCAGGCCCACTGCCGGGTGCATGCCGTCCCTTCCTGCCGGCAGCTCGATCGGATAGGCAAGCGACACTGCCCCATAGTTGTTCGGCTGCGGCGGAAGGATAAAGGTCGCCCCCTCGATCCCCTTCGGCTTAACAGCCGGGTCCCGGATCTGCTCGCTCGAATTGGTCGAGGACGAGAGCGCGTCATTAGCGGCAGGCGGCTCCACCTCTGACATGCGGTAGGGGTAAGAATTAAATAAAGAATTTAAAGCATTTTTTGAAGAGGATGAAAATGTCTTATCGGACAAAAAATCATGTTTGCCGCACGAAAACAGCGACACCAGGAAAATAATAAGGATTATTCGCTTTGTTATAGCCATTTTTTATAACATGGCGAAAAAGCTTATGATTATGCCCTCAACCGGGCTTTTGTTGTTCCCGCCCTCACCCGCGCTGCCGCGCACCCTCTCCCATTAAACTCGGAAAAAAGGAGAGGGTTTCCGAATCATCGAGCTTCTTCTTTCTACACCCCCTCGCCTTTCTTCATTTCTAAATGGGAGAGGCGATGCACTGAGCCTGTCGAAGTGGGCAGGGGGTGAGGGCATCGTAATCAAATATGTTGATTATTCTCAAAAAACAAACAGAGGAGGGTCCGAAAGGAGAATTTTATATATTTATTTTAATCCCCTCATAAAAATTAAAGACCCTCCAAAATCATTTAAACTACTCCTCATGCATATATATTGAAAACAGCTTTTGTCAAGAGTTTTGCAGCTTTTAAAGGCTGCAAGGGAATGAAAGGTATCAGGAAGGGAATGAACGCTACGTAGGAGGGAATGAACGATATCGAAAAAATAAATTTTTTTCAGGGTTAATTCCTAAAAATTTATTATCTGCTCATAAAACAGAGGATGAATTGTCTACATCGCTTTTGTAGACCCCCCAACCCCCTGAGGGGGCTTTAAAAGAAATTTTTAACATATGCTCTCCTTATTCGTTATTCATCTTTATGAACGGAATCATACAAACTCCCCGCTATATTATCGATCTGGCGAAAAAGTTAAGAAAAAATATGACACTTTCTGAGCAAATATTATGGGAAAAGCTAAAAGACCGAAAAACATGCGGGTTTAAATTTCGAAATCAACATCCGATTTATAGATATATATTTGACTTTTATTGTCATGAAAAGTCTCTTGCAGTAGAAATTGACGGCCTGATTCATGAAAAAAAAAAGATTATGATGAATTTAGAGATGAGTTTGTAAAAAGTTTGGGGATAAAAACATTACGAGTTGATAGTGAAGATA
>MIBJ01000065.1:54839-72512 GCA_001829495.1 Spirochaetes bacterium RBG_16_49_21 | reverse complement strand
GCAGCTTTTAAAGGCTGCAAGGGAATGAAAGGTATCAGGAAGGGAATGAACGCTACGTAGGAGGGAATGAACGATATCGAAAAAATAAATTTTTTTATAAAAATCTTGTATCACCTCATAATCCTGTCTGAATTTTTTATTTTTGTTGCGAAAAAGACCGGGAATTTCATTGATAATATAATAACGCAAAACATGAAAGATATCCAGCCTGAAATCCTGAAACAAAGCCTCGGCGGGGCCGAGATCCGGTACCTCCAATATCCCGGGGACGGTCCTCCCCTGCTCCTCCTGCACGCCACCGGGTTCAACCCCTGGCTCTGGCATCCGGTCAGCCGGAGCCTTACCGATAACTATCGGGTCATGGCCCCCTACTTCTGCGATCACCGGCAGGCCGAGCCTGAAACAGGCGCCGTACCCTGGAGGCTCCTCGCTTTCGACCTGTATAAGCTGTGCGAAAGCCTTTCCCTGGACAGGCCGTATCTGGCGGGCCACTCCATGGGAGCTACGGTAATAACTATCGCGCAGGTGACCTACGGACTTGCGTCCAAAGGAATGGTGCTGATCGAGCCGATATTTCTTCCCGAGGAGCTGTACGCGGTCGGACTTACCCTGGACACGCATCCGCTGGCCTCGAAATCGATCAAGCGCAGGAATGCCTGGGCCGACGAATCCGAGGCACGGGCTTACCTTAAATCTAAAAGCCTGTTCAGCAAGTGGGACGAAGAGATCATCGATCTATATGTCCGTCACGGCATGATCGCCGGACCAGACGGAGGGCTGGAGCTCTCCTGCCATCCGAGGCGCGAGGCTTCCCTGTTCCTGGGAAGCAGCCGTTACAATCCCTGGCCGCTTCTGTCTGAAGTCAGATGTCCCGCGCTCGTGGTGGAAGGCGAGACAAGTCAGAACCGCGAATTCATCAACCTTCCCAAAATCGCCTCGCTTATACCGGACGGCAGCTACCATGAAGTGAAAGGCGCAGGCCATCTCATACCCATGGAGCAGCCGGCCGAGATCGCGCGGATTATAAAGGAATTTTTTAAATGAATTCTTATTGAAGGCGAGGATGATCATCCTCGCCTCCTGCCCCAGGAGATGTTCTCGCAAAGACGGAAAGATTATTTTTATTTGACAAACCCCTCGTTTTGCCCCACCTTCTTTAATATAAGGAACTCCCCATGCTCGGCTGCTTTGACCGGAACGGCAACATCATCGACTTTTACACCATATTCAACGTCTCCAACACCGCGGAGGAGGCTGAGATCAAAACGGCCTTCCGCGCGCTCATCAAGCGGTATCACCCGGACACCTCGTCCCTGAAATCGGAAAACCTGACGGACAAGCTCGACCTTATCATCCGGGGATACCGGATACTCATGGACATGGACCAACGGATCGAATACGACCGGCTCCTGCACGGGAGCAGGAGGAGCGACGGCAGCGGATATTCCATCATATCTAAAAAAAGGGTCAAGTATTCGGCGACCTTAAGCGACATGCTCAAGGCCCGGTTTCTGCCCAGGGGGATGAAGCGGAAAGACATCCTTTTAAATTTCGGGCAGGATATCGAGATATTCGTGACCCCCGTGGAGGCGCTGAAGGGAGCGGTCGCCTATATCGATCTGCCGGCGCGCATGACCTGCCCCCTGTGCAGGGGGAGCCACGCCAAGGTCCAGTCGCGCTGCCACGTATGCGGCGGCGTGGGCAGGATCCACACCACCGCGCAGCTTGCAGTAAGCATCCCTCCGCACGTGGACGACAGCACCTATATCGACGTGGATCTGATAAAGATACGGCCGGACAAGCTCACCAGCTTCAACCTGAGGAGCCTGAGGATCAAGATCACCGTGAGCGGTTAACGGCCCGTATTATTCCGTAGGGAACGGTCGCGACCGTTCCCTACTAAAACGCGAAATAATATCCTTAAGCCGCATCATGACATTGAGGTCGCCCTCGACCACCAGCCTTCCGGTGGACCACGCCTCAAGCTGGTTAAGCTCGCCGCTCTGGAGCGCGGCCCAATCCCCGGCGCTCGCCCGCACGAGGCAGGTCGGATCCTCGGCCCTCCCCTCGTGCCTGGCCGCGTTCCCCTTGTCCGATACAATGTACCAGTCATGGCCCCCCGGCCCGGTCAGGTTGAACTGGACGGTTACCAGCGACTCATGAATATTCTTGACGCTCCTGCCGCCGCCCGGAGCCTCCAGTCCCAGGAGCCCGGCCAGGGTGCGCGTGCAGAAGTTGTTCTGAAGCATGTTCTCCTCAATCGGGATCCCCTGCCGCCTCATCTTTTTGAGCACCGAGATCAGCACCATGCCGAAGCGCGCGGCCGCGAACACCTGGTTGTAGAAATAGTTCCGCACCTTCCACCCGGTAATCGCCTCATACCGCTTGACGGTCTCGTCCGGTTCGGGCGAGCCTTCAAGCCGCTGCAGGCCGTACTCTTCGGCAAGATATCGGTCGATGAAAATGAACCAGGCCAGGTCCGCCTCCGGGTCTCCGAGAAAGGCCATCTCCCAGTCGAACGCAGCCATCACCTCAAGATCGGCCGGCCGGTACAAGGTGTTGCCGATGCGCGCGTCTCCCCAGCAGAGGCATACCCGCTCCGGCTCATACGTATTCCCGGCGAGCCACTCCATGGCTTTTTCCAGAACCGGATGCCGCTCGGCCTCCGAATCCTTGATCCAGGCGAGGTATCGCTCCCAGTATGCGAGCTGCCGGTCTATGGGGTCAGAGCCTCCTTCCGGCTCGCCGAGGAAATCGAGCCCCAGCGACTTCCAGTCAAGCATGTTGATTTTGACAAGGGTTTCAAGCGAGCCCCACCATATCTTTGCGCGCTGTTCCGGGGTCGCCTCAAAATAGATCCCGGAGCCGTGATACGAGGGATAGTCTTGAAGAACCCGGCCGTACAGCCTCTCCATCAGATAAAAGGGAGAGCCGATTACCGTTTTATCCTCCTCAAACCAGTACATCTCCGGCACCGGTACGTCGGTGTTCCGGAGCGCCTTCATTATGAGAAACTGACGGCCCAAATGGTAGTCGGGAAACACCTTGTGGTCTTGAGGCGCACAGCGGAGAACCATGGCCTGCGACTTATGCGCGCCTGCTTCCTCCCAGGTCAGGTTAAACAGGTAGGTCTCGTTTGAAAGGCCCATGCCCGGCTTTTGAAAGTCTCTTATGGCAATGTTCCCTGCCTTGGGCATACGCTCCCCGAGCCAGGAAAGCAAACGGGACGTAATCCTCCCGATTGCGTCTTCGGCGTTTTTCATGGTAATGTTCCTTGGCGAATTAATGCAGCAGGTCGTCTCTTACTTTTTCTGACAGGTATACCTTAATCAAGGATTGATAGGGGACATCCTTTTTGTTGGCGATTATTTTTAATCTTTGCAAAAGAGATTCGGGCAAACGAATCGATATGCTTTTCGTAGATGGTTTTAAATTTGGAAGACTGAGTTTTTTAGCTTTAGAATAATCAATATATTCTGTTGAGTCATTTCGTTCCCAGAAATTTATTTCATCATTTTCGTTTTTAAATTTTGGAATCTTTTTTAAGGTTTTCATAAGCTTTCCTTTCACTTTTATTCATATCACGTGCTGATATAATACGGATCATTGTTTTTCGAATCGTAAATATAATAAATAAACATCGCTGTTCACTTGTTTCACCCAATACATAATACCTATTTTCTGAAATAGAGTGACCTTCATCAAAATAGGTAAAATACGGCTCATTGAAAAATACCTCCTCGCATTCACCGGAAGAAACAAGATGTTTATCCCAATTCTTATCGAGATTTCCCTTGTCCCATTCAAAACCGGTAATATCCGAAAAATCAAATTCGTTCATATGTATATATATACTATATACAGCACCGGTTAACGTCAAGTAGATTTTGCCCCCCAACCCCCCGGAGGGGGGCTAATATCGCTTTCTAAGAGTAATAATAAATTATTTCAATATGGTTCTTTATTGTAATACATGATCTCCAAGTCCCCCTCCGGGGGATTTAGGGGGCCGTGAGGCCTGATTTAAAGATGTGGGTAATGATTAGCGGGGTTGGGGGTCACCTATACCCGTACTTGGGATACTTCCCGATCACGACCATCTCTGCAACTCCGTGTCCTGTCTCATCGCCGCAGCGGAACTCGCAGGCGAAATCCTCGATGAACGACACCTCCTGGATGACATTTTGATCGGTGAGGTCGAGCCTGAACCCGTCGATGTAGTACGCTCCGAGCCAGAGGCCGTGTATGAACCCGCGGAAGCCGAAGTATCCTCCCGCCTTTATGTAGCAGGTGCTCAGCGGCTTGACGGACAACGTAATGGCCTTCCCATCTTCCGGATGGAGCGTCACCCTCCCTCCGGTTATCTGCCGCCTCTCCTGCCTGAATGTGTAGTCATGGTCGACCTTCGTTATGCGCCGTTTCTGCCTCCCGCAACCGGAAGGATACATAGCCGCGCCGCTTAAGGACAGGACTTTGGAATCCCAATCCTCCCGTATATGGTAGGTGATTCCCCAGGAGTCGAACTGCGCGAGGATGAAGTTATACAAATATCCCTGCGGGATCTCTCCCGGCTGCACGCCGGTTTCAGGCACGCCGCCGCCGCGGCGGATCCCCCACGAGTGGTCCCGCTCCGCCCGCCAGGTTTTTTCATCAATTGCGTAAGACACGCCGTCCGCCGTGATCCAGCCGCTCGGCCTTCCCACCTGAACGTAGCGCTTGATATTCTCGAGCGCGCGTCCCCGGAACTTCGCAAACTGCGTCTCCTCCTCATGCGGCAAAATCGCAGCAACAAAATCTATCCGGCAGGTGAGGCCATAATCATTATCGCCTATAGAAAGGCGGACTTTTTTAAGGGGTTCGCCTATATCATACGACAGGGGTCCGACCCTGACCTCGTCAATGGCGGGACGGAGCTCCCGCGACGCCCTCACGCAGTACTGGGTCTTCCCCTCCACGACGAAGCAGGCAAACGCGTCCATGATGTTCCGGTTCGGATACATACCGAATCCGGCGATGAGGTGATATTTTCCTTCAACATCATGGGCGGAGAACCATATCCGCTCCGTCCATTCGCGCGCGCTCGTTTCAACGCTGTCGAACGTGGATACGATCTGGTGGCACAGGAATTCGTCGTATTTGGTAATCATAAGAGCCTCTTTTCAGCAGCATATCGATAGCGGTCAATTTGTCTGCCATAGAAAACAAAATCGAATGTGAACTTAGACGGCAATGATCTTTTTGTCAATAACATACATATTAGAATTATCCTTTACGGAATAAACCTTACCGCTTATTATTTGCAAAAAAAGCGAGGATTCTCCTAATGAAAAAAGCGTTCAATCATACCGTACGGGGCCGCACCGCGGTCGTCACCGGCGCATCCAGCGGCATCGGAGCCGCCTTTGCCGCACGGCTCGCTCAGGAAGGATATAATCTCATCCTCATAGCACGGAGGAAAGACCTTCTTTCAAAATTGGCGCTCGATCTGGAGAATAAGCATCACGTATCCGCCGCCGTTCTGGCGGCGGACCTGACCGCAGACGAAGATGTCAGGAAAGTTGAAAAAAGAATTTCCGGGGATAACAGCATAGATATCCTGGTCAACAACGCGGGGTTCGGCACCCGGGGGTTTTTTGTCGAGGTTGATCCGGAAAAATCCCAAAACATGGTATATCTCCACGTCATGGCCACGCTGCGGCTCACTGCCGCTGCGCTCCCCGGCATGATAGCAAACCGCAGGGGTTATATTATACAGGTTTCATCCATAGGCTCCTTGTTCACGACTTCTCATTATGTGGTATATTCAGCCACAAAAGCCTTTATCAACATGTTCACCCTGGGTCTGCACAAGGAGCTTGCCGGCACCGGCGTAAAGGTGCAGGTGCTGTGCCCCGGATTGACCGATACCGGGTTCATGCGGACCGACGAGTTCCGAAGCTTCGATTATTCATCGGTTCCCGATTTCGTGTGGATGAGCCCGGAGCAGGTGGCGGAAGAATCCCTGAAAGCCCTTCAAAAAAACAAGCCGGTTTTCATCCCCGGCGCGGGAAACCGGATATTCGTCAGAGCCCTGAAAACGCCGGGCGTGAAGCGGATTCTGGGAGGATTATTTAAGCTCCTGGGCGGTAAATTCTATTAGTAATCCATGAGGGGTAAGGGTGCGCAGCACCCCTCACCCTGAAATCACAAAAATACATAATAATGTATTTTTGTGTCAGGAGGACTTTTTTAATTCCAGCCGGCTGTCGGGAACAAAGCTCTCCTTGTGCCTTATTCTTATTTTAGCCATATCGGCATGCAGGGGGTTAATGATATAAATCCTTTCTTGCGGTACTATCGCCGAAGGGAGCGAGATAACCGGATGCTCTTTCGCTAAAAGCCATTTCGTGCCCAAATTCACGGTTTCTTTGACCCAGGGAAAAGCATTCCATTTCGGGGGGAGGTCATTGGCGGAAATATCATGAATATGCACCGACTCATCAATGGCTAAGAATACTATTATTTGATTGTAGAGGTTGTTGATATGCCCGGCATGGACGATTGATTCAAGAACGGCCAAGGAAATGTTCTGGGCGGCATAGAGCGCGGGGATGCCGGCCGCATTCCAGCGGCCCCCGGTTATTTCAGAGCCTTTTCCTGACAAATCACCGGAATACTTTTCCTTGGATAGCCGGTAAACGATCATCAACTGAAACTGCCGAATTCAATTTTCAATAATTCCCTTTTCAATAACTCTCTGCCCATATGGGAAGAGAGATATTTTTTCGGGGGATCATTATTAAAATAAAGGTTCTTCCTCTCCAGCCACTCATTGAATTTTTCCTTGCCCTCCAGGACATTTTCGCCGAGGATATATATCTCCGCTATCTCAAAAAACTGTTCCGATATCTCGGGCTTCAATTGCTTTTGATTATTATTGAGATTTCTTTGCAGCGTTTTAAGGGAAACGGTCAGAATTCTGGAAAGATCGTGGAGCTTGATGTTGTATTCATCAAGAAAATTATTGGCATATTGCGCTATAAAATGGTTTTTAACGAAATCAATAATATCTATATTGTTCTTGATATTTTTCATTTTCGATTTAGGCACATTTAAAGCTTCGATGACCTTATTGCCCAGATTTGAATATGTATCGATTTTCATTACGGGAACCTCCCGATTAGTCTGTCATGCGAATTTCACGTATTTTCATATTGGAAATTTGTCCCATTTAAAGGGACATTTTTCCTTACGTCAATTACAATATAGCAATAAAATTTAAAAACGGTATAACGGAGCCGGCGGCTGCAATCAAAATAGTTAAAAAAGTGAAAAAAAAGGAGATTCCGTACCGTATAGAGTGCCTCCATCGCCAATTTCTGATAAATTGGTGATGGAGGCACTCTTACTGCGCGCCTGGCAGGAGTCGAACCTGCGGCCTACGGATTCGAAGTCCGGCGCTCTATCCAGCTGGGCTACAGGCGCAAATGGCGAATTATTGCTTAAGATAGTTATACACGGCCCGCCGCCAGGCCAGATACCCCTTGCCGTTTAAATGCACGCCGTCATGGGTGTAGGCGGCTTTGAGATCGCCGTTTGTATCAATCATGGAGCTGTATATGTCGATGTAAAATATGCTCTTGTTATCGGCCAACCTCTTAATGCCGGCATTCAGCTCTTTTATTTGATCACGCGGAAGCGGAACCAGGCGATAAATAGTCGGGAGAATACTCTGTATATATATCCTGGTCCGGGGGCATTCCAGCCTGATCCTGCGTAAGATTTCCCGGTAATTTTCCTTTATTGGTGCTACCTTCTTCCCTGCCACAAAATCATTACCCCCGATCATGATGAATATCTTCCGCGGCTTCAGCGCGGTGATGTCGCCGAGCCGGTCCAGTACCCCTTCAGTCGTGTCCGCGTCAATGCCCCGGTTATGGATATCGCACCGGCTGAACAGCTCGGACCATTCGCATCGGTCGGTAAGGCTGTCGCCGAGGAATACGATTCCGGATTCGCTCCGGGGGAGAGTATGATAAAGGCTCAGCCGGTCAAGATAATAGTCATTGAGATACGGCTTCATGATTTTCGTATAACTGCCCTTGGACAGGAGAAAAATTGCAACGGCAAGGGCGATAATATTAAAGAACAGCGAAACAATCAATAACCATCTTGTTCTTTTCATATTTTAAATTGAATCATTATCTGATTAATAATTCCCTCCGCCGCCTTCGGCGGCGGAGGGAATTATTATAAAATATAATCTTTTAAAAATGTCAAGGATATTCGGCAGCGGTTGAAAAGTCTCCCCCCTTACGAACTACTATCTATTACCCACATCTTTAAATCAAGCTCCTCGGCCCCCTAAATCCCCCGGAGGGGGGACTTAAAAGCTTCTGTCAAGTGAGCATTGTAGCTGATAAACATATATCATTGTCTCCATTAGGAGTATGGAGAACGACTGGCCGAGCCGTGGGTGTGCATAAGCCCCCCTCTGGGGGGTTTGGGGGGCATGAGAGGATGAGGTGCGGGTAGAAGTTAGCCGTTGATCAGAGGGTTGCGGTGAGGAGTGATGAATTTATTCTAAACTTTATTGACAAAACAGGCCGCGTATATTTCTCTTACCCGATTTTAACCGTTTGGTTAAACTCCATTCACCTAAAATCCGAGAGATGCAACAATGAACATCGCGCGCCTGTCAATAAAACGGCCCATCTTCATCACCAGTATCGTTCTGGTCATCGTGTTTACCGGCTTCATAGCCATCACGAGGCTCGGGGTCGATCTCTACCCGGACGTCACGTTCCCGTTCGTGATGGTACAGACCATTTATCAGGGAGCGGCCCCTGAAGAGATCGAAAATCTGATTTCCAAGCCGATGGAGGACCAAATAAGCTCGATCTCGGGCCTCAAGAAGGTAACCTCGCGGAATATGGAAAGCTTGTCCTTCGTGTTTGCGGAGTTCAACCTCGGTGAAGATATCAAATATGCGGAACAGCAGGTAAAAGACAAGATCGGTCTGGTCCGAAAAGACCTGCCGGAGGGAATCGAGGAGCCGGTAATCACCCGCTTCGACCCTGCCGACTTTCCAGCCGCAAAGATATCTCTGTCCGCAGAGCTCGAGCCGACCGACCTGTATGACCTTGCCAAGGAAGAGATCAAAACGAGCCTCCAGCAGGTCAATAATGTCGCGGCGGTCGATATCGCCGGCGGCCAGCGCCGCGAGATACAGGTTGAGCTCGACAGAAAAAAATTGAATGAACATAAAATATCCGCGGTCCAGGTTCTGGCACAATTGAAGAACGCCGGAATCAACGTACCGGTGGGCAAATATGAGAAGGGTGCTTCAGAGACGGTTTTCAGGACCGTGGCGCAGTTCGAGAGCCTTGACCAGGTAGCAAACGCGGTCATCCATTTTACCGGAGATGTCGACAATTCCATAACCGTGAAGTCCCTCGGCACGGTGCGGGACGGCGCAGAGGACCGGAAGACGATCGGTTATCTCTATGCTCCGGTGGAAAATAAAGACAAAGGCGGATTTTTCCGCAAGTCAAAAAATATAAAGCGTGCTTCCCAGCCCGCGCTTTTCCTTGACGTGTACAAGCAGTCCGGATCAAACACGGTCGCCGTGGTGAACGGCATTGAGAATCGAATCAAGATAATCAATGAAAAATTAAAGGGACGGGACGGCAATCCAAAGCTCACCATGATCTACGACGGGGCCTACTTCATCAGAATGAACGTAGAGGACGTGGCAATGACCATCCTCCTGGGGATTCTCCTGGCGGTCATCGTCGTGTATCTGTTCCTGGGGAACATCCGCTCCACGATCATTACCGGCATCGCGATTCCGAACAGCCTGTTGGGCGCTTTCGCGCTTATGTACGCGATGGGATACACTATAAATGTCGTGACCCTGCTCGCTCTCTCCCTCACCGTCGGACTCCTCATTGACGATGCGATCGTGGTGCGGGAAAACATCTTCCGCAAGCTTGAATCCGGAATGGACCCCCTGGAGGCCGCTGAAAAGGGAACCAAAGAGGTGATGCTCGCGGTCATCGCCACGACCCTGACCATCATCGCGGTGTTTTTCCCCATCGCGTTCTTAAGCGGTATCGTGGGGCAGTTCTTCAAGCAGTTCGGCTTTACCATCATCTTCGCCATGGCCATAAGCCTGTTCGACGCGCTCACGGTGGCCCCGTTCCTCTCAGCCTATTTCGCGGGCAAGGCGCACGTCAGCCAGAATATCGTGGTCCGCATGTTTGAGCGCTTCCAGCGAAAGCTGGAGTCCCGGTACGGCAGAATAATGGGGTACGCTCTCGATCATCCCATTAAAGTATTGTTGATCACAATCGGCATTTTCGTCATAAGCCTCATATCCGTCACCACGGTCAAGGGCACGTTCATGCCGACGAGCGATTGGGGCGAGTTTATCGTGAGGATTGAAATGCCGCCGGGCACAAGCCTGGAGGGCACCGCCGAGGTTGCGCTGAAAGTCGGGGAGCGGATCAAACAGGTGCTCCCCGAGCTGAACAAGATGTCCACGGTAGCGGGAACCCAGCAGCAGGAGACGAACGTGGCCCAACTCGGCGTATCCCTTGTCGGACCAGGGGAGCGAAAAAGAAACGCGACCCAGATCAAGGATTATCTGAGAAAGACACTGCAAAAGGAATTCGCCTACGCCAAGCCGAAGGTCAATGAATACAGCATGGGCGGCCTCGGAATGCAGTATCCCTTTTACCTGAATCTTATCAGCAACGACCTGGAGGCCCTGGACGAATATTCCCGGAAGCTCCTCCAAAGAATCAAAAATATCCCGGATCTCACCGACGTAGACTCAAGCTCCCAGCCGGGCAAACCCGAGTTCCAGGTAGCGCTCGATACGCGCGAGATGCAGCGGCTCGGAATCTCCTCTGCCGTAGCCGGGGCCGAGCTCCGCTACCATATAGCGGGCGAGGTCGCGGGCAAGCTGCACGACAAGGGCCTTGAATACGACGTGCGCATGAGGCTCAAACCCGGGCAGCGCGACCTCCGGTCAGCCTACAACGAAACGCGGGTTCCCAATTCCATGATGCGGATGATACCCTTGTCCACGGTCAGCAAGGGAATCGAGAAAAAGGGGCCCTCCCTCATCATACGGGAAAACCGTTCCCGCGTGGTGCAGATTTTCGGAAATCTCGCGCCCGGCGGGGCTGTCGGCAATGCCATGGATCAGACAAAACGCCTGGTGGATAAAGAGATGCCGGCGCCCAAAGGGATCACGTATGCCTTTGTCGGTCAGGCCGAAGACTATAAGGAAATGGGGCGGAATATCCTCATTGCCATTATTCTCTCGGTGGTTTTCATCTATTTTATTCTTTGCAGCCTGTACGAATCCTTCATTACGCCAATCACCATTCTCATGGCCCTGCCGCCGGCGCTCTCCGGCGCCTTCCTCGGCCTGGCGATCATGAGGGAGATGCTCAACATATACAGCATGATCGGCATGGTCATGCTCATGGGCCTGGTGATAAAAAACTCAATTCTCCTGGTGGACTTCGCCCTGGAAGGCGTGCGCTCCGGCATGTCGCGCAGGGAGGCCATATACCAGGCGGGAATGATCAGGCTGCGGCCGATCCTCATGACCACCTTCTCGACGCTCGCCGGTATCCTTCCGGTGGCCCTCGGATTCGGCGAGGTTTCGAAATTCAGGACCGCCATGGGAGTGGCGATCATCGGAGGGCTCGTCCTGTCCACGTTCCTCACCCTGGTGGTCGTACCGGCGATGTTCGAATATATCGATACCTTCCGTGAATTCATCGAAAGCAAGTTCAGGCCGAAATACAAGCTGAGCGCGCCGGAACCATGACCAGCATTCATTCCAGCGCCCCGGGAAAAACCCATACACTTGTTGCATAACTGCTCATAATTAATGATTCTTACCCCTGCCGTAGGCTTAATCATTACCCACATATCACTCTCTCATGCCCCCCAACCCCCTGACCTCATCCCCCCCGTCCCCCCTTCTCCTCAATAAGAGAAGGGGGGTGCATAAAGCTCAGTCATACCCCCATCTCCAATTTGGAGAGGGGGGCAGGGGGATGAGGTCAAGTCCCCCTCCGGGGTCGCTGCAAAGATGTGGGTAATAATTAAAAAATGTTTGACTAAACTTAAGTCTAAATGGTATAATAGATTCTTCCTCGTTCATGGATTATTCACGTGGCTGCTCCAAAAATTAAAAATAGAAAAAGCCGGCAAAAAAATATATTAAAATTTGATTATATCCATGATCATCCTCCCCCCTATTCACAATTCTATGAGCATGTATCTACGCCCATTGTCGTTATATCCACTGAGTACGATATAGAATATTTTAATGAAGCTGCGGCGCGATTCTACGGCCATTTGACAAAAAAAAGCATCGGAGAAAAATGCTACAGCAAATTTAAATGCACGCTGCATAAAACAAAAGAGACATGCCCCGTCACCGATGTTCTGAACAAAGCCCAGTCCCGGGATATGAGAATAGCGAATCATCTCGGAATGGAGAACTGTTATGTGCACGCCTTCCCCCTTCTCAACAGCAAAGGAAATATCCGTTCGGTTGTCATTGAGGATTTTACAAAGCTTTCCTCGGCAACAACGCAGGCCGAAGATCTTGAATCCCGCTTCAGTAAGACCGTGGAGCTTGCGGTCGACGCGATTTTTATCGTGGGCGAAAATCTCATCATCGAATTCGCAAATACCTACGCCGTTTTTATGATCGGAGAGCCCCTGGAGGATATTGTCGGCGCCGATTTCAGGAATTTCTTCCATGATAAAAAAGTCAATGAATTTCTGGAAAAAACATACCGCGGCGAGGAAAACTGCGAAAGCATATGCTATTATTCGGAAAAGAGCGTTATCTTCGGGAAAAAAAAGCTGACCACCGTCGAGATGTTCATTACCCGGTCGGAGGAGATGGACCGGCAGGTGAAAATTTATACATACCTGAGGGATGTTACCGAAGAAAAAAAGCTGCAAAATAATCTTAAACAATCCAACGAATTTTTAAGCAACCTGATCAATCAGTCCGCCGACGGCATTATCGCGGCGGATACAGAGGGGAATATAATCATCTTTAACGAGAGCGCGGAAAAGCTGTTGGGATACACGGCCCGGGAGGCAATGAAAAATGTTCATGTAACAAAGATATACCCCCCCGGCCATGCCAAGGAGCTCATGAGCAAGCTTCGAAGCGAGGATTACGGCGGAATCGGGAAGATGAGCTCCGTTGAGATTGTTGCCGCAAGTAAAAGTGGGGAGGAGATACCGTGCAACATATCCGCCGCCATAGTATACGACAAGGACGGGAAGGAAGTCGCCAGCGTGGGAATTTTTTCCGACCTCCGGGAGCGCAAACGGATGCAGAAGGAGCTGGAAGAAACCCATATGAAACTCTTACAGTCGGAAAAGATGTCCTCGCTGGGGAAGCTTGCCGCGGGCATCGCCCATGAGATAAACAATCCGCTCGGGGGTATCGTGATATTCACCAATATGATGCTCGAGGAAATGGATGAAAGCGATCCCCGGCGCGAGGATATAAAAAGAATCATCTCGGAAGCCGCGCGATGCAAAAATATCGTCAAGGGGCTTCTTGACTTTTCCCGGCAGACCGACAGCAAGATGTCCGTCAATGACCTCAACAAAATCATTGCGCAGACCATGGTAATCCTGGAAAACCAGGCTATTTTTCATAATATAAAAGTAATTAAAAATTATGACAGCGCCCTGCCTCTGGTGAAATGCGACAGGATCAGAATCAGCCAGGCGTTTCTTAATATGATCCTGAACGCGGTTGATGCCATGGGCAAGAAAGGGGAATTTACCATCAGGACCAGCTATAATAAAAAAAGAGAAATGGCGGTAATAGAATTTACCGATACCGGCTGCGGAATACCTGAAGAAATCCAGAATAAAATTTTCGACCCGTTTTTTTCAACAAAAGAAGTCGGTAAGGGCACGGGCCTGGGGCTTTCCATGTCATACGGAATCATAAAAGATCATAACGGAACCATAAATGTAAAAAGCAGGACGGGAGAAGGAGCAACCTTCATCATAGAATTACCGATTATTAAGGAATAATGGTCTTTAAAGGGGAGATGAAATGGGATTTATTACGAGCCTGGGCAATAAATTCGTGATCTGCGCCGATATTGACCCCCCGAAGGGGGTCGATACCGCCGGCTTTTTCAGAACAGCGCATATTTTAAAGGGAAGAATAGATGCGCTCATCGTAAATGACATGCCGAGCGCTGTTATGAGAATGGGATCCCTTGCGGCAAGCCACCTTTTAAAGGAAAAGGGCTTTGAGATCATTTATAATCTCTCTTGTAGAGATAGAAACGTACTGGCACTCCAATCCGATATCCTGAGCGCTGCGGCGCTGGGAGTTGAGAATATATTCATTACCCGGGGAGACATCATCACCTCGGGAGACCACCCTCATGCAAAGCCGGTCAACGAAATTAATGACGACGACCTCCTGACCCTGTTAAAGAAGCTGAAAGAAGGAACGGATGCGGGAGGCAACAAGCTCAGCTCATCTCCGCAACTCAATATCGGCGCCGCAATACAATCCAACCAGGCCGGCGACGCCCTGGAGAAAGAAATAGAAAAAATGAAGGACAAAACAAACAAAGGTGCGGTCTTCTTTCTGACCCCGCCGGTTTTTGATCTCAATGCTTTTGAAGTATTTATTAAAAAGGCCCGGAGAGCCGTTCAGGTCCCGATAATTGCGGAGCTTATCATCTTAAAATCAGTCGCGACCGCGCGGTATATCAACAAGCACATTGACGGTATTTATGTTCCGGATAAGTATATCGACCGGCTCTATTCCGCTCCGGACAGGCAAAAAGAGAGCATCGCAATAACAGCGGAGCTGATCAACGGATTAAAACAATTGTGCAACGGAGTAAACATCAAGGCAATGGGCTGGGAGGAAAAAATCCCCGCTTATATCGACGCAGTGGAAGGATGAGTAGGATCGGCCAGGGCCCTGATATGATTCTGAAAATCGGTTTATATATAGCGCTCTCTTTATTCGGTATTGGACTGTTATACCGGATATCTTCGTGGTTCCGTTGTAAAATCGGCCCCGGCGCAAGGAAGATATCCACCCTTCACCGGGTCGCGTCGGCGATAAAGGGGATACTTGCAACCTTTTTCAGTCTCAGATTCTTTAATTTAATAACGTCATTGATACTCGATGTAATTCTACAGAGAAAAATCATGCGCGAGGATTTTTTACGATGGATTATGCATCTTCTTATCTATCTCGGGTTCATGCTCCTGATAGTCTTGCACGCCCTGCACGGTATTATAACATCGAAGCTCTTCCCGGATTATTATTCAACCGTCAATCCCTTCATGTTCCTCCGGGATCTGTTCGGAATAATGGTTATTGCCGGGCTTTGTATTGCCGTATACCGGAGGTTTATATTAAAAGTCCCGCGGCTCGCGACGAATGCCATGGACGTCTATCTGATCGCGATTGCGGGCATCATAATCCTGACGGGTATTTTCCTTGAGGGAATCAAGATAACCTCATATACAAGATACCGGGAAATGGCAACCGATTACAGCGCAGCGGAAAACGCCGGAGAGTCGAAGGCGCTCGAATCCTACTGGGTGAAAAATTTTTACGTCGTTTCCCCTAACCGGGAATTGATCTTTGATGCCGCCGCTCTGAAGCTGGGGAAAAGCGTTCACGAGAGGAGCTGTTCCTCATGCCATTCCGATCCGCGATGGGCCTTCTCCGGCTTCATAATCGCCGGAATGATCAAACCTGCCGCCGGGGGAATGGACACGGCCGGGATGCCGATATTTCTTTATTACATCCATTATATTGCCTGTCTTCTCGCGCTTGCATATCTTCCGTTCAGCAAATCATTCCATATCATCGCCACGCCGGTATGCCTTCTTGCACACGCCGTGATTGATGAAAAAAAATCAAATCCCGCAAACATCGCAACAAAACGCGCCATTGAACTCGACGCATGCGTGCACTGCGGCACCTGCAGCATCAGGTGCTCCGCCCTGGCCGCCGCATCAGGAAGAAAAAACTCCGACATTCTCCCCTCGGAAAAGATGCAGCACCTGAAATCCATGATCCGCGGAAAAAAATTAGACAAGCACAAGCTCGACGCGCTGATGGAAGGCGTGTATCTATGCACCAACTGCGACCGGTGCACGGTTGTATGCCCTGCGGGGATAAATCTGCGGGAACTCTGGTTCCAGGCGCGCGAGGGTCTGATCCAGAACGGAAAACCAATGCCCGTAATCCTGTCGCCGCTTTCCCACTACCGCGGGTTAATGAAGGATAGACTTTCAGAGGAATATTACGCGCGGCCGCTCGATACAGCCATCAACGCCCTCACATCAACATTGCATGATATTAAAGGCCGCACCGTAACCCTCTCTGTGCCGGACAGGGACTTTAATTTCGCCGACGAAGCGGGCTTGTCGATCGACGCGTCCACCTGCTCAAGCTGCTTCACCTGCAGCACCTGCACTGCATCATGCCCCGTTGTCCAGAGCTATGATAATCCGGTGGAGAAGCTGGGCCTGCTTCCCCATCAGATAATACATGCAACGCTCCTGGGGCTTAAAGAACTGGCGCTCGGCTCGAATATGCTCTGGAACTGCCTGACCTGCTACCAATGCCAGGAGAACTGCCCGCAGAAGGTTCGCATAATGGAAGTATTCTACCGGCTTAAAAACATGGCGGCAGCGAGAGTCGTCGAAGCTGAAAAGGAGAACGCCGGGTCTGCCGTTTGATTCCGGCAATAATACTATGAAATATGCATTATTTCTCGGATGCGCAATACCGGCACGGCTGAAACAATACGAGGTATCAGCCCGGGCCGTTTGCGCCAAGCTCGATATTGATCTCGTTGAAATACGCGATTTTAATTGCTGCGGATATCCGATGAGAAATTACGATTACCTGTCTTTCCTGCTCTCTTCCGCCCGGAATATTTCCCTGGCCGCGGACCGGGGACTTGATATCATCACGCTCTGCATGTGCTGTTATGGAAGCCTTAAAAAAGCCCTGCAGGTAATCAAGAAAGATACACCGTATAAAAAAGAGATAGATGCGTTTCTCAAGAAGGAACGGCTGATGATTGAGAGCGATATAAAAATCAAGCATATTCTGTCCGTATTGCATCACGAAGTCGGCATTGATAAAATCAGGGAAAAGGTAACACGGTCGTACAAGGGACTAAAAATCGCGGCCCATTACGGATGCCATGCGCTCCGTCCGTCTGAAGTTGTCGAATTCGACACCCCCCAGAATCCCGGGATATTTGATAACCTGGTGGAGGCAACCGGCGCCCAAAGCGTCTCCTGGCAGATGCGGCTGGATTGCTGCGGCGCTCCCCTGTTCGGATATAACGATGAGCTGTCGGTAAAAATTATGAGCACCAAGCTGGAAAACGGCATCCAGGCAGGCGCCCATTACCTCTGCTCAGCCTGCCCCTACTGCCAGCTGCAATTTGACCGGGTACAGAATATGCTCCTATCAAAAAAACAATTGGGCCGGAGCCTTGCATCTATTCTGTTTACCCAGCTCCTGGGCCTGTCGATGGGTATAGATGCGGCAAAGCTGCAGATTGACGCTAACGAGCTCGACATAAGCGGGGTCGAGAAGTATATTTAAGAACTCCCTCCCCC
>MIBJ01000065.1:0-54826 GCA_001829495.1 Spirochaetes bacterium RBG_16_49_21 | reverse complement strand
GGGGGTGGAAAAAGTTAATGTCAGATATAATCACCCTCCCCTAACCCCTCCCATCAAGGGAGGGGAAATAAAAAATCGCCTAAGTCGATCAATTTATTTATAGTATATAAAGAATGAACATGAACGAAAATATAACCAAAAGCAGCGGCAAAGTCGGCGCCGTAATGGTGGTAGGCGGCGGCATCGGCGGCATCCAGGCTTCGCTGGACCTGGTCAACTCAGGCTTTAAGGTCTACCTGGTGGAAGAAACAACGGCCGTCGGCGGAAGGATGGCGCAGCTTGATAAAACCTTTCCCACAAACGACTGCTCCATGTGCATCATCTCACCGAAGCTTGTTGAAGTCGGTAAGGACAGAAATATAGAGATAATAACAAATGCCCGGATAGAATCGGCGGACGGTGAAGCGGGCGGCTTTGAGGTGACGATCCGGGAATTCCCGCGCTACGTAAACCGGGAAAAATGCACCGGCTGCGGAGAGTGCGCCAAGAACTGTCCCATTGAGCTGCCGGATGAATTTAACATGAATCTTGGCCGGAGAAACGTCATCCACAAAAGATACCCGCAGGCAATTCCCAACGCATACGCTATTTCCAAGGCCGACCGGGCGCCCTGCGTGATGACGTGCCCTACAAAGGTAAATGTCCAGGGATATGTTTCACTGGTGGCGGCAGGTAAATTTGAAGAAGCGTACAATCTCATCCTTGAACGAAACCCTCTCCCCTCTATATGCGGCAGGGTGTGCCATCACCCCTGTGAAGGAAAGTGCAACCGCGGAGAAATTGATGAGGCGGTTGCCATAAACAACCTGAAGCGCTTTGCTGCCGAGAAAGTCCGCCGGATGCGTACGGAGTCGGGAATCAAGGTTGCAAAGGCCGAAATAAATCCCGACAAGCCGAAAGTAGCCGTCGTCGGCGGAGGCCCGTCAGGACTTACGTGCGCACGGGAGCTGGTACTGCAGGGATACCCGGTCACCCTATTCGAAGCCGAAGAAAAGCTGGGAGGCGCCGTGCGCTATGGTATTCCAAAGTACCGCCTCCCGGATGAATACCTCGATTGGGACATTCAGAATATAATCGACCTCGGCATCGGGGTAAAAACCGGCATGAAACTGGGGAGGGATTTTACCATCACGTCCCTTAAACAGGAAGGATTCAAATCAATCTATATCGGCGTCGGTCTTCCCCTTTCACGCAGGGTGCCGTTTAAAGGCGCTGATCTCGACGGCGTACTGTGGGGCCTCGACTTCCTCAGAGACGTGAATTCAGGCAGAGAAATCCGCGTCGGTAAAAAGGTCGTAGTCATCGGCGGGGGGAATGTCGCAATAGACGTTGCCATGACCGCGAAGCGGCAGGGTGCCGAACGTATTGAAGTTGTCTCCCTTGAGTGCCGGGAGGAGATGCCCGCTCACGAGTGGGAAATACAGGATGCCATAGACGAGGGAATAGAGATCAAACCCTCCTGGGGTCCTACAGAAATCTTCGGCAATGACGGCGCGGTAAAGGGGATACGGCTTGTCAGGTGCTCCTGCGTCTTTGATCCGGACGGGAAATTCAATCCCCGGTTTGATGATAGCTGCCGCTCCGAAACCGATGCCGATACTATTATCATCGCCATCGGCCAATCGGCGGACCTGGACTGGATCGGCGATGACAGCCCTGTTGCAAAAAAGGGACCCGGCATTAAGGCAAATCCCGTAACTCTGGGAACAAATATTGAAGGCGTCTTTGTCGGCGGCGATGTCGTGTACGGCCCCAAGTCAGTAGTGGAGGCCATAGAGCAGGGGCACCGGGCAGCCGAGAGCATACGGCGATTCGACTATGGTACAGACCTGATTCTCGGAAGGGAAAAAGAGGATAAGCCGGTTGCTACACTTCCGAAAGACCGCCCCTACAAAGATATACCGCGGCATAAAACCCCAAAAAATTCGGCGTTGGAGCGCACGGGCACAGGTAACTTCACCGAGGTGGAACGCACCTTTACCGAAGAAATGGCCGTGGCTGAAGCGAGCCGCTGTCTGGAATGCGGAATATGCTGCGAGTGCATGCAGTGCGTCAAGGCCTGTCTCGCCGAAGCCATAAAGCATGACGACAACCCAAGGACACGGGCGGTTTCCGTCGGCTCTATAATACTCGCGCCCGGGTTCGAACCCTTTGACCCTTCGATAAAAGGAATGTATGGATACGGCAGATATCCTAATGTAGTCACCAGCATGGAGTTCGAGCGGATACTTTCAGCCTCCGGCCCCTTCAGGGGCGAGGTAGTCCGTCCCTCGGACCGCACGCACCCGGTCAGGGTGGCGTGGATTCAATGTGTCGGTTCCCGCGACACCTCTTGTGGAAACGATTACTGCTCCTCCGTGTGCTGCATGTATGCAACCAAGCAGGCCATTATCGCGCGCGAGCACGATAATAGAATAGAGCCAACTATCTTTTACATAGACATCCGGGCGTATGGAAAGGAATTCGACGCCTACTATGAAAGGGCCAAAAACGAACATGGCGTCAAATATATACGTTCTATGGTTTCCAATCTGCTGGAAAAGCCTGATACGAAAAACATCTCTATCAGATATGTGGACGGGAACGGCCTGTCGCGGGATGAGGAGTTTCACCTGGCGGTCCTTTCCATAGGGCTCGTACCGTCAAAAAACACGCGGGATTTATGCCGGCGACTAAGCATCGATCTCGACCGGCACGGCTTCTGCGCCACCGCCGCCTTTGAGCCCCTTAAAACATCCCGGAACGGGATATACGCCTGCGGCGCCTTTCAGTCGCCCAAGGACATTCCCGAGACCGTCATGCAGGCGAGCGGAGCTGCCGCATACGCCGGCGGAATCTTATCTGAAGCCCGCGGTGAACTCATGGAAGAGATCATCTATCCTGACGAAAAAGACGTCAGCGGCCAGGAGCCGCGCATCGGAGTGTTTATATGCAATTGTGGAATAAATATCGGCGGGTTTGTGGACGTGCCGGGGATCAAAGCCTATGCAGCCGCCCTGCCCCACGTGGTCTTTGCCGATGAGAACCTGTATACCTGCTCCCAGGACACGCAGCAAAAAATCCGCAACGCAATAAAAGAGAACGACATCAACAGGGTCGTGGTTGCATCCTGTTCGCCGAGGACCCATGAAACCCTGTTCCGCTCCACGATACGGGAAGCGGGCCTGAACAAGTATCTGTTCGAGATGGCCAATATCAGAGACCAGTGCTCCTGGGTGCACCAGAGCGAGCGTGAAAAAGCAACGCAAAAAGCCAAGGACCTGGTACGGATGGCGGCGGCCAACGCGGCGCTGCTCCAGCCTCTTCGGGAGTTGACCCTGGATGTCAACCAAAAGGGACTGGTCATCGGCGGCGGGCACGCGGGCATGTGCGCGGCGCTGCGGCTTGCCGAGCAGGGGTTCGAGGTCACCCTTGTTGAAAAAGAGGCCGAGCTGGGCGGAAACCTCAGGAATATTTATTATACCATCCGCGGGGAGGACGTACAGTCATATCTAAAGAACCTTATCGAACAAGTAGAGTCCAACCCGAAGATTACCGTGATAAAGGACGCCGTTATTGACGGTTTTGAAGGATATAAGGGCAACTTCTTCACGAGCCTGCTCGTAGGACCCGCAATGCGGGCCATGAAGGTTGACCACGGCATTGCCATAGTAGCAACCGGAGGTGAAGAATCCAAGCCCTCCGAGTACCTTTACGGTGAAGACACACGGGTTCTTACGCAGAAAGATCTGGAGAAGCAGATTGTCCATGACCCGGACTCCATGAGAAACGCCGGTAACTTTGTAATGATACAATGCGTCGGCTCCCGGGACGAAAACAGGCCCTACTGCAGCAGGATTTGCTGCTCCGTGGCGGTAAAAAACGCCCTGAAGATCAAAGAGATGAATCCATCGGCACGGATATACATTTTATACCGCGATATGCGGACGTACGGGCTCCTGGAAGAATACTATACCAGGGCCCGCCAGGCGGGGATTGTCTTCATCCGATACGATCTTGAGCGGAAGCCCGAGGTCATAGTTGAAAAGGGGTTGCTTTCTGTATCGGTCTATGATCCCATCATAGGACTGACCATTAAGCTCAGCCCGGATCTTCTGATCTTGAGCAGCGCAATAGTGCCTCGTGAAAACGAAGAATTGGCCACGCTTCTGAAAATCAACCGGACCAGGGACAACTTTTACCTTGAGGCGCACATGAAGCTTCGGCCGGTTGACTTCTCCACTGAAGGCATTTATATGTGCGGGATGGCGCATATGCCCAAACTAATGGAAGAAACCGCCGCGCAGGCGGCGGCTGCCGCATCCAGGGCGGCAACGGTTCTTTCCAAAGAAAAGCTGCAGGCTGACGGTGTTGTTGCCACGGTGACGCCGGATCTCTGCGCCGCATGCCTGACCTGCGTGCGGGCATGCGCCTTCGGCGTTCCCTTTATAAACAGCGAGGGAGTGGCCGAGATAAATCCGGCCCTGTGCCAGGGTTGCGGGACCTGCGCAAGCGACTGCCCCGGCAAGGCAATCGAACTGCAACATTATAGAGATACTCAAATCATCGCGAAATGCGTGGAATTAATGAGAGAGGTATCATGATGAGCGATTTTGAGCCGACGATAATCGCCTTCTGTTGCAGCTATTGAGGATACTCCGCCGCGGACCTGGCAGGTTCGATGAGGGCGCAGTATCCGGCAAATATCAGGATAATACGTATGCCCTGCACCGGCAAGGTGGACGTAATTCATATGCTGAGGGCTTTTGAAGCCGGCGTTGACGGAGTGTATCTGGTAGGGTGCGAAGAGGGGAATTGCCACTTCCTTGTGGGCAATTTGCGGGCCAGGAAAAGGGTTGAGCGGGTCAAGAAAATCCTTTCCAGCATCGGCCTTGAGAGCGAAAGGCTCCAGATGTATAATCTCTCCGCCGGTGAGGGCACACGGTTCGTGGAGATTGCCAAGGAGATGACGGAGAAAATAAAGAATCTCGGGCCGAGCGCCATCAAGCTGAAAAAAGAAAAGCTGGAAAATCCGGCTTGAAAAGGGATCGCGGACAAGTATTAATTAGGAGAACCGACATGATAATTGGTGAAGGGAAACCGATACAAGAAATCCTCGCAATGATTGCAGATAAAAAAAAGATACTGGTCGTCGGATGCAAGGGGTGCGTGACCGTCTGTTCCGCCGGCGGGCAGAAAGAAGTGGAAATTTTATCCTCCACCATACGGCTCGCCCGGGAAAAAGAGGACAATCCTATCGAAATCCGCGAGGAGACATTGGAACGGCAGTGCGATCCGGAATATCTGGAGCAGATGAGGAGCTATATAGATGATTATGAAGCCGTTGTTTCCCTAGCCTGCGGCGCAGGCGTTCAATTTACCGCAGAGAAGTACCGGAGAATACCGGTGTACCCCGGCATCAACACAAATTTTATCGGCGTTACCGTGGAACAGGGCGTATGGTCGGAACGGTGCCAGGCCTGCGGAAGCTGCATCCTCCATAAAACCGGCGGCATCTGTCCCATAGCCAGATGCTCGAAAAGCCTGCTCAACGGCCCGTGCGGCGGATCCAGCAAGGGCAAGTGCGAAATCGATCCGGATGTGGAATGCGGCTGGCAGCTCATATACGACAGGCTGAGGGAATTGGAATCGCTTGAGCTGTTTGAAGAGGTGGTTCCGATTAAAGACTGGTCAACCGGCCGTGACGGAGGTCCGCGGAGGATTATCAGAGAGGATCTTAAATCATGAAAACCCTGAGTAAATTGGAGAAAATTCTGGAGAGCGGGAAATTTGCCGTTACCTCCGAATGCGGTCCACCCCGGGGCGTGAATCCCGACGTCATACGGAAAAAAGCTGAATTATTGCGGGACGCCGTGGACGCAATAAACGTGACGGACAACCAGACTTCCGTGGTCCGGATGTCCAGCATCGCATCGTGTATTATTTTAAAGCAGATGGGGCTTGAACCGATAATGCAGATGGTCACCCGCGACCGGAACCGGATCGCGATTCAAAGCGACATACTGGGTGCGGCAGCCCACGGGATAAACAACATGCTCTGCCTGTCGGGAGATCACCAGCGCTTCGGGGATCACCAGAAAGCGAAAAACGTTTATGATCTGGACTCCGTGCAGCTTATTCAGACCGTGCGGCATATGCGGGACGAGGGCAAATTCTTAAGCGGCGAGCCCCTTGACGGGGTCCCCGGAATGTTTATCGGAGCCGCTGAAAATCCATTCGCCGATCCCTTCGAAATACGGGTGCCGAGGGTTTCAAAAAAAATATCGGCCGGAGTGGAGTTCATCCAGACTCAATGCGTATATAATCTCGAAAAATTTGAGCAATGGATGGATGGTATACGGGCACGGGGACTTCATAAAAAGGTCTACATTCTTGCCGGTGTTACGCCCTTCAAATCCGTCGGCATGGCACGGTACATGAAAACAAAAGTTCCTGGAATGGACGTTCCCGATGAGCTGATAGAAAGGTTGAAAAGCGTGGCTAAGGAAAAACAGGCGGATGAAGGGATAGCACTGTGCATTGAAACTATTGAGCGGCTGAAAAAAATCGAAGGCGTGAGTGGAATTCACATCATGGCGATCGAATGGGAAGAAAAGGTCAGGGAGATTGCGGAAAAATCGGGTCTCCTCCCGCGGCCGAAGGTTTGAGATTGCGGAGCAATGTGTAAGAAAAGGAGATGAGGAAATAGAAGAGCAACAAATCTATCAACATATAGGAGGAACGACTCATGGCTGCTAAATCAAAAGTATTGATTGTTGATGACGATTCAGATTACGGTGAGGCTATAAAACTGCTCCTTGAAAAAAAAGGCGGTTATGAGGTTGCCCTCGCCTATGACGGTAATGAAGGTATTGAAAAAGTCAAATCCGAGAGGCCGGATATTATCGTCCTTGATGTAATGATGCCGGTAAAAGACGGGTACACCATGTGCGCCGAACTCAAGGCTGATGAAAAATACCGCGATATTCCGGTAATTCTTCTTACCGCCGTGGCTTCTCATATAGCGGAGACCCCCTATACTCCCCGGATGGGAATGGAAACAGAAGCTGAAGACTATATTGATAAGCCGGTGGAACCGAAAGTGATACTTGAAAGAATTGATAAACTTTTAAAAAAATGATAATAAAAGAAGTTAATATTCTGGTAATCGATGATGAGGCCGTTATACGGGACGGCTGCACAAAGATTTTAAAGAAAGAAGGTTGGAATGTTGATACGGTTGAAAACGGCCGTGACGGCATTGAATTGATTAAGAATAAATTTTTTGATATCCTTCTCCTTGATCTTATGATGCCGGGCATAAACGGCATGGAAGTTCTCCAGGAAATAAAATCCCAATCCCCGTCAATATATACTATCGTCATAACCGGATACGCAACCATTGAAACCGCCGTCGAGGCTATGAAGATAGGAGCTTTTGATTACATAGCGAAACCATTTACGCCCGATCAATTGAGGCTGGTTGTGAAGAAAGCCCTGAGCAATAAGGCTCTCATCCGGGAAGCCGAGTATTTACGGGCTGAACAGGAGAAGGGGCTTCATGCAATAGATCAGGAAAAAAGTAAAATCAGGACTATCATGAACTGCATGCCGAACGGGGTGCTGGTTATCGATAAGGACAAAAGGATAGCCCTGTATAATCCGATTGCCAGCAAGCTTCTCAATATTTCCGGTGATGATCCAATAGGCAAGGATGTTGACGAATGTATCAACTGTAAAGATCTCTCGATCATGATTTCAGACACCCTAAGGGGAAAGAGCAGTCACAACGCGGGAATCGTCAGCGAGATAGCGGGAAACGATGCCATACCGTTGATGGCGCATGTGGCCCCGGTCGTTATGGCTGACAGTGAAATTGCCGGCGCTGTGGCCATATTGCAGGATATCAGCCATCAAAAAGCCGTGGAAAAGATGAAATCAAATTTCATAGCCAAGGTCACCCATGAGCTCAAGAGCCCGGTTGCAACCATAACCCAACAGCTTAACACCCTTCTCGAGGGAGCGGCGGGGGAATTAAGCGAAGAACAGTTAAAAATGATTGAAAAGGCAAAACTGTGGGGGGTAGGCCTTATCGCCCTTATTTCAGACCTTCTCAGCATCAGTAAAATTGAAGCCGGGATGTCCATTCAAAAAAAGGTTCTCCTCGACATTCGGGAGGTGGTATACGATGCGATCGAGATCCTTAAACCCCAGGCAGAGGATAAAAAAATTACCATCAATATTTCTTTAGACAATCTGCCCAAGATTAATGCAGACAGGGAGGGAATGAAGGAGGTCTTTGTCAACCTGATAAGCAATGCTATTAAATATAACGATTCGGGCGGCAAAATCGACATATACGGGGAAAGGGACAAGGACTATCTCAGAATTTCCGTTTCCGATAACGGGTTCGGCATAAGCCGGGAAGATTTGAAATTTATCTTCGAAAGATTCTTCCGCGCTAAAAATAAAAAGACCCGACAAATAATCGGAACCGGACTGGGCCTTCCTATTATTAAGGAAATCATTGAATCCCATTTAGGGGCCATCACGGTGCAGAGTGAAGAGGGTAACGGGAGCACATTCACGGTCTCTCTCCCGATAAGCGAAAAGCCCCTCATCCGGGAAGGGGAACCGGTTTTGACAAATTATTAATAAACTTTAAAATTTTAAAAAAAATACTTGCCTTAAGAGGGCAAATTTTTATGATGCACAGTGGCCTACCATCGGTATCATTATTCTATTATTTAATTATATTATTAGGCCCCTATTAAATTTTTAACACAGAATAAAGAATTCTGTTATCAGCCTAATAAGCCAAATGGCGTTATACCACGGAAGGATAATACACTATACGTCCGCGGGAGCACTATAAATTTAAAATAATTCTGATACGGTAAGAGGTGTTTACATGACAAAACTAGATCCCACCAAACTGGCTGACTGGCAGATTGCCGAAGAATGCGAAAAGAAAATGAAAACCATTTATCAGCTTGCGGAAGAGCTCGGCATTAAAAGCGAGGAATTAATACCGCACGGGCACTATTACGGCAAGATTGATTTCGAGACTGTTCTGGAAAGACTAAAAGACAAGCCGGACGGCAAGTATATAGATGTCACCGCCATAACTCCGACGCCCCTCGGAGAGGGTAAAAGCACTTCTACAATGGGTCTGGTACAGGGTTTTGGCAAGAGGGGAAAAAGAGTCACCGGGGCGATACGGCAGCCGTCCGGGGGGCCGACGATGAATATCAAGGGAAGCGCGGCAGGAGGCGGGCTTGCACAATGCATACCGCTTACTCCCTTTTCACTCGGTCTCACCGGGGATATAAATGATATCATGAATGCCCATAACCTTGCCATGGTGGCCCTGACCTCACGGATGCAGCATGAATTTAACTATGATGACGCAATGCTGACGGCCAAAAAGCTCAGACGACTCGATATAGATCCACGAAAGGTGGAAATGGGATGGATTATCGACTTCTGCGCGCAGGCGTTGAGAAGAATCAATATAGGCCTCGGCGGCCCAAGTGACGGATTTTTGATGGAATCAAAGTTCGGAATAGCGGTAAGCTCGGAGCTCATGGCCATACTTGCCGTCACGACAAGCCTTGCAGACATGAGAGAGCGAATGGGCAAAATCGTGGTTGCTTATAATAAAAAGGGCGAGCCGGTCACCACGAAAGATCTCGAAGTCGACGGCGCCATGACCGCCTGGATGTTCAATGCGATCAACCCCAATCTTCTTCAGAGCCTTGAAGGCCAGCCCGTTTTCGTCCACGCCGGTCCCTTTGCGAATATCGCAATAGGTCAATCCTCGATTGTAGCGGACAGACTCGCTTTAAAACTCTCGGATTATCACGTCACCGAGAGCGGCTTCGGCGCCGACATCGGTTTTGAAAAATTCTGGAACCTGAAATGCAGATTCAGCGGCCTCAAGCCCCACTGCGCCGTTATCGTCGCCACGGTCAGGGCGCTCAAGAGCCACGGCGGCGGCCCCCCCGTTCCTCCGGGCAAGCCCCTTGATCCGGTTTACACGAAGGAGAACGTAGGGATGGTTGAAAAGGGATGCGAGAATCTGGTTCAGCACATCAATACCGTCCGGAAGGCCGGGATCAATCCCGTTGTCTGCATCAATTCGTTCCATACCGATACCAAGGACGAAATAGCGGTCATCAAAAAACAGGCCGAAGCGGCAGGCGCCAGAGTAGCAGTATCCAACCACTGGCTCCATGGCGGCGAAGGCGCGCTTGAATTCACGGACGCGGTTATTGACGCGTGCAAGGAAAATTCCCACTTCAAGTGTCTGTATGAGCTTGATACTCCGTTAGGCAAAAGGATTGAGATGATCGCCAAAGAGGTGTACGGCGCCTCGGGAGTAAGCTACACCCCTGAGGCTGAAGCCAAGCTGAAGAAGATGGAGAAGGACCCCGAGACGGCAAAACTCGGGACATGCATGGTCAAAACGCATCTGAGCCTTTCCCATGATCCGACGATCAAGGGCGCGCCGAAGGGCTGGACCCTTCCCGTGCGGGACATTCTAACGTATAAAGGCGCCGGATTTGTCGTCCCGGTAGCAGGAGCGATAAGCCTTATGCCGGGAACAGCCTCTGATCCCGCGTACCGGCGGATCGATGTTGACGTAAAGAGGAGGAAAGTGATCGGCGTATTTTAACGCACGAATATATAAAAAAAGGAGAATTAAATGAGCGCCAAGATTATAAGCGGCAATGAAATTGCTAAACAGATCCGGGAAGAATTGAAGGCCGACGTTGAAAATCTCCAAAAAAAGCATAATATTCAGCCCGGCCTTGTCACCATACTTGTCGGTGGAAACCCCGCTTCCGTGAGCTATGTTACCGCAAAGCAAAAGACCTCAAAGGATCTCGGCTTTTACTCTATTCAGAATGATCAGCAGGCGGATATAGCGGAGTCCGATCTATTAAAATTGATAAGCACGTATAATAAAGATCCGAAGATACACGGGATACTGGTTCAGCTGCCTCTCCCAAAACATATTAATGAAAATAAAGTGCTCTATGCAATTGATCCTGATAAAGATGTGGACGGCTTTCATCCGGTAAACGTGGGAAGGCTGATGATCGGCGAGGCGAGGTTTTACCCCTGCACTCCTTATGGAATACAACAGCTGCTCATTCGCTCCGGTACAAAAATCGAGGGAGCCGAGGTTGTGGTGGTGGGGAGAAGCAACATCGTGGGCAAGCCTATTGCAATGATGCTTGTCCAAAAAAAAGATGGCGCGAATGCGACCGTAACCATATGTCATACAAAGACAAAGGATATGAAAACCCATACCCTGCGCGGGGACATTTTAATCGTGGCGGCGGGCGCGCCGAAGTCAGTTACGGCGGATATGGTCAAACCGGGCGCGGTGGTGATAGACGTCGGCGTCAACCGGGTCGGAATGACTCCGGAGGGAAAAGCCATACTGCAGGGAGACGTCGATTTTGAAGAGGTGAAGGATACGGCGAGCGCGATTACGCCCGTGCCGGGCGGCGTAGGCCCTATGACAATTACCATGCTCATGCTGAACACGGTCAGGGCGGCCAAAATGGCCGCAGGTATCGGCTGATCGTATGGCTCGACCTCACCCCCCGCCCCCCTCTCCCATTAAGAAATGAAAAAAGGAGAGGGGGTGTCTAAGGGTGAGGCTTAATGCTGCGGAAACCCTCTCCTTTCTTCCGAGTTTAATGGGAGAGGGTGCGCAGCGCGCGGGTGAGGGCAATTGAAAAAGGAGGACAGAATCATGGAATATAAAGAAGTTCAAAAAGAAGATTTTACCGGGAAAAAAGTTAAGGTTCTCGACGCGACCTATGAGGAGGGAAACCCCGAAACCATAGGGACCGGAGAAAATCTTGGCTGGAGAAAAAATTTTCAGACCAGAGATCAGATGCTGAAATATTTAAAGGCCGGCGAACGATACTGGTACAGCAAAGACTGGTATGGCAGTGAAAAAAAGAGATAATTTTTAGCAAAGGAGGAGATATAAATGGCTTTTGAAGCGCCAAAAATTGATTATACGGGAAAAATAAAGGAAATAACCCTGGGTACGGGAAATAAGGCTGTAAAAGTCGGAGGCTCGACTTCCTATCCCTTCTATCTTTTTGAAGGTCAAATGCCGAACCCACCCCGGATTGCAATGGAGGTGTTCGACTTTGCGCCCGATGATTGGGCAGAGGCGGCAGTTGAGCCTTTTAAGGACGTCATAGGCGATCCGGTGGCGTGGGCCAAAAAGAACATCCAGGAGTACGGAGCTGAGATGATCGCCCTTCAGCTCAGGAGTATTGATCCGAATGGACTGAACAGGAGCGCCAATGAAGCAGCCGCGACGGCAAAGAGGGTTATCGATGCCGTTGATGTTCCCGTAATCCTGTGGGGAGTGGCAAATCATGAAAAGGACACTGAGGTTTTGCGGCTGATAGCCGAAAGCTGCGAAGGGAAAAATCTCGCATTAGGCCCTGTTGAAGAAGAAGATTACAAGCAGATTGGAGCAAGTGCAATTGCGTACAAGCATACCGTAATTGCATCATCACCGATCGACATAAATCTCGCCAAACAGCTTAATATTCTCCTGGACAATCTCGGCGTTCCCGGTAACAAGATAATCGTTGATCCGACGACCGGCGCTCTTGGATACGGGCTTGAATATACCTATTCAGTCATGGAAAGGGATAGAATGGCGGCACTTACGCAGGAGGATGAAAAACTTCAATATCCTCTCATATGCAATGTCGGGTATGAGGTCTGGAAAACGAAAGAGGCAAAGATGAAAACGGGAGATGATATAAAATTCGGCGATTCAAAAAAACGCGGGATCATCATGGAGTGCGTAACAGCCATGAGCCTGCTTCTCGCCGGTGCTGATATATTGATCATGAGGCATCCGGAATCAATAAAGCTCATTAGAAAGATGATAACGGACTTAGCGTCTTAAGAGGAGTGTAAAAATTTTAAGAAAAAACTTGAATAATTTCTCAGTGATAATATATTAGCCAGAATATTGTATTTATTACAAAATTAATATAAATTCAAAATTGTAACAGCTTCCCCCACGCCGAAGGCGGCGGGAAAAGCATACAAAAAAAATTTGTCCAATAATAATTAATTTAATGTGCCAACAATTAAATTAAAAAGGAGTAGAGATGCCGGAAGAAAAAAAACATTATAGCGATAAAGCTTCGATTGAGGCATACGAAAACGCGAAAAAGGATAATATACTCACCGTCTACGACAGGGCTGAGGACCTAAGACCGTGTCCTATCGGCTCGGTTGGAGACTGCTGTAAGCACTGCGGAATGGGCCCCTGCCGCATTCCTGCCCCCAAAAAGGAAGGAGAAAAGAGAAAAGCCGGGCTTTGCGGAGCTACCGCGGAGACGATAGCGGCCCGTAATTTTTTACGAATGATCGCCGCCGGTTCCGCGTCCCACTCCGACCACGGACGCAGCGTTGCCGAAATATTCCTTGCAGCAGCGAAGGGTGAGATACCCGGCTACAAAATCAAGGACGAGCAGAAACTCCTCGCCCTCGCGCTTGATTTCGGCATAAATATTGACGGCAAAGATATGAAAACAATCGCGATCGAGGTCGGCGAGAAGTCGATCGCGCAGTTCGGCCAGCAGCACGGCGAGCTGCTGTATATCAAGAAAGCTCCGGAAAAAAGGCAGGAGATATGGAGAAAAATGGGAGTGGTGCCACGGGGCATCGACCGGGAGGTGGTTGAGATAATGCACCGGACGCATATGGGCGTCGATCAGGACTACAAAAGCCTGATGAAGCAGGGAACCCGCGCGGCGCTCGCCGACGGCTGGGGAGGCTCCATGCTTGCGACTGACCTCCAGGACATAATGTTCGGCACGCCGGTACCGGTCTATGCCGAGGTAAACCTCGGCGTTTTGAAAAAGGATCAGGTCAATATAGTTATCCACGGCCACGAACCCCTGCTTTCCGAAATGATTGTCGTCGCATCGCAGGATCCCGAAATCAAAAAATACGCAGTTGCAAAAGGTGCAACGGGGATAAACATCGCCGGGATCTGCTGCACGGCCAACGAGATACTGATGCGCCACGGAATACCCATAGCGGGAAACTTCCTGCAACAGGAGCTGGCGATAACCACCGGAGCGATCGATGCGATGGTGGTGGACGTGCAGTGCGTGATGCAGGCTCTCCAGAACGTTGCATCGTGCTTTCACACGAAGCTCATCACGACCAGTCACCAAGCCGGTATAACGGGCGCCACGGCGATTCCGTTTAACGAGCATGACGCCTTGAATTCAGCCAAGGCGATACTGAAAACCGGCATCGATAATTTTCCGAACAGGAAGAACGTCGCGATCCCCGACATCAAGAGCCCGATGATTGCCGGTTTCAGCCATGAGACGATAAACTATCTTCTCGGCGGCAGCTTCAGGGCCTCGTACCGGCCCCTCAACGACAACATCATCAACGGCAGAATCCGCGGGATCGCCGGCGTCGTGGGATGCAACAACGCGCGCACCACGTGCGATACCAATCACCTCACGCTGGTGAAGGAACTCATCAAGAACGACGTCATTGTCCTGACCACCGGATGCAGCGCGATCGGGTGCGGCAAGGAAGGCCTGCTTACCCCTGAGGCCGCGATGGAGTTCGCCGGCCCCGGCCTTCGGGAGGTCTGCGAAACCGTCGGCATACCGCCGGTCCTCCATATGGGAGCATGCGTGGACAACAGCCGGATACTCATCGCCGCGACAGCGGTGGTGAAAGAAGGAGGTCTCGGCAACGACATTTCCGACCTCCCGGCTGCGGGCGCCGCCCCCGAGTGGATGAGTGAGAAAGCGATAGCGATCGGGCAGTATTTCGTTGCATCAGGAGTCTATACCATATTCGGCGGAAGCGCATTCCCGACCACGGGGAGCCCGGAATTCACGAAATACCTTTTTGAAGACATGGAAAAGATATACGGCGGCAAATGGGATTATACCAATGATCCTGTGGAAATGGCGCGGAAGATGATCGAGCATATCGACAAAAAACGCAAGGAGCTCGGAATCGACAAGGCCAAAGGCAGGGTGCTCTTCGATATGGCGGATCGGAGAGAGCTCGCATAAAAATTTGGATTGCATCCCCAAACCGGGCATGCACTCTTAAAAATTTCACTATTATGGGGAGGAACCCAAAGTGTCAAAAATAATAGCATCAGCTGCAATCAATGGCGCTCACAAGATAGTTGGGTATGCCGAAAAAAAAGTTAAAGAGGCCATGGACAAATTCGGAGCGAACCAGGATGTCGCATTTCCGAATACGGGATATTACCTCCCCATTATATATGGCATACTGGGATATAAAGTGGAAAAGCTCAAGGATATGGAGCATGTCATTAAGGTGAGCAAAAACCTGCTTCCGCCCCCGGTCAAGGAGAAATATCACCTGCCATACCTGGGACCGGTGCTTGACGCGGGAATGGCAACATTCTTTGCCGAAGAACTGGTAGAAGCGATTAAATACGTGGAAAATCCGAACATTTACGTAACGGGCGAGGACCCTAAAGACGACAACATCTGGCTCGGCGCTGCGGATGATATTATCATGAGAAAGAGGGGCGTCGAGTTCGTCGACGGCACTGCCCCCGGGTTTGCGGCAACCCTCGGCGCTCCGCCCGACAGCAAGACCGCTCAAAAGATTGCGCTTGAGCTTCAAGAAAAGAACCTCTATGTATTCATGGGTGCAAACACCGAAGGGAGAACGATGTCGGAACAGCTCATCAAGGAAGGTGTCCAGATCGGCTGGCCCACAAGGCTTGTTTCCTTCGGTCCGGAAGTAAGCGCCGCCGTATTCGCCATCGGATTTGCGACGCGGGCGGCTATGTCTTTCGGCGGGATCGAGCCCGGAGATTTCAGGAAGATCCTCATCTACAACAAAGACCGGGTGTTCGCGTTCGCCATCACCTTCGGATATGTAAGCGATGAATGGTATGCTAACGGCGCCGGCTGCATCAACTGGGGCTTCCCCGTAATCACGGATACCCCGACCCCGGAGATCCTTCCGACCGGCGTATGCACGTATGAGCATGTGGTTGCAAATATCCCCCACGATCAGATCGTGGCAAAGTCAATTGAGGTGCGGGGCCTGAAGGTTACGGTAACAAAAGTCCCGGTTCCGGTCTCTTATGGCCCCGCCTTTGAGGGTGAAAGGGTCAGGGGTGAGGATATCTATCTCGAAGCCGGAGGCGGAAGGACCCCGGCAGTTGAGCTGGTCACCTCGGCCGACATGGATGCCGTAACGGACGGCAAAATCGAGGTAGTTGGCCCTGACATCAAGGATGTAAAGCCGGGCAGCCAGCTTCCCCTCGCGATATATGCCGAAGTCGCGGGAAGGCAGATGCAGCCGGATTTTGAGCCCATCCTTGAAAGACAGATCCATCACCTTGTAAACTACGCACAGGGGACCATGCATATCGGACAGAGAGATATCGCCTGGCTGCGCGTGAGCAAACAGGCTGTAGAAAAGGGATTTAACCTTTCACATCTCGGCTCGATTCTCCACGCTAAATTCCACCAGGATTTCGGGAAGATATTCGACAAGGTGCAGATTACCGTATACACGGAAGAAAAAAAGGTCAGGGAAATTTTACAGAAGGCCAGATCGATCTACAAACAACGCGATGACCGAATCGCCGGAATGACCGACGAGGATACGGACCCCTTCTATTCATGTACCCTATGCCAGTCCTTTGCGCCGAACCACGTGTGCGTCGTAACACCGGAAAGGACCGGACTATGCGGCGCATACAACTGGCTTGACTGCAAGGCATCCTATGAAATAAACCCCACCGGCCCCAATCAGCCGATACCGAAGATAGCGGTTATTGACGCCAGATACGGGGTGTGGAAGGGCACGGAAGAATTTGTCAAAAAGGCTTCGCGGGGGAATGTCACCACCGTCGATGCTTACAGTATCATGAGGAATCCGATGACATCATGCGGATGCTTTGAGTGTATCGCCGCAGTTCTCCCGTCATGTAACGGAATTATGACGGTTGACCGTGATACGGCGGTGATGACGCCCAGCGGCATGAAGTTCACCACCCTCGCCGGCAGTGTGGGGGGCGGCAACGTGACCCCCGGTTTTGTCGGACACAGCAAATACTTTATAACCAGTAAAAAGTTCATCGCTGCCGAGGGTGGAGTGAAGAGGCTTGTATGGATGCCCAAGGCATTAAAAGAGGAAATCAAGGATCGTTTTAACAAACGGGCCGCAGAGATGGGAATGCCGGATCTTCTTGACAAGATTGCAGATGAAACCGTTGCCACGACTGAAGCGGAGGTGCTTGAATATATTACCAAGAAGGGACATCCGGCGTTGTCCATGGAGTCCATATTCTGATCAGAATCAAGCAGGGGATCGCGGGGTTGTTGTTACCGGGGAAAAACACGACAGATTAAGAATAAATAAAAAAGGAGTACATGATGGGACTTTCAGGTATTGAAATTTACAAGTTGTTGCCGCAGACGAACTGCGGCGATTGCGGCGTGCCCACATGTCTGGCATTTGCAATGAAACTCGCAGCCGGACAGACAGAACTCGCTAAATGCCCGCAGGTATCTGAAGAATCTAAACAGAAGCTGGACATCGCATCGGCTCCGCCGATTCTTCCGGTCACCGTCGGCAAGTTCAAAACCGGCGGAGAAACGGTCCTTTTTCGCCATGAGAAGAGCTTTGTCAATCCTACGGGTATCGCCGTTCTCGTCACCGATAAAATGAGCGACGCCGAGGCTGACAAGCGCATTACAAACTTCAGGGAACTCCGTTATGAGAGGGTCGGATTGGTTTTAAAGGCGGATCTTATAGCCGTTAAATCGGAATCGGGCGATGCGGGAGCCTTTGAGAAGCTTGTAGGCAAGGCAAAAGATGCGGCCGGCGGCGACGGCGGGTTGATTCTGATGGCCGATACGGCGGAACTGCTTGCCGCAGGCCTTAAAGCAGCGGCGGATCAGAAGCCGCTCCTGTATGCCGCAACGAAGAGTAATGCGGAAGCGGTTGCCGCTCTTGCCAAAGAGAACAAATGCCCCGTTGCCGTTAAGGGAGAGAACCTCGATGAGGTAATTGAATTAACGCAAAAATTGACCGGCATGGGTCTTAAGGAGATTGTCATTGATTCCGGCTCACGGAAGCTTCGGAAGGTGTTTGAGGATCAGGTTATACTCAGGCGTGCTGCTATAAAAAAGGCCTTCAGGCCTTTGGGATTCCCCACGATCACCTTCCCCTGTGAAATGTCGAATGACCTTATGGAAGAAACCCTGATAGCCTCAACATTAATTGCCAAATACGGCGGGATTGTCGTCCTCTCCGATCTTGAAGGCCACAGCCTGTTCCCGTTAGTGGTTCAGAGAATGAATATATTCACCGATCCGCAACGGCCAATGGCGACCGAGCAGGGAATCTACCCGATTAACAATCCTGATGATAATTCACCGGTGCTTATTACTACAAATTTTTCCCTTACCTACTTTATTGTTTCCGGTGAAATAGAGGGAAGCAGAATCCCCACATGGTTGCTCGTTCTGGATACCGAGGGTCTCTCGGTTTTAACCGCCTGGGCAGCGGGAAAATTCGCAGCAGATGCGATAGGTCCGTTTGTTAAAAAATCCGATATTGTCGGCAAGATAAAACACCGCTCCCTGATAATTCCCGGCTATGCTGCGTCAATAAGCGGAGAACTGGAAGAGGAGCTTCCCGATTGGAAGATTACCATCGGGCCCAGAGAGGCGGCGCACATTCCCGCATTCTTAAAACAATACAAGGCATCGTAAGGAGGGAAAAATGGGAAATTTTATTCGTATTGGCGAAAATCTTAATGTCATGTCCAAAATTCTGGGACCGGCGATGAAAGAGAGGAATCCCGCTCCCATTCAAGATATGGCAAAAAAAGAAACCGAAAAAGGCGTTGATTACATCGACGTCAATATAGGCCCCGCAAGAAAAGGCGGCGATGAAATGATGGCGTGGCTCGTGAAGGTCATTCAGGATGTCACCGACACTCCCCTGGCCCTCGATACGACAAACATGGAGGCAATGGAGGCGGGACTGAAGGCATGCAAGAAGGGGAAAGCCCTTATAAATTCAATCTCGCTCCAGACTTCAAGGATTGAGGCCGGCCTTAAGCTTGCCGCCAAATATGAGGCTGACTGCATTGCCCTTCTCTGGAGCGATCAGGGCATGCCCCGCGACGCCAACGAAAGGGCGATGCATATCGTAGACTTTATGGCCAAGGCTGCCGAGATAGGAGTACCGAACGAAAAGCTATGGGTGGATCCTATCGTGTCGCCTATATCCGTCGAGATAAACCAGGTGAAGGCCTGCGTGGAATTCATGAGCATGCTGAAGGATATTGCTCCCGGCGCGAAATCGACCTGCGGTCTTTCAAACATATCCAATGGAGTGCAGGACAATCTAAGGCCCTGGCTCAATATCACCTATCTGATAATGCTGATGAAGCATGGGCTTTACTCTGCAATCGTAGATAGTTTCGACGAAACCCTCAATGATTTCATAAACGGCAAGAAAGACAACATCGTTCGCCTGATTCACCGGATGATGGATGGTGAAAAAGTCGACATCAATTCTCTGAGCGCAGAAGAGGCAAAATACGCAAAGAGTGTACGGGTTCTTGCCGGCGAGTCGTTATTCTCGAATTCCTGGCTCGATATTTAACACCCGGATAAATATCACCCCTGGAAAATATGCGATGTTACTTATCGGCTCACGGATAAAAATATTGTCCGTAAGAGACCTGATTCAAAAATTGCCCGAATTTCCCAGAGGAGGATCAGATGTACGATTTCATTCGGGGACCGATGCTGTGGATTTCCTTTATAGTATTCATGTGTGGTCTCGTTTTTCAGTTCTATAAAATATTCTCAATTACCGGAAAAAAGGAGGCGCCGTCTCTCATCCGGAAAGATGCGAATAACAAGGGACTCGCGAAACTAAAAAAATACCTCAATAAAGCATTGTCGTCAGTCGCCCTGAAAGGGACAATCCTCGGCACACAGCCTTTCGTGGCCTTACTTAGTTTTATTTTTCATGTCTGTATTATTGCAACACCCCTTTTCCTCCTGGCCCATAATATACTCCTATTCGAATCATGGCGGTTCAGATTATTCAGCCTCTCTGAATCCACAACGGACATTATGACGGTAGTTTTTCTTGCATGCGCCGCCCTGTTTTTGATCCGCCGCATATTTATTCCCACGGTGCGGGCCGTGTCCGGAATTTATGATTATCTCCTCCTCCTCGTTGCCGCAGCTCCTTTCATTACCGGCTTTCTCGCCTATCATCAGCTTGTCGATTATGAGACGATTATAATAATCCATATTATCTCCGGCGAACTGATGCTTATTGCAGTGGGGCTTACCAAACTCGGACATATGATCTTTTTCTTTTTTGTAAGGCTGCACATAGGATCCGAATACAGCTTCAGAGGGGGTTCCCGGTCATGGCAATAATGTGCAGAGGAGAAATCAATGAGTGAAAATGGGAACGCCCGGATCGACAACGTTAGAATCGAGGAGATGCTGAAACAGAAAAAGAGAATGAGGATTTTTTTGTCCCTATGCGCTTCATGCGGATTTTGCGCGGACAGCTGTTTTCTTTACAGAAATTACAAAGATCCTCGATACATGCCGTCATATAAAGCCATAAATTCTCTTGGAAAATTATTCAAAAAGAAAAGAAAAGTTACGCGTCTGATGCTCGAGGAGATGAGCGACCTGGTTTACGGTAAATGCGTCATGTGCCGGCGCTGTTACTGCCCATTGGGTATCGATATATCCGGCATGATTTCGTGGGCCAGAACCATATGCCGCACGCAAGGGGTGTATGAAAGGTATGATATTGATCCAATGGGTCGAATAAAAAAGGCGGCTGTCTGAATTTAACGATGAAAATGACGAACAGAAATAAACTCTTAAGCATGCTTATCATAGGCTTGATTTCATTCACCATATCCTTTTTAGTTGCACAGCCTGATGAAATAATTATCAACAATACGCATACTTTTGTCAATAAACAGCGCACACCGGTCACGTTCTCTCATGGCCTTCATATGGGAAGCAGCCTGCCGTGCAAAGATTGTCACCACGTTTATAGTAACGGTAAAAACGTACTCGATGAGTCCGAACTGGTAGAAGGGAATCCGAAGATAAAGTGCTCAAGCTGCCATACAATAAAAAAAGCGGGCCGAAGACTTGGCCTGATGGATGCGTTTCATCTACAATGCATGGGCTGCCATCAAGAATTAGCACTGAAGGGCAAAAAATCCGGGCCGCGGCTCTGCGGACAATGTCATCCACGGAAGTAACTCTGATTTAGATTATCGGGAGGCAACAATGGTCATAGCAACTCTTAAAGATCTCGCCGAGATTAAAGATTCAATCGCCGGCTATAAAAGAATTCTCAATGTCGGCTGTGCCGGATGTACCGCAGTTTGTCTTGCCGGCGGCCAGAAGGAGGTAGACTCGTTAAATCTGCAACTGGCCGGGTTATTCAAGGAGAGCGGCTCGCCGATACAGATTGAAGGATATACCGTCGAGCGGCAGTGTGAAATGGAATTTAATGCAGAGCTCGATCCCATGGTGGAGCGCTTTGATGCGTTACTCTCCATGGCATGCGGAGCAGGCGTTCAGTTCGTCGCCGAACGTTTTCCGAAAAAGCCGGTTTTCCCCGCTCTGAATACCACCTTCATTGGGAGCAACAGGGACGTTGGATGGTTTGAGGAAATGTGCCGTTTCTGCAGGGACTGCCAGCTTGCGTATACGGGAGGCATCTGTCCGGTAACCAAATGCGCGAAAAGCATTTTTAACGGACCGTGCGGCGGGACCAATAAGGGAAAATGCGAGGTTGACCCAAATATCCCCTGCGCATGGAATGCCATATATGAAAGACTTAAGGGTCAGAACAGGCTTGATAATATAATGAAGATAAGGACTCATATGAAATGGCAGAACCAGATCCAGGGAACGGTCATTCTCGATGCTTATAAGGACCGATATGTCAAATAGCACCGTGCATAAAGACAGCAGAGCGGACATTCCCTACTCTTGTTGACTCGAAGTCAGGCGGAAACACGAATATTTCTGTAAGGGAAATTACACTATGAAATCAGAAAGCGATCTTGAAAAACTGCTCAATGCAGGCAAATTTGTTGTCACCGGGGAACTGGGCCCTCCTCAAGGAAACGATCCGGAAGTTGTGAAAAAAAAAGCGGAAATGCTTAAAGGGAATGTCGATGCCGTAAATATTACCGATAACCAGACATCGGTAGTAAGAATGTCGAGTATCGCCACCGCTGCACTGGTTGTACAATTCGGCCTCGAGCCGGTGATGCAGATGGTATGCCGGGACAGAAACCGGATAGCCATGCAGAGTGATATAATCGGAGCAAACGCCCTCGGCATTCGGAATATGCTCTGCCTGAGCGGAGACCACCAGACGTTCGGAAACCAGCCCTACTGTAAAAATGTGTACGATATTGATTCCATACAGCTTATCTACACCGTCAAGAGGATGAGAGATGAAAACAAGATACTGGATGTCGATAAGGAAATGGGGGGAAGCATCAGGATGTTCATTGGTGCGGCTGCGAATCCCTTTGCCGAGCCATTTGAATTCAGGCCCTACCGGCTTAAGAAAAAGGTCGAAGCCGGGGTGGATTTTATTCAGACCCAGTGTATATACGACATGAAAATATTCAAGGAATGGATGAAGAAGGTGAGAGACCTCGGCTTGCACGAGCGATGCCACATTCTCGCCGGTATCACTCCGCTCAAGTCCGGAGGTATGACCCGATACATGGCAGCCAACGTTTCCGGGATCATAATCCCGGACGAGATAATAAACAGGATGACGAGCGCCCCCAAGGGCAAGGCGGCGGAAGAAGGAATCAAAATCTGCTGTGAACAGATAGCAGAGATACGGGAGATCGAAGGCGTTCACGGCATCCATCTTATGGCGATTGAATGGGAACATATGGTCGGGGAGATTGTCAGTCAAGCGAAACTCCTTCCTCGCCCGCCGGTGCCTCTGTAGGCCATGAAGCCCCCTAAATGGGGCTGTCCCCAAAGAAGCTCTCGCAGAGACGCAGAGTCGCAATGCCCCACTTAAAGATAGTGTGTTAAAAAAGTATGCCTCTATGGATAATGAAATACTTTATAATACCGAAGGTATAGCCCTGAGCAATATCCAGAAGCAAAACAATTATGAAATTGCGTACCGGAAGGCGTCGGAGGCGTTATCAAAAGCGGATGTTATTCAAATAGTCAACAAGAGCGGAACAAGCCTTATCAATAAAAACGGAATACCGCATATCCTGGTTCCTTTCATCAATAATGAGATCCTCATTTCATATCCAAACGTTTCAGTCTCCTATAGTAACAAGGACGCCGATGTTCCGCTTTGGTTAAAAATTCTGGCCCTGCACTATCTCCTTCATTCAAAGGGGACCTATAAAACCGGCGAACAAATAACCTTTAAACAACTGGAGGGAGGCCTTGGATATTTTCCAGCATTTCAAAAAAGGACAATTATTCCTCTGATTGAAGCCTTCGGCGCTGATCTTAATAATTTTATCACGGCAGGCGAGATGATAGGCGGAATAAGGGTGCAACTGGGCGACTACGCCCTTCTGTTTAAAGCCTTCCCGAGAATCGATCTTCTGTTTGTTTTATGGAAGGGAGATGAAGAGTTCCCCTCAGATGGAAACGTTATCTTCGATTCCTCTATCGCTGATTGCCTCACTACTGAGGATATAGCCGTTTGCAGCAACATGATCGCCGTAATGATGATAAAAGAATGGAGATCGAAATAATTATTCATAATAGACCGCTCGGGAATTTTCCGATTCCCATACTGTTACCGAGCATATCTTCAGGTCTCCCGTAAGCCTGCCTTTCACTTTATTAAATATGTTTTGAGCAATCAATTCGGAAGTCGGATTTATTTTGTTGAAAGGCTCGATCTCATTAAGCATCTTATGGTCGAGCCCATCGACGATATTTTTTAAAATACCCCTTATTTCTCTGAAATCTATAAGCATTCCAATATCATCAAGTTTATCTCCGGTAACCTCCAGTTCCACCTTCCAGTTATGTCCGTGAATATCCTCACACTTTCCCCGGTACCCTTTAAGCTGGTGAGCGGAGGAAAAATGATCATGAACCGCGATACGATACATTTATTACACCCTTTCAGTTTCAGCTTGAAATTCTTTTCAAGCGAGTTGTATTTATCAAGAATGGACATTATAATGTCAACCAGTTTTGTCATTAATCGCTTGCTAAAATAGAATTGACTTTAAAAAATTCATGTATTATATTTCCTCATCCCTCGAGCGGATTGAACACGTGATGAGAGATTTATATGTTGCAGAAGATCTCGGCGTATCCCTCGACAATGAGGGATCACGGGAATACGCCAAGGTGAGTTATCCCATTCGCTACGGTAACTACGCCCGAATAATGGATACGGATTATATCTATCAATTCAACCTGAGCGGTGAAATAAAGTTCATCCAGGGACATACTTCCGCATGGCCGGGGAATGAATGGCTGAAACGCACCGCTGCCAATGACTGGGTTTACTACTCAACGGAAGGGTACAGCAGCGTCCATAGTCTGACCGGGGAATACTATCTACCCTGTTTTTCTTACTCGAAAAATTCAATTTCAGCGATAAACCCTTTTGAAACGGCTACGGTTAAGAAAGCGCTGAATTCTCTGGAGAATCTGTTCGTAAAAATCGGCCGTCTGTGCGAAGATTCAGCGCCTCGCGAGATCAGGCCATTCTTCAGGCTCGTAAGCAGGAACGACAAGGAAAAACTCAGGTCACGATCAGACGAGCTGCATGAGATTACCGGCGCTCCATTGACCGTCCTCCCCCCGGACACGCGTCACGTCGATTATGATGTCATACCAATTATCATTGCAGACGGCTGCCTATACAATTGCGGATTCTGCATCGTAAAGACGAAACAGGATTTTCTTGTGAGAAGCCGGGATAACATTACCCGGCAAATCGAGCATTTGAAGAATTTTTACGGGCAGGATCTCGTCAACTACAACTCAATATTTCTTGGACAGCACGACGCTCTCCAGGCTGGAGCGGATATCATTGAATTCGCCTCCGTCACGGCATACGAAATGTTTCAATTCAAAAATTCGATTATGAAGGGAGCTAACCTGTTTTTCTTCGGCAGCATTGATTCGCTTCTTTCTTCATCCGAAATTCTTTATGAGTCTTTAAATAAAAGCCCATTCTTCACGTATATTAATATAGGCCTTGAATCGGCTGACCAGGAGTCCCTCGATATATTGAAAAAGCCGGTTACCGCTGATCTGGTAAAAGACGCATTTCGCAGAATCGCCGACATAAACAGGAGATTTGAAAGAATTGAGGCGACTGCAAACTTTGTCATTGGATCCATGCTCCCGGAAAATCATAGAAGCTCTATTATTGATCTTGCCGGAAACAGTAGTAACCGGTATTCCCCTAAGGGTACGGTATATCTCTCTCCGCTGGATAATGGCGAAGCAGTACGGGAAATCAGAAAAAATATCTACCGGATCAAGAACCACAGCCGGTTTCCCGTATATCTGTATCTTATGCAGCGATTGTAAGGTAATCGCTCCGATTATAAGGTAATCCTACAATAAATCTAATATAATCATTGACAAGGCCAATTGCTTCTGATTAATTATTTATAGTGCAGACGTAACTACCCAGGTTTAATAATGGAACCGCCGATTCACGCAGATAAACGCCGATTAGAATTGGATAAAATTACTGATTGTATTATTACTTGAGTTAGGCGATTTTTAATTAAAGCAGTCCCCTCCCTTGATGGGAGGGGTGAGGGGAGGGTTAAATAGATGTTTTTGGCGTACAAAAGTAACCTATACGCCATACATTAATCACCCCCACCCCAACCCTCCCCCATGTAGGGGGGAGGGAGTAAGAGATTTTTAACAAAATTCGCCTAACTCGAGTTATTACATAATCGAAAATAATTGGGCAAGACTAAGGTAAAACATATTGTGAATATTTTTTTCGGCGTTCATCGGCGTGAATCGGCGGTTCCGATAACCCTTTTCAAGATTAATAACTGAGCAGTTATGTGAGGGCAATCTATTTCATGAGTGCTTCCTTTTATATAGAGCAAGGAATTCTCTGAAACGTAAATAAGATGGATAAGACAATCCTAATAAATACAGCGGTCCGCTGCCTCCCGCATCCCTATATTGATCGGAAGAGACGCCCGATTTTATTCAGAAAAGTTACCGAAAGGGATCATTCGAGAATCCTGAAAATGTATCAGAATTTCGAGCCAAAGGAATCTTACCAGGGCTTGCCGCCTGCGGATCCTAAACGCCTCCTGGCATGGGTTAATTCGATGCTTGATAATGGATTTAATATCATCGGTATCTCCTTTGATCAAGAAGTGGTATGTCACGGAGCTATCTTCGATATAGACGGATGCCGTGCGGATTTCATTCTGGCCGTATCGCCGCGCTACCAGAATTCCGGAATCGGAATCCAGCTCGCGCGACTGGTAAAGAAGGTCTCCCAGGAAATTGGATATAAAAATATCTGGCTCTGTGTCGAACCGTACAATATGAAAGCGAAGCATATCTATTCCAAGGTGGGTTTTCACTATATATCCCGCCAGATATGCGAAGAATGCGAAATGCTGGTGGATCTGAAGTATGATCCCGCGATGGAGGTAGCGGTCGAAAGCATAATGACACGCGATGTTTTTTATCTTCGAGATGACCAGACCGCAAAAGACGCGATTAAAATGTTCCTCAAGCTGGGCATTTCGGGTCTTCCGGTTGTAAATACTGACAATCGGCTCGTGGGCTTCCTGACGGAAACCGACGTGCTTGAGGGCTGGACCGGCGAGCGTTTCTTAAGCGAGATCATGACGCGGGACGTGCTCTATATCAATAAGGATGCGCTTATCAGCCAAGTCGTTATGCTTATCTGCGACCGCGGGGTCAAACAGATCCCCGTGGTACAGAAAGGCGATCACCTATTAGTGGGTATCGTCAGCAGAAAAGATATCCTGAGACATCTCTTCATGCGGGATTTTTTCTGTTGATCCATTCGAAAGTCATGAACCCTGCTTCAAGTATACTCGTCACTCACTTTGACACTCCGTCCCCCTCCACACCTTGAGCGGGGAGGGGGGGATGAATCCCGCATGAGATCAGCAGCGTCCTATCAGGGACTTGTTGAACTTTCAATTTTTTCCACGCGCGCCGCGCAAACCTTGAACTCCGGGATCTTGGCAATAGGGTCGTATGCTGCGTTGGTGAGCTCGTTTGCCGCGGCCTCGACGTAGTGGAACGGTATGAACAGCGTTCCCGCACCGGTGCGGTCGTTGAGGCGTACTAATGCCCGAACTGCGCCGCGACGGGTGATCACCTGTACGTGATTGCCCTTCATAACCCCCAGCTGTTCGGCGTCGGCAGCGCTCATCTCGACAAAGCATTCAGGTTCGAGGCCCTCGAGCGCCTCCGACTTCCTGGTCATTGTTCCGGTATGGAACTGCTCGAGGATTCTTCCCGTCGTCAGGATAAACGGATAATCTGTGTCAGGCATCTCGTCGGCCTGCCTATAATCGATGGGAGCGAAATGACCCTTGCCGCGCGTGAAGCGCTCCCGGTGCAGGATCGGCGTCCCTGGATGCGATTCGTCCGGACACGGCCAACAGATCGATCCCCCGGCTTCGAGTCGCTCCCATGATATTCCGGCGAATGACGGAGCCAGCGACCGCATCTCGTCCCAGATATCGCGCCGAGAATTATACCGCATCGGGTAGCCGAGCAGGGTAGATATATCCTGGATAATCTCCCAGTCCTGGCGCACCCCCATAACCGGGGGCAGAACGGGTTTCGTGAGCTGCACGCGCCGCTCGGTGTTGGTGTATGTCCCGTCCCGCTCCGCGAACGACGTCGCCGGCAGTACCACATCCGCGAGCCGTGCCGTCTCGGTAAGGAATATATCCTGCACCACGAGGAAATCGAGTGCCCTGAGCGCCTTCTCGACATGATGAACGTCCGGGTCCGACAGCATGGGGTTTTCGCCCATGATATACAGCGCCTTTATCTTCCCGGTGAGCGCGGCAGGGATCATCTCAGTGACGGTCATGCCGGGCTTGGCTGGGATCGTCACGCCCCAGACCTTCTCAAATTTTTCCCGCACCTTCTCATCTGAGACCTGCTGGTAACCGGATATAACGTTCGGAAGCGACCCCATGTCGCATGCCCCCTGAACGTTGTTCTGGCCGCGCAGGGGATTCACGCCGGTTCCGGGACGTCCGATATTACCGGTCATCATCGCGAGATTGGCAAGTGACCGTACGTTATCAACGCCGGTGGTATGCTGGGTTATACCCATCGAGTATATAATTGAAGCGTTCTCGGCCCCCGCGTACATTCGCGCTGCATCGACGATGTCGGCAGCCGGAATGCCGGTGATCTCCTCGGCGCGCTCCGGGCTGTACGCCTCCACAATTCTGGCCACATCTTCAAAGCCTTCGGTGCGCTCATCGATAAAGCTTTTTTTATGCAGTCCCTCGCGAAGTATAACATGCATGAGGCCGTTAATCCACGCGACGTCAGTCCCGGGACGCTGGCGGCACCATATCGCAGAGATCCGGGCGAGCGGTATCTGGCGGGGATCGAACAGGATGAGTTTTGATCCGCGTGAGATCGCTTCGCGGATCATGTATCCGATAACGGGGTGGTTTTCGGTGGTATTAGACCCGGTGATAAGAATAACATCCGCAGACAGCACATCGGTGGACGGGTTGGTCATGGCTCCCGATCCGAATGAGAGCGCAAGCCCCGCAACAGTTGAGGCATGACAGAGCCGTGCGCAGTGGTCGACATTGTTCGTGCCCATCGCCGCGCGGACAAACTTCTGGAAGATATAGTTATCCTCGTTGGTGACCTTGGCCGAGGCCAGCCCGCCAAAGACATCCCCCCGCAGTCTCGAAAGGCCCGCCGCGACGGCCGCGAGGGCTTCGTCCCAGTCGGCTTCACGGAAGGTATCGCCCTCGCGTATGAGCGGCGTGCAGAGCCGCTCTTTGTTCCCGACAAAATCGAACGAGCCGTACCGCCCCTTGACGCACAGCCGCCCGCGCGAGGCTGGCGCGGAGCGGTCTCCGCGCGCAGATACGATCGTACTGCCCCTCACTCCGTAGAGTATACGGCAGCCCACACCGCAGTACGGACAGACCGTTGAGGCCTCGCGGTCCGGCGAGAGGAACCGGCGCGGCACCAGCGCGCCCGTCGGGCATCGCTCGACGCATTCACCGCAGGACTCGCAGATCGACTCCCGGATCGGCAGGCGGGCGAACGGCATGATCTCCGTCCGAAAACCCCGACCCAGAAAATCGATAGCGCCGCTTCCGTTGATCTCGGCGCAGGCGCGGACGCACTTGCCGCAGAATATGCACTTCGCATAGTTTATTTCAAAACAAGGGTTTGAATTGTCCGGCTCCGCCTTGCGCTCCAATAGACGGAAGGTTCGATTGCGGAGGCCGAGGTATTCGGCGACCTCCTGAAGCCCGCACAGACCATTTTTACCACAGGTGAGACAATCCTGCGGATGATCGGACAGCAGGAGCTGCATGGTCATCGTTCGCACGTCTCGGATATCTTCGTCCTCAGTGATCACCTTCATGCCGTCCGCTACGCTTGTCGTGCATGCCGTGGGCAGACCCCGGAGCCCCTCGATTTTTACGATGCACAGGCGGCACGCTCCAAACGGAGCGAGGTCGGGGTCGGCGCAGAGCGTCGGTATATACACTCCCGCTTCCCGGCAGGCATCGAGCACCGTCTTCACGTTCTCAACGGTCACCGGTCTCCTGTCAATTGTCAGATGGATCATGGCTTCACCTCCTTCCGTGCGGCGCGTTTCTCTCGAACCGTCCTGCCCTTCTTGCCCCCGCTGGTTTTGTGATACCGACCGGAGGACACGCGTATCGAATCGAACTTACAGGACTCGAAGCAGATCCCGCAGCGGATGCATTTGGACTGGTCAATCCGGTGAATTTCGTCCTTGGCCCCGATAATCGCCTCCGATGGGCACTCGCGCCGGCACACGCCGCACGCGGTGCACATATCCTCGATCACCTCGTAGCGCAGATACTCCTTGCAGGAAAGAGCCCGGCAGACCTTGTCGCGGACGTGTTCGATATATTCATCCCTGAAATACCGTACCGTGGTAAGGGCCGGATTGGGGGCGGTCTGCCCGAGGCCGCAGAGGGAACCTTTCTTAACCGCGTCCCCCAGCGACTCAAGCAGTGCAATGCTGTCATCGGTTCCGCGGCCGGCGCATATGTCCTCAAGGATCATGAGCATCTGTCTGGTTCCCAGGCGGCAAGGAATGCACTTCCCGCATGACTCATTCTGGGTGAAATTTATGAAATACCGCGCAAGGTCGACCATACAGGAAGACTCATCGAGGATGACGAGTCCGCCCGATCCCATAATGGAACCGACGCGGGCCAGTTGTTCGTAATCGATGGGAAGATCAAGAAATTCCGCCGGAATACATCCGCCAGACGGCCCGCCGGTCTGCGCGGCCTTGAACTTTTTGCCGTCGGGGATGCCCCCTCCGACATCGAAGATCACTTCGCGCAGGGTTATGCCCATAGGCACCTCGATGAGACCGGTCCGCATCACCTTGCCGGCCAGGGCGAAGGTTTTCGTCCCTTTGCTGTGCTCGGTTCCGTAGTTCGCGAACCACTCGGCGCCCTCCCGCAGAATCGCCGGTACGTTCGCCAGGGTTTCAACGTTATTGATATTCGTAGGCCGGCCGAATAGACCATGCGCCGCCGGAAACGGCGGCCGAGAACGGGGCATGCCCCGCCTACCTTCTATTGATGCAATAAGCGCCGTTTCCTCGCCGCAGACAAAGGCGCCCGCTCCCTCCTTAATGTGCACATTGAAAGAGAAATCGCTCCCGAGGATGCCCTCCCCTATCAGCCTATGCTCCTTAGCCTGTTCGATCGCCTGCCGAAGACGCCTGATGGCCAATGGATACTCAGCACGGCAGTATATATATCCCTCTGACGCGCCGATGGCGTATGCGGCGATGCACAATCCTTCGAGCACGGCATGGGGATCGCCTTCCAGAACAGAACGGTCCATGAAGGCACCGGGATCGCCTTCGTCAGCGTTGCAGATGACATACCGCTTGTCCCCGGCATTCGATCTGCACAGCTCCCACTTGAGTCCCGTCGGGAATCCGGCGCCGCCGCGGCCCCGCAGACCCGATGTTTTTACCTCTCCGATAATGGCGCTGGGCGCCATGCCCAGCGCGCGCACGAGTCCCGCGTATCCGCCGCGCGCGACATAGTGTTCCAGCCGGTCAGGATCTATGATTCCGCAATTGCGCAGAACAACGCGCACCTGGGGTTTGGTCGCCGAAAGCTCCCAGAGGCTGGGGACACCGGGGGCTTGACCGGGCCCGATGGATCCGAGGGCATATTCGGCAAGCGGCGTGCCGCCCTTCACATGCTTTTCGATGATTGTCCGAAGCTTTTTCACGTCGACGCCGCCGTAGCATACCCGCGCTCCACCGGGGATGCGCACGTCGACCAGCGGCTCGGCATAGCACAGACCAATGCAGCCGACCTGCCGGACGTCTGCTTGAACGCCGGCCTGGGTCAACTCATCCCCGAGAATATGCAACAGCTCATCGGCGCCCGAGGCAAGTCCACAGGTCGCCGTTCCGATTATTATGAGCGGTATCGTGGCATGTTGCTCCTCCTGCTCCCAAACCCGTATTGAACGCTCGCGCAGTTCATCATAATTCATACCGCATCCTCCTTATCCCCGTGGTTCGCCTCCGACTCCGCCATGCTGATCTTCTCCATTGTTTTGCGGGCGGTGGCCGGCGTCTGGCGGCCATGGACCTTGCCGTCAACGACCATGAGAGGCGCCAGCGCGCATGATCCGACACACGCGACGGTCTCCAATGTAAACAGTCCGTCCGTGCTCGTCTCCTGTGGTTTGATGCCCAGCCACATCGTCAGTTCGTCGACAACCCTGCCGCTTCCGCGGACATGGCACGCGGTGCCCCGGCATACCGTAACGCGGTGCTTGCCCGGAGCTTCATACCGAAACTGCGAATAGAAACTTGCCACGCCCTGGATCTGCGCCGGCGGTACTCTGAGGAACCGGGCGATCGCTTCCATAACTTCATTCGGCAGAAATCCAAATTCAGACTGCGCCGCCTGCAAAAGGGGTATGATGGATTCGCGCGCCTTGGAAAATGAATTACCGGCTATCCTGAGCCATTGTTCAACCCGTTGCGCAATCGATGATTTTCCCGATGACGATCGAGAAGACTTTTTTGTGTGCTTTGTCATACGCGACTCCTGTATCGAGCGATATGGATTAAATACCCGGCGTTCTACATAATACCCAGAATAAACAGATACGGGCACGGTAGTAACAATCGTACAGTCAGAATTCAATTATGGAGCGATAATACCGTTGAATCACAACACTGATAACCCGTTTATGAAATCAACAGGCACACCGGTATAATAATCTACCGCACTATTGGAGACTCGATAGTATTCGTCATTTTTGGGGGAGGATTTGGTAATCTTGATAGTCAGATAAAACAGCACCCCTCATGGGGTCAACCCCTGAAAGAGGTGCGATAATCCGGAAAATAGTGTATCATGAAAAGCCCTGTGTGAAAGAATCAGGGCCTCATAATTTCTGTGCAGCTCCCCGAAAGCCGCTTATGTCCATGCGGGAATCGAGCCTCTCGCCAACATTATTAGTATCATTACGATGAAGGTCAAAAAATGCAACTATTTTTTAATATGAGACTGGTTTATGCCACTCATCTGGACCAGGCTCGGAATGAGCACTGATGCGTGTCCGGTAAAATAGCAAGAGGCAGGTCAATAATTTTAACCTGCCTCTTCGGTTGTGCTACGTTATAACTTGAGCTTAGTACTTATCAGTATTATGCGGATCTCAGTTGCTTTTTCTCCGGCTTCTTTATCAGCCTGCCGAGTATTACGACAAAGACTAATATCACCGCAGAAATATAAAAGGACAAATCCAGACTTCCGGTCAGGTCCTTGATCTTTCCCGCAAGGGCCGGCATGAAGAATCCGAGTCCCCATCCGAGGAATACCAGGCCGTAATTCACTCCCAGGTTCTTGGATCCGAAGAAATCAGCCGTGTATGATGGTAAAAGCGAAAGCCCTCCGCCGTACTGCCAGTACGCGATACCGACAGCGATGAAAAGGAGCACGATACTCTTCGATGCCATTATCGCGGGCATCAGAGCCAGGCATATCGCTGAAACTATGCCGTTGATGGTATACGCATTAGCCCTGCCGATCTTGTCGGAATAGAGACCGGTGTTAACGCGTCCCGAAGCATTGACCAGACCGCCGTATGAGGCGAGTATCCACGCGTTCATGGCGAAAAACGGTATCGCAAAGGCGGTTATCTTAAGCAAGCCGGTGGCGTTGGATATTATCAAGAAACCTGACTGTGTTGACCCGATAAAGAGCAACACCAGGGCGTAGAACTGCCACGTTTTCAACATCTCCTTTGGGCTCCAATCTTCCGAATGAGAAACAACAGCCTTTTTGTTGTTGCTGGCGGTTTCAGGAGGCATCGGCGGCACATAGCCTTCCCGCGGAACTATGAGAAATTGTCCGGCTATGATTACCACCACGGCAAATAATATTCCCAGGCCTATGAAACTTCCCGATATGCCGTATTTCTCAATGAGCCATTCCCCAAGAGGCGAAATATAGAGAGCGGCGCCGCCGTAACCGCCGACGACTATGCCGGCGATCAGGCCCCGCTTGTGAGGTCCGAACCATTTCAATGCAGCCGGTGTCGGAGCGGCATACCCGATGCCCATCCCGATACCGCCCAGTATCCCGAAACCCAAGAGAAGCCCGGTATAGCTTTTCATCAGTCCCGCCAGGATGCATCCAGCCGCGAGTAAAAACCCTCCCAGCGTCGCTCCGAATCGCGGGCTGATCTTATCCTGGATACGGCCGCCCGGTATCATAAATATGGCGAACAGAATGACGCAGATTGCATAGGGCCATGAGGCCTCGGCATTGGTGAGCCATTTCCATCCATCGGGGTCTTTTGCGTCCTTCGGCTTTCCGGCCATTTCCAGGACTTTTACCTTCGCATAATGCTCATTCAGCAATTTCGTCTTTCCTTCGTCATTCCCTTTTAGATATTTACCTTTGAGCTCTTTCAATTCAGCCGGAACTTCATCTTTCATTATTGTTTCCTGAAGCTCCTTAACTCCTTTCGTCAACTCATCTTTAGAAGGCGAATATACCAATGAAGCCGACCAAACACTCCATGCATACAGAATGCCCAAGCAGAGATTGATTGCCATGCCTGCAAAGGTGACTATCCAAGCTCTCGTCGGGACCTTTGTTCGTGCAGTCATCTAAACACTCCTTAATTAGAATTAAATCGTTCCCGGAGTCAAAGCTTCGGCAACAAATTTTTTTTTACTGATTCTGTTTATAAATAAAATCTGTATTACAAACTTGCACCACGTTAAATTTTTGAGGTTTCATGTCAACAGATTTTTGGGGTTCCGGCTTTGCCGGGCTGGGAGTGTGGATTCACGCCCCCGGGTCGGGCAATTGAAGTTTTATTTATGGATTTTCTGACTGCACCTGAGGTATCTCCAGTACCCCGCGCACGCCATGAGCGTATAATTTTCCGCATGAGGTGAAAAGGCTCCCCGGGGTGGTCATAATGACGATATTTTCTTCTACCGCGAGATCGATGATCTTCTGGCTGAGATGGCTTCCCCTCACCACAATAACCGCCTTGATGCCGAATACCGAGGCGGTGCGTACCACCTGCGCGTTGCATAATCTTGTAAGCAGCATGTCCGGCACCTGGTCGTCCGATAGTATCTCACTCATAAGGTCGCTGGCCCGGGCGGTCCGTATCTCGATGGCAAGCTGCCGGCTGTACGAGTAATGGACTTCCGCTTCCAATATCGCAGCTACGTCGCACAATTTTATGGATTTCTCGGGAATCATAAAAAATACCTTTCTATGATGACGCCTCATGAAAGGCGACTGAAAAATTATGTCAAGGACAAAAATCCGATCGCTTTTCTATAATGAATTCTTCGCGGCAATAGAGGTTTTAATATCATCCCATCACTTATTGAGTAGATACAAAATAAATATTGTTGAAAATTCCGGCGATCTTGATATGGTGACGGAAAAATAGAATACTCAGTGCAGCAGGTCCATCATTGGAAGATTTCAGAATAACAAGCGCCGAACGGGAAGTGCTCGAGAAAATCAACCTGAATATCTCGCGAGGAGATGCATTAGAGGAGATAATTGACCTGATTTTTCCCGATATCCGTGAAATTGTCCCTTGCAACAGGCTGGATATAGGATTGCTCGAAGAAAACGGCCGGCGCCTTATCATCCGGCTTGTGAAAACCGATTACGATCCGCTGCAGGCTACCGTTGGACATGCAGAGGACGTCCCCGGAAGTTTTTACGAGCAGGTCATCGATTCCCGGGCCCCGGTCATATCTGATTGCAGCAATCAGTCGCTTGAAGCCGGAGGCTCCGAGCTGGTGTGCCTTCTTTGCGGGGAGGGGGTCAACGCTTGTGCAACTGTTCCGGTAATCTCCGGCAGTGGCGTCATCGGAGCGCTCTCCTGCGGCTTCCGGGGAAGCAATCCCTACTCGGAGCATCACTGCCTTCTGCTCGTGGAGATTGCTAAACTGTTGCAGTACCCATTGGAAAAAACGTACCAGAATGACCAGATCGAAAAGCATTACCAGGCCTATAAAGAAATGCTCGGATTCGTCGCCCATGAATTGAAAAGCCCCATTTCATCCATCATAACCCTGACGCGGACCATGGCTGACGGTTACTACGGGAAAATGGAAAAAAAACAACGTGAAATCCTGGGGCGTGTCATAAAAAACGCGGAATACCTGGACGCCGTGAGCAACCAGTACCTGAATCTCTCCCGGTTCGAAAGCAGTATGATGGAACTGAAGCCCCAACTGGTGGATTTCATCGATGACGTTGTCGAACCCACCATAGAGCTCGTTGCGCCGCAGATTGACGAGCGGGGCGTGAAACTCGAACGTGACTACCCGGACACGGTGTTTCCGGTTCGCTGCGACCCGAACCTTATCAAGATCGTGATGCTGAATCTTTTGAGCAACGCGATAAAATACGGAAATAAAAAAGGGGAGCTCGCCATCACCATTAAAAAGCTGTACAGGAGGTTCTCGGTATCGGTGTGGAACGAGGGTCCGGGATTCTCTGAATCGGAAAAGCGCCGCCTGTTTAAAAAATTTTCCCGGCTCGAGGCGAAAGAACTAATTGAGCGAAAAGGGAGCGGTATCGGTTTGTATATGTCGTGGAAAATTGTTCAAATGCACGGCGGAAGAATATACGCTGAATCGGAACAGGGAACCGGGGCCCGGTTCACCGTTGAACTGCCGCAGCACATGGATTTCTGTATCGTCGAGTAGGCCATGATCAATGCGGGAAATTATCCGCTCTTCATATAATCGGAAAGAAGCCGATTTTCTAATTCGCAGTCTTCCATTTTCGTCGCTATCAGATCCCTGATTGACACGAGACCGGTTACTCTCTCCTTGCCTACAATGGGAATGTGCCGTATTCGATTTTTCGTCATTATACCCATCAGATACTGAATATCATCATCGGGGACGGCCACTATGATATTTTTCGTCATCACATCGTCAACGCTGACATTATTAATATTGCCGTTGTATTTATCGACCGCGCTCAGAACGTCCCGCTCGGTTATTATTCCTTCTATGCTGTCCTTTTTTCCGAGCACCAATACCGCGCCGATTTTGTGAGCGCGCATCAGCTTGACCGCATCCAGAAGAGAGCTCCCCTCTTTAATGCTGATCAGCTCCGTGCCCTTCTTGTTTAAAATATCCTTGGCTGTTGTTTTCATTTTTATACTTCCTGTTATCAGACTTGTTGCCTTGCTGCTCACTGTCATTGCGGGCATAGCGAAGCAATCCGCCAATGCTACAAAAAAATGACTGTTCTTAATATATAATAATACCTTTTTCTATATCTGATCCAGATTGCGCTGGCCAGGACGGCCGAGTGCCGCGAAGGACAGGACATTCGAGAGCGGCCTTCGTCGCTGACGCTCCTCGCAATGACATTTAAGTCAGTTTTACAACAAGGCTATTATTTACTATACGCTTCTATTTTAACCGCGCCTGATTTATATGCCGGAATTCCGGAAGCAGGCTCTGTATCTGAAGATATGAGCCGGCTTACCTTTTCCCCTGACGGATGAAAGGGAATGGACAGCATCCCCCGGGGAATATCCGTCTCAAGCTTCACCGGAAAAGTGATTGAGCCAACGGAAGAGGTTATTTTCACCGTGCCGGAATCCTCAATGCCGATGCCCTCGGCATCCATCGGATTCATCATTCCAACTCCCTTTTTGACAGGATCAAGATCGCCCGTGTAATGAAAATATTCCTTCATTATATTCCCGGCAACCAAGGTGAAGGGCAGATCACCTTTATCCGGAAGCCTGAAATCAACAATATGGAAGCGCGGCTTGCCGCCGTCCTTTGCATGCAGTAAATACATTTTGCTTTCCGCCCGTGCCCCGAAATTCCATTGTACGCCTTTTTCCTTTTCAATCCTCGCATAGCTCATGCCTGAATAGGCCGGTACGATCCGGGCGATCTCATTAAATATCTGTTCCGATGAATTATATTCCATCGGCCTGCCCATTAATCGGGCCAGATCAACGAATGCTTTCCAGCCTTCTCTCGATTGGCCGGCGGGCTTTACCGCCTGTTTTATACGCTGCACCCTTCTCTCGGTATTGGTAATAGTTCCATCCCGCTCCACAATTGACGCGGCGGGAAGAACCAGATCCGCAATCCCGACCGTATCATTTTTTATAATATCAAGAACGACAAGCAAGTCGAGTTTCCGGAGGGCCTTTTCAACGCTCGTATAATCAGGAAGACAGGCAAGGAGATCGACTCCCATGACCATAAGCGCCTTGATACTCCCCTTCTCCACAGCCCGGATTATCTCCACCAATGTCTTTCCGGGATTATCAGGCACAGCAGTGCCCCAGTACTCCTTAAAACGCAAGCGAACGCCGTCATCGGCAACATTCTGATATCCGGGCAAGAGATCGGGGAGGCTCCCCATATCGCAGATCCCCTGCGCATTGCTCTGACCCCGCAGGGGGTTTATTCCGCCGCCCTCGATTCCGACATTGCCGCACAGCATGGCCAGGTCTGCAAGCGCCCGCACATTTTCCGTCCCGTTCATCTGCTGGGTGACGCCGGTAGCGTAAAACAATGACGCGCGCCCGGCCCGGGCATAGGCACGCGCGGCATCGGTGAGAAGCGTTCCCGGTATTCCCGTTACGCTCTCAACATACTCCGGCGTATAGCGCGCGGTCGTTTTTTTCAGATCGCCGAAGTTCGCGAAGGACTCCCGCGCCGTCGCTTCCCCAATTAAATTTTCCTTGAGTATGACCTGTATAAACCCGTAAATCCAGGCTATATCAGTGCCGGGACGCGGACGCAGGTGATACTTCGCATGCCGCGCCAGAGCCGTTGTTTTAGGATCAACGACAATGAGTCCCTTTTCATGGAAAGAGGCGGCCCTCTTGATCATGCTTGAAATTACCGCATGGCTCTCGGTGGTATCGGAGCCGACAACCATGATGAGGTCGCTTTTGCCAATATCGTCGAGTGAATTGGACATGGCGGAAAGACCCATGGATTCGTGAAGGGCGTAAACGGCAGGCGCATCGAGCAACCGGGAGCTGCCGTCGATATTATTAGTCCCTAGTACGGTGCGAAAGAACTTTTGCATTATATAGGCGTCTTCATTGGGATACTGCGCGGAAACTATCCCCGCAACGGAATCCGCTCCATTGGCTTTTAAAATAGCTTGCAGCTTTTCTGCTGCGAAGCCGAGAGCCGCTTCCCACTCCACCGGCTCCTGTCCGCCGTTTTTTTTCACCAGGGGCTGCTTCAGCCTTTCCGGACTATGCACGTACCGGAATCCGTACCTTCCTTTTACGCACAGGCTTCCCCGGTTCACCGCGCCGCCGGTATTCCCTTCAATCCGGATTACGGCATTATCTTTCACATATATGTTGACCGCGCAACCGGTGCTGCAGGTGGCGCAGGTGCTTTCGACCCGTTTCATGCCCCAGTAACGCGTGTTATACCTGACGTCCTTCTCGACGAGGGCGGCGACGGGACACGACTGGATGCATTCCCCGCAGAAAACGCAGTCCGAATCGATGAGGGCGCTGTCGCCCTTGGTAACTATCTTGGCATGCATGCCGCGGTATCCGTATGAAATTGCGTTGTTCACCTGGACTTCGTGGCATGCCTTGACGCAGCGGCCGCACACAATGCAGCGGGAAAAATCGCGCATGATAAACGGATTGATTTCTTCTATCGGGTAGATGGCTTTAAGATTATTGAGGCGAAGGTCGGTTATCCGCTCGTGCACCTGATACCGGTAAGCGAGTTCTTGAAGAACGCAGTTGCCGTAGGCGTCGCATATTTCAGCCGCCCCGTCATAATTGCGCACATTCATCTGGAAATCAGTCCAGTCGCCATTTAAAGCACCGCGGGCGGCGCAGTTATGATTTCCCGAAATCATAAGCAAGGCGATGATAAACCGCCGCGCTTCAATAACCTTTGGGGTGTCGGTGAACGCGACCATATTTTTCGACGCCGGCATGGCGCAGGACGCAACCAGGTTGCGTACCCCCTCCACCTCGATCACGCAAATCCTGCATGCGCCGGTATTGGTCGTCCCGGCAAGATGGCAGAGCGTCGGTATATGGATACCGTTTTCTCTCGTTACCTCGAGAACGGTTTGGCCTTCCCTGAAGGAGTATTTATTGCCGTTTATGGTGATGGTATTGTCAGAACTCATTGTTTACCTTCTCTCGCATCATGCAACCGTGATAGCGTCAAACTTGCACGAGTCATAGCACAGACTGCAGCGTATACACAGCGACTGGTCGATGGTATGGGGCATCTTCTTCTCTCCGGAAATACACTGCTGCGGACAGTTGCGCTTGCAGAGCGTGCATCCCGTGCATTTTTCCGGATCGATGGCAAAGGTTATCAGCGCCTTGCACCTCTTGGCCGGACATTTCTTATCATAGATATGGGCTTCATACTCGTCCCGGAAATAGCGTATGGTCGTCAATATCGGATTAGGGGCCGTCTGGCCGAGCCCGCAGAGGGAGGAGGAGATTATATTCCGCCCAACGGTTTCGAGGATCTCGATATCGCCGTCCTTGCCCCTCCCCTCCGATATATCGGTCAGCTTTTCAAGGAGGATAGCCGTCCCCACCCGGCAGGGCGTGCATTTACCGCACGACTCCTCAGCGGTGAATCCCAGAAAGAATTTTGCTATGTCAACCATGCAGTTGCCCTCGTCCATGACGACCATGCCGCCGGAACCGACAATAGCGCCGGTCTTGACGATGGACTCATAGTCCACGGGCGTATCTATTATGCTCGCCGGAAGGCAGCCCCCCGAGGGACCTCCTATCTGTATCGCCTTGAGCCCCTTATCATTCTTTATTCCGCCGCCGATATCGTACACGATCTGGCGCAGGGTTATTCCCATGGGCACTTCTATCAGGCCGATGTTGGTCACATCGCCGGTAAGGGCGAACACCTTGGTACCCTTGCTCGTTTCGGTCCCCAGGCTTGCGAACCAGGCGCCGCCGCGCATGATTATTTGTGGAATGTTGGCGAAGGTTTCAACGTTATTCAAAACCGTCGGCTTTGCCCACAATCCCTTGTGTGCGGGGAATGGAGGCCGCGGCCGCGGCATGCCTCGTTTTCCCTCTATGGACTGCATCAGCGCCGTTTCCTCTCCGCATACGAAAGCACCGGCGCCGTAATAGAGCTCTATATCAAAATCGAAACCGCTGCCGAAGATGTTCTCCCCCAGCAGCCCGTAATCACGTGCCTGACCGATGGCGGTATTAAGCCGCTGTATCGCCAGGGGATACTCGGCGCGGACATAGATATATCCCTTATGAGCGCCAATGGCCTTACCGCCGATAATCATTCCTTCAAGAACGGCATGGGGATCGCTTTCAAGGACCGACCGGTCCATAAAGGCGCCCGGGTCCCCTTCATCGGCATTGCACAGGATGTACTTGACCTCTCCCTTTGCCTCCTTGCAGAACTTCCACTTCATTCCGGTGGAAAATCCGGCGCCGCCCCGGCCGCGCAGGCCCGACGTTAAAACCTCTTCGACTATCTGATCCGGCGTCATCTCCAGCAATGCCTTGGAGGTGGGAAGATAGCCGTCCCGTCCGATATACTCGTCGATAACGTCCGGATCGATAAGGGCCCTGTTTTTCAACACCACCAGTACCTGGTTCTTGAAGAAGCCGATATCGTTCATTATCGGAATCTGCTCGTTCCGCTGTTCTTCGGTAAAGAGGTGTTTCTTTACCGTGCGTCCCTTAATCAGCAGCTCTTCAATGAAAAACGGCACGTCATCGACATTCAACCGCTTATAAAATATTCCTTCAGGGTGAACGATCGTAATCGGACCGGCGGCGCAAAAGCCGTTGCACCCCGTGGAGGCAACCATAACCTCATCTTTCAGCCCGTGCCGTTCTATCTCGGAAATCATTTTATCACGAACCTTCAATGACCCGGACGCGACGCACCCGGTGCCCGCGCAAACCAGAATATGTGTTCTGTAAACTTTTCCCATTAAAAAAACCTTAGTACGTTGTTTCGCTGCCCTGCACGAGAGCAAATTCTATGACCGGCTTTTCATCCATGACATGATCCGCAAATATCCTTTTTGCTTTTTCCTCATCAAGCTCTATATATTTTACCGGCGCCGCTCCCCTCACCTCCACGGTCGCCATGGGCTCCTTGCTGCACAAGCCTGCGCAGCCGGAGGTCGTCAATATCACGTCCGTCACGCCGCGCCGGTTGACTTCATCCATAAAGGCATTCAGGATTGTACGCGCCCCGGCCGCAATCCCGCAGGTTCCCATGTGCACGGTTATCTTCGCCCGATGCGACCCATCCCGGATGGCTATGGTTCCCTGCACCTTCTCTTTGATCTTCTTGAGATCGTCTATTTTTAATTTTGCCATAGTTTGCCTCATCCGGTCATTCGTATTTTTCCAGCATCTTGACGATCTTGGCATGATCAACCTGGCCGAGGGTGTTTTCGTCAACCACTACAACGGGCGCAAGACCGCACGCGCCCAGACAGCGGACTCCCTGAAGAGTAAACCGCCGGTCTTTTGTCGTGCCCCCCATTGTCACGTCAAATCCCCTCTCGATTTTATCAATTACCTTCTGTATTCCCTTGACATAACATGCCGTTCCCAGGCATGTCCGCACCAGATGTCTGCCTCTCGGTTTCATGGAAAAAAACGAGTAGAATGAAACCACGCCGTAGACATCGGACGAGGGAACCCCCAGACCGAGAGCGACATAATTTTGAACAACGGGAGGAAGAAATTTCAGATACTCCTGTACCTGCTGGAGAACGGGAATGAGCCCTCCCCTCCTTTCGCGATAATCCTCAAGTATTGAATCGATTTTATCCTTAAATTCAGTCAGGCTCTCATTCTGTAAAAACGCATTATATTCTTTCGCTATCTGATACGGGTTCATTCAAATTCTCCCTTGCAGCATAATGATATACCATCATTCGACTTCACGACGCGGATTTCTTATAGCAGACTAAGCCGCAGTCAAGACACCGCCCGGCCTCTTGAGTTGCCGCGCCCTCGGAGAAACCGCTTCCAATCTCCATTGAGTTGAAGAGCACATCCGGATCGCAATAACTGGCCGCCGTCAGATTCGACTGCATGATATTCCGCTTATTGGTATTCACTCCCCTGATGTTCTTTGTGTTAAGTATCTTCATCCACTTTTTAATTTGATTAATCTGCGGCTCAAGTTCCTTGCCGTTCAGAAACAGGTGCAGGGCCCGCACCATTCTCCTGCCCTTGGCAATGGATCGTATGACCGCAAGGTTGTCGTTAAACACCCCGTTCTCATTGAGATTAAAAATATCATCGTAGCGATTATCGGGATTCATTGCATATGACGCAAGGGTAGTCCATGCATCGGGCCGGGAATCTTCATTGCCGGGCCGTACGAAAATCAAATCTGAAATACGGCCGGTCGCCGCGATCAATGTGTCGGCGGCGACCTCTTCAACCGAGCAATCCTCTTTTATCAGGCTCAAACCGGTCAGCTCTTCTCCGGTTCCGGAGATGCCGCAGATTACCGTCTCGAACAAAAATTGTATTCCCTCACGCCCGGCCGCATCCACCTTAATTCCCCGGGACACCATATCCTGTTTCTTGAAGGGATAGATGATGGTGATCTTTTTCCCGCCCTTGCCCGAGCAGATCCGGGCCGCTTCCAGAGTTGAATTTCCGCCGCCGAAGATGTAGACGGTTCCTCCGGTTCTGAAATTCTCCTGCCTTGAAAATACGGTAAGAAAATCGATGAGGGTGTATATACCGGGGATGGATTGAACGACATCGCCCCTCCCGTGCATTATCTGCCTGCTGTCTATACCTCCTGTTGCGAAGGCAACGGCACCATATCCGTCGCGTAAAAGCGAGTTGATGGTAAAATCTTTACCGATAGTTTTTCCGGTTTTAGCCTCGGCTCCGGCGGCCAGTACACCCTCTATCTCCCAGTCTACGACCTTCTCCGGAAGCCGGGACTCTGGAATAACGTACCTCAAAATGCCGCCGAGCCGGCCGGCGGATTCAAAAATCGTCGGTTTATGTCCCAGACAGGCAAGGTAGTAGGCAGCGGAGAGGCCCTGGGCGCCGCCGCCGATTACGGCAACCCTCTTGTCGTTTTCCGGCGCCCGGAAGGGATAGATTCGCTTGCCGCTCTCCATTTCATAATCCGCAACAAAGCGCTTCAGGCTATTGATGCCGACCGACTGGTCCACCAGGGTCCGACGACAATCCATTTCGCACGGCGCCGGGCATATCCTGCCGACGATAAGCGGCAGGGGGCACCGCTCCTTGATGATTCGGATCGCCTCCTCGTAATTGCCCATCGAAATCTGCCTGATATAAGCCGGTATATTGATGCCGCTCGGACACGCCCGCTGGCAGGGAGTTGTGCATTCATCGGTACGGAAGTCGCCGGTCATGCGGGTGGTTGTGGATGAAAGATAGATGATATCCTTGGGGCAGACCTCGACGCAGATGCCGCAGCTTCTGCACTTCTTCCGGTCAAACACGGGCAGGCCGTAATCGCTCATGGATATGGCGCCGAAGGGACAGGCGCGATAACAGGTGCCCATCCCGATGCACCCGATGGGGCATTCCTTGGGCCCGCCACCGTACAGGGCGGCTGCGCGGCAATCGTGCACGCCGGAATAAATGAAACGGGTATCGGCCTCCACCAGGTTATAGCGACAGCTCGAATAGGCGATCTCCGGCTCCTTTAGCTCGACCTCCTGTCCCATAATCGCTGCGATCTTCAGGGCGACCTCATACCCGCCTGCCACGCACACGTTCGCCCCGGCCTTTCCGGCAACCAGGGCAGCGGCAGCAGCGGAACATCCCGGATAGCCGCACCCGCCGCAGTTGGCGCCGAGGAGCGTTTCTTCAACCACCGCTACTTTAGGGTCCTCCCACACGTAAAATACCTTTGACGCGATCGCCAGCATGACCGCAGAGCCGAATCCGAGACCGAGAAGAAATAATGTTGTCGTCAGCATATCAATATATCCTTACAATCACTGCAATGCCTTCAGCGCGGTGTCAACGCCCGAGAAGCCCAGGAACGCCATCGCCATCAGACCGGCGGTAATAAGGCTGATCGCCGTGCCCTGCAGGGGACGCGGAATATCCGTTATCTCATAGCGCTCCCGTATACCCGTCATGAGAATAAGAGCCAGTGAAAAACCCGTGGAGCCCGCTATTGAAAATACCAGCATCTCTAAAAAATTATAATCCCGCCGAATATTCAGGACGGCGATGCCGAGCACCGCGCAGTTCGTCGTAATCAGGGGAAGGAATATGCCCAGCGCCTTGTACAGCGGAGGGACGGATTTTTTCAGGAAAAACTCCACGAGCTGAACCAGCGCGGCGATGACCAGAATAAAAACGATCGTCTGCAGGTAGCCGAGATTCAGGGGATTAAGCGCATACTTCTGAATGGCCCAGGTGAGGGCGCCGGCAAGGGCTATGGTAAAAATGACCGCCATTCCCATCCCGATTGCGGTGCTCATCTTCTTCGAAGTCCCGATGAACGGGCAGTTGCCCAGGTATTCAGCCAGGAGGATATTCTTTATCAGAATGGCGGTAATTACGAGTACTACATATTCCATCATTAATCTCCTAACACGTTCATAATTCCCAGTAAAAGACCGAGGCAGACAAAGGCTCCCGGGGCCTCGACCATAAAGGCATACGGCTTGAACGACGGCCCGAATAGGTTAATAACGTACTGGCTCCCCGCGAACAGGGTGCCCCTCCCCAGAATTTCACGAAGCGCGCCGAGGAATACAAGAGCCAGCGTGTATCCGGCACCTATTCCCAGGCCGTCCAACGCCGAGCGGAGCACGGACTTCTTCGAGGCGAATGCCTCAGCTCTCCCAAGGATGATGCAGTTTACCACGATGAGGGGGATAAATATGCCCAATGCTTCGTACAAGCTGTACACGTAAGCCTGGGTAATCAATTCCACAATAACGACAAATGTCGCAATAATGACGATATAGCACGCGAGGCGGACCTTTTTCGGGATCACCTTCCTGAGCATTGAGATGATAATATTCGAGCAGACCAGCACGAATATTAAGGCAATCCCCATGCCAAAGCCGTCTACTAACGATTTGGTCACCGCCAGGGCGGCGCAGATCCCCAGAACAAGCCGGAAAGGGGGAATCTCCTTCCAGAAACCCTTCGTAAACTCTTGAGCAATTGACGCCATTTCCTTCTCCCCCTACTTTAAAACCTGTTTCTTGATGTCTTGATAAAGGGGCACTCCCTTCTGCACGGCCCCGCATACCCCTCTGGATGATACGGTCGCGCCGGTTACCGCGTCGATCACGCCGCCGTCCGCCTTTATTTTGAAAACCGCATTCAGTCCCTTGTCCTTGAATGTTTTGGTGAAAGAATCTTCAGTTACCCGTGAGCCCACGCCCGGGGTCTCCTTATGGGAGGTGATTCCGACACCGGCAAGAGTATCATTGATAAGATCGAATCCGATCATGACGCTCATTTCCCCGCCGAAACCGGTGCCGTCCGTTGTATAGGCCAGCGCCCATGGCGCGCCGTTCTTCTTCCCGATAAAGACGATATATTTCTGCTTGTTTATGACTATCTCTTTTCTGTCCTTGATGAGGTCGTTGGTCGAGCCGGCCAATATTTTTTTGACCGTAGGACCCTCGACATTGAGGAGCTTCTGCTCCTCAATGCGCTCTTTGGTAAAGGCGCTGATTGCAGCAAGCCCGAATCCGCATACCGCGCTGATTGTCGATAATACAACGATCATTTTTATATATTCTATATATTCCTTCATGGCCCCTTATGCTTCCTTCATTACTTTTCCCGGAACCGCCGGCCTGATTTTATCCAGCAACGGAAACAGGATATTCATAAAAAGTATGGCGAAAAATACTCCATTCGGATTATTGCTCAATATCCTGAAAAGGACGGTAAACAGACCGCATCCGAAGCCGAAGATGAGCATGGCTGTTTTATTGGCAGGCGAACTTGAATAATCGGTCGCGAAAAAGAACGCCCCGATCATGACATTCCCCACGACAATATGAAAAAGGGGATCCGCGTATTTAGCGCTGTCGGCCAGCCAGAAAACCGAGGCGGTGGCGGCAACGCCGGCAAGATATGAGAAGGGTATTCTCCAGGAGATGACTCCGCGCGCGATAAGGAAAAGGCCGCCGATGAGAATCAATAACACGGCCGAAGCCCCCGTTCCGCCGACCTGATTGCCCAAAAATAGATCCAAATAATTAAGCCCCGATACAGCCGCGGCGCCCGATTTTTTCAATACGTGCAGCGGGTACTCCACGGAAAAATTGAGGGTGTAGTTTATCGCTCCGTAACTATAATTAATGTAATCGGCCCATGAAAACCTGAGCGTCACCCACCCCAGAAGCACCGGGTGGAAGGTGTTGCCGCCCCTGCCCCCGAAAATCTGCTTGCCCACGAGTATGGAAAAAAAGCAGCCCACGACGATAAGCCACCAGGGAACGCTGGGAGGCAGTATGAAGGCCATGAGGAGCCCCATCAGCAGGGCGTTCCCGTCATTGATGGCAACCGGCTTCCTGAATAATTTTTGTATGATATACTCGCTGGCCATCGCCGATGCAATCGACACCGCAATGACCCGGGCCGCATCCATGCCGTAGCGGCTGATCGCGAAAATCACTGCCGGAAGCAGGGCGATGATAAAGGTATACATTGCCCCGGAGTAACTTCTCCCCTCATGAATATGAGGGGCCGACGAAATAACCAGATTACGATATTTTATTTCACTGGATGGCATGCCAACCCTTCTCCAATATTGTCACTTTCAATGGCGTGATCCCCTTCCTTTGCCATTTTTGCCAGCTCTTTCTTGGCAAAGACTATATAATGGACAAGCGCCCTTCGTGAGGTGCATACATAGGCGCATAATCCGCATTCAATGCAGTAATCGATATCATAATCCCTGCATCGCTCGAACAGAGAAAACTCAGAGTAACGGGCCAGGAGATGCGGCTGCAGCTTGTTCGGGCAGACGCCGATGCATTTTCCGCAGTTGACGCAGGCTTCATTTCCCAGGGTCACGACCGCATCCCTGTCCTGGACCATTATCGCGTCAATATCCGCGGTTACGGGGAACTCGGCGTGGAAGGATGATTTCCCCCGCATGGTTCCGCCCAGGACGAGCTTGTCAAGCTCGCTTATCTTGATATTTCCTTCCCGCAAAATATGCGATATCGGGGTGCCGATCCGCACCTTCATGTTGATCCGCACGTTATTCCGGTCAATAAGCGTGATGAACTTATGAACGGGAGGCGAGCCGTGCTCAAGGAACACGATAATCGAATTAAGGTATTCGGGTGTAATTACAAGCGGTCGCCGGATCCCCTTGCGCGACAGGGCCCTCGGAATGATCTCCTTCATGCCGAAGGGATAGAGCGGTTTCAGCAGATCCACCACGGCTATTCTTTCGCTCCCATCGACCGCGACCTTCTCTGCGAAATCGCGCAGATCGCCGGGAACAGCTATGATAACGATGTCAGAGCCTGAAATCCTTTTTAAAAGCCTCAGGCCCCTCCTGATGGTATCGCCGTATTCGGCAAGAACATTCCGGTTGATTGAAACGAGGAGATCGCTTTCAAGGCAATTGAGGATTACCGCATCCGGCCTCTCATCCTTTCGGATATCCAGAGCAAAACCGGAATCGCACAGAAGGGAAACAAGGGCGCCGGGCTCCCGGTCGAAGTAATTATCAATCCCCCTGCAATTCTCGTCCCATACATCATTTTCAGACGTATTGACGTCAACGGCGGTAAAATCCCCGTCGACACGCGGCAAATTATATATCTCGGCAACCGTGCCGGTTACCGGGGAATAGGCCAGGAGCTTTCCTTCCGCATCGGAGATCTTCCCGCCTGTTTTTATCGATTCGCCGGAAGAAAGAGCCGGCATGCCTTCCCCGTTTGCGCTCTTTTTTATGAGAAGCACCGATTGCTTCGGCAGAGAAACATCCATAACGGGAAGCTCTGTGTACGAATAGAGTAACCGGGGAGGTAAAAAACCGAAAATTGACCGTATATTCATGCGCTGATCTTTTTAAAATTTTAAGGTTTAATTTCCCCCGCCGCCTTCGGCGGCGGGGGAAATATATATTATTATAATTTTACAACAAGTCTGATATTCACCTACAGTTTATGACAGAATGAACAATCCTTGGGGTCCCTGCCCATTTTAGTGTGACATTCTACGCATTGGGCGCCAACGCACTGCCGGTGCGGCGCCCGGACTTCACAGATGTTTGCATACTCGGAACCTTCATTGTGGCATACCGTGCACTTCCATGCGGCTACCGACCCGGGCGACGCCATGTTGTGATGGCAGTCCTGGCATTTACCCAAATCATAATCCTTAACGTGGGCCTGGTGCGCGAAGATTACATACCCCCCCGTGGACTTAAATAATACCCGTATGGGGGTTGTCGAGCTTTCAAAGGAATATCCGATAATGCCTATTATTGCAAAAATGATAATAATTATAAAGGGGATGGATTTTTTTATTATTGTATACCAGGTATTCACTTTATTCATATACATCACTGAAAATTACGCGGCATATCGTCGTTTTATTATGGCGTCGTACGCTGTCTTTTATATAAAAAGCAGAAAAATTGAATATACTACATAAAAATGGATAAACACAATCCTCGCCTCAGGTGAGCGGCTCAACCGCCATCCATGGAAGCTTATCACAAAATGATCCAACAAAGCCATTACGCATAAATAAGCAGGTATTTTATAAACCGTGGTTTTGAATTCAGAAAATAAAAAAATATAATAATAAAAAATGCTCCCCGGATTATGAACGCCTAATGTAAACATAAATTATTGTCAAGAAATAAATTAAAAAAATTTCAGCCTGCTCTTCTCAACAAAAAAATTGCTTGCTTATTGCCAACGGATTACGGTATAATAAGGAAATACAAAGACTTCTGCGGCCGGTAAATTTTGAGTATCTCTATTTTAATAGCAATGGAAACGAAATTCGATAAAACCGTTGAAATCCTTTTTGAGTTGAAACTATCCGATGTCATGAGAAGGGATATAATCACCATCGGCCCTAAGGATAAGATGAGTGTTTTACAAAGAACTCTGCAGAAACACCGGATATCCGGCGTCCCGGTGGTTAATGACGGCACCCTCGTCGGAATAATCAGCATTGAAGATCTGATCAAGTGGCTGAGCGACGGCGGCCGGGACTGCTCTATCGAAGATATAATGTCGAAAAATCTGCAGTGCCTGTACGCCGATCAGCCATTGATGCACGCCGTAAAAAAATTCGATCAGTTCGGTTTCGGGCGCTTTCCGGTCCTCGAAAGAGAGAGCGGCAAACTTGTCGGAATCATAACCAGAGGCGTCATAATTAATGGAACATTAAACAGGCTCGCAATGGAATATCAAGACGAGGAAATCCGCCAGTATCGGGCGAGCCACTTTTTTGGTGATATCACCGCCGATCAAAAGAACGTTTCGCTCAAATTTAAAATTGCCGGCAAGGATTTCGATAATGCCGGCAAGGCTTCAACCACCATGAAAAAAAACCTCAAGCGACTGGGAATACGGCCGGATATTATCCAGCGTGTTGCCATCGCGTCGTATGAGGCTGAAATGAATGTGGTCATCTACACCGGCGGCGGTTCAATGCTGTACAACATTACCGAAGATAAAATATCGATAAAGGTGACGGATAATGGACCCGGCATAGATGATATTGAGAAAGCGATGCAGCCGGGATTCACAACCTCTGAATCATGGGTCAAAGAGCTGGGGTTCGGCGCAGGCATGGGCCTTCCGAACATAAAAAAGTGCGCCGACAAAATGGATATGCAATCCAAGGTCGGCGTCGGAACAACATTAAAGATTGAAATATTTATCGGAGAAGATGATGAAGCTGCAAGAAATTATTAAACAATGCGGATTCGAATTGAAGACTCAAAATGAAAATCTAAACCGCGATGTAACGGGCGGGTATTCCAGCGATCTTCTGAGCGACGTCATGGCGAATGCCAAAGACGGCAATATATGGACTACCCTGCAAACGCACAGTAACATAGTCGCGGTGGCGGTTTTAAAAAATTTGGCCGGCATTATTCTTGTTAACAACAGAGTACCCGAAGAGGGCACGCTGGCTAAGGCAAATGAGGAGAATATTCCGATAATGACGACTAAATTATCCACATTTGAAATTGTCGGCAAACTTTACGAACTGGGCATTAAAGGAAATTGATCCATAACGGCGCGGTCAAGGAGACAGGTAACCGTCGTGCTTCAGACTGTTTCCGCAGATATTCACATCCACACATGTCTTTCCCCCTGTGCCGATCTTGACATGACACCGATTAAGATTGTTCGGCAATCCATTACAATGGGTTTATCCATAATTGCCATTACGGATCACAACAGCGCCGAAAATGTAGCGGCGGTTACCGCCGCAGCACGGGGGACCGGACTATACGTTATTCCGGGAATTGAAATAACAACAGCGGAAGAGGTGCATCTTTTAGGCCTGTTTGAATCATGCCAAACCGCCCTGCAGATGCAGGATATAGTATTCGAACATCTCATGCCCGGCGAAAACGATGAAAAACTATTCGGCATGCAGGTTATAGCCAATGAATACGACGAGGTTGAGGGATTCAATAAAAGGCTTCTTATCGGCTCTACCTCGCTCGATGTAAACCGGACTATCGATTGCATACACCGGCATAATGGAATCGCTATTTTCTCTCATATTGACCGGGAGGTCAACAGCGTCATCGGCCAGCTCGGATTCATCCCTGCCGGCATGCCAATCGACGGGATTGAGATATCGAGATATACGGACATAGATCGGGCGCACGCACGTTTCAGCGAATATGAAAGATATCCTTTCATTACATCATCGGATTCACATGAGTTACCGGATATCGGGAGCGCATCAACGAAATTTCTTCTTGCAGGATTAAATTTCGATGAAGTTCGAATGGCATTGACCGGGACAGACGGCCGGAAAATTAAAGAAAATGAATAATTTAGTATGACATAATGAAAGATATCTCCCTTCACATCCTGGATATTGTCGAGAATTCAACACAGGCCGGAGCGACACTGATTGAAATAAACCTTTTTGAAGACACGGCACATGATCTGCTGACGTTATCCATAAGGGATAATGGAAAGGGGATGGCCAAAAGCCTTCTTAAAAAAGCCCGGGATCCCTTTACTACAACGAGGACGACCAGAAGGGTCGGCATGGGAATCTCCCTCCTGGAGCAGGCGGCCCGTGAGGCTCACGGCAATCTGAAAATTACATCAAAACCCGGCGCGGGAACGGAGATAACAGCCGCCTTCAGGCTAAGCCATATTGACCGAAAACCGATCGGCGATCTCGGTTCGACAATGGCGACACTCATCATGGGCAATCCCCGGGTCGATTTTATACTACGGACAAATACGGGCGGCGAACCGGCAGAGATCAACACCAGAGAGATTAAAGCAGAGTTAGAGGAGGTGAGTATAACCAATCCATTGATCTTGAATCATATCAGGGAGTTCTTTAATCAATAAATGAGGACTTTAATGATTATGTATCACCCGATCCTCAATGCACGGTTTACATGCATAATGAGATCGTCAATGCTCACCGGTTTCTGGAGCAATCCGTTGAAGCCGAGCTCATGAATGTCAACATTCCTGGCCATGCTCTCCCCAACACTGCTCATCAGATAAATAGGGACGCTCTTATCCTTCATCCTGATCTGCGTAGCGACGCCCGCACCCGTGTCGATTCGCTCCATCATCAAATCGCAGAGTATGAGATCCGGCTTGCAGTCCTGAAGCAACTCAAGGCCCTCCTTGCCGCTGAGGGCTGTTTTCACCTCATGATCCCTGGCCTCCAGCGTAATTTTTATGAATTGCAATATCTCCGGATCATCGTCAATGGCCACAATAAGCTTCTTTTTTTTCATACACGATCCCTCTCGAAATATAACTTTTAGAGATTAAACTTCAAGCCGGCTTCCGCCCTCCTGGCTCCGCCGGGTGCGAACAGGAGGTTCGCCTACAAGCAGGGGCCAGGAAGGCCCAATCAAGCTTGCCATTGGAACGTCCTGTTCGGCAGGGGTCGGGGGGTGAGGGCATTAGCACTTGGATATTTCATTAAACCTAATCATAAAGTCAATTACATTTCTCATAAATAAGAGTTGATATTAATGATTGGGTATGAAAAGGGGTAACAATCATTGATTGTTGAGTATTGCGGCAAATCTGATAATTATGAACACTGAAGAAGGAACGGTAGTCAAAGTAGAGGGCGAAAAAGCGTGGGTGCTGATTCATCAGAGCACCATGTGCGATCATTGCAACAGCAAAGATGCCTGCCATACCCTCGGCGGCGATAAGGAAATAGAGGCGGAGTCATTTAATACCGCCGGCGCGCATGCAGGCGACAGGGTGTTAATAAAAATTAAAACCAAGTCGCTCCTCGGAATCGCGTTTATCTTCTATATGTTTCCCGCAATCGCTCTCCTCTGTGGTGCAATAATCGGAATGAAACTGGGACCGCGCTACCGGGTCGACCCGGAACTGGCCGCGCTCCTTTCAGCGGTCACCGCTTTTACGATAACACTTATTCTCATAGTATTGATCGGGAAAAAGCTAAAAAGAAGCAGGGAACATATGCCGGAGGTGGTGAGGATTTTATCGTCAGAATCAAAAAATAATGATCTGATTTCATAGTCGTCCAACCACCGGCAAAGCCGGCAATTTACTCTGATTAATATCCCCCAAATAAAGTCGTGTATTAATTTAACGTAAAATTTGTCATTGCGAGGAGCACTGCGACGAAGCAATCTATTAATGCATTATATACTGAATTATAGCGCAGGAATTACTTGTAAATAATGATATTTATGGAATAAAACGCAGATTGCTTCGCTTCACTCGCAATGACAGAGAGTTACGCTTAATTAGTACATTACCCCAAATAAAATTTAATTTTACTTTTTAATTGGTTGCTTTTTATACACATTTACGATAATATATATTTTTTGAATAAATAGGGAGCGCTTCTGTGGATACAATCTCACTTACAATAAATGGTCATCCGATCAGGGGACAGCCGGGTTCCACCATTCTTGAAGTTTCACGGAATTTCGGCATCCCCATACCCACGCTCTGCTATGACCCCTGCCTCGAATCATACGGTTCTTGTAGAATATGCCTTGTCGAAGACGAAAAAAGGGGCAGCCTTCTGGCATCCTGCGTGACCCCTATAGCTGAAGGAATGACTATTAGAACAGATTCAGAAAAGGTAATCAATGCCAGAAGGGTTGTCGTAAAACTGATGATCGCGAGCCATCCTGAATCATGCATACTCTGCGAAAAGGGAAACAGGTGCAAACTCCGCCAGGTTGCCGCCGACCTCGGCGTCGGGCTTATAGAATATTATCCCATGCCCATCTACACCGGTACACAGGAGCTGAACCCGTTCATACTGAGGGACCTCTCAAAATGTATCCTCTGCGCCAAGTGCATCAGGGCCGATCACGAACTGGTGGTCGAGGGCGCTATTGATTACCTGCATCGGGGGTTTGAGGCCAAGCCCGCCACACTGGCCGACGGAGCGCTGGAGACCTCGGAATGCACCTTCTGCGGCACCTGCGTTGAAATGTGCCCCACCGGGGCCCTGTTTGAAAAGGATAAGCGGCACCGGGGCACCTCGGCTGCGCAGACGGTCACGACCTGCTCCTTCTGCGGATGCGGATGCTCCATCCGGCTTGGCGTCTCACAGAACCAGGTTACCGGAGCCTTTCCCGGAGTAAACGGCTCCATAAACGGCATGACCCTGTGTGTGCGAGGGCACTATGGCAACGACTATATCAATCACCCCAAACGCCTGCGTACGCCCATGGTGCGAAAAGACGGCGAGCT
>MIBJ01000064.1 GCA_001829495.1 Spirochaetes bacterium RBG_16_49_21 | reverse complement strand
TCACTTCATTTTCGTCACAGGAGTCTCTTATTTTTAGCCCCCAGGTCAGGTTATTGATACGCGACTAAAATATTAATATATTTGTCAATTCATTCTCTCATGCCCCTTAAGTCCCCTGCTGACCTCATCCCCCCTTCCCCCTTTCTCCTCAATAAGAGAAGGGGGGTGCATAAAGCTTATAGTTACAAGCTCCCCTCTCCAATTTGGAGAGGGGCAGGGGGTGAGGTCAGAAGGGGACTCAGGGCCGAGGAGCTTGATTTAAAAATGTGGGTAATGGATAGCGGTAGCCTGCAGACAGGGATGTCTTAGCGATAAATTTCCGAAAAAATAATTTATGCCGCAATAAAATTTTTAACGGGTTTAAATTAATACTTGAATAAATCTGAAATTATGGGTATATACCCTAAATGTTTTTAGAAGTTTCTTTATATCAAAACGCTTTCAAACGAGGCGTATGATGCAGTTTCTTGTATTGATGGTAATATTGATGATTGTTTCATGCTCTGTTTCCGGATGTAAAAAGGAACGGGAAAAAAACAGGGTTGACCTTGATCAGATCGAGGCGGACGATTCCAACGATTACCGGTATATCTTCCGGGATATCATTCGGGAGCAGGAACGCCAGAAGAAAAAAAACCAGAAGAACGATTTTTCAGGGAGTAAATGATGAAAAGCAGGTTAAAGCTTATAATACCCCTTGCAGTCCTGACCGCTGTATTGGTGCTGAACCAGTTTTCGTGCTTTAAATCAGGCGACTCGTCCCTTTTCGGCGATATCGGCCAGTCGCCGCTCAGAAAGGATGCCGAATCCGGCCGCGCGGTAGAGATACAGGATACCTTCAGGAAAATTTTCAGCCTGTACAAGGACCGGGTCGTGTTCATAACAACCGAGCAGACGGTGCGGATTCAGCCGAACCCGTTTTTTGACGATCCGTTCCTCCGTGAATTTTTCGGCAAGGGGCGCGGCCAGCAGTTTGAAAAGCGCCGCGGCCTGGGCACCGGTTTTGTCTTAAGCGAGGACGGATACGTGTGCACCAATCATCATGTGGTCGCCGGTGTGGACTCGGTCACGGTCGGCATAAATGACAAGACCTACCGGGCCACGGTCGTCGGATCGGACGAGCGCACGGACATCGCGCTGCTCAAGATACATTCGTTTCAGAAGCTCAAGCCGGTATATATAGGGGATTCCGACAGGGTCAGTGTGGGCGACTGGGCGATAGCTATCGGCAATCCCTTCGGCCTGGACCGCACTTTCACCGTGGGAGTGGTGAGCGCCACCGGCAGGCGCGACGTCGACTTCATGGGAGGATCACACATTCAGACCGACGCCTCCATCAATCCCGGCAACTCGGGCGGGCCGCTCATCAGCATCTACGGCGAGGTGATCGGCATAAACCGGATGATCTATTCCCAGACCGGCGGATACATGGGCATAGGCTTTGCCATTCCTATAAATACCGCCCGCTCCATACTCGAACAGCTTAAGGCGCACAAAAAGATCAAGCGGGGGTATATCGGCGTGAGCATAGCCCAGATCACCGAGGAATATGCCCGGGAGCTGGGACTTGAAAACAGCGAAGGCGCCTTTGTGGGAGGGGTTATCCATGGAAGCCCTGCGGAAAGGGGAGGGTTGATGGTAGGGGACTTTATCGTGAAGATCAATGACAAGCGAATTGAGAGCTATAAGGACCTCCTGAAGATCGTGGGTGAAACGCCGGTCGGCCAGACCCTGAAGCTTACCGTGTGGCGGCAGCGCAAAACGGTGAACCTGCATGTCAGGGTGGACGAGCGGCCGGAATAAAGAATTAATTCTGAAAAAATATTTGATTTATTACAAGGTTGATTAATCTGTGTGCATTATTTAAAAAAATGGCGCCGGGCCAAGGAGCTGTTAGTATGGAGAGCACGCTGAAAAAAAGCTTTTATTACCTGGGAATTGTCGCGGCCCTGTATATATTTTTTTATTATATTCTTCCTGTCGTATTTAAGATCCTGGGTATCGCTTTTAAAATCATTCTCTATGTAATTATGTTGGCAGGCATCGTATTTATAATCGTCATGATCGCCGCCTTCATTATCAAAATTGTCAGGGAAAGGTATTGATCGCGCATCAGGGGCTGCCTAAAAACCCCCTAAATCCCCCGAAGGGGGACTTTAAAAAAGCTGAAAATGAATGAAAATGCGGCAATTTAAGCTTGATTACAGCAAATATCAGCCCCCCTCCGGGGGGTTGGGGGGCTTTCCTTGCGTGAGAAATAACGCTCTGAGCCGATCCGGAAATGAAAAAGATTGAGACACAGAAGATTGAAGCAATCGCCGTAATATTATTTTTATCTTTCTCGGTCCTTGCCGGGATTCTGTTCGGGTATGTGACTTCGCAGATAAAGAATTTTTCCGGCATTGACAACCTGAGAGCCTTTCAGCCGAGCATCCCGACGCGGCTTTATGACGTAAACGGCGATGTCATCGCGGAGCTCTTTCAGCAGAAGCGGACGCTTATTTCCTACGACGAGCTTCCCCCGTGCCTCATACACGCGTTCCTTTCAGCCGAGGATCAGGACTTCTACGACCACTACGGCATTGATCTGGGCGCCATTGCCCGCGCCATGGGCAAGAACATTCTTGCCTCGCTCAAGGCCTTCAGGCCGGTCATCGCCCAGGGCGGATCCACCGTCACCCAACAGCTGGCCAAGAGGCTTTTCACCTCAGGCAGGCGGACCTACACTCGAAAACTTCTGGAGGCGGTGCTGGCATTCCAGATCGAAAAACGCTTCTCTAAGGAAGAGATTCTGGAGATGTACTTCAACCAGATATATTTCGGCCACGGGTGCCACGGCATCGCCCAGGCTGCTCAATTCTTTTTCAATAAGGACATGAAATATCTGCCGGTGATCGAGAGCTCGGTGCTGGCCGCCCTCCCTTCGCGGCCGAACGGCTTGTCGCCGATAAAATATCCCCGGCGCGCAATGAAGAAGAACCGGGACATCCTCAGCCGGATGGCGGACCAGGGGTATATAACCCGGAAATATGCCGACACCATATACCGGGAATTCTGGCCGGCATACGTAGGGGCTAATATAATGGATTTCCCGACAAAGACCGCGCGCTCGGGGGAAGAAGACAATGCGCCCTACTTTACCGATTACGTGCGCCAGATTCTCACCACGAGGTTCGGCGAGGATATGGTTTACAATGAAGGTTTAGGCGTGTACACCACCCTCGATTTACGGGAGCAGAAAAGCGGCGAGAGGATATTGGCCGACAGCCTTCAAAAACAGAATTTGATTTCTTCCCGGGAAAAAGTAAATGAGGCCGTGGCCGCGGAGACGGGGATGATCGATTCGTATGAAGGCTTGCGGATGATATTCCCCCTGCCGTCCGTGTCCGCGAGCAGGGACGGGGAAACCGCGTTCAAGCAGATGATGGTCGATGACCTTCTGGATGAAGCGGAGATGATGATACTGTTCACCGGCGCGCCGAAATGCAGCAGGGCCCTTGAGGCCTATCATTCCCAGGTTTCCGACATCTCATCCGTCATGAATGTGGAAGGGGCTTTGATCACCATCGAGCCGTTCAGCGGCTACATCAAAACCATGGTGGGGGGTACTACCTTCGAGGTGCAGAACCAGTACAACCGGGCCGTTCAGGCGAAGCGTCAGCCCGGATCGGCCTTCAAGCCTTTTGTTTACGGGGCCGCCATCGAGAACAAGCTCATTACCACCGAGACGCTGCTCCCCGACGCCCCCATCCTCGACATCGACGCCATAGGAAATACCTGGACGCCGGGGAATTACGAGGGCGAATTCCGGGGCATGATTCCTGCCGGCAACGCCCTGACCGCATCGATAAACGTGATTTCGGTCAGGCTCTTTGACCTGATGGGGCCGGACAAGATCATAGATTTCGCCTCCCGGATGATCAAGCTTCCGCCGACGGACTTCGGGGCGACGCCGAGCCTGGCCCTGGGCACCACGGATCTTACGCCCTTCGAGATGGCTGCCGGATATGCCATATTCGCGAACCGGGGCAAGGACGTGATCCCCTTTGCGATCCGATACATAGTCGACCGGGACGGCAATGAGGTCGCGAACATGGAAAAAGAGGTCGGCGATATACTCATTCGCAAAGCAAAGAACGGGACGATTCAGGTGATATCGGAGGACGTCGCCTGGATCATGACCCAGCTCATGATGGGCGTCATCGACCGCGGCACGGCCGTCGAGGGTATCCGCGTCAAAGGAGGATACACGAAAAAAGGAGCGGGGAAGACGGGAACCACCTCAAACTGGTCGGATGCGTGGTTTTGCGGGTATACCCCGGATCTTGTCGCCGTGGTATGGGTCGGTTATGACCAGTCCTATCTCTCATTGGGAAAACATCAGGCCGCGGCAGAGGTGGCTGCGCCGATATGGGGCCGCTTCATGAGCGAAGCGTACAAGGACCGGCCTGACCCGGCGTTCCCTCCCAAACCGCCTGGCGTGCTGGCGTACGGCAAGGGGTGGGGTCTTGAGGGCGCCAAGTCCCAGTATTACGACGTTGACAGCGAGCGTGCCATGAAATCGGTGCTTGAGCGGTATATGGAGATCAAGGGGCTTATTCAAGAGGATAAGAAAAAAGAGGAATAAGTGCGTCTCTATCGAATAATTTACAAAAAAATTCCTTCAAGAGACCTGTTTCTAATTAATTCTGCTTGAAATTGTCGAATTCTTATGCTATGATATTGCATTTGAGAGGGTAATGGGAAATATGTTTAAAGTAGGGGACAATATCGTCTACCCGATGCACGGGGTAGGGAGAATTGAATCCATTGAAAAAAAGATTGTTCTCGGCAAAAGAGGCGAATATTATATAATAACGATCTTGAGCAGCGGCATGAAGGTAATGATCCCGGTCAAAAATGCTGAGCAGATAGGCATCCGGGGCATTATCCCGAAAAGGGACGTGAAGAAGGTCGTATTTATTTTGGTAAAAGACGAGATCAGTTCGGTGGATGATTGGAAGGAGCGCTATCAGAACAATATGGACAAGGTAAAGAGCGGTTCGATATATGAAGTGTCGGAGGTCGCCCGGGATTTATACCGGAGGGGACGCGAAAAGGAACTGTCCATCATGGAGCGAAAGCTCTATGAAAATGCGTATCAGCTCGTCACTCATGAAATTGCTCTGTCCAAAAATATAGACATCGAAGAAGCCGGGAATCTGGTATCCGAAGCCCTCTCAACGCATCACAAATAGCGTTTCTTATTCAAGGATCAATCCGCCAAAATTTACTTCAAGGAGTGAACCATGATTATTCTGTTGCGGGTATTATTCATCGTTTTATCGGTATTTTTCTCATCATTTTATTTCATCGATAAATCCATTTACGCCCTTCTCGCGGCCGCCGGCATCGCCGGGGTCGTATCGCTGCTGGTCATCATCGTCGTGGAGTACGTGCTCCACACGGTCTCGGCGCGCATGTTAGCCGCCGCGATTTTGGGTCTGATCGTCGGCTTCACGCTCGGGTATCTCATAAACCTTGCGTACGGAGCCCTGCACATCACGGTGCTGGACGAATATTCGCACATCATCTCGCCGCTCATCTACCACCTGTCGGGATTTTTCATGATGATGTATTTCGTCATTAATTACGACGAGATCACGATCCTGGATAAGATCGTCCATTCCCCTCTGGAGAACTCCGATGAAAATGTGGCGTATAAGATCCTCGACACGAGCGTCATTATCGACGGGAGGATCGCCGACATCTGCGATACCGGCTTCATCGAGGGTATCCTGGTCATCCCGAATTTCGTTCTGAACGAGCTCCAGATGATCGCGGATTCGGCGGATTCGATCAGGAGGAACCGGGGCAGGCGCGGGCTGGACATTCTGAACAAGATGCAGAAGGACCAATCCATCATGGTGAAGATATCGGACATGGATTTCGCCGATATAAACGAGGTGGACGCCAAGCTCGTGAAGCTCGCAAAGATCATGAACGCCAAGGTCATCACCAACGACTTTAACCTGAACAAGGTCGCGGAGTTCCACGGCGTCCCGGTGCTGAACATCAACCAGCTGTCCAATTCCCTGAAGCCGGTGGTTCTGCCGGGCGAGGAGATGCGGGTCGCCCTTATCAAAGAGGGGAAGGATCTTAACCAGGCGATCGGATATCTGGACGACGGCACCATGGTGGTCGTAGAAAACGGAAGGAAGCGGCTGAACGATGAGGTGGAGGTCACGGTGACCTCGGTTCTGCAGACCACGGCCGGCAGGATGATCTTCACCAGGCTCAAGGAAGACTAAAGCGCCCGGACGCGCCATGAAGATAATCAATGAAGTCGCCGTCATTATAAAAAAAAGGAGCTTTCCGAGCTTCATCGACGAGCTGTACAAGCGCGGCCTTGATCTTCTCGAGCTCCTGCACGTCGAAGAGACCGGTGAGGGGGTCCTCTACAGCCTGCGCATCGTCTCGGCCGGCCCGAAGCGTTTCGAAGAATTCATCTCCATAATCGGCAGCGCGTCGGAGAAATACAAAATCATATCCGCGAAAAACGTGCTCGAGGAGCGGGCCGCTGGCGGCCTCATCAATGTCTCGGGCAGGATGCCGGTCGAGACCGCCGCCGATTTCAGCACCTGGGTACTGGGCGCTGCGGGTTTCATTCAGGAAAAGATACGGAAGGGCGAGGGGCTCGCGTACACGGGCATACCGTGCAGTGTCGGGCTCGTGGCCGGGATAAAAGCCGGGAACGAATCGGAGCGCGAGCATCTGCTGTGCGGCCGCGCCGAAGCGGAGCGGGACGCCGTGATTATAAACCGGTTTGCCGGCCTGAACGGCTATCCGATCACGGTGCGCTACGATCATCCCGAGGACGTGATCAGGGTTTTGAAGCAGATCGAGCAGAATTTTTCAGCCGTGCGCATCACGCGCTTCGAGGAAGCCACGCTCATGCTGTATGAACGCCTCTATTCCGAGCTCACCGTCCCGCTCGTATCCCTTGAGCATGACGATATCCCCCTCTACCTGTTCGTTCTCATCATAAAGATACTGCTCAAATACCGGCTCAAGCCCGAAGAGACCACGATCGGATTCGTGGGCATCGACCTCTCCGCCGTCCGCCTCACCCGCCTGCTCGGCGCGATCCGCTTCCGCCGCGTTCTGGGATCGGACCGGAGCGAGAAAACAATGCTCGCGCTCGAAAATCAGGGAGGGCTCGCGACCACGGCCGAAAATATCTTCAGCAATGCCGATATCACGGTTCTCCTGAAAAGCGACTATGACCGGGAAGAGCTTGGAAAAGTCAGGCCGGGACAGCTCATCGTATCCCTCCTGGGCGATACGGAAGCCGATAGAGACGTCATAGCCGGGAAAGGGGTGCGGGAGTTCATACGCAGGGATACAACGGATATGGCGGTGCTGTTCCCGGGGATGCTCAAGGGGATCATTGAATCGGGCCAGCGCTCCGTGAGCGATCTGAAGATGGTGGAGTATTCCAAGAAGCTGGTCACCTTCCTGTCCGATGCGTTTGAATTTCCATCCATATTCAGCGACATCCATATCCGGGTCGCCGCCATGATGAAATCCGGCGCAGGCCCGGCATAGGGACCGGTCACTCCGTTACGATTATCCAGCTCAAATTGCCGTACCGTAAGATCTGGCACCAGCCCGCCCCGCCCCGCGAATTGGTGAAGCGTACCGGGGTTTCTTCGGCCGGGGCGGCGTCATTAATTTTATCGAAGTCGGGAAAACGGGAGTTGATTTTCGACCGATCGCGGGTCACCGCATACATTCCCTCTGAATCAATGATGAATGACCTGCTCCCTATGATCCCCTGGATTTTTGAAATATCCACGACAAGCACGAATATCCCCGGCATAGTATTTGCGCCGCTCACGCTGGATGAGAAGGGAATCGTGTAGAGCCGGTCCCCGGGCAGTAAAGAGGTCCGGCCTATATAGGGTCTGATTTTCCTGTTTTCGTAACAGGCATTCAGAACCGTATTTTTCAAACCCGAAACCACGTTCCGGGCGAACAGGTCGTTATTGTTCATGGTATACACCACCGTGCCGCTTCGGTTTACCAGTATAAAATCCGAATACGCCCCTTCGGTCACGGATCGTATCAGCGCGGTGATGGTTTCCCGCTCCAGCAGGTAATATTTTTTCCCCCCGTTGTCCATAGCCTGGAGGTGGGTGAGAATCTTGACCAGGTCGTTGTCGATGATCACCCTTTTTGCCTTTTCGATATCTGATCCGCAGGCCGCGAGGAATTGTTTAAGAGCGCCCGCGTCCGGCGGCGCAACCGGCGCAGTAGCGCAGGAGAGGAGGAGAAGGAGTATCGGGGCGAATTGCTTCATGGGCTATTACCATGATTTGATTATCAGGAACCGCCGATTCACGGCAGATAAACGCAGATGTAAGCGCATTTTCATATACTTTTTCAAGAAAGCCAAAACCCAAATTATTTCCAATTTTATAAGCGCATCCAATAATACAATCACTAATTTTATCCAATTATAATCTGCGTTCATCCGCGTCCACCGGCGGTTCCATTATTATACCTGGGTAGTTACAAAAATAGGCATTTATCATAACAGTAACGGATTGGTTCGCTGCGCTCGCAATGACAGGTAAGAAGCTCACGATGATGGCAGGGCCCAGTTGTCATTGCGAGGAGCGCTAGCGACGAAGCAATCTATGTGATGCCACGTAGAGGCGCGATGCTATGATACATGCGTATAACAACGAGTGCCATCGTATTCAAAACCAGATTGCTTCGCTACGCTCGCAATGACAGTGAGTTTTGCAACAGGTCTGGTAATTGCTCCCCTACCCCGGTAGAAAATTTTACGAACTTCTATAGACAAAATAACGTAATACACTAAGCAGTTTTACCTATTTAAAAATAGGTAAAACTACCTATTGATAAAATGATCAATGAAGGTAAAATACAACAACTATAAAAATTAAAATAGAGGGGATGCCCTTCCCTCGCCGGGAGGGGCAAGGGGAGGGTAATCATAAAAGCTGATGTTTTCAGCAATTATTTGTTCCCACCCAACAGTGAAAATAAAAATATTTTTCCATAAAAATTCAAAAAAAATCGCATAATTTTTTCGTTTGTTCGTTAATACTAAGAGTGCATCCCCAAACTACACGGATGCAGGTTTTGGGACGCACACCAAGAGACTGTCTAAAAAGTCGGGTTGAACGGGGGTTCCCTGCAACGACTTTCCAGGCGGCCCCCTGACCTGATTAATCAAGAAAATCAGGACGCAGCGATTATGTCGAATAAAATGACCTTAACAAAACTCATAATGCTCATTGTCGCATATGCGATAAAAAGACAAGTCCGCAAGGCAGGCGCCTTAAACGACGGTCTGAAAAAAACCCATATTGATTTTGAAGAAATTATTCAGGCAACGATAAAGGAGCTTGAAAGGGCGAACGAAAAGCTTGATGAAAAATCCACGGCCCGCCTCAGGACTCCAACCGCTCTGGCTGAACAGAAGGTGCGGTGGGTTATTAAGTTCATCAGGGACAACTACACCGCCGACATCTCGCGCGAGGGTCTCGCCGCGGCGGTGGAAATGAGTCCCGACCATCTGAGCCGGATGTTCAACCGGATCAACGGCATGCGCATCGGCGAATACGTCAATCAACTGCGCCTCGAGGACGCGGCGCGGCGGCTCCGGGATTCGGACGCTTCGGTGA
>MIBJ01000063.1 GCA_001829495.1 Spirochaetes bacterium RBG_16_49_21 | reverse complement strand
CTCAAGCGCCCCCATTATGCACAAGCCTTTAGACAGCCTGAAAATCCTTGATTTTACCTATCTGCTTCCCGGACCATACGGCACCATGATGCTCGCCGACATGGGAGCGGATATTATTAAAGTGGAAAACAGTGAAAGTCCTGACTTGATGAGGCTTATGCCTCCCTATGTCGACGAAATCAGCGCTGCATACGCGCACCTTAACCGGGGCAAGAAATCGTTGTCCCTGAACTTAAAAAAGCCCGAAGCCCGCGAAATCATATACAAGCTGGTGCGGGAGTATGATATCGTTGTGGAGCAGTTCCGCCCCGGTGCCATGGACCGGCTCTGTATCGGGTATGAACAGCTTCGCGGGATAAATCCTTCGCTTATTTACTGCGCTTTAACCGGGTATGGACAGACGGGATCATATGCGGGCAGGGCCGGCCATGACATCAACTATCTGGCGCTCTCCGGAGTGGAATCCTTTTCGGGCCGTGCTGATGCGGGACCGGCTCTTACGGGTATTCAGATTGCCGATATCGCCGCCGGGTCAAAAAACCTCGCCATCGGCGTGCTCGCCGCATGCATCAGCCGCGCCAAAACCGGCAGGGGCGATTATATCGATGTTTCAATGACCGACGGAGTGTTTTCCCTGTCTGTGTTCACAACAGCAGGGTTTCTTGCAGGCGAAAGAGAGCCGCGGCGCGAAGGGGAGCTCCTGAACGGAGGCTGCTTATATGACTTTTATCCTGCCGCGGACGGCGGATACCTGTCGGTCGGCCCTCTTGAACAGAAATTCTTCAAGTCCTTCTGCGAATGCATCAACTCGCCTGATATGGCCGAGACCGGAATAATAAACCGGAGCAACAAGAGACGGGTTGCTGAAATCATAGCAGGCAGGCCGCTTGTCTACTGGCGGGAACAATTCAAGGCCTGCGACGCCTGCGTGGAGCCGGTGAATTCCCTGGCGGAAGCCATAGCCAGTCCGCCGCTGTCCGAGAGAGATATGATCGTTGAGGTCGCCACAAGCAAGGGGGATACCGTGCGGCAGATCGGGAATCCGATCAAGTTCAAATCAGGTCATTTTTACGCGTCCCCGGCAGGCGTGAAGCTCGGGTATCACAATGCTGAGATCCTGACGGGCCTCGGCTACAGCAGCGGAGATATAGCGCGCCTGAAAGAGGCGGGAGCCGTGGGCGTATGATCCGATGAGGATATCACGACACATATGCAGCGACTTTATCTCCTACCTCTGTTGTTGAGAGCCCCATGTGTCCGGCGGATAGGGATTGTATATCCTTTTCGAGTACTTTGATTACTCCCCTCTCAATCCGGTCAGCGGCTTTTTTCTCTCCCAGGATATCGAGCATCATGCCGCCCGCGCAAATGGCGGCAAGCGGGTTAATGACGTTTTTGCCGGTGTATTTCGGCGCAGACCCGCCGATCGGCTCGAACATGGATACTCCTTCGGGGTTAATGTTGCCGCCTGCGGCGATCCCCATGCCGCCCTGGGTGATGGCTCCGAGGTCGGTGATGATGTCGCCGAACATATTGCCGGTCACGAGCACATCGAACCACTCCGGGCTTTTCACCATCCACATGCAGGCTGCGTCCACATGATAGTAGTCTCGCTTGATGTCGGGATAATCCCGCTGCCCTATTTCATGGAACGCCCGCTCCCACAGGTCGTACACATAGGTGAGGACATTGGTCTTTCCCACGAGCCCCAGGGTCTTCCGCTTGTTCCTTTTTTTTGTATATTCAAAGGCCCAGCGAAGGCAGCGCTCAACCTGGAAGCGGTTATAGATCATGGATTGTTCCGCCACTTCATACGGCGTGCCCTTCATGGACACTCCGCCGATTCCGGTGTACACGTCTCCGGTGTTTTCCCGAATGACCACATAATCGATATGCTCAGGTCCCTTGTCTTTAAGGGGAGTCTCCACATTTGGATAGAGCTTGACCGGCCGCAGATTTATATATTGATCCAGATCGAAGCGGAGCTTCAACAGAATCCCCTTCTCTAAAATTCCGGGCTTGACGTCCGGATGGCCGATGGCTCCCAGGTAAATGGCGTCGAATTTTTTCATTTCCTCGGCCGCATTTTCCGGAAGCACTTCGCCGGTCTTGAGATAGCGGTCGCCGCCGAAGTCATAATGGCTAAAATTGAGCGTTATCTTTTCCATGGATGCCGTCGCGGTAAGCACCTTGAGTCCTTCGGCAACGACCTCGGGCCCGGTGCCGTCCCCGGGGATTACGGCGATGTTATATGATTTTGACATTGGTTGCTCTCCTTAATGCATGGGGCTTTCGTTAAAACATGCACAGGAATTGTCAAGTGAAAACATCCGCAGTGTGATAAATTAAAATAAAAGATTGATTTTTGCGGATAAAACTACAGCATAGCACCGCTCATTGTTGAAAGATTGAAATGAACAATTAGACGAATTTTATATTGAATAGCATGATGAATTTAAGTAAATTTATTATAAAGCCCATCTGGGCGGGTTTTATAGTTGACTTTTTATGCGCCCTGTTTTAACTTCAATAAATAATTAAATTATTCGAGTTAAGCAAATTATAATAGTAAACATGCCTTAGGGGCAGGCCGGGATTTAGTGAGGCAAGGGTTGATATGTGATGTAGGTACAAGTTAGCCCAACATGGGGCGGTGGCAAAAATTAAAATATTATTGCAGTTTTGCAACAAGCCTATTGATTTATAATAATAATGTTAAACGTGAGCCAGATACATGAAATAAACAGAGTGAGAAGACTGCTCAACATGAGCATCAACGCACTGATCGGCTATCTCATCGTGGAGATCAATGTCCTACTGGCCCGTTTTCTGGGAATTATCAGCATGCAATACGCTGATATCTTTCTGCTCGCCACCATTGTTAATGGAGGCACTATTGCATTTATCATCATACTCTCAAACATCAACTATCTCTCCCGGCGCGCATCAAACCGCATCTTTTACGCGGAATTTTTACTCTATCTTTCAATATATACGATCGGGGTGATCAAACTCAATGAATTTCGCTTGATCGGATTGGTTTTCGTTTTGGTCGCCTTAACGATCGAACTGCCGTACACTGATTATAAAGAATCGCTTTTCATATCGATCGGTTCCGCTCTGGTCCAAGTCGCCGCGTCATATTATGCGATTTACTACCTGAATCAGAAAGGCTCCTTTAATGAAGAATTGTTCTACACCATCAGCTTCCTGCCGATATTGATCATCCTGTCATACGTGGCTCACCAGATCACGGAGCAGAGAAATAAGATCAATTCAGATAAGCAATCGCTGGCGGATATGAACGCGAGGCTGGTCGATATCAACACGGCGCTTGAGAGAACGAATATGATCGCGCAGCAGGAGATCGAGCTTGCAGCGCATGTCCAGAAATTGCTTCTTCCCCATGTTCCGGAGAAGGTCAACGGCTGGGATATAGCCATTTCGTTTAAGCCGAAATACGGGGTCTCCGGGGATTTTTACGATTTCTATTTCAACAACAACCTGCTCCGGGGCATGGCCATATTTGATGTGTCCGGGCATGGGGTTTCATCGTCTCTTATTACCATTATCGTAAAACCCATCACCTACCGCATATTCAACAAAATGGAAGGTGAAAGCCTTACCGACATCGTCGTTCAGGTAAATGAGAATGTTTCGGCTGAAATATCGCTTCTGGAGCATTTTATATCCTGCATACTGTTGCGCTTCTCGGAAAATGCCGTTGAATACGTTAATGCCGGTCATCCCGACCTCCTTTTCAGAAACGGGAAATCCGGAGTTGTCTCGGTGATCAATGCCGTGGCGGAGTACGGGCGCGGCGGACCAATCGGGATACGTCTTTCCAACTATAAGCCGGCGTTCACACGGTTCGATATAGGAAAGGGAGACGTACTCCTTTTGTATACTGACTGTATTGTGGAGAGTAAAAACAGCCACAAGGAACGATACGGGTTTACGCGGCTCATTTCGTCATTGTCTGACGCTCCTGACGGCACTTCGCAGGATATTCTGACGTATCTACTTGACAAGTTTTCCATCTTTTTAGAAAATGAGGAATTGAACGATGATTTTACCGTCATTGTCGTGAAAAAAACAGAGTAAAATTATTAAGGAGTATTAAATTTATGAAAGCAGAGGAAATTAAAACAATCGCAATCATCGGCGCGGGCGATATGGGGCATGGCATTGCGCAAATTTGTGCCATGGCGGGTTTAAAAGTAAATCTGTATGACATCAAGCAGGAATTCGTAGACAAGGGCAAGAGCAAGATAAAAGGAAGCCTTGAAAAACAGGTCGCTAAACAAAAGATGAGCGCGGATGATTTAAGCAGAACCATTAATAATATTCAAGGTTTTACGGTGTTGAAGGAAGCGGTGAAAGATATCGATTATATGATCGAAGCCGCTCCCGAGATACTGGATCTTAAAACAAAGATATTCAAGGAGGCTGATGAGTTCGCGCCGAAGCACGCTTTACTTGCGTCAAACACCTCCAACATGAGCATTACGGAGATGGGCGCCGCTACCAAGAGACCGGACAAGGTACTGGGCATTCACTTTTTTAACCCCGTGGCCCTGATGCTTCTGGTTGAGGTTATCCGCGGCGCAAAGACATCTGATGAAACCATGAATGTGAGTTATGAACTTATCTCTAAATTGAAGAACTTCAGGGGCGCTATGGTGCCCGTTCGTGTTGAGAAAGACACTCCGGGATTTATCTTCAATAGGATAAATGCGCCCGTCGGAATGTATATAGCGGAATTATACGAAAGGGGACTTGTGGATCCTGAGGCCGTCGATGCAAAGGTGAGGTCGATCGGCGCACCCATGGGTCCCTTCGAGCTCCGTGATTTCACCGGCATGGATATCGGCATGCATGGCGCCGAATATTTTGCGAGGACCTTGTCGCCTGAATTCAAGCCGCGCTCCTGGATCATTAAAATGAACGAGGCGGGCACCCTCGGCAAGAAGACCGGCAAAGGCTTCTATACCTGGCCGGGAGGCGAGAGACCGAAGATAGACATGAGCAAGGCTGATCCCAACTTCGACCCCATGGATATGGTCTGCCTTCAGGTGAACGAGGGCACCAAGCTTCTGGAAGCGGGCGTCACCAAAAGCGCAGCGGAGATCGATAAGGCCATGGTCAACGGCGGCGGCGCAGCAGCAGGACCGTTTGCGCGCGCCAGGGGAATGGGATGGCAGAAGGTGGCTGAGCGATGCGAGTCCATATCGAAGAAGCTCGGCCTTAACTGGTTCATGCCCACGGAAACCCTGAAAAAAGGAAATATTCAAATTTAACTTTGCAATCGGTTTTAGACCCCCCCTCTCCAAATTGGAGAGGGGGGCCGGGGGGTGAGGTCCCCTTTGCGGGAGCGTCTTTTTGTATATCGTTTTCAATTAAAATATGCTTGATTTTTTGCCTTCACTTTTTAGGGTGTCAAGCACGTCAATTTAACAAATCTCTCAGCAAAGCTTGCGTTTTAAAAGACCGGAATCTCAGAGAACCGGGGGACGATAAGTTTTTTTGTTGCTTCGGCAGCAAATCAAAATTTTCATTAGAGGAGTAATAGTCTATGAAAGCGGACGACATCAAAAAAATCGCGGTCATCGGCGCAGGCGACATGGGTCACGGGATCGCTGAAGTCATCGCCATGGCCGGCTACACGGTGAACCTGTACGACATAAAGCAGGAATTTGTGGACCGGGGCAGGAATAAGATAAAAGAGAGCCTTGAGAAGCGGGTTTCGAAGCAGAAGATGAGCGCGGATGATTTAAATAAAACCATGGACAACATCCGGGGCTTTACGGTTTTGAGGGACGCGGTCAAGGACATCGAATACATGATCGAAGCCGCTCCCGAGATACTGGATCTTAAAACAAAGATATTCAAGGAAGCTGACGAGAGCGCGCCGAAGCACGCGATACTTGCCTCGAACACGTCGAATATGAGCATCACCCAAATGGGCGCTGCGACGAAGAGACCGGACAAGGTGGTGGGAATTCATTTTTTCAACCCGCCGGCAATGATGCTTCTGGTTGAGGTGATTCACGGGGACAAGACCTCGGAGGAGACCATGGCGGTGAGCTATGACTTCATCTCAAAATTGAAGAACTTCAGGGGCGCTATGGCGCCGGTGCGGGTTGAGAAGGACACGCCCGGATTTATTTTTAACCGGGTTAATGCGCCGGTCGGTTTATTCATGTCCGTGTTATATGATAAAGGCCTGGCGGATCCGGAGGCCGTTGATGCCAAAATCAGGTCGATCGGCGCGCCCATGGGGCCCTATGAGATCATGGATTACACCGGACTTGACGTCAATCTGCATGGCGGGGAATATTTCGCCAAGACCCTGTCGCCTGAATTTAAACCCGCAAACTGGCTCAGGAAGATGAACGAGGCGGGCACTCTGGGCAAGAAGACCGGCAAGGGCATCTTCACCTGGCCCGGAGGATCACGCCCGGCTATTGACCTGAGCAAGGCTGATCCCAACTTCGATCCGATGGATATTATCTGCCTTCAGGTGAACGAGGGTACCAAGCTTCTGGAAGCGGGCGTTACCAAAAGCGCGGCGGAGATCGATAAGGCCATGGTCAACGGCGGCGGATCCGCCTTTGGCCCGTTCGCACTTGCAAAAAGCATGGGCTGGGAAAAAGTGGCGCAGCGGTGCGAGGCCATTTCAAAGAAGCTCGGCATCACGTGGTTCATGCCGGCGGCGACCCTGAAAAAGGGGAATATTCAGATTTAATAATTACTTGAGTTAGGCGAATTTAATCAAAGCAGTCCCCCTCCCTTGATGGGAGGGGTGAGGGGAGGGTGAAATAGATGTTTTTGGCATACAAAAGTCACCTATTCGCCATAAGTTAATCACCCCCACCCCCGGCCCTCCCCCATGTAGGGGGAGGGAGTAAGAGGTGTTAATCAAAATTCGCATAACTCGAGTAATTAGTTGCATAGCTAAATTATAATTAATTTCGGGGCTGTCTAAAAAGCCCCCCAACCCCCCGGAGGGGGGCTAATATTTGCTGACATGAAGATTAATTGCCGCATTTTCATTTATTTTTTAGCTTTTTAAGTCCCCCTTTGGGGGATTTAGGGGGAAATTAGACAGCCTTGAATATTTAAATATTATGGAGGTTATTTATGAGCGACAATAACATTATCGTGGCAACAAAGGATTTTGTGACTACCATCACGCTCAACCGCCCTCCGACCAATTCGGTCAATCTCGGCGTACGCGAAGAGCTGTACCGCACCATGGCTGAACTGGATGAGAGCAAAGAAACCAGGGTCGTGATCATAACGGGAGCGGGGGAAAAGGGCTTCAGCGCGGGCATGGACGTGACGGATTTAGCAAACATCAACAAAGGGCCGAACGGCAATGAGGTATACAACCGGATTGAGCGCCTCTCCAAGCCCGTCATCGCAGCCATAAACGGATATGCCCTCGGCGGCGGCTGTGAGCTCGCAATGGTATGCCATTTCCGGTTCATGGCCGACAATCCCAAAGCGGTGATCGGATGCCCCGAGGTGAATCTGGGGATCACGCCGGGGTGGGGCGGCATACAGCGGCTGCCGCGGATTGTGGGCAAGTCAAAGGCGCTTGATATGATTCTTTTCAGCAAGCGGCTTTCGCCGCAAGAGGCCCTTGCCGTCGGCCTCGTGGACCGGGTGATTCCCGCTGCCGATTTGATGAAGGAGGCCATGGACTTTGCCCTCGCGCTGTGCAAGCGGCCGCCCCTTGCGGTGAGCGCGGTGTTGGTCGGGATGAGCACGGGATTGGAAAAGGGCATTGAAGAAGGCCTCCGCGCAGACCGGGAATGGTCTGCTAAGCTTAAAACCAGCAAGGACGCGGTTGAAGGTATGACCGCGTTCTTGCAGAAGCGTGAGCCGGTATTCAAGGGTGAATAAAAAGAACGATAACGATTAAGAAGGGAAAAATTATGGCACAGAGAGAAGTTGTTTTTGTTGATGGAGTCCGGACCGCTTTCGGCAGAATGGGGGGATCGCTGCGGCATCTCGTGACTTCGAAGCTCGGCGGCGTCGGTATCAGGGGCCTGGTTGACAAGACCGGGATCAAGGAACGAGGCAAGGTGGATTGTGTTTTTTTAGGGAGCGCGACTCACTGCGTTCAGGCGCTGAATCCGGCGCGCTGGGCGACGCTTGACGCCGGTCTTCCCTATGAGACCTCCGCCTCTTATATCGAGATGCAGTGCGGCTCCGCCATCGACTCCATCAATCACGCCGCGTGCAAGATACTGGCCGGTCTGGCGGATGTGATCATCGCGGGCGGGATGGAATCGTACAGCCAGATGTTCGCCAAGTTTTCCATGGCGGTTGAGCCGTATAAGCTGATTCCGCCCATGCCGGTGGCGCCGCAGCTTTCACCCGTGCCGGAGGAATGCATCGGCATGGGACTCACTGCCGAGAATCTCCAGGTCAAATATAAGATACCGCGAGAGGCATCAGACGAATTCGCGTACAACAGCCAGAAGCGCGCGGGGGAAGCGATTGCGGCCGGGAAGTTCAAGGAGGAGATACTGCCGGTGACCATTCCGGGAGGGAAGGGGAAGCCTGATGTTGTTTTCGATAAAGACGAGCATGTGCGGCCGGACACCACGCGTGAGGCGCTCGCGAAGCTGCCGCCGGCGTTCAAGAAGGACGGGACGGTCACCGCGGGCAACGCGTCGGGAAGGAACGACGGGTCTGCCTTTGTGCTCATGATGACGGCGGAAAAGGCGAAGGAGCTGGGGTACAAGCCGATGGCCAGGTGGCTTTCCGGCGCGGACTACGGCTGCGATCCGAAGATCATGGGGATCGCACCCGCTTATGCAGTGCCCATAGCGTTGAAGCGTGCCGGCCTCAAGGTATCCGATATGGATCACCTGGAATGCAATGAGGCGTTCGCCGTGCAGAACCTCGCGGTGATAAAGGAGATCGAAAATCAGACCGGCGAGAAGATCGACCTGAAGAAGTGGAACCCGCTGGGCGGCGCCATTGCCTTTGGTCATCCGAACGGGGCGTCGGGCGCGCGGGTATGCATGTTCACGATGCGCGAGCTCATCCGCACCGGCGGCAGGTACGGCGTGTTCTCATCCTGCTGCGGCGGCGGTCTTGGCGTTGCAGCGGTTATAGAGAACCTGCAGCGGTAGCTGCTTTTTCTCAACGCATGAAAAAGCTGGAAACCACAACAAAAATTGCTCTCGGCAGTCTCCTCAGGGTTTACCGGAAGGGCTTCGGGTATTCCAAGCTTACGCTAATAGGCAACAACGATTACTATAGTGCGGGTCTTGCGGCTGAAGACTTTTTTCATTCCGTGCGCGAGGGAGATACCGTCGAGGCGTATCTCTGGGTCGAGGGCGTGGCCTCCTATGAGTTCGCTATCACGGTAATCGGGAAGATTGGAATAGGCCCTCGGATATTATTTTTCAGCCATACTGACCGGATCACCCGGAGCGTAGAGCGTAAATGCCTGACCGCCCAGGTTGATATTCCCATTAGATTTTTTTCCTTTGATCCCGGAAACATGCATAAGGGAATCTCCACCGAGGAGATAATATATCATAATGGAAGAGTAATCCTTCTCACAGACAGGGAGGCGACGATCAAAAGCGACGAGGAGATCAGCGGAGCCAGGTTCCTGAAAGGCCATATCAGAATCGACAGTGATGTCATTGAGCTTGTCGGCATGCTTGACGTGATCGATGATTCGAAAAAAATGTATAACCTCCTGTTTTCCGGAATGCATGACAAGGAGCGTGATCGGATACTGGATTATATTTTCAGCCACTACCGGGAATGAATTTTCTTACCTTACTAAGCATTTTTTATTCAATTTTAATAACGTGGAAGATATTTTTTACCGAAATTATGGTAAGAGAGCTTTCATTATGATGAAAATTTATTCTTTTTTACTCACACTACCGTTAGCGCTGCTGGCCTGCATTCCCGTGCGGGCGGGAGTATACGAACCGGACAAGCTTCGGGTCTATCTGAAAATGGACAAGAGAGTCTTGTATTCAGATGAAGATGTCGTTCTTCAAATCTGCATAAAAAATGTGTCGGAAAAGAAAAATTTTTTTGATGTGTTCGATTCAATCAAGAACAAGCCGGGGGAATACACGACTTTCCAGCCTCTGGTTTATGATTACAGCGGCAGGGAAGCGGAGATTACCGTTCCTTATAAACTTGAAAAGAGGGATATTAAAGAACTGATACGGGATCTTGAGCGGCGCATGGTTGAGCTTGCCCCGGGTGAGGTCTTCATACATTCCATAAATCTTAAACATATCTATAAACTGGATCTCAACACCCGATACAGGGTTAAGAGCTTGTTTTATCCGACTATCGGAGAAGATATCGTTATTACCAGCGATAACGAATTGTCTTTTAAAATTATTGCGGAAAAAAGGTATAATAAACCGAGCGAGCGGGAGGCCGTCCAGCGAAACATCTCACCGAGTGAAGTTATTTTGTTGACATTGCGGGCTGAAAAAGATAAAAACTGGGATAATTATCTGAAATATATTGATGTGGAGAAATTTATTAACGCGTACCCTGAATATACCCAGAAATATTTGCGGGCGAATTTTGAAGAAAAAAATCAGATAGAAAAAGACTTCATTAAGTATTTGACCAGGGACCGGGACGATTATCTTCTCCATTATAAAATTATGGAAGAAGAAATTGAAAATTCTAAAAGAATTGCTTATGTTAATGTTATAGAGGACCGGTACGGCAGCCGGTGGAATTATCGATATCGTTGCAGATATATGTTGGAGCAATATAAGGACATGTGGCTTATCGTCGACGAGGTAGCCACGGTTATGCAAGGTGCCAAGCGATGACGGAAATCCTGTCGCAAGATGAAATAGATGCCCTGTTGACCGCGATATCAACCGGGGAAGTCGATACAACGGACTATTCAGCCGCCAAGGAGCAGAAGAAGGTCAAGATATACGATTTCCGGCGACCGGATAAGTTTTCGAAAGACCATATACGCACCCTTCAGATGATGCATGAGACTTTCGCGCGTCTGACGACTACCGCGCTGTCGGCCCAGCTCAGGGCCCTGGTCGGCGTACACGTGGCTTCGGTGGACCAGCTCACGTATGAGGAGTTTATCCGGTCCATTCCCAATCCGACGACGCTGGCGGTCATCAATATGGATCCCCTGAAGGGCTCGGCCGTGCTTGAGATAGACCCCTCGATCACCTTCACGATCATTGACAAGCTCTTCGGCGGCACGGGAGAGGCGACCAAGATAAGCCGCGAGCTCACGGACATTGAGCTCTCCGTCATGGAAGGGATCATCGTGCGGATCCTCGGGAACCTGCGAGAGGCCTGGTCGAACGTCATCGATCTGAGGCCCCGGCTCGGCAATATCGAGACCAATCCGCAGTTTGCGCAGATAGTTCCGCCTAATGATATGGTGGTTCTCATAACTCTGGAGACAAAGGTCGGCGAGGTTGAGGGGATGACGAACCTGTGTATCCCCTATATCTCCATCGAGCCGGTCATCTCGAAACTGTCGGCCCAGTACATGTACTCCAGCATCCGTAAAGGGGCAACGGACGAGAATCTCTCGGTCATCCAGAAGCGGCTTGAAACCGTGATCCTTCCGGTCGTGGCAGAGCTCGGCGAGGTGCAGATAACGGTACAGGAGGTGCTGCGGCTCACTCTCGGCGATGTCATCAAGCTTCCCGATACCAAGGTCGGTTCTGACATGACTCTGAAGATCGGGGGGAGGAAGAAGTTCAAATGCCGGCCCGGCGTTGTGTCCAGCCGCATGGCGGTGAAGATCGGCGAGCGGATTGAAGAAGTCCCTGATGAATTGCTGATTTCCAAGAGAGGGGAAGAGGATTTCTAATTGTGCGATATTCTGTTCAGATACGGCATTGGATCAACGGATTCGGTGCCGATGATGATCTCGTAGTGGCATACATACCGAGCGGTCTTTCCGGTCCTTCCCACATAACCGATGACCTCGCCCTTTGAAACCTGCTGGCCCAGCTCAACCGATACGCGCTGGCAGTGTCCGTACAAAGTTGTAAATCCGTACTTGTGTTTGATGGAAACCGTGAGTCCCAGGGCCGGTTCCCATCGTATTTCGCTTACTTTGCCCGGAGCCGTTGCCTTTATCTCCGTTCCTGGAAAGGATTCGATATCAATGCCGTTATGAAACTCGGTTTCAGCGGCGTATATTGAGCTTCTCTGGCCGAATCGGGAAATTATATAGCCGTTTACCGGCCAGATTGACGGTGTGGTCTCGATTATTTTCTTTCTATATTCAAGAAAAACCTTTAACTTTGAAATAATTTTTTTTGTCGTTTTCAGCTCTCTCTCAATTTCCTCTATATTCAGAATCTCGATCGGCGGGGGCGGGTTATTCCCATTGCCGCCGTTTTCAAATGTAGGGTCCGGATTGTGCACCCCTCCCTTGGCCCAGAGCGATTCGATGTCGCTGCCGGGTGTCAGTGAATACAGGTAGGTGAGTTCCGGCTTAAATTTTTGGAAGATGTCGTAAAGCTCGTTTATCTGTTTTTTATATTGCTTTATCTGTTCCTTTGAATTGGAGCCGTATTTTTTTAATTTGGAAACTTCCTTTATTGTTGAAGAGTGATTGATGATCATTATGGACGTCACGATGACCGTTGTGGTGAAGATTCCGATGATGGCGGCTATAGCGAATATTGTTATGTGAAAGTTGATGATTCTCTTTTCAGAATGGGGGATGAACATTACGGTTATGCGTTCCTTCCCCTTAAGGACGACGCCCCTCCGCCACTCTTTGAGCCTTGCTTGTTTGGAGCTCAAGTGGTCCATCAGAAATTGCAGTAAATTATTCTGTAAATCGTTGAGATTTGTTTCTTTGAACCACTCTTTGAGCCTTGCTTGTTTGGAGCTCAAGTGGTCCATCAGAAATTGCAGTAAATTATTCTGTAAATCGTTGAGATTTGTTTCTTTGAA
>MIBJ01000062.1:78401-100670 GCA_001829495.1 Spirochaetes bacterium RBG_16_49_21 | reverse complement strand
CGCTACTATACGGACCGCTCGTTCGAATCCCTGGTGCCCCTTCAGGAGGAATGGGAGTTTACCCGGCACTATCTCGATTTCGAGCGATTACGGCTGAAGAATAGATTTACCTATACCATGAAAAAAGCCGGGAGCTTCAGCGGCGTCCTCGTCCCTCCCCTGATTCTTCAGCCCCTGGCGGAGAATTCCATCAAGCATGGTTTCAAGAAAAAGAAGGGCGCGGGCCGCATCACGATACGCGCGGCGCGAAAGAAAGACGCGGTCACGATAGAGATTACCGACAACGGAGCCGGCCTGCGGACGAAGGACCCCTTCGCCCGCACCCTGGGCAACATCAGCACCCGGCTCCGGTTCCATTACCGGGATTCCGGCGTCATTATCAAGAATATCCGGGGCCCAGGCGTGCGGGTGTCGATACATTTTATCGTAAAGCAGGCTTCAGAAGAGTGACGGCCGGTTCTCCTCTGCCGGGCGCACAAAGAAAAGCCCATCAATAATAGATGGGCCCTTAACTAACTATTGAGTATTATGATAAACCTCCCCTATAATTTTCTGGATCCCTGCCACGTCCCGGTAGTGATCAATTGATCTGTAGGTGTTCCATCTACCGCAATAATTCTTATCTCCACCGTTCCTGAAAGAGTATCGTTAGAGATGGTTGCGGCAGCTGTTTGTCTAATTGTATACGTATGCCCATCACCCGGCGCTACATCATTTGTCCAAATGAATGTAATCGTATTGCTGGAAAAAGTTCCGCTGTTTGACGATAACTGGGAGTTAGGAGGAATGTCCGACCTACAAGACCCGGATGCATTACTGCCGCTCACCGTCACATTAAATACCCCGGTATCAGTAGTATTTACGGGAGGGCCATAAGTTATAGAATAGGTTCCCTCAAAACTTTTGACCAGAACATCTGATTTTTCTTTAATAATTGAAACAATCGCCGATCCGCTTGGATAGTCAAAGGTCGCCGAATTAACGGTTCCATTAGCCTGTATAACTACTGTCAAAGTATAGCCACTCTGTGTAAAAGTGTAGGTATACGGGCCCGTGCCTGAAACCGATCCATCGATAGTGAGATTCACGCCATTGAATGTCAGATACAATTTTTTGCCGGAACCGCCGTCGTTGCCGATATCGATCTTAAAAGAACCGGAAGAACCGGTAAGAACTCCCTTATAAATGCCCTGGTTTGAAGCATCGTATAAGGGATTCGCCTCCGGCGTATTGACGAATGTGGGGGATGTAGAGCCTTGAGAGAATAACAACAGCAATGATGATTTATCATTACCCGATGATTCATCACCGCATTGCAGAACCCCCAACGCCAAAACGGCGAATATTGCTAATACAATCTTCCTCATATAAAACCTCCTCATTTAGTGGATTTATTTTAAAGTTTTTGCGCTTTCATCATTCTTGCCTCCTGAAACTTCAAAAATGATAAAAGGCCTTTTATGCCGGACAGTATATCAATATTGTTTTATGTCAATATGCGGAGGAACGAACGACACTTTCAGGGAATGAACGACATCCAAATTGTATTGACGAAATAACTCGAGTTAGGCGAAAATTATTCAATAATGCGGGCTTTGCCCACAACCCAAAATAGTGATGCAGGGGGGCCCTGCGGGGCTTTTACAGGGGCTCCGCCCCTGTACCCCGTTTTAGATAATAAAAAAGTTTCAAATAGAATGCAATTTTTACAACATAATAATATAAATCGCACCCGCAATCAGGTAAACTCATGATAACTCTTCCCGGTTTAATCGTAACAGAAACATTGCATGAGGACGAGAGAATCATGCTCTGCCGGGGAGTGAGAATGGCAGAGAACATTCCCATACTCGTAAAAACCATAAAAGAGTATCCGGCGGACGCGGTTTCAGAAATGCTCGAAAAAGAGAAGGCGATAATAAACGAGATCGGCCACGATGGAATCATTAAAGCCCTGGAGCTGATACCGCATCCCCGAAACCCGGCGCTGGTACTTGAAGATTTCCCCGGCAGTCCCCTGGCCCTGACTGCGCTGCCGGGAAGATTGGACACTTCCCGCTTTCTCAGGCTCGCTCTTGTCCTTGCCGAAAACCTGGCCTTCATACATGAGAAAAAAATCGTCCATAACAACGTGACTCCCTGGGCGATCTTCGCGGCAGGGCCGGCGACCTCCGCCGATGGAAAAATCCGCGTGGGCATATCCTGCTTCGAGCGGTCATTCAGAATGGCTGAAGCCCCGGAAGGAGGCATGCCCGCCCCTTCCCGGACGTCGCTCGCCTACCTCTCGCCCGAGGGGATCGGAAAATTGAGCTGCTCATCGGACGCCCGCTCCGACCTGTATTCCCTGGGAGGCGTGCTGTACGAGCTCGCCACCGGCAGGCCGCCGTTCATGGCGGACAACGCCTCAGACCTCGTGTACGCCCATGTCTCCGAAAAGCCGGAGGAGCCGAAGCGGCTGAAAGAAGATTTTCCTACGGCAGTCTCAAAGATCATCATGAAGCTCCTGGAAAAAAGCCCGGACGCGCGCTACCAGAGCGCCGGAGGGCTCGCCGCAGATCTGAAGAGATGTCTCGATCTGCCGAAGAAAAGGATCATGACCCGCTCCTTTTCCCTGGGCAGATATGATACGGCCGATCAGATACGCCTGCCCGAGCGCCTGTACGAGAGGGAGGAGGAATTCAAAATATTATCCTCAGTCTATAACGGGGTATGCCGGGGAAGCAACATGCTGGCTATGGTAACCGGCCATGCAGGCGTGGGCAAGAGTGCGCTGGTCAGGGAATTCTTCGAAAAAACCGAACAGGGAAAAGGAAGGTTCGTATCCGGAAAATTCGACCAGTACCGGCGGAATATTCCCCTAACAGCTTTCACCGAGGCATTCGCAGGCCTCATGCGCCGCATTCTGACCGGAAGCGACGAGGAGATTTCATCGTGGAAGACTGAAATCCTCAAAGCCCTCCAGCCCAACGCAGGAGTCATCGTCGACCTGGTGCCGGAGCTTGAAGGCATAATCGGGGCTCAGAAGCCGGCGCCTGCGACCGACCCGATGGCTGCCATGAACCGGCTGCATCGGTATTTGCAAAAGTTCGTGGCCGTGTTCGCCGACAAGGATCATCCCCTCATAATCTTCCTGGACGACCTGCACTGGGCGGATTCAGCGAGCCTGGACCTGCTTAAGATATTCGCAACCAGCGACGACCTGTATCATGTCTGCATAATCGGCGCGTACCGCGACAATGAGGTGGGTCCGGGCCATCCCCTTGCAGCCATGCTCGAAACAATAGTGCGGGAAAAAGAGATAGTTACCGTGAACCCGAAAAATATAAGCAGCGAGGCGGCAGCCATGCTGATCGCCGAGACCTTCGACACCACTCCTGCCAGAGCCGGGCCGCTTGCCCATCTAGTCCACGCCAAGACAATGGGCAACCCCCTTTTCATGCGCGAATTCCTGCGCGCGGTGTCTAGAAATAATCTGGCATCCCGCGACCGGAGCGGCAGATGGCGCTGCGACTTTGAGGGTATCCGGAGCCTGCCAGCTTCGGACAACGTAATCGATCTTCTCACGGAGAAAATCAAGGAGCTTTCCGGCGATCTGCGCGAATGCGCCATGACCGCAGCGTGCATCGGTACGGCGTTCAGCCGGAATATTCTCGCCAAAGCCTGCGGCATGAAGGAAAATAAGGCCCGCGCCGCACTTGCGGGTCTTGCGGTCGAGGGAATGATCGTCCGGGAAGGGGGATTGCACCGCTTCTGCCACGACCGTATCCAGGAGGCCGCGTACCTGGCGATGACGCGCGAAAAACGGATTGAAGCGCATTACCGGATCGGAAGGATTCTCTTCGAGAACGCCGTTGCCGGCATCGACGGCGTCATTGACAATATATTCGCAGTGGTGGATCAGCTCAACCATGCGTCCGAAATCATGGATGAGCATGAAAAGATCGAGCTTGCAGATCTGAATTATCTTGCCGGCAAGAAGGCCAAGGGCCGGGCTGCCTTTGAGATGTCCCGTAAATACCTTACAACAGCGTATGGGTTGCTGATCAGCGCGTCGGAATCTCCGGATGGGGAAGAATTTCCGGCTGATACATGGGAACGATATTATCATCTTGCGTATATCGTTCACCTCGAGCTTGCCGAAGCGGAATACCTCAACGGAAATTTCGACCACGTGGAGGAAATCGTTAATGAAGCAGTCTCATACGCGAGGAATGAAATAGAAAGGGCAGAGCTTTGGAATATCTTAATAATTCAATTATGCATGGCCGGCCGGTACTCAGACGCGATCAGAATCGGAGCGGATGTGCTCGCCTCAATGGGAATAAACTTCGATCTCCGCTTCCCGGAAAAATCCGTTTCAGAAAAGTATTTACACTTAAAAAACCAACTGGAGGAGCGGGGAATATCCTTTTTTATCAATCTTCCCAGATTGAATGACCTGAAATATCTTACCGCAATCCGGATACTCAGAAACATGTCGGTATCCGCGCTCAGCGGCGACGGCAGATTTTTTTATCTTCCCGGCCTTGAAATAGTAAAAATTTCTCTCGTCCATGGCAACTCCCCTGAATCTTTAGATGGATATCTTATGTTAGCGATGATGATTATGTATAGGGACGGCAATTACGCATTGGGTTTTAACATTGGAAGATTTGCTATGACCCTTGCAGACCGGTATAACAATAAGTCAATTATATGCGAGACATACCTCAAGTACGCGAACGCCATAGCGGTGTGGAAAGAGCCTCTCAAAAATATACAGGATATGAACCGCGCCGGTTTGCAGGCCGGGCTTGAAACCGGGGAATTGAAATATACCGGCGATATTTACGCGCACTTGGTAAAAAATCCGTACCACCAGGGTAAGGATCTTAACCAAACATATTCCGATCTTTCAAAAGCCGTCATTTTTGTGAAAAAAATCAAGAGCCGGCTCATTATTGATATTCTTGAGGGAATGGCGTTTATCATTCAAAGCTTAAAAGATTCCGGGCCGATGAATATATATTCTTTTATTTCCGACTGTGAGAAGCACCTGCATAACTGCATAACGAATAATAGCTTACCATGCTATTTTGAAATACACGGCTTTGCAGCGCAGGTACTCTATCTTTTCGGGGAATTCAGAAAAGCCTGCGATTATATTAAAACAGGGCTCAAGTTTCTACAGTACATCATTACATTTTATCATACCGCGGACATGATTTTTTTCCAGTCGCTTATTACAACCGCGCTCCATACGGAAGCGTCCGAAAAAGAAAAAAATGATTTAATGTCAACGCTGATCGAAAATCGGCAGAAGCTTAAGCTATGGTCGGAAAACTGTCCGGAGAGCTTTTTACATAAATATCTCCTGGTGGAGGCCGAGGCCGCCCGTATATCGGACCGTCATGTCGAAGCCATGGACCTCTACGACCAATCCATAGAGAACGCCCGGAAAAATCAATTTACCCAGGACGAGGCGATCGCCAACGAGCTCGCCGGGAAATTCTGGCTCGGCATGGGCAAACACAATTTCGCCGGCCTCTATCTCACGCGCGCCCGCGACCTGTACCGCAGATGGGGAGCGCTCTGCAAGGCGCGCGACTGCGAGGAGCGGTATGGCGGCCTTGTCGGCGGGACCGGCACCGCCAGTCTAAGCGGTAGCGATATCAAGCCTTTTGTGAGCATCGCACAGGAGATCATAAGCGACGTGAAACTCGACCGGGTCCTCGCGAAAATTCTGACCAGCGCGGTAAAAAACACCTCGGCGCAAAAAGGGTTCATCCTCATCGAGCGGGACAAAAACTTCCTGATCGAGGCCGAGATACGGCCCAACAGCCGGAACGTTAAAGTGCTCCATTCAGCCCGGCCGCGGACCACAAAGCTTCCCTTGTCGATAATCCAGTACGTGGCGCGCACCGGCGAGGAAGTCAATTTGGCCGATGCGACGCAAGACCTGCTGTTCAGGAACGACCCCTATATCGTGAAAAACAAGCCGAAGTCGATCTATTGCCTTAAAAACACGGCATACATGGGAAAAACCGTCGCGATCATCTATCTTGAAAACAAGATCATGGCTGGCGCCTTTGCCGCGATACGGCCTGAAATAATGAATTTCATGTCCTCGCACTCCACCATTGCCCTTGAGAACGCCCGGCTCTACAAAAAGCAGGAGGAGACCCTGGCACAGCTTGAGGAGTCGGTCCGGATGCGCGACCGGCTCCTTCTCCAGTACGAGGATTCGTGCAACAAAAATCTGCAAGAAAGAATGCGCCCTCACTTCATCCACAACGCCCTGCACACGATCCACGCCCTGGTCCAGATCGACCCGGCAAAGGCGGACGCGGCCCTCATGAGCTTCGGAGAGATATGCCGCTACTATACGGACCGCTCGTTCGAATCCCTGGTGCCCCTTCAGGAGGAATGGGAGTTTACCCGGCACTATCTCGATTTCGAGCGGCTACGGCTGAAGAATAGATTCACCTATACCATGAAAAAAGCCGGGGGCTTCAGCGGCGTCCTTGTCCCTCCCCTGATTCTTCAGCCCATAGCGGAGAATTCCATCAAGCATGGTTTCAAGAAAAAGAAGGGCGCGGGCTGCATCACAATACGCGCGGCGCGAAAGAAAGACGCGGTCACGATAGAGATTACCGACAACGGAACCGGCCTGCGGACAAAAGAGCCCTTCGCCCGCACCCTGGGCAACATCAGCGCCCGGCTCCGGTTCCATTACCGGGATTCCGGCGTCATTATCAAGAATATCCGGGGCCCAGGCGTGCGGGTGTCGATACATATAACCCTGGATAAGGCGGACAGGCTCTAGTTGGACAAATTAAGAATAAAAGCATTCATCGCTGAGGACGAGGAGTATGCCCTGGAGCTCCTCGCGGGGTATATTCAAAAAAGACCCGAGCTTGAGCTCGCCGGATACGCGGAGAGCGGCGATGAGGCCCTCAAAAAAATACGCTCCCAATCTTATGATCTTCTCTTTATCGACATCAACCTGCCCGGACTCTCCGGCATGGAGGTTCTCCAGGGACTCGAGAGAATCCCTTACGTCATCTTCACCACCGCGTACGACGAGTACGCGATAAAAGCCTTTGACCTGGGCGCGGTCGATTATATTCTCAAACCCTTCGACCGGAAAAGATTCAACAAAGCGGTGGACCGGGCATTGAGCCGGATCGGTAAAGACTCACTGAACGCCGAGTCGATACGAATGCTCGGACTCTCATGCAGGAACAGCGACAGTTATTTCCTTATCCCCTATGACGATATTGTGTATTTGTCCACGCACGCGAAGCACACGGTAATACACACGAAAAACAAGGAGGTCAAAACCACAAAGATGCTGAAAAGCATAATCGACAACCTCCCTGAAATAAAGTTCAAACGAATCCACAAACAGTATATGATCAATCTGGATTATGTTTCGCATTATAAATACTTTGAGGGCGGCCAATATGTTCTCTTCATGGATGACGAGGAGAAAACCACGCTCCCCATCGGAAGGAAATATTTCGAGGAACTGCGGCGCACTTTCAGGAAATAGCCTACACTTATTTCTTGACAGATAAACTGATTTTCTTTATGAAAACGTCATGGAGAAAACAAAGACTTTAGGACTTACCCCCATCCACATCGAAGCCACCACCCTGCCCGACGCCTGGTTTCAGGCCCTGTACAAGTGCCTGGAGCAGGGCCGCGATTTTACCATAGACCGCGGCTCGTACGCGGGCGAGAAGCGGCTGGAATTCGACTACATCACCGTGCACATAAAAAAGCCGGGCGAACGGCCCCTCATACCGCAGATCCCGGGCCAGTACAACCTGCCGAACCCCGTGGATGACGATTATCTGAACGGATACCTTCCCTACCTCATGACCGGCGAAGCCAAGCCGGGGGAGTCCTATACCTATGGACAGCGGATATGCAAGTACCCGCTCCCCTTCGGCGACAGGGAATCGTACAACGGCAGGGAGCTCGAGCATATCCTCATCCAGGACAGGGAAGTCTGGGATAATAAAAACATCGTAATCGTCGAAGACGGAAAGACCTACCTGAACCAAATGGAGCTTTTGATATGGACCTACAAGAATAAAGGGCACCGGAACAACCAGATGGTCATGCAGGTGGCGCATCCGACCGACATGCTCCTTCAAGATCCGCCCTGCCTCCGGCTCATCGATACGCGCATCCAGGACGGCAGGCTCAATTTTATCATCTATTTCCGCTCCTGGGACCTGTGGGGGGGATTCCCCGCGAATCTCTCAGCCATGCAGATGATGAAGGAATACATCGCTTCTGAAGTCGGCGTTGAAGACGGCGAGATCATTGCCGCGTCCAAGGGCCTGCACCTGTACAACTATGTGTGGGAGCTGGCCGAGTGCATCAGAGGGAAGACGATCGATGAATTCCGGAAGGGAAAATGATATGAGATCAACTGCATCATGCATCCTCTCGGCAATAATAATGGCGTTACCGGCGGTACCGGTTACCGCCTCTGCAATCGAACATTCCCGCTCTCCGCAGGCCATAACCGGCACCGCGGCACTCCCCCGTGCCGGAGGCGAGGATACGCTCCTGGCGCAATATCTGACCGACGACAAGGAATATCCCGGCGCGGAGAAAAAGACGGCTCAACCAGGCGGCCCGGATATGGCGCAAAAAAAATTCCGGCTCGTCACGGGGCTATCAGGCGCCTTGAGCAGCCAGGAAGGCTTTGCCTTTGTTGCAGCCATGACCATGTTCGGGATCCAGCTCAACCGCTTCTCGGTCACTATGGATCCGCTGTTTGCCTATTCCCGAACAAAATTGCTCAAAAGCGGGAACCTCCTGCTCGGAAGAAAATCGAGCGCAGAGGTCATGGAATTCGGCCTTCCGGTCAAGTGCGCCTTCTCATTCCTTGATCTGGATTCGTATCAGTATTCGCCGTACGTGCAGGCGGGATTCGGGTACGATTTCAGAAAATATTCGGTAAACGGCTCATCCGTCATAAGCAGGATAAGCAGTTCCTACTACGTCGATTCCCTGACCTTAAACTACGGGTTCGGATTCTTCGTCAAAACGACGGAACATACGCGGTTCCAGATCGGATTGAACGCCATATCATACTTTAACGCAAACCCCGGCGTCTTTTCTTACGACACGACCGGCGCCTCAATCCTTTTCGGATTGATCGTTATTTTTGAGTAACACAATTCGGCTAAAAAAGATTAGACAGATTTAATCCGGAATGCTACCATTAAGTATGAAATCCATCATACGCTACGCGAAGATATTCTGGATTTTATTCTGGGCCGGCATTATGACCGTGGCGCTCTTCATCCCGGTACTGCTCGCTTCTGTTCTGAGCTCGACCGGGAACCTAGCCTTTTCGATTTCAAAGGTCTGGGCGCGCGTCATGCTTCTGGTTACCGCAGTCCGCGTCGATATCCGGGGCAAAGAGAGGACCAAAGAAGGCCAATCCTATGTCATCATATCAAATCACCAGTCTCAATTCGACATACTCGCCATCGTCACCGCGCTCGGCATCCAGTACCGCTGGATAATAAAGCAGGAGCTTCTCAAGATTCCGCTCTGGGGGTATGCCCTGTACGCCTCGCGAAATATCTTCATAGACCGCAGCAATCCGGAGAGCGCGCGCGAGAGCATCCGCAAAGGACTGGACCGGCTTCCCGCGGGAACAAGCGTCATGTTCTTCGCAGAGGGGACGCGCTCGCCGGACGGCCGTCTGAGAGAGTTTAAAAAAGGCGGATTTTTCGTTGCTCTTGAAAGGAATTATCCCATTCTTCCGGTCACCGTGAATGGGAGCAGAAAGGTGCTCCCCAAGGGGAGCGCCGAGTTCCACCCCGGCCGGATCAGCGTGATCGTCGGCGAGCCCATAGATACCCGGAACTATACGCGCGCCATGATGGGAGAGCTGATGGCAAAGACCCGCTCTGTGATCGAATCAAATCTGGTAGTTGAGCCTAATCCGTAAAGACCGGCGTGTAATCAGCACTCGATCCGGCTTCCTGCACGAACCCGTTTTCAAACCCGAGCTCATCGAGATAACCCCGGCAGAGCCGGTACTCCTGTTCGGTTATCTGCCGGTCGATCTCCGGGAAATCGTGCGCCCGGAATACCGGGCAGTACTGTCCCATGAGGCTCACCCATGTTTCCGCGCTGAGGGCATCGCGTATCCACGCCAGCGTGTTCCTGACCGCGCCCGCATGTCCGGGAAGGAGGAGCAGACGTATCATGATCCCCCTCGCCGCCATGCCGTCAATAACGCTAAGATGTCCAACCTGCCGGTACATCTCCATGATGGCCTTCTTCGCCCATGAAGGATAATCAGGCGCGCCTGAATACCGCGCAGCCGCGGCCGGATCATAATACCGGAAGTCGGGCAGATAGATATCGACCAGCCCCTGGAGAAGGCGCAGGGTCTCCGGCTTCTCGTATGCGCTGCTGTTCCATACGACCGGAATCTCCAGGCCTTGCTTACGCGCCATGCGCAGCGACGATACGAGCGAGGGAACGTAGTGACCCGCGGTCACCAGGTTCACGTTGTGGGCGCCGAGCTCCTGGAGCTCAAGCATCATGCCGCACAGCTCTTCAGCCGACCGCACTGTTCCGCGCCCCTCATGGCTGATCCGGTAGTTCTGGCAGTACACGCAGCGCATGGCGCAATGGGAAAAGAATATGGTACCGCTGCCGGCAGTGCCGCTCAGGACCGGCTCCTCCCCGAAGTGGAGCTGGTGCAGGCTCACCCTGACAGCGTCCGAGCTTTTGCAGTATCCGGCTGCAACAGTGCGGTCCACGCCGCAATCACGCGGGCACAGGGTGCAACCGGCAGGGATATTTACGGCATTGGCATTCATAGGGACGATTTATGCGTGTTAGTCACTTAAATTTTACTTAATTCCACATAATATAAATTCAACAGTATTTCGTTGTTGGAAGCATAACAAAACGCTTCATATGATAATGAGAAACCTTCCGCAGTGATTACATACGGCGATATTATTTGATTCCTTTACTTGGGCAAGATAAAACGGGGCTATTCCCATATTGCATCCCATACAGGCGTTTTTTTCGAGTATGGCGAAAGGATTCAACGACTTTTTTCTCATCCTTTCATAATACGCGAGAGACTTTCGATCCACGATTTTTCGCAGCTCGTCTATTTTACTCGTAATTTTCGAGGATTTCTCTCCCTTATCGAATAACTTGTACAGATGGTCAAGGCGTATGAGCAAATCGAGATTAAATGAAGGCACTCCGGATAGATTATCGATGGAGTCCATCTCGGTTATGTTCTTCTTCGATATAATATCAAAATACATTTTTACATTTTTCTTCAATACATTATATATCTGCGTCCTGTTTTCAGCTTGACCCAGAGGTTTTTTTCTTTTTTCATCCATAAATATCCATGATATCATACCGATAAGATACAGATATTTTGTGCTCTCTTCCATGGGGACGATACTCAGGAGGATATATCGCACGGGAATTTTATCATATGAATGATATTCAATAGCATTCCTCGATACGGCGAAAACGGATATTAAATCATTCACTGTCTCAGTCCTTATGTGCGGGATCGCCAGCCCCCTACCTATGCCGGTATTTTCAAGCGATTCCCGGTGTATTATATGCGCGTAAAACCGTTCCGCGCTATCAATTCTACGCATATCCTCAAGCATGGTAAGTATCTCTTTAATGACGAGATGTTTTTCATCAGCTCTTGTCAACATCACATGTTCTTTCGGGATAAAATTCTCAATTTTCATTATTATATCCTGCTTTATTAATTATTTTTTTTGGATCACCAACATATACAGTTGATAATAACGAGCGCCATAGTATCGATATATCAATATTTTTTTATTTTTTTTAGAAAAGTTTTCTGCAAAAAAACTCATGTCAAAAAACCTCAAACAGGCGATGAACTATTTCAGTGAAGCCCCTTGTTGCGACATGAAGCTTATTGCCGGCTCTTATCCCTCATTGCTGAATATACGGATACTCTGTCCCAAGCATTTAAAACAGCCCAATCTTCAGATGCCATCAAAGTCTTGATACGGCATAAATAAAAAAATATTCACTTTTTTTGTTGACACTATTGCCGATATGCCAAATATGGGGCAATTTTTTCGTCGAATATAGTTATTCAGTATTGTAACATTTTACTGAATTCTTAGTCTCGCTATATACATGTGGAGATTAGAAGATGAACATAAAGCTTAAGGAAGAATATGAGCTTATTGCAAAACATTGTCCAGACTGTGATTCTCTGGTTATGGCCAGGGTTGAAATAGAATCCAACGGTAAAATGAGATACAGCGGGTATCTATGCTCGCAGTGCGACTGGACAAGCCCGGCAAATGACCATAGTACGTAACGGCTCTCTCTTGCGTTTAATGGGTAGATTTTTTTACGTTATGTCCCTCACCGGGTGCTGATCAAAAAAAATCGAAGATCGAGTCAGGAGCGATTAATTTAATTGATTTTTTTAAATCAAGATCGCAAACTATTCCGGTATGAATAAAAATATATCATTACCCGTCATATGTTTGGCATCCCTCCTTATCCTTGCACGCTGCGGAGCAGATCCGACAGCCACTGACGCGGCATATTCGCTTATCAGGGTAACGCCCGAAAATCTCACATCGACCAACACCTATACGGATACGTACGGTACCGGGTACGAGTATTATATGCTGGATACGGCGCAGGATGTGAATCTCGAATATACCCTTGATATAGGCCCCTCTATGAAGGATGTGTATTTCATCTTTACCAATATCGACCCGTATTCAGAAACATCATCTCCAACAATACATAAAAAAAATCAACCCGAATCCCCGGCTGCCGGACCTGATCCGGCGCATGACCTGAAACCGACTGCAATAGACCTGAATAAGAGCCCGATAACAAGTAAAATCGAGGTGGCGGAATTCAACAGAGATCCTTTTTCATTCCTGAACAAGCTAAATCCGGTGAGCAGGCTCCTCAATATCGTGCCGTCCCCTGAGCAGCGCTCTGACAATGCCGATGATGCGGGCGTTTTTTACGATTACGACGCGAAGAAAAAGGCTTTTATTACCGTAAAGGCGACGTGCAGGAAAGTAGTCACCGACGGGCGGATGACCCTCAACATATGGGTGGCAGACGACTGCTGGGCGGAGACCGGGAGCAAATCCATCCTGGTAACGCAGGAAATGGTCGATACGACGGCGGAAAAATTTTTAAGGAGCGGGGCGGATAACGACATATACGATTGGGTGACGAACATCTACGGCCAGCCGTGGGGCGGCCATGCCTCTCCTGAGCTTATCGCCAATGAAAAATACAATAACAGCATCACCATACTGCTCAATGATATAGACAATGATGACGCAAGCGGCGGGGTCCTCGGCTATTTCTGGGCAAAAGACAATTTCATAAGAAAATACTTCCCCTATTCCAATGAAAGAATCATGTTCTATCTTGATGCGATCCTGCTTGCTAAAGGGGATAATCCCGCGGCGTGGAACGTGACCGACTCTATGCCGTCCCAGGTCATATCCACTCTCTCCCATGAATTCCAGCACATGATCCATTTCTATCAGAAAACCGTGCTCAGGACCAACGGTATCGGCTCTGAAATCTGGATTGACGAGATGTGTTCTCTTGCCACAGAGGACCTGGTCGCAGATAAATTGCAGGTCAACGGGCCGCGCGGCATTTTCTATAACGACCCGTCGACCGGCCAGCCGAATAACCGGGATGGAAGACTTCCCCTGTACAACTGTTTCAACGAATATTCGGTCACCAGATGGTACGGGGGCGATTGGTCGTGCGTGAGCTATGCGGTCAATTTCGCGCTGGGGGCGTATCTGGCGAGGAACTTCGGAGGAGCCGCCTTTTTCAGGGATGTGGTACAGAACGGCTTCACTGATTACAATGCAGTCGAATACGCCCTTGCCCGGCGTGGATCGCAGGACGGCTTCAGCACCATCTTGAGAAAATGGGCTGTTTCAAACCTTCTTTCCAACAAGATCGACTTGCTACTTAATGACAGCTATAAATACAACAACAGCACAGCCGGATTTACCAATTCTATAGGCTCGATAAAGTACAAGCTGGGCTCCATTAATCTCTATAACTACGAGTACGCGCTTGCCGGCAATCCGCACGCAGGGCCATACATTTATACCTCAATACCCCGCAATCCCCTGCAGCCGGCGTCAAATATCTATTTCAAGGCCGGCACAAGCCTTGCCGGAAAACAGTCATGGAGCATCCGCATGGACCGCAACGTGCGGATGAGTGTAGTGGTGAAAGACCCTCCCTGAGAATTTTTATGCTAGACTTGTTGCATAACTGAATTATAATTAAATTTAACTGAGGAGCATCCCATGATTGACACAAAACTTCTTGAGATTCTGGCCTGTCCCGCCTGCCACGGGGACATTGAGTATAACATGAAGGAGGAGAAGATCATTTGCACTGAATGCAATCGCCGCTATCCGGTCAAGGACGGCATCCCCGTCATGCTGATCGAAGAATCAGAGCTGCCTAAGACGGATTAATCTCATTGACAAAATCAGATAGTAAAATAATAAGTTCTATATGTTTGATTCTAAATCTCTAATAGTAAAAGTCGTCAGCTATGCGATCACCGGTTTTTTCGTATTGATTATAGTCATATCCTTCGGCATGCCGGATTTCATCTCCAGAATGGGGCTCGATCAGAGCGTAATCGCAATCGTAAATGGGGAAAAGGTGAACCGTTTCGATTTTTTACGGTATAAAAACAGCAGGTTCGGGGAGATAAACGACCGGAAGATGGATAATTGGATTCTGTCCTACTATATCGGCGAATTCCTTCTTTACCAGGAAGCCCGGAAGATGGGATTCTACGTCACCAGCGACAGCGTCAAAGACTATATCGCCAATATCCCGGGTCTGAGAGACCCGAACACCGGCAGGGTTGATCCTGAGCGGCTTAATTATTTTTTCGATCGGATATCCTCTGAAAGCCAGATAAAGAGGGAAATGACCGGCAGCAAGTTCATACAATTCACTAAAATGGGGATAGCCGTCGCACCCGACGAAATTCTGGCGGTATACAAGATCGAAAATTCAAGATTCCAGATTAAATACTCTTTTCTTACCGCCATGGATCTGCGGAACATGTATAAAGACAAAACCCCTGTCAATGACGCTGAGATATCCTCCGAGATGGAAAAGAATAAAATGGAGATCAAGGATCCCAAAACCGACCGGGAGCGGATACGGGCAAAGCTTGTGAACATCAAGCTGGGAAAAATAAAAAACGATATTATCGATGCAATTAATCTCCTTTCCCTGAACAGCGGATCCTTTGACGCAGCCCAGAAGCTGCTCAGAGGGAGGGTCTCGGTCTCAAAAACTTTCAAGGCAGGCGAGAGGCTCGTTGATCAGAACGGCCAACCGATCTCGAGCGTAAACAATTCAAAAATATTCCTTGAAGAATTCATGGGAATCAGGGAGGGAGCATGCTCGCGGGTGATAAATACGGAATCAGGATTGTACGTGTTCACGCCGCTCCTCAAGGAAATAAAACAGGGCGGGCCTTCCGACAAGGAGCGCCAGTCTCTGGAAAAAAGCCTTGAGGATAAGAGCCTGATGACGGCGGTCGGAACCCTGAAGCAGAAGCTGTTCGAAAACGCAAAAAAAACTATAAATCTCAAAACCGATTCACGGCAGTAGTATAAAAAAACTTATTGATATTTAACCTGCGCTCAGTTATGTTTAACCTGGTGCACCATGAAAGAGGTTTATTAATACCATGATGAGCATAAACGCCGACTTCGTTAATCCCTTTTTAGAGGCTGCAAGCGCCGTGTTTAAATCGATCCTCGATGTCGATTTACGCAGGGGAAAACTGGTGATTAAAGAAAGCCCCATACCGTCGCTGGACGTGGCCATAATCATAGGCATCACCGGCGGCGTCACCGGCGAAGTGGTATACAGCATGGGATACAATATGGTGAAAAAAATAGCGCAGGTACTGGCTCCGGGACTTTCCGAACAGCAGATCCAGGAAGAATATAAAGATATCATCGGCGAGCTCGCCAATATGATCACCGGAAACGCAATGAACCTCTTCGCCTCAACCGGAAAGCGGATAAACATGACCACCCCCACCGTGGTTGAAGGCAAGGAGTTCACCATCACCCTCATCAAACAGACGACCCTGGGAATAAACCTCTACAGTCCCATGGGCCAGCTCGAAATGAACGTCGCGTTAAAGTAGCGCCGCCGCCCCACTGACCGATAACTATCAGCAATACGTGCCCTACCGGCCCGCCGGCGAGCAAAAAAAATTTTTGATGATCGATCATTTTTTTTTACCATTTAACCATGTTGTTCGTAAATAATATTAAAAAGGGGGCTGACGCGACAGAAAATTTCTCCTTGACCGGTCATGCAATCTTCAATATTTTTATAACATGAGGAAGAAAATGCCCAAAACAGCGGTTAAAACTCCCAGTTTTGACGAGTATAAATCCATCAAAGATGAGATTATTGAAATCAGCGAATTGCGATTTGAGAATCTTCTTACTAAAAAGCTGGATCAGTTCAGGCGTGATTTCAAAAAAGAATTGATGGATGAAATTAACGCGAGATTTGACGGTAATAACGCAAAATTCGACGCGATAAACTCAAGGTTCGGATCGATCGACTCAAAAATCGAAACGCTCAAGTGGTCCGTGTGGTCGCTGCCGCTCGTTATGACGGTACTCATGGCACTTTTTACGATTCTATTGAAGTATGTGATAAAAATCTGATACGCCCGCGTTTAGCGCAACTTGGACCGCGCCGTTATTATATCCTCATACCTGAAAACCCGTAGAAGGCCAGCGCCAGGAGGCCGGCGGTTAAAAAAGTAATAGGAACGCCTTTAAGGTTTTCCGGCACATCCGCAAGCTCCAGCCGTTCCCGGATTCCCGCCATGATGAGAAGCGCCAGGGTGAATCCGACGCCACTGCCGAAACCCTGAACCACGCTCTTGAGCAGGCCCAGATCGACGTTCGGATCGGGAAACCCGGAAGAAATATTCAGAAGCGCCACGCCGAGCACGGCGCAATTCGCGGTGATGAGGGGGAGAAATATGCCGAGCGCCTGGTACAGGACGGGCGAGATCTTCCGTATGACCATCTCCACGAGCTGCACCAGAGCCGCGATGACGAGTATGAACACGATGGTGATGAGGTATGTTATATTATACTCCACCAGCACGTATTTATATAGGGGATGCGTGATGAATGAGGTCAGGGTCATGACGAATATGACCGCCAGGCCCATGCCTAAGGCTGAGTCGAGCCTTTTTGAAACGCCCAGGAACGGGCATATCCCCAGGTTGCGCGAGAGCACGTAGTTATTGATCAAAATCGTGCTCAACAGAATCGTGAAGAATATCCTGATTTCCATATACTACTTGCTTCTCCTCCGTGAATTGATCGTGTTCATGGCCCAGAGCATGAGCCCCAGAGTGAAAAAGGCCCCGGGCGCGAGAATCATCACTGCCGCGGGCTCCATACCGCGTATGAGTGTATAGCCGAAGAGCTGATTCGCGCCCAGTACCTCCCGGAAAAACGAAAGTACGATCAGCGTGAGCCCGAACCCAAGCCCCATCCCCGCGCCGTCGAGCAGGGAGCGTATAACAGAATTCTTCTGTGCGAACTCCTCCGCCCTTCCCAGGGTGATGCAGTTTACCACGATAAGGGGGATGAAAATTCCCAGGGATCTGTACACCGCCGGCTGGTACGCGTTCAGGGAAAGATCCACGATGGTTACGAATGTTGCTATGATCGTTATGTACAGGGGGATCCGCAAATGGGAATGCGCGATGCCCCGTATCAGGGATATGAGAACGTTGGAGCACACCAGCACAAAGGCGGTGCTTAAGGTCATCCAAAGGGCGTTCGAGAGGGAGGTGGTTATGGCCAGGGTCGGGCAGAAGCCCAAGCCCACGACCAGCTGGGGGTTGTGCTCCCACACGCCCTTGATGAATTCCTTCCAGTAACTCATTGCGCGCCTCCGTCTGTATCAGGCAATCTCATTGACAGGGCTTTCTTCAATGTGGTCATACCCAGCCTGATGCTTTGCACCACCGCTGCGGTGGTTATTGTCGCACCGGTAAGCGCGGATATCGCGTTTGTTTCGAGGAGCTGCGGCCGCATTTCCGGGTTCCATACTCCGCGCCTGGTTATCCTGACCTCAGCGTTCGCATCAATTCCCTCGAACTGATTCTGGAACCAGGGTATCCGCCTCTCTTTATTATAATCGCGCGCCGGCATCCCGTTTTTTATATAATCCCACAAGGTTTCGCGGTTCGCCACTTCAACGCAGCGGGCTCCGAGACCGGGGGTCTCGGACTGGTTCAGGATCGAGACGCCGAGAATTTTTCCGCTTTCATCAACGCCCACCATTGACTCAATATTTCCGCCGTATCCGGCGCCGGCGGTGATAAACGCGTATCCTTTTACGGTTTTATAATCGACTTTTTTTTTGCCGATCCAGAACAAAAATTCAACGCCTGCCATGGAGATCTTTTGGGCATCGCCGACGGAAAAGCCGGGTAAGACAAGCTTGAGCGCCTCATCCTGATTTTCCCCTTTCTGCCGCTTGATGGCCGGTTCCGTAAATTTTTGCACATAAGACAGAAGAAGGGTACAGATGAAAGCAACGGCAGCCAGAGTAAGCGTCGGTTTCACAATATCCCGTATCATCGTTCAACCCCGGCAGTCCTCGCGCTCACCCGGGTTCCGAAGACCCTCGGCCTGGTAAACCGGTCGATGAGCGGGACAAAGGCGTTCATGATCAATATCGAGTAGGCGACCCCTTCCGGGTAGCCTCCCCATAGACGGATAACGGAGGTTATGAGACCACAGCCGGCCCCGAAGGCAATCATCCCCTTTGCCGAGACCGGCGAGGTGACAACATCCGTGGCCATGAAAAAAGCCCCCAGGAAAAGCCCTCCGGACAGACAGTGGAACAGGGCCATCAGGTAAAAACAGGGGACGGCTGCCGTATAATAATACACGGCGGTGGACAGGGCGACGGTTCCGATAAATGCGACCGGGATGTGCCAGGTTATGATTCTCCGGAAAAGAAGGAACAAAGCCCCGGCCAGGAGGAGGAGCGCCGATGTCTCGCCGGCAACCCCGCCGACGTTTCCGAGAAAAAGGGACTTGAGCATGGCAGGGGAAGTCACCAGGTCATAGAGCCGGTCTGCCGCGACATTGTTGTCCGCCAGAAGCTTTTGCCCCTCTTTCAGAAGCGACAGGGGCGTGGCCCGGGTCAGCGCGTCGAAGGCAGCCGGGGGAAATCCGAAGCTGTTTCCGATATCCGGGGATAGCACGTTACCCGCAGAGAAAGAGTACCATTTCGTAGTCATGGCCAGGGGCCAGGAAGCCATGAGAAACGCCCTGCCTGCAAGAGCCGGATTGAAGATATTGAAGCCCAGGCCGCCGAAGAGCTGCTTTACGATGATAACGGCAAAGAATGATCCGAGAGCGACCATCCAGACAGGAGCCAGCGGCGGCACATTCATGGCCAGCAGGAGGCCGGTGACCGCCGCCGACCCGTCATACGCGGTAACGGGCCGCTTCAATAAGAACTGCATCGAAGCCTCCGCCGTCACAGCGGAGATCACGGAAACGATGATCAGAACGAGCACGGGGGGTCCAAACAGGTATACAGCGAACGCGCAGGCCGGAGCCAAGGCGCCGACCACGCTCCACATGACCCCGGGTATGGATTCTCCGGATTGCATATGGGGAGGGTAGGATACGTGCAGCATATCTTTCTTATCAGTCATCCCCCCTCCGGTTTTATTCCCGCACGACTTGGATTTTTTCCTGGGCGATCTTGAAGAAATGGCTCAATGGCCTTTTGGCCGGGCAGACATAGCTGCACGAGCCGCACATAATGCAGTCGAACGGATTCAGACCGGCCGCGATATCAAGTCTTTCCTTTTCAACCGCGTTTCCCAGATCGCAGGGAAGAAGCCCCACCGGACAGACCGTAACGCATTTCCCGCATCGGATACAGGGAGAATAATCCCTGAAAGATACCTCCTCCCCGGTAAGGAAGAGCACGCCGGACGTGCCTTTCACCACCGGTATGTCCATGGAGTGTACACTTATTCCGCACATCGGCCCGCCCATGACAATCTTTGCCGGCTGCCTCTTGAATCCGCCGCATTCATCGACAATGTCCGATATTCTCATGCCGATTCTTACCTTATAGTTTCCCGGCCTGGCTATCGCCCCGCCTGATACCGTAATATGGCGCATGATCAGGGGTCTCCCGAACACCACCGCCTCGCGGATAGCGTAAACCGTACCGACATTCTGCACGATTCCCCCCGTATCCCCGGGCAGACTTCCGGACGGGAACTCCCTCCGGAGGAGGCTTGAAATCAGCTGCTTTTCCGCGCCCTGCGGGTATTTTGTTTTCAGTTTTTTTATCGAGATATTCTCCGGCGGATTCATCGCGGCAAGCGATTTTGAAAGCGCCTTGTACGAATCCCTTTTGTTGTCCTCCACGCCGATTATGGCTGATGCGACACCCAGCGCCTTCATGGTTATGCGGCACCCCTCGATCACGGCGTCGGGATAGGTCTTCATAAGCATATCGTCCGTGGTAAGATAGGGCTCCCATTCAGTGCCGTTTATGATGAGGGTGTCGATCCTCTTTTCAGCCGAAGGGGAAAGTTTGACAAGTGTCGGAAAGGCCGCTCCGCCGAGATCGACGATTCCCGCGTCGTTGATCCTCTCTGTAATCTCCCCGCCGGCGAGGGATTCCCAGTCAACGGGTTGAGAGGGGTGGGCTGATGCGGTAAAAGCGCCTTCCGTCTCAACGATGACTGCCTGCCGCGTGCCGTAGATGGTCAGTATGTCGGCAACATCCGCCACCTTACCCGGAATTGACGAATGGACGTGAGCGCTTACAAAGCCCTGCGCAATGCCGATGCGCTGGCCTTCAGATATGGTGTCCCCTTTGCTGACCACGGGTTTTGCCGGGGCTCCGGCATGTTGCTGAAGAGATAGGTAACAGCTATGCGGGATTGCGAGATTGATGAATTTCAGGTCTTTGGTAGCGCTCTTGTGTTCAGGCGGATGCATGCCTCCGCCAAAGCTTGAAAACATCGGAATATCCCTAAAACTCTTTTGTGGAATATATCTCGTCTTTGATCGGGAGCTCCTTTCTGAGATTTTTTATATACGGAAACAGTTCGCCTTGTTCAGTATAATATTGGCAATACTCCATTATTCTGCGCGCAACGGTAAAAAACTTATAGAGTTTTTCTTCTCCTGACCGCTTCACCCACATTTTCTTAAGACATTTGACCCTGAGCACATACCGGTCGGGCTCTGATTCATACTGCCTGATCACAATGCAATTCAGACAGTTGGCACAAAATATTTTCTCTTTCGGCATGAAACAACTCCTTTAAAATTGAAAATTGAGGGGGTTATACTATTATTAATGCAGACCTCGAATTTTCCACTAAGAAATAATGGCGGCAAACAGTCAAGCAGTTTTTTGGCAGCCGCTCTAATTAACCCTCCTCTTCAAAATAGTGTTTGAGATTATCCCTGATCTTCTGTTCCATTTCGTCATTGATCTGTTTTATTCGGTATGGTGATACATGAGCATCGCCGGCTATCGACGCGGAGCTTCTGTTATAAAAATTTTTTTCTATAAATACGCTGCGCTTGTTTTCCGGAAACGAATTTATCGTATCACAGAGAGTCGAGACGATCTCCCCCTTGATATACATATTCCCTACGTCATAACGTCCGCTCTCGGTTATCTGTTTGAGAAAATAGAGCGCCCGCAACTTTTCCTGCTCCTTCTTTTTACGTCTGAGATAATCGAAGGCGGTATTTTTTGCCACGGCGAAAAGGAAATTCATCGTCCTACGGGAATGAGGATCAAGATGAATGCTTCTTTCATATACCTTCAAAAAAACATCATGCGACAACTCTTCGCAGATGTCCCCATCATAAATTATACCTTTCAGAAATCTGAAGATTACCTTTGAGAATTTAAGATAGCTGAGTCTGAAATTATCGTTGTAGCAGGCATCACTATGATCCGAATTTGGCATATTCCCTCCCTTTTATATAGATGGTTTTCACTCCTGGGCCGTTTAAAATTGAGTTTGGCAACAGGTCTAATTGGTATTGACCAAAAAAATTTTTTTGTATAATTCAGGGCATCAAACGCGAGTGCGAATTAGATGATTCTTTTTTA
>MIBJ01000062.1:78176-78367 GCA_001829495.1 Spirochaetes bacterium RBG_16_49_21 | reverse complement strand
CCACATTTTACACATCCTGTGCGCGGCGGCATTGACTAACATCCTGTTAGTCAGATGAAGGGAGGGGGTTCTTAAGTCCCCCTTTGGGGGATTTAGGGGGGATATTAGACAGCCCCGGTAAAAATCATTGATTATTGAGTTTGGCAACAGGTCTATTCGGTATTGATCAAAAAATTATTTTTGTATAACTC
>MIBJ01000062.1:0-78154 GCA_001829495.1 Spirochaetes bacterium RBG_16_49_21 | reverse complement strand
AATATTTGATGTAACCGAAACAGTTAGTACCTGCCCTATTAATAACGGCAATGGTCCATGAGCGCAAGCGATAGGGAATGTACGCTATCAAAGAGGGAATAAACGATACCAGCAGGTGAATGAACGATACGGGTTATCGGAATAAAAGGTATGATGGTACGCGTCATTCTATACCAGAAACAGTTGGGAATCGCTATAAACCACAGCGACGCGGATGAGATGCGCAGATTCAGGCCGCACTTTGTATGTTTCCCGGAATATTTTTTCGTGAACCCGAATTTAGCCAACCAGTTCCAGACGCCCCAGAACCAGGCGCGCCAGCTCCAGCGTATAGCCGTTCTCTCGCGCGAATTGTCGGCCGTGATCATCGGCGGCACCATGCCGGAGCTTGCTGAAGGAAAGCTCTACAACACGAGCTTCGTGTTTCAGGATGGGAAGCTCCTGGGACGGTACCGTAAAAAGCGGCTCTTCTTCGCAGAGGAGGGGAAGATCACGCCGGGAACCTCATACCGGATTTTCAGCGCGTACGGGTTCAGCTTCGGCGTGCTCATCTGCGCCGACGTGTTTGACGACGGAGGGTTCCATTTCATGAGGGAGCACGGAGCGCGGATCATCTTTGCCCCGACCTTTTCTCCGAAAAAGGTCGAAACCGTGGAGGAAAAATTCAAAAGGGACAACGATATCTACGTCAGGGGCGCCGCAATATCGAATGCGGTTATCGTCAAGGTCTGCGGCGTCAGATCGGAACTCCGCAATTACCTGCAGGCGCGAAGCCTCATCGCAGGCAAACAGGGCATCATCTTCCGGGTCATGCCCGAGGAAGAGGACAGCGCGATGATCATCAAGAAGGAGATAGAGGTTTGAGCCGCTGCACCACGGAGAGCAGCGTTTTTTCCAGGCGTTCGTACGAGAAGTGCTCCCGCGCTATCAGATAATTACTTTCCGCTTTCCGCCTCCGCAGATCATCATCGGCGAGGATCTGCTCGACCCCGCGGACCGTCTCGCCGGTGACGAACCCATCAATCCGAATATGGTCGAATCCGTGAATTTCTATATCAGCTATAAAAACCGGATACCGGTTCACTACCAGCGGCTTCCTGAAATAGATCGATTCCAGGAATGCGTTGCCGAACCCCTCATACGCCGAGGGATAGGTGACCAGATCCGCCGCCTGGTACACGTCGCCGATCGTGTAAGGCCTCTCCCGTGATGCCGAGCGGCCGGGAGACACGAGGCAGTCGATAAAGCGGAGCTCGACCTCGTTCATTTCCGCATAATCCCGGAGCTTCCGGTAATATTCCTCGCCCTCGTCCCCTGTCGGATGGGATATGACGAGCTTACTCCCGGATCCCGGCAGGCGCCTGACCAGATCAATCGAGCGCTCGATGCACTTGCGGGGCACCACGCGCGTCGGCTGCAGGATGAAATATTCTCCATCGGCGATCCCGGATTCCCTTCTGATCCTCCGGATGATATCGCCCGCTGCCGGTTTGAACGGATTATCGAAATCGAAGGTGTTCGGGATGATCGTGCTGGACACCCCCCTCCTGAAGGAGAGCGATGCCTGGGCCAGGGAATTGATGACCACATGTTCTACCGTCGGAAAAGCCGGCGGAAAGCTCATCTGAATAAAGTCGCCGGCGGCATTGACCAGGTAGCGCTCCCGCTCCCACGCGAAATCATGATGGTGCGCAACCGTGGGGATTCCGGTCTCCGCAATAAGCTCCGTCAGGGCGACGCCGAGGGGAATGTTCATGGGTATGGCGAGGGAGTTCTCCGCAATGATGCAGTCTATGCCGAAGGCATCAATAAACTGGTCTAACTTTTCTTTTATCCGACCGGACAGTCGCCGGATCAGGTCGGTGATCTCCCGGGGCCTGGTCGTTTTGCCGAGCACGCTCCGGTTTATCAGCATGATATCCGGATGCTTGAAATGAGCCTCATCGAGGATAAACCGAAGCTCCGGATCACGGTCGATTTCGCCGGCGCAGTAATAGCATGAATATCCGTTCCTCTCGAGGATCGCCGCCCATTTCTCGATCTCGTGGCTTACGCCGTCAATACCGGAGATTCGCGATGATATGAATCCGATGTTTTTTATGGTTTTATTCAACTTTACTCTTGAATTTCTTTATCTCCGGTTTCACCCCTTCCAGTTTCTTCTGCGACTCCTGTTGCTGCTTGCTTACGCCCTCCTCTGCCTCTTCGCCGGTCTTATCGGAGATACCCTTCAGCCGGTCTACATTCTCCTTGTCCGCAGCCTTCTGCTTCTCTACGTTTTCCCGGTCCATGGCTTTCTGCTTTTCCACGGATTCAAGGTTCCTCTGCCGTTGGTCTTCCACCGCCTTACGGATCTCCTCGCGCTTTTTCTCAAACCGCTCCCTGAGCGACTTTTTCATCTCCTGAAAATTTTTCTTAATGTCATTCATGAGCTTCCGGTTGCCGGCCGTCAGGTCTCTAACGGTCATCGGCTTGTCCCCCTCGACAACGACCTGCTGTTCGTCCTTGACGAGGACCGGCTCCTGGCCCGGCGTGACGTCATTGTTCACCTGGACAGAGCCGTTCAGACAGGCAATCAGGCTTTTCAACTCGTCGGAGACGACCATAAACTCCGTACCCCGTACACCTGCGGTCGTGGTCGGGGTTCTGATGGAAAAGCTGTCATCCTTGGCGAGCTTCTTAACGACCCGGGCGAAAACGCTCCCCTTCTTCACGAAGAACGAGCTTTTTTCCGTACCTTCCTGAATGTTTATTCCCAGATCGCTGATCTCAACCGAGCTGTTTTCCAATACTCTGACGGCGCTGCCATCGAAATAGATGTCCATAAAAGATTTCTTTCCTGTTTCGATTCTCATTCCCTTTTTAACGATATCTCCGACTGCCGCGGAACTTTTTTTCCCTCCGTCAATGATGGAAACCGTTCCGGTCAGAAAATTGACTATCCCCTCGCGTTCGGCCTTCGCTTCTTTTTTACAGACCAGGCTCACTGCGAGAAACGGCACCAATGCCGCATATGCCAATCGCTTCATACAATCCTCCTTTTATCGATACAATAATTCTTATTTTCGAATCGGGTTCTTAAGACCACACGCAATAGGCAAAAAAGTCAAGAATAAATAGCCCAATCCCTACTACCATAAGCATCCCTGCCTTCATAGCACCGCGGGCCTCGGCTCATTTTACCGTGCCTTAATGTTTCATGTAAATTTTAGTTGAAAAAATTACATAAACATAATTATTAATTGGAATTTAATACTTAAGCTATAATTTAATTCTTTATGTTTTATAGAAATCATTATGAATGATAATGAAATAAAAATTATTAAAGATATGAATCAACTAGCGGATGATTTTAAATCCACCAAGAGCATTGATTCAATAATAAATAATTATTCTGTTATAAAATTTACACAGCCAGAATATGAAGTTGGCTATTTACATCCGGAAACAAAATATAAATTCATTACAATAAACTCAATACCTTTAAAGAAAGGTATATATGGTCCATTTTACAGGTATTATCCTAAAAATTGTCCATTGTTAGCTGACAATGATAGAGGTGGTTACTTTACAATAACCAAAATCGACTGTTACGAATGCGCAAAAAGAATTTTGTGGCTTTACAATAAAAATCGAGAATATTTTTATAAAAATATAAGTAATGATCTTTATAGATTCGAGTGCTTTTTTCTTGTTGAAGACGATTTATCTTCCACTATATTTGTAGGTGAAATAGCTTATGGTGATGCATTACAAATAAGACCAAATAATTGGATATTTGGCAATGACATCTTTCGTAAAAATAAAATTTACTATAAATATGAAATTCAACTATCGCATGATACTTGCGACAGCAATAAATGCAATAAATCATTTAAAGATGCATTTGAAAAATAATAGGAAAATTTTTCTGCATTGATTGCAATTTCCCATTTATAAAATAAATATAATTTGTAAAGGAAGCTCACCATGAAAAAAAATATTATTTCCATTATTATGCTTCTTATTGGTTGTGCAACAATGCTTACTCATGATCAATTACAGAATCAAATTGTAATTAACTTTCCTAATTTAAAAAAACAACAAATTTATGAAAGATCGCTTCAATTTTTAGCGCACACTTTTCAATCCGCAAAGGCTGTTTTGGAATATAAAAATCTTGGAGAAGGCAAGATTATTGGGAATATAGTATGTATTCATTATTGGGCAAGTGGCACTGTATATTTTAAATACAGCTTAACTATTGATACAAAGGATTTTAGAAGTCGATTTACCTTGTCTGCAAACCCATATTATGATCTACATGCGCTTATTGGCAAGGGTGGTCCATTTACTATGCCTTTTGACTCTGGGTGTCTTCCTGATATTCAAGCAGACTTTGAAATGCTTAAATCTTCCTACGAAAAATATATTAACAATCCGCCAACAGGAACAACTAGCTGGTAAATTAGGATTGCCGAGGCTTTTTTGCGAAGGCTCCTTAAAACAGTTATTGACAAATTGGCCATTCCCTATATGACAAAACCAGTGCCGCTCATGCGCATCTGTCAAACAGTATGTTTTAATGCCGACGCGCGACAGGATGTCGCAAAAAGCGTCGGTCTGCCCTTCACGGGAGCAAAAATGTAGCTTCATCTCCCTCAAGCCGTCTGGCATCAGTCGGACACCAATGGGGGCGCTAAAATATAACAGCGCACAGAGGGGTAGCGAGGCACGGACGCCGAGCGAAATGGGCTGCGGCCGAGGACTGTTAGGAGGGCGCTCCGCAGGCCGCATAAAAGAAGCCTTTGATTTGATTAAGCCCAGCCCGTCGAGGGAGCACACATGGATGTGTGCCTGCAGGCGCGTCCAGGATGGACAGAAAGCGCCTGCCGCCTGAGCGACCGGGTGAGGCCGCCGCTTTTCCGGCATCCTGCCGGCGGCGGCAGGCAAACGTCCTGTTTGCGCGATGAGCACGAGGAGGAGAGGGAAGAGCCCTCTTCTCCTCGTAAAATTGCACGACCCGGAGCAACAGGATGTTGCGAATGCCGGCCGAGGCAGGATGCCGGAAGGACGGCCTCCGGGTCACCCACCCCGCCCCGGTCAGGGGCACAGGGAAGAAGGATATTTTTAAAAGGATATTTTTAATATGAAAAAAATCAACATCGCCATCATCGGTTTCGGCACTGTCGGAAGCGGATTGCACGCACTCATAGAAAAAAATTCCGCGGTCATAACGAAACGATCAGGCATTGAGATCGCGATCAAGACCATTTGCGATATCCGCGTGGAGCACGTGAAGAAGCACACGACCGGAATCGGCATCACCGGAGACTGGGAGGAGGTCGCGCGCGACCCTGACATCGACATAGTCGTGGAGCTCATCGGAGGCATTGAGCCGGCGAAGTCGATCATCCGCACCGCCCTGCAAAGCGGCAAAGGCGTCGTCACGGCGAATAAAAAGCTTCTGGCAGAGGAAGGCGCCGACATATTCAAGCTGTCAGGGTCGGGTGCGGCGCGACTCGGCTTCGAGGCCTCGGTCGGCGGCGGCATCCCCTGCATCCTGGCCCTCCGTCACGGTCTTGTCGGAAACCGCATTAAATCCATCATGGGTATCCTCAACGGCACCACCAATTATATTTTAACGAAAATGCAGGAGGGAGGCATCCCCTTTCCCGCGGCCCTCGCCGACGCGCAGGCAAAGGGATTCGCGGAGGCGGACGCCTCGTTCGACATCGAGGGATACGACGCCGGTCACAAGATCGCCCTCCTTTCGATGATCGCATTCAACAAGACCGTCAGCTACTCCGATGTGACCATTGAAGGGATATCGAACATCAACACGAGAGACATATCCTACGCCCGCGACATGGGCTATGTCATAAAGCTCCTCGGCATAGCAAAAGAAACCGACGGCGGCATCGACATCCGCGTGCACCCGACCATGATCCCTGAAGGCCATCCACTCGCCTCCGTACGCCATGAATACAACTCCGTCATGATCGATGGCGACATGACCGATCCCGTGATCCTCACCGGCAAGGGCGCGGGCGCGCGTCCCGCGGCCTCGGCCCTGATCTCCGACATCGTACAGCTTTCCTCCGGAGGCTTCGGGAGTGCATCCGCCGTAGTCACCGACGGCCGCGCCCGGCACGTGAGACCGGGCAAGCGGATTTCTCGCTATTATATCCGGATGCAGACCGACGACCGGCCCGGCATACTGGCGCAGATAGCCGGGGTGTTGGCACAGCACGATATCTCCATATCCTCCGTGATTCAGAAAGAAATACACCCGGAATACGTGCCCCTTATTTTCATGACCCATGAGGCAGAAGAGTCGGGAATGCTCGGCGCGCTCCGTGACATAAAAAAATTCGATTTCATCCACGGCGAAGTCATGATGATACGGGTCGAGGATTCATTGCACGCGGGAGGAGAGGAATGAGCGAATACAGGGCAAGGTTCCGGTGCATCGCCGGATGCGACGAGGAGTATCCGCTCGACGAGGTGGTCTACCAATGCAGGAAGTGCGGAGGTCTGCTCGAGGTGCGCCATGATCTGAATCTGCTGAAGCGCAGAAGCGCGCAACAGTGGCGGCGTCTCTTCGACAGCCGCAAGGGCGCCACCCGGTGGCCCTACGGGAGCGGGATATGGAGCAAAAAGGAATGGGTGGTTCCCGAGATCGACAACGACAACATCGTGTCCATGTTCGAAGGGAACACGAACCTCTTCTGGGCCAGGCGCTTCGGCGAGATGCTGGGCATGAATGATCTATGGGTGAAGATGTGCGGCAACAGCCACACCGGCTCCTTCAAAGACCTGGGCATGACGGTGCTGGTCTCCGTGGTCAACGACATGATAAAGCGGGGGAAAAAAATCAAGGCGGTCGCCTGCGCATCCACCGGAGACACCTCCGCCGCCCTGGCCGCGTACGCGGCCTACGCGGGGATTCCCTCAGTCGTTTTTCTTCCCCGAAACAAAATTTCCACTGCCCAGCTCGTTCAGCCAATGGCAAACGGAAGCATAGTGCTCTCCCTTGACACCGACTTCGACGGCTGCATGAATATCGTAAAACAGATCACCGAAGACAAGTCCATCTATCTCGGCAACAGCATGAACTCGCTTCGGATCGAGGGGCAGAAGACCATATCAATTGAAATGGCCCAGCAGTTCGACTGGGAAGTCCCCGACGCGATCATCATCCCGGGAGGAAACCTGGGCAATGTCTCGGCGCTCGGCAGCGGCTTTTCCATGATGCTTGATCTCGGCCTTATCAAGCGCAAACCCCGCATCGTGGTGGCGCAGGCCGAGAAGGCAAACCCGCTCTATCTCTCGTACCTGACCGGCTTCAAGGAATTCAAGCCGGTCACCCCGCAAAAGACCCTTGCGTCGGCGATACAGATCGGCGATCCGGTATCTGTTCGTAAGGCGATCACGACTCTTATAAAGTTCGACGGCATCGTGGAGCAGGCGAGCGAGGATGAGCTTGCCAACGCCGCCGCCCTGGCCGACCGCACCGGCTTGTATTCATGCCCGCACACCGGGGTGGCTTTTGCGGTGCTCATCAAGCTCATTGAAAAGCAGGTGCTGTCACGGAACGATCGCACCATCGTCATCTCCACTGCTCACGGACTAAAATTTTCAGAATTTAAGATAGGCTACCATGAAGGAGCGCTTAAAGAAGCAGTCTCCCGATACGCCAACAGGCCCATTGAGCTTCAGCCGGATATTGATAAGATTGGGGAAGTGCTTGAGCGGGAGTTCAGGGAGCGAAATAGCTGACTCGGCCCTTACATATAAACCCAAACAATCCGTCCATCCGGTCTGTCATATTGAAATAAAAAATTCTGAAATTACTTGACGAGTAAAAAGTATCATTACTAAAGTGCTCGGAAATGATTCTGATAAGTCTCCTTGTTAAAATTAAAACTTTGAAATGAAAACGCTTCGTTATTTAACAACAGCAATTATGCTATTGGCCGTCGCGGTATCCGCTCATGCAATCGGCATTGGGTTCAGTGTAAAAGATACCGGGAGCAGCGGGCAAATGGACTACCGGGCTTTGTTCTCAACGCCCATTGCATTTATGGTGCAGCGCCTTGTCGGTACCAACCTCACCCTTGATACAGCCATGGCAAAGGACAAGCTCTTTAATTACCGGCTGAGCATTGACGGTGAAAATATCGGTGCCGACAGGAGCTACCTGTCCATCAATACCTTCTACAGCCTCAGCCGGTTCACCTGGGCTAATACCTTCGGATTCGGCCTGATCCGCACAAAAACCGTAAGATTATGGGCCGGCCCTCAAATTGCGCTCTGCTATGAATTCAGGTATTCGGATAAAACTATCTCAGATGCCATGTTATACAATAAATTGGGGCCGGTTGTCGGCTTAAACATCAATGCCGTGGAAGACGTTACCGTAAGCCTCGAAGCCGGATTCAGAACAGGATTCAGCATAAACCTGGCAACATCAAGGCCGAACGCGTCGTGGAATGACCGGATCGAGCCGATTATGGGGGTTAAGCTGATATTCAGAGCCGGAGATTCATTTCCGCTTGCCGGCTTATAATAATTCAGTCACCGGCGTCGAGCACCGATGCCATTTTTTTCAGGATTTTGCTGTTGAATTTCGCGCCTTCAAGCAGCCCCCGGTATAGATACTGCGATCGCTTCACAACACGCTCCTGCTCCGTGAGGAGCGAATCGGCCTCATCAATATCATAACCCTCGGTAATAGTGTGCACGACCCGCTGAACGGTGAAGCTGATCATATCTTTTGCATGGCGTTTCGATTCCACGATCCGGTCGGTTTCGGAAAGCTTGCCCAACAGATAATCGAGCCTCCTCTGGTCCCGCTTTTTATCACGCATGAGGGAGTACAAGGCGTCGGAAAATTCAACGGCCCTGCCGAGGAGCGGTATAAGGGAATTGATCTCCTTCTGTATTGTATTGATTCTTGCTCCGAGCACCCGCCGGGTACCCGCGGCGCCGGACTCAATGTCGGCGGCACGATAGAGCTCGTCAACGAAAGCGGCGATATCCATTCCCGGATCAGGCAACGTAAGCTCATCGGCTGACGCATGCTGTATCCCGGGGATTCTGGCGCCGTCATAGGTCGCGTTGATGATGTTTTCATCATTCCGTTTTTCAAACCATGACAGGAATATCATCATTTTCTGATTGGTATTCACGGTCTCGCTCCGTATTCCCTTAACCGATATCTTCGGCAGAGCCGTGAGCTGAAACCGGTTGAACATTTCCGCCGAATAGAGCCTGCGCGTGCGCAGATAAACCTGCTCGTCAAGGTACGATCCCCGGGCGTGAGCATAACCGCCGGTAAAGGCGAGATCCTGACCCATCAATATAACCGGCGACGCCCCGGTCCGCAGGGCGAAATCGCAGGCATTGGTTGATACCGACCCGCCATGGGTTATCTCACCCTTGTGGCCGAAGAAAGAGTCGATCCAGTGCAAAAGCTTGAAAGCGACGCCGGTCAAAGCAACCGGCCCCTTAAAGAACCTGAATACCGAGGGATGCACCATGGGGTCTGCAATAAGAATAGTCCTGGTCATACCCGATCCCTCAAAATAACGGGCGTTGACAACCTGCGGATCCACTACGATGCAGAAATGGGGTTCAATCCCAGACTTAAGCAATATTTTATACGATGTGTCCACGGCGATTATGACGGCCCGGGCCCGGTGCTTTTTAATGAAATCAATGCTTTGATGAAGCGATGGGCCGGCGGCGACAATAATGGCGGGAATTCCCTTGAGCTTATCGAAAAATATGTTGACCCCGGGCGAGCGTATGAAGATGCCGATATTCCGTGCTATGTTGCCCGCCCATATCTTCTCGAACTTGGCCAAGGTGGCGATGTTGACCTCTTTTGTTGAAAGATATGACCGGGCGATCTCCTGCATGTTGGTGTAATAATTGCGCTCAATCTGAAATGAGCCCCGGTGCAGTAGAAGGCTGGCCCTTCGCGATGATTTACCTTTAAGAGCGTCTGATATCATCTCCTCTCCCGGATCAATAAGGACGATGAGCCTTCCGTCCTCAAGTATCCGGGATAAATCCCTGTTTTCCAAGGCCATCTTGAGCATCAGCGGGCTCTTCTCTATGACCAGGACAAGAGATTTATCAGGCATCCCGCGCATTAATTCTTCTATATGATACGCGAATCCGAAACCGAACACGATAAACAGGTCATAGCCGTCTGTGTCGATTTCATTAATGAACCGCTTCGCCTCTTTTACCGGATCAAATTTACTATGAACAAAAAAGCGCTTCCCTTCCGTAATAACAGCCGGTACTTTGCCGCCCTGTTTTGCTTCCATGATCTCGATGGTGCGGCTGTCCGTACCATTCATCATTTTATCATAAACAGCGGGGAAACGCTCTTTAAAAATGTTCATGCTGGTCCGAATTCCCGTCATACGGTGCATTATCGCAGGGAATATCCTGAAATTTCAAGGAAAATGCAGAATATTCTTGCATGCCCCTAAAGGGCGCTTCGACCTCATCCCCCCCGTCCCCCTGCCGGACATGGATGTCCCAATGCCGCCGAAGCCATGGATGGCGAGAGGCGGCCTTCTCCTCAATAAGAGAAGGGGGGTGCATAAAGCTTAATTATAAGGCCCCCCTCTCCAATTTGGAGAGGGGCCGGGGGTGAGGTCCGTCTTTCAAAATTATCTTAAAGCCCTTAAACCGGCGTGTCGAAAATAAACTTAAAGGAATTTCCATGAACAAAAAAAAATATATATCGTTATTCGCGTCGGTAGGAATGATCTTTTCAACAGTCGCGGCATACTCCATTTCCTCCGCAGTAAGATCAACCATGGATTACGGCTTTACGCTGGAGACATTACGCCAAATTCAGATCATGGTTGATAATTTCGGCGATGAACAGCTGAAAAAAACTCATGCAGATAATAAGGCACGGTTCCAGGAAGCGGCTGAAAGCTATTACGGGCTGGATTACACCGCCTCCGCCCTGAAGTTTTATAAACTCAAAAAGGATTTGGTTTCGATACTCGAAGTTATGGACGACATGTATCTGAAACGAACGAAGGAAATTCTCGATTCAACTTCCAAGGTGTCATTTCAAATTCTCATTGAATACAGCAAAGAAAGCGGCCTTGCGTCATATCTCAGGAAACCCTTTGATCCGCTGAACGATATAAAATTGATAGATCCGGACAAGTACCATTTTTTTCAGGACAGGGAAAAAATCGCGGCGTATATCCGCGAAGGATATAAAAAATATGAAAAGGCAAAAAGTATTTTTAACGACCCGGACATAGCGTTTTTGAAGAAAAAAAATAAGCTTCCGTTGAACAGCATAAATCAGATAATATCGAGCTCTATTGAGTTGGTTAACCTGTGCAGGGAAGCGAAGCAGAGCGGAATAGAAATCTACCGGATTCTAAACGTCAATGAGCTGGGGAAAAGCATGATAAAATATAATATCACCCACGCCACCATTATGCCGGTTTTTGACGACCGGATACCGGAAAAATATAAAGTCGATGCTGATGACAACCTGCGGCTCATTCACGACGTGGAAATGAAGAAGCTCAAGAAGCGTTAACGTTTCTTTTCTTTCTTTTTAGCTTTAGTCTTTTTTGATTCCTTTTTATCCTTTTCCTTCAGAGTTTCCCTTTTGGATTCTTTTTTATCCTTTTCCTTCGCGGCTTCCTTTTTGGATTCTTTTTTTTCTTTTACGGCTTCTTTTTCCGGCTCTTTCTTCGCTTCTTTGGGTGCTGCCTTGGGAGCTTCCTTTTTCGCTTTCTGCCCCTTTTTCACTTCCTTTTCATTTGCATCAAGCTTTTTCTTTACAATCCTTTTCTCCACCAGCTCCACTATGGACATTTCAGCAGCATCACCCGGCCTTTTCCCCAAAAGGTAAAGTCTCGTATACCCGCCGTTTCTTTCTTTGAAACGTACGGCTATATCATCGAAAAGCTTTTTAACGATATCCCGGTCCTTTATTATTCTCATCACCTCGCGTTTGTTGTGAAGCTTCTTGCCTTCATCCCGCGAAGTCAGACCGATATTCCTCTTGGCTCTTGTTATCAGCTTTTCCGCTATCCGCTTAAGCTCTTTTCCTTTCTGCTTTGTGGTCTGGATCCTCTCATGTCTGAAAAAAGAGGTTACCATATTACCGAACATCGCCTTTCGGTGCGAATGAGTTCTTCCCAGCTGTTTTACGCTCTTCCTGTGTCTCATGGAACGACCTCGTTAATCTTTTAATCCCAAGCTTAGGTGCAGCAATTCAAGCTTTGATTTAATCTCATTCAAGACCAAATCACTGTAATGTTTCGATTTTTTCAGTTCATCTTCGGTTTTCTTCACCAGCTGGCCCAGCATGGAGACATCCAGACTCTTCAGTGTGTTATAAGACCTGACCGAAAGCTCTATTTCATCAATCGACTTGGCTAAAAGCGATTTCATCTTCTCAAGATTCTCGTCGACCTCTTCGATCTCTTCCTCGACTTCCTCTTCGAAATTAATAAAAATAGTCATATGGTCCTTGACGATTTTAGCGGCATACGCCAGCGCATCTTCGGGAGAGATCGAGCCGTCGGTCCATATCTCAAGAATCAGCTTGTCAAAATCCGTCCTTTGGCCTACGCGGGTATCCTCGATTTTCACATTGACCTTCTTAATCGGCGAAAAAATCGAATCGATCGCGATCACGCCCACCGCTTCGGTATTGGACTTGTTGACCTCAGCCGGGACATATCCCCGTCCCCGCTCTATCTGGACCTCCATATCGATGGTTCCCGATTCATTGAGCGTCGCTATTACCAGATCCTTATTCATGACCTCGATTTCAGGATCGACATTAAAGTCCGCACCGCGCAGCTCGCCCGAACCCTTCTTTTTAATATGGACGACCTTCTGCATCTCGCCCACATAGCTGAACCGGAGCTTTTTCAGATTCAGGATGATTCTCGTGACATCTTCGTAAACGCCGGGTATAGTATAGAACTCATGAGGAACGCCTTCAATTTTGATGGCTGTGATAGCCACACCCTCAATTGACGACAACAACACCCGCCTCAGGGAATTCCCGATGGTCAACCCGTAGCCCTTTTCAAAGGGCTCTGCTATAAATCGGCCATAAGTCGGCTGTAATTCATCATGCTCAAAAATAATTTTATTCGGCCGTTTAAAGCCCTTGAGCAGATTTCGTGGGGCCATTTTCACCTCCCTTAATATTGCAAATACAAGTAAAGATCCCGGAATTCTACTTGGAATACAGTTCAACGACAAGCTGATCGTTGAAATTCGTCGTAATATCTTCCCTCATGGGGAGGCGGATGATCCTGCCGTTTCTTTTTTCAAAATCCACCTCTATCCAGCCCGGAACCGAATCAATTGCCTTGGCAAGCTTTATTGAATCCTCAAGCATCACATTGCTCGCATAATTCTCCCTCATGGAGACGACCGACCCTTCATTAACCCGGTACGAAGGGATATCGACGATTTTACCGCTAACCAGGACATGCTTATGTTTTACCAGCTGCCGGGCCTGCGACCGCGACGAGGCGAATCCCATTCGGTATAAGACATTATCCAGCCGCCGCTCGAGGAGCGACATGAGGGTATCTCCCGTAACGCCCTTCATTCTCAGCGCGTCCTTGAAAAGCAGCCTGAATTGGCTCTCCATAAGCCCGTAGCTTCTCCTGATCCTCTGCTTCTCCCGCAGCTGTACCGCATAGTCCGACAATTTGGCCCTCCTCTTCCGCGGAGGCCCCGGGGGGTATTTCTTTTTGCTTTTTACCGGACACTTGTCGGTCAGGCATCGCTGCCCCTTCAGCATGAGGGGCATCATCTCCCTCCTGCACAATTTGCATCGCGGACCCGTATATCTTCCCATAATCTGTTACTCCATCACACTCTTCTTCTCTTTTTAGGCCTGCACCCGTTATGCGGAACCGGCGTTACGTCTTTGATCTTGCTAATTTTCAGGCCGGCCTGGAACAGCGACCGCACCGCAGCCTCTCTCCCGATGCCGGGCCCCTTGACGTACACCTCGACGTTCTGCAAACCGGCATTGTCGATCGCATTCTGAGCCGCCGTTTTAGCGGCCATCTGCGCGGCAAAGGGGGTGGACTTTCTCGATCCCTTGAATCCCTCCCCGCCGGATGAAGCCCAGGCGATAACATTCCCCTGCATATCCGTCAGGGTAATGATGGTATTATTATAGGTTGCCTGGACATAAGCCCGGCCGACGGGTATTACTTTCTTTTCCTTCTTCGCCTTTGTCTTCTTCCCTTTCACGTCTTACTCCTTATTTCTTTTTCTTCCCGCCGATCGGCTGTCTTTTGTTCCCTTTTCTCGTCTTCGCGTTGTTTTTCGTATTCTGACCGCGCACCGGCAGGCCCCGGCGGTGCCTGATCCCCCGGTAACAGCCGATATCCATCAAGCGCCTGATATTCATCGCCGTCTCGGTACGGAGGTCCCCTTCCACCTTTGCGTTCTTCTCGATTGTTTTTCTTAGATCATTTATCTCCTCATCAGCCAGATCCTTTACCCGTTTATCGGGATCGACATGGGATTCATTCAGAATCTTTTTTGACATCGACGGCCCGATGCCGAAAATATAGGTCAGCGCCACCTCTATGCGTTTATTGCTCGGTAAATCTACTCCTGCTATACGTGCCATAAGCCCACCTTCACATTACCTTAATGTTTTTTCACGTTTCTGACTTTCTGCCGCTGTTTATGACGCGGATTACTGCAGATTACCCTCACCACGCCGTGGCGTTTTATAACCTTGCATTCATTGCAAATCTTCCTTACCGATACCCGTACCTTCATAGCATACCTCTTATCGATGATCACCGACCGGCCGCAACCGGACGTTAGCTCTTTGACCGGTAAATAATCCTGCCCCGGTTCAAATCGTAGGGCGACAGCTCAACCGTCACCCGATCGCCGGCCAGTATTCTGATATAATGCATTCTCATCTTGCCCGAGATATGCGCCAGCACCACATGACCGTTGTCCAGCTTGACCCTGAACATGGCATTGGGGAGGGGTTCAACAACCACGCCTTCAACTTCTATTGGTTCTTCTTTCGCCATACTCTTTATCTAAATCTAATGTAATCACCGGCCTGGCCGCAAAATTTTTAATATCGCCCCTTCATATGGGCCCCCTTCATGAAACCGTCATAGTGCCTCATGAGAAGCTGCGATTCTATCTGCTGGAGCGTATCGAGGGCGACACCGACAATTATGAGCAGCGATGTGCCGCCGAAAAGATGAGCCATCTCAACAGAAACCTGCTCAGGCCATACTCTTAAGATAAGATCAGGTACAATCGCGATAAACGCGAGAAATATAGATCCGGACAGATTGATCTTGTTAAGAATGTTCATAATATAATCAGACGTATTCTGGCCCGGCCGTATTCCGGGAATAAACCCGCCGTACTTTTTTAAATTATCAGCGATTTCCACCGGATTAAACCGTATTGACGTATAAAAAAAACAGAAAAATATAATCAGACCGCTGTATATAAATATATAGGGCAACTGGCCGGGCGACAACCAGTACTGCAGCTTGTTCAGGAAGGAGGAGCTTGTACCCCCGATCATGCCGATCATCTGCGTCGGGAACGTTATTATAGCCGCGGCAAAAATTATCGGGATGACCCCGGCTGCGTTGACCCTGAGGGGTATGTACTGGGCGCTTCTGGAGGCCAGGGTCCTCCCCGTCTGCTTCTTCCCGTATTGCACCGGGATTCTCCTCTGGCCGAGGGTCAGCAATATCGACGCGGCGACAATGGCGAAAAACAGGCCGATCAGGATAATTCCGACTATCGGCTCGCCTGAATCGCCTATTTTTTTCAATGTTGCCATCATTGCCTGCGGGCCGCGGACAACGATTCCCGCCATGATAATGAGGGATATGCCGTTCCCGATCCCCCGTTCGGTGATGATATCCCCCATCCACACGAGCACCATGGTGCCGGTCGTTATCGCGACAACCGTGACAACGACAAAGCCGATTCCCGCTTCCTCAGATACGACCGAGCCCCCCGCAGCCGTCCTCATGGCGGATTTCATCCAAATGGTCAGGCCGAATGACTGGGCGGCGCACAGTACCACCGTCCCGTACCGGGTATATTGATTAAGCTTTTTCTGCCCCTCATGCCCTTCCTTAGCCAATCTTTCAAGAGCCGGGAATACGACTTTCAAGAGATCGAAAATAATCGATGATGAGATATAGGGCATGATCCCCAGGGCGAATATGGTAAAACGCTTGAAAGCGCCTCCGGAAAAAAGATCAAAAAAGTCGAGAAGCCCCGAGCTCTGCGCCTGCAAAAAGTATGTTTTGAGCGCGTCTACATTTATCCCGGGAATGGGGATATGCGCTCCAATGCGATACACGATTAAAATAATAAGCGTGAAAAAAATCCGTTTTCTTAAATCAGGAATTTTAAATATGTTCGTTACAACGTTAGGCATTATTTACCTTACAAGTTAAATATCCGCCGCCTTTTTGTCCGGAAATACGCGGATAATGGCGTCTCCGCCCGCCTTCTTAATCTTTTCAACAGCCTTCCCCGAAAAAGCGTCGGCGGTGACTTTCACCGGTTTGGTGAGATCGCCGTTTCCCAACACCTTGATGAGCTTGTCGACCCGGGTGATGAGGCCCTTCTTCTTCATGATCTCGGGACCAACCTCGCCGACGCCCAGCTTATCGAACAGGGATATATTAATAATCTGATATTCCTTCTTGGTATAATTGCTGAATCCTCTCTTCGGCACCCGCCTCTGCAGCGGCATCTGGCCGCCTTCAAACCAGGCTCTTCTCTTTCTGCCCGACCTTCCGAGCTGGCCGTCATGCCCTTTCCCGGCCTGGCTCCCATGGCCGCTCGAGTTGCCGCGGCCCACCCTTTTTATTCTCTTGATGTTATCAGGTTTTTTTAATAAATACAATTCTTCCATAACCGCGTCTCTCTATTGATCCACTTCTTTAATGCTGATCAGATGGCTCACCTTATCTATCATGCCGCGGATGACCGGAGTGTCGTCATGAAGGCGCTCCGCATTTATCTTCCGTAATCCGAGCGCCTTAAGGGTGGCCCGCTGTTTCGGTTTTGTGCCAATGCCGCTTTTTATCTGCCGTATTATTATTTTCCGTGCCATACCGCTCCCCGATTATCCCCATAACTTGCTCAAAGGAATATCACGCAGCCGGGCCGCCTCATCAAAGCTCCGCAGCTGAAGCAGGCCGTCAAGCGCCGCCTTGACTAAATTAACCGGATTCCTCGACCCTTGGGCTTTGGTCAGCACGTCGCTCACGCCCGCCCTCTCCAATACCGCCCGAACTGAAGCGCCGGCTATTATTCCGGTGCCCGGCGCGGCCGGCTTCAGTATCACCTTGGCGGCCTTAAACTTGCCGATCACCGGATGAGGAATCGTGTGTTTATGTATATTCACCCTATAGATATTTTTTTTCGCGTCCTCTTTACTTTTATCAATGGCGTCCGGCACCTCATTCGCCTTGCCGAAGCCTATACCCACATGCCCGTTTCCGTCACCGATAACGGCGAGCGCATTAAACGAGAATCTTCTGCCGCCTTTCACCACCTTGGCCACCCGGTTAATGGCGACTATCTTTTCAGAGAGCTCCAGATCGGCGGGGGAAGTTTTTTTTCTTTTAATTTTCATTACGATAACTCCTAAAACTTCAGGCCGTTTTCCCTGGCCGCATCGGCAAAGGCTTTAACCTTTCCATGATATTTGTACCCGTTTCTGTCGAAAACCACTTCCGTGATTCCGGCATTTACCGCCTTAAGCGTCAGCAATTTGCCCAGCTCTTTGGCCGCGATCGTATTCCCCCTGTTTTTTTTCGTTGGGAATTCCTTGGCTAAGGTAGAGAGAGCAACCAGGGTATGCTGTTTCTCGTCATCGATAATCTGCGCATACAGGTTTCTGCTGCTTCTACTTATACAGAGGCGCAGAGCCCCCTTGTGCATACGTATCTTCTTTTTTATAAGATATCTTCTACGCAGCAGGCGTTTCTTTTTTACAGCGATCTTATCCATTTTTATTTCCCTGTTTTGCCGGCTTTTTTCCGTATACGTTCGTCTTTATATCTTATTCCCTTCCCCTTATACGGTTCGGGAGGACGCAGTTTTCTTATATCCGACGCCACCTGGCCCACCTGCTGTTTGTTGGCGCCTTTAACCTTCAGTTTTGTGGCTTCAAGGACCTCAATGGTGATACCGGCGGGAGGGGTAAAAAGAATCGGATGTGAATAGCCGAGCTGGAATTGTACAGCGCCTTTCTGCTGTGTCGCCCGATAGCCGACACCCACGATCTCCAGATCTCTTTCAAACCCCTTTGATACGCCGAGCACCATATTGCTTACAAGCGACCGCATCAAACCCGATGAGGCCGTAAGCTTCTTATCCCCGCCGTCTGTTTTTACGATGATTGAAATAGCATTATCTTTAATACCCAGATCGATGCCTTTCATCAAGGCGAGTTTCTCTTCCCCCAGGGGGCCCTTGACCGTGAGTGTCCCCTCTTTATAATCAGCCGTTACGCCGTTGGGTATCTGAATCGTTTTTCTCGCTACACGCGACATGGCAGCCGTCCTCTTACGAAATCTCACACAAAACTTCACCGCCGATATTCATCTTTTTTGCGGTCTTATTCGTTATCACCCCTTTTGACGTCGATAATATCCAAATGCCGATATTATTATAAACCGGCGAGAGATCGTCGGCTTTTACATACACCCTCCGGCCCGGCATGCTTATTCTTCTCAAATCAAAAATAGCGGGCCTGTTTTCCTCGGAGTATTTTAAATAAATTCTCAAAACCTTCTGGCGGTTATCATCGTTCAGTTTGAAGTTCTTTATGAAACCCTCATCCTTGAGAATTTTAGCGATCGAAACCTTCATTTTTGAAGACGGCACATCAACGAGCAAATGTCCCGCTTTTATCGCATTTCTGACTCGCGTCAGCATATCCGCAATTGGATCTGTCATACCACTCATGAGATCTACCCTATACTATTAATTCTACCATGATGATTTCACGACTCCCGGGAGTTTACCCTCGCTGGCAAGCTTTCGAAAACAAATCCTGCACATCTCAAATCTTCGCAGATACGCCCGCGATCTGCCGCAGATTTTGCATCGGTTATGCCGCCGTACCTTGTATTTAGGGCCCCGTTCCTGTTTCGCCCATAAGCTCGTTCGTGCCACAGTGTTTTCTCCTATGATCTAAATGGCATTTTAAATTCGTCCAATAATGCCCTTGAATGTTCCTTGTTTTTCGCCGATATCGCGATGGTTATATTGAAACCATGTATCTTTTCGACCTTATCAAAATTAATCTCGGGGAACATGATCTGCTCCATTACGGAAAAATTATAACTGCCGAAATTGTCAAATGACTTCGGCGACAATCCCCTGAAGTCGCGGACCCGGGGGAGCGCGATATTGATGAGCCGATCAAGGAATTCATACATGCGGTCTCCCCGCAGCGTAACCCGGCAGCCGACGTCGAACCCCTCCCGGAGCTTGAAATTCGCAATTGACTTCCGCGCCGTGGTTTTTACGGCATGCTGCCCGGTTATCGCCCTCAGCTCCTCGATCGCAGCCTTTAATAAATTAGGGTTGGAATGTGCTTCGCCGATCCCTACGTTCAGCACGATCTTTTCAAGCTTGGGAACCTCCATGATGGACTTGAATTTAAACTGGCTCTTGAGCTTCTTTCTTATATTCTTTTCGTATTCTATTTTCAATCGTGACGCCATTGTAACTATCCTCTTCCGCCGCCCTGGTTAATCAAGATTTTTACCGCACTTTTTACAGACCCTGGTTTTCTTATCGTCCTTATACGCTATGCCGATGCGGACCCCTTTTTTGCATTTATCGCAAAAGATCATGACATTGGACATATCGATGGGGAATTCAATATTCGCGGTGCCTCCCTTGGGGCTTTCAGGACCGGGTTTTATATACTTATTCCTTTTATTAATGCCCTCCACGATGATCCGGCCGCGCTTTGCGCCGATCTTCAAGACCTTCCCCCGCCTTCCCCGGTCGGAGCCGGCGGTGACAACGACATTGTCATTCGCTTTTATGCGGGATTGTTCCTTATTCAGATTCATGGTGTTCTCCCCTTCTACAGAACCTCAGGTGCAAGCGACACGATTTTTAAAAAGTTCTTATCCCTCAGTTCACGCGCGACCGGGCCGAAAATCCGCGAGCCCCGGGGCTCTCCCTTGGGATCAATGATCGCCACCGCGTTGTCATCGAATTTTATATAGGAGCCGTCCTTGCGCCTGACCGGGCTCTTTGTTCTTACCACAACGGCGCGCAGCACCGCCTTTGCATGGACCTTCTTACCGGTCGTGTCTTTTAATCCATACGACGGCTGCGAATCCTTGACCGCAACCATTATGACATCACCGACCGTGGCGTAACGCCGCCTGGTGCCGCCCAGCACCTTGATGCATTGCACCCGCTTCACCCCGCTGTTGTCTGCCACATCCAGCATTGTTTGAACCTGAATCATCGTCCTTCCTCTATTTCGCTTTTTCTACAATCTCAACCAACCGGTGTCTCTTTTCCTTCGACAACGGCCGGGTCTCCTCAACCCTTACGAGGTCGCCGATGGAGCATTCATTTTTTGCATCATGGCTCTTTATCTTTTTCGTTCTTTGGACCGATTTCTTGTACAAGGAATGCATGACCAGATTTTCGACTTCAACGACGATGGTTTTATCCATTTTATTGCTGACTACTTTGCCGAACAGTTGTTTCCTCTTTGCTTCCACGGTATGATGTCCTCCCCCTCTCGTTATCTGGCTCCCCGTTTCTCACGAATGCCGAGCGCATATTCCTTTTTGATCGTCAGTATTCTTGCTATATGTTTTTTTAACTCCCTGATCCTCAGGGGATTTTCCACCTTGCTCGTGACCGCCTTAAACCGCTCCTTCCGTAAAAGCTCCTTGGATTCGTTCAGGCTTCGCTCCAACTCCTCAACAGGCAATTCCTCAAGTTTTCCTTTCATATGGCCTCATACCTCCCGCCCTTTATTCGCTCAACGTGACAATCTTTGTTTTGAGCGGAAGTTTGAACGCCGCGTTTTGCAGCGCCTCCTTGGCCAACGTCTCATCAATGCCGGCAATCTCAAACAGTATCTTGCCCGGTTTTATCCTGGAGACGTATCCTTCAGGGTTCCCCTTTCCCTTGCCCATCCTGGTCTCGGCAGGCTTCTTGGTGAAGGGCCGGTCCGGGAATATCCGTATCCAGAGCTTTCCACCCCGCTTAACCTTCCGCGTGATGGCAACACGGGCGGCCTCAATCTGCCGCGCGGTGATCTCGCCCGGTTCAAGGGATTTCAGTCCGATTTCGCCAAAAACAATCGTCGAGCCCCGGTACGCCGCACCCCGCATCCGGCCGCGCTGTACCTTTCTGTACTTCTGTCTTTTCGGCATTAACATGGCATCAGTTCCTTAATCACTTTGTTTTCCGTTTAACCGTATATTTGTCTTCTTCCTCTTCCTCGGCTTTGGACAGCACATCCCCGTTGTATATCCAGACCTTCACGCCGGTCAGCCCGAATGTGGTGAGCGCCTCCGCAAACCCGTAATCGATATCGGCGCGCAGGGTATGGAGCGGGATCCTTCCCTCTTTATATGACTCCTGACGCGCCATTTCAGCGTTATTGAGCCTTCCTGAAATCACGACCTTGATGCCCAGGGCGCCGGTCCTCATCGCGTTGGTGATGGCCTGCTTGGCCGCGCGGCGGTACGGGAACCTTCCCTCGACCTGCTGTGCGATGACCTGAGCGATCAGGACTGCGTTCTTTTCAGGTTTTTTTACTTCTATGATATTTATATACACGTTCTTTGAAACTATCTTCTGCAAATGTTCCTTCAATGCCTCGATATCAGAGCCCTTCTTGCCGATGAGAACTCCGGGACGGGAGGCGTGGATATTGATATTGACCCGGTCCGGGAATCGGTCAATGGCAACCTTTGAGATCCCGGCCGACTGTTTTTCCTTCCTTATATAATCCTTGATAGCCAGGTCCTCATGAAGATATTTCGCATAATTCTTCTTGTCCTCATACCAGATCGATTCCCACGTTCTGTTTATGCCTAACCGTAAACCTATTGGATTAACCTTCTGACCCATTAGAGGATACCCTTAACCTTAATTTTCATCTGATAATACAATCAGGATATTGCTCGTTCTTTTACGGATGCGCGTCCCTCTGCCCCGCGCCCTGGCCCGGTACCGCTTGAGCGTCGGTCCGACGTCGACGACGATTTTCTTGACGTAGAGATCATTGTCTATGATGTCAGGCTTCCGGTATTTTGCGTTCGCGCCCGCGGAATACAGCGTCTTCAGTATGAGGCGGGCTCCCTTTTGCGGCATGGCCTTCAAAATCTCTATCGCGTAGGGAAGCTCCTCGCCCCGGATCTCATTGGCGACGAGCCTCGCCTTCGAGGCGCTTACCCTGATAAACTTTGAATGGGCAGTCGCTTCCATTACTTCTTCCTCTTGGCAATCTTGTCGTCTTTACTCCGGTGCCCCCGGTACGTCCTCGTCGGCGCGAACTCCCCGAGCTTATGGCCGATCATGTTCTCGGTAACATACACCGGTATAAAGTTCTTGCCGTTATGCACCATCAGCGTGTGGCCTATCATCTCAGGAAAAATAGTAGAACGGCGGGACCATGTCTTGAGCGCCTTCTTCGCGTTCGAGGAATTCATCTCCTCAATTTTCTTGAACAGCTTAATATCAATATAGGGACCTTTTTTAACTGACCGGGCCATTATTTCTTCCTTCGATTGACTATATAGTTATCGCTCAACTTATGTTTCTTCCTCGTTTTAAAGCCCTTGGTGGGTTTTCCGGTCGGCGAACACGGATGCCTTCCGCCGGAGGATTTTCCCTCGCCGCCGCCAAGGGGATGGTCTATCGGATTCATGGCAACGCCCCTGACCTTGGGCCTCCGGTTCATCCACCGCGACCTGCCGGCCTTGCCTATGGTCACCAGACCGTGGTCTTTGTTCCCCACCTCGCCGATCGTTGCGTAGCACTCTTCGTGGATCTTCCGAATTTCGCCGGACGGAAGCTTGATCAGGCAATAGTCGCCTTCTTTTGCGGCAATAACCGCCTGAGCCCCGGCCGCACGCGCCAGCTGGCCGCCCCTGCCGCGGCTCATTTCAATATTATAGATATTGGTGCCCAGCGGGATATTTTTCAGAGGAAGAGAATTCCCCATCCTGATCTCCACATCCGCGCCCGAGACTACGGTGTCTCCGACCTTCAATGCCTCCGGTACGATAATATATCTCTTTTCGCCGTCGGCGTAATTTATGAGCGCGATGTTCGCGGATCTGTTCGGATCATACTCGATAGTAGACACACGGCCCTCTATCCCGTATTTATTCCGCTTGAAATCTATAATCCGGTACCGCTGCTTATGCCCGCCGCCGCGCCTGCGCACGCTGATCTGGCCTTTGTATCCCCTTCCCGAGTATTCCTTCTTTCCCCTGGTCAGCGGCTTATACGGCTCCGTTGCCGTGAGCTCGGAAAAATCGAGCACCGTCTTATAGCGTGTCGTTTGGGTTTTTGGTTTAAATTTCTTAAGCCCCATGTCTCTGTCCCTTGATCAAAAAAACATCTGACGCTTTTGTCATGCTATTGGGATTCAAACAGCTCTATCTTGTCTCCCGGCCGAAGCGTTACGATCGCCTTCTTCCATGCACTCTTCTTGCCGTACTTATACCGGAGCCTCCGGAGCTTGCCCCGCACCCTCATGATATTCACCTTTTCCGGCTTTACGCCGAACAACTCCCTGATAGCACGCGCCACGTTCATCTTATTCGCATTCATTGACACGCGAAACGCGTATTTATACATCCCGGCCATCTCCGTGGTTTTTTCAGAAATCACCGGTTTTAATATGATGTCATTCGGATTCATCATCGCCCGACCTCTGAATATCGTTCGTTCAACAGCGTAAGCGCGCTCTCAGTAATGATGAGATTTTTTGAATAAAAGACGTCCCTGCCTGATATTCTATTCACATTATTATACACGAGCCCCGGTATATTCCGTATTGACCGCCTGAGCGAGAAATCGTCGCTTCCGGATATAATGAGACCGCACGACACGGACAAGGCCCTGCCGATTTTCGCTATCTCCCTGGTTTTGCCGCTCACCGTGAAATCCTCGACAACCTTGATGGTTCCCTGCTTCGCCTTGAGCGAAAAGAGCGACCGGTACGCCGACTGCTTGATGCTCCGGGGCAGGTCGATCCGGTAGGTGCGCGGCCGGGGGCCGAAGATGGTGCCGCCGCCCTTCCAGATGGGGGAGCGGATTGAACCATGCCGTGCTCTTCCGGTGCCTTTCTGCCGCCATGGCTTTACGCCGCCGCCCCTGACCTCCGCGCGCTCCTTGGTCTTATGGGTCCCCTGGTGCAGATTGGCGTTGGCTGATTTCACCAGCTCATATATCAGGATATCGTTTATCTCAGACCCGAAGACGCTGTCGGACAGCTCGACCGAGCCCACAACCGCGCCCTCAATTGAATATTTGTCGATCTTCATCAGCCGCCTGCCTATCTCCCGCGAACAGTAATCAATGAATTTTTTCTGCCCGGCACGGCACCGGATATCAGAACTATATTTTTATCCTCAAGAATTTTGACTATCTTGAGATTTTTCACTGTAACGGTCATGTTCCCGAGCCTTCCGGGCATGCCCTGACCGCGCCATACCTCGCTCGGAAAAGCGCACGCGCCGATTGACCCCGGCGCCCGGTGGAAGGTTGATCCGTGGGTTTCCCCGCCTCCGTGGAAGCCGTAGCGTTTGACTACGCCCGCAAAACCCTTTCCTTTTGATACGCCGGTCACGTCCACCATATCGTTTTCCGCAAATATGGAGCAGGTGACGACGCTCCCGACATCCAGGGAATCATCAAACAGATCAACCTCGCGAAAATGCCTGAGCGGTTTGAGCCCCTTCTTTTTCAGATCGGACCGGATCGCCTTGCTGAGCCGCAATTCCTTGACCTCGCTGAAACCCAGCTTCAGGGCCGCATATCCGTCCTTTTGAGCGCCCTTTTTCTGCACCACGATACAGGGTCCGAGCTCGCACACCGTGACCGGAACAACCGTGCCGTCCTCATGCAGGTACTGGGTCATGCCGATTTTTTTGCCAATAAGCGCTTTCTTCATCCCTTATATCCATCCATCCAAGTGATTGCACATTAAAACCAAGAGTATGAAATTTAAGCCAGATTAGGATTTAATATCAACTGAAACGCCGGCAGGTAATTCCAACTTCATCAATGCTTCAACAGTGTCGGAATTTGGATCAATGATATCAATCAAACGCTTATGAGTCCTTATCTCAAACTGCTCGCGCGATTTTTTATTCACATGAGGCGATTTGAGAACGCAGAACTTTTCAACCTTGGTGGGCAACGGTATCGGTCCTGCAACCTTTGCGCCGCTGCGGTTGGTTGTTGCAACTATCTTCTCAGCTGATTGATCCAACAATTTCGCATCAAACGATCTCAGTTTTACTCGGATACGTTGTCCCGTAGACTTTGCCACTTCAAATACCTGATTATTTTTTTATTATAACTCTTCAGATAATTCCTGCCTTTGAAGGCGGGGTTGCGCATCCCCGCCTTCAAAGGCAGGAATTATCTGAATAACTATTTTTTATCGTTAAAATACACAGATCAGACCATCATCATGATGGTCTGATCATAAGAATGCAATTTTCAATGCAAAAGAGGGAAAAGGTTATTCGATAACCTTCGTTACAACACCCGCGCCCACGGTTTTCCCTCCTTCCCTGATGGCAAACCTCAATTCCTCTTCCATGGCAACCGGTGTGATGAGCTCGACGGTCAGGTCGACGTCGTCACCCGGCATAACCATCTCGACGCCGGAGGGGAGATTCACGATGCCGGTAACGTCAGTCGTTCTGAAGTAGAACTGCGGCCGGTAATTCCCGAAGAACGGTGTATGACGCCCACCCTCTTCCTTCTTGAGAACGTATACCTTTCCCTGGAATTTCTTGTGCGGGGTAATTGAACCGGGCTTGGCAAGGACCTGACCGCGCATAACTTCTTCCTTGGCGGTACCGCGGAGAAGGCACCCGACATTGTCGCCGGCTACGCCCTCGTCCAGTATTTTCCTGAACATCTCAACGCCCGTGCATACGGTTTTCTTGGTTTCGGTAAAACCGATGATCTCGACCTCTTCGCCGGTCCGCACAATGCCGCGCTCGATCCTGCCGGTAACCACGGTGCCCCGGCCGGTGATGGAGAACACGTCTTCAATCGGCATCAGGAAAGGCTTGTCTTTATCACGCTTGGGCTCAGGAATATACTCGTCCATCGCTTCGGTGAGCTTGATGACCGTGTTGAACCACTCGCCGTCGGTCTTTTTTGTCTCGGCTTCCTCAAGCGCCTTGAGGGCAGAGCCGGGTATTATCGGAACCTCGTCTCCGGGAAAATCATATTTAATAAGGAGCTCTCTGATTTCCATCTGGACAAGCTCTATCATCTCGTCCCGATCGGCCTTGTCGATCATGTCGACTTTGTTCAAAAATACCAGTATATACGGCACGTTTACCTGGTGAGCCAGAAGCACGTGCTCTTTGGTCTGCGGCATCGCTCCGTCGCCGGCTGCGACCACGAGGATTGCCGCGTCCATCTGGGCCGCGCCGGTGATCATGTTTTTGATATAGTCCGCGTGGCCGGGACAGTCGACATGGGCATAATGGCGCTTCGGAGTCTCGTATTCCTGGTGTGAGGTGGCAATCGTTATCCCGCGGGCCTTCTCTTCCGGAGCGTTGTCTATCTGGTCAAAATCAACCGGCTTGCCTAAGCCATATTTAAGGAACAGGCATTTGGTGATTGCCGAGGTTAATGTTGTTTTTCCATGATCAATATGGCCGATTGTGCCGACGTTTACATGCGGTTTGGTCCGTTTAAATTTTTCTTTTGCCATTGGAAATTGCTCCTTTGTTATTTTTCCGTAACAATAATGGATTGTATGACAACCGTTACATCAATACTAATATTTATAAACAATTAAAAAAATATATATAATAACTCTCGCATAAATTGCAGGTTTATGAAATAAAAAAAAATATGGTTATTCTGTCAAGAAATTAATCAAAAAATATTTTTAATTTGGAAATATTTCGTAACTATTCAACATTTTTAATAAAAATATTGCTATCTGCGCAATAAGTGGAGGGTGGGGCCGCCCTGCGGACGGCCCCACCCTCCACTTATTGCGCAACTACAAATACTACATTAGGCCTTGTTGTAGAGTGGGCCGTTATTCATCAAGCTGAATTAAAAGAGGACGGGGAGTTGGCTCGTCAGAAAAAAACGTTGGGCAATAAATTGTTATAAAACGCCGGTTATTCGGCCAATGATCTTGTCAGTAACCTCCTTCGGCACGATCTCATAGTGCGATACTTGCAGGGTATGCGTGGCCCTCCCCTGGCTCATGGAGCGGACGCTCGTTGCATATCCGAAAACCTCAGACAGCGGCACAAGGGCGTCAATGACCTTGAGTCCACCGCGGATATCTATTCTTTCTATTCTGCCCCGGCGCGAGTTAATGTCATTTATGATATCGCCCGTATAATCATCAGGGCATACGACCTCGAGCTTCATGATCGGCTCCATGAGCGCAGGCCCTGCCCTGCGGGCTCCTTCCTTTAAAGCGATGCCGGCGGCGATCCGGTAGGCGGTTTCCTCGGACGCGTTTTCATTGTAGGAGCCCCCGATAAGGGTCGCGGTGACATCATCCATTTTATATCCGGCGATCACCCCCGCCTGCATCGCGTCGGTCAATCCCGCTTCAATATCCTTGAGGTAGAGATCGGGAATCTCCCCGGACACGAGCCCGTTTTTGAAGATAAAGCCCGATCCCGGTTTGCCCGGCTCCAGCCGTATCAGGACATGGCCGAACTGGTCCCTGCCGCCGATCTGTTTTTCATATCGGTATTCGAATTCAACCGGCCTGCTTATCGTTTCTTTATATGTCACCTGCGGCTTGCCGACATTTGCCTGGATATTGAATTCCCGCATAAGTCGGTCCACGATGATCTCGAGGTGAAGCTCTCCCATACCGGAGATGAGGGTCTGGCCCGATTCTGAATCGGCATTGACGTGAAAGGTCGGGTCCTCCTCCTCAAGCCGATCGAGCGCGGCAGTGAGCTTGTCCTGGTCCGCCTTTGTCTTCGGCTCAATAGCGATCGATATGACCGGATCGGGGAATTCCATCTTTTCCAACAGGATCGGATGATTCTCTTCAGCCAGGGTATCGCCGGTGCGGGCGCTCCGCAGGCCCACCACCGCCACGATATCTCCGGTGTAGACTTCCTTAATATCCTCCCGATCATTGGCGTGCATCCTCAAGACACGCTGGATCCGCTCCCGCTTACCCGCGGTCACATTGAAGACCTGATCGCCGGTTTTGACATGGCCGGAATAAACGCGCATGAATGACAGCTTCCCCACGTACGGATCGCTCATGAGCTTGAATACGAGGCCGCAGAAAGGCTCCTTGTCGCTCGCCTCCCGCCGGAGAATCTCCTCGGGCTTTTTCGGGCTATGCCCTTCCACCGGCTTGATATCACGCGGCGAGGGGAGATAGTCCACGATCGCGTCGAGCAGGGGCTGTACCCCTTTGTTCCGGAGGGCTGAACCGCAGAGCACCGGGAATACGGCGACCCGGGCGGTTATTTCACGGATCGCGCTTTGTATCTCTTGAACGTCGGGCGCGATCCCTTCAAGGTACTTGTGCATGATCGCCTCGTCGTGCTCGGCGACGGCCTCGAGAAGGGATTCGCGGTACTGCGCCGCAATGCCGGCATACTCATCAGGTATCTCCACCTCCTGAATCTCGAGGCCGAGGTCATCGCTCCATACGTATCCCTTCATCGTAATGATATCGATGACGCCGCGGTGGTTTTCCTCCACCCCGAGCGGCACCTGGAGCACGAGCGGCGTGGCGGACAGCTTCTTCCTGATCATGTCGAGGCACCGCCCGAAATCGGCGCCGATCCGGTCCATCTTGTTCACAAAGCAGATGCGGGGAATATGGTAGTGGTCAGCCTGACGCCATACGGTTTCGCTCTGCGGCTCCACGCCGGCGACGCCGTCGAATACGGCTATCGCCGAATCGAGCACCCGGAGGCTCCGCTCGACCTCGATCGTAAAGTCGACATGCCCCGGGGTGTCTATTATATTGATGATGGCGTTCTTCCAGTAACAAGTCGTGGCAGCAGCGGTGATGGTGATGCCCCGCTCCTTTTCCTGTACCATCCAGTCCATCTCCGCGGTTCCCTCGTGCACCTCGCCCATCTTATGGGTCTTGCCGGTGTAGAAGAGTATACGCTCGGTCAGCGTGGTTTTTCCTGCATCAATGTGCGCCATGATGCCGATGTTTCGTGTCCGGTTAAGCGGAAGCTCCCGCGGCATATCCTATTCTCTCATGCCCCCCCAACCCCCCGGAGGGGGGCTAATATTGCCGCCGATTCACGCCGATAAACGCAGATTTAAAAATTGTTTACAATACGTTTTACTTTTACCTTTCTAACCTAATCTGCGTTCATCTGCGTCCATCGGCGGTTCCATCATTATTCCATTATTCCTGAGTAGTTACAATGTCTTTATAATATATAATCTTCAAGTCCCCCTCCGGGGGATTTAGGGGGCCGAGAGGCTCGATCTATAGATGTGGGTAATGATTAGTCAATCCCGGAAGAGGGCTTGCCCCTCATCGGAGTCGTCTAAAAAGACGTGTTATACTCTTACCACTTGTAATGCGCAAAGGCCTTGTTCGCCTCCGCCATCTTGTGCATGTCTTCCTTCTTTTTAATCGATATGCCGGTGTTATTGTAAGCGTCCATGAACTCGCTCGCCAGCTTCTGATACATGGTCTTTTCCGACCTGGTCCGGGCGTTGTTTATGAGCCACCGGATCCCGAGCGCCTGCCGCCGCTCCGGGCGGATCTCTATCGGGACCTGGTACGTAGCGCCGCCGACCCGCCGCGACTTCACTTCCACCAGCGGCTTGGTATTTTCAAGGGCCTGGACGAATACCTCGATCGGATCCTTTTGAGTCTTTTTCTGCAAGATATCCATCGCCTTATAAAATATGGTCTCGGAAACCCCCTTCTTGCCCTCAAGCATCATACAGCTGATGAACTTTGAAACCAACTTGCTGCCGTATTTCGGATCCTGCAGCTGCTCTCGTTTGACTGGTCTTCTTCTACGCATATAACTTCCTCATTAAAAATATCATGCCTTCGGCCTCTTGGTGCCGTATTTAGACCGGCTTTTTTTACGCTCATCAACGCCCAGGGTGTCGAGCGTTCCCCGGATGATGTGATAGCGCACGCCGGGCAGATCCTTGACCCTGCCGCCCCTGATGAGCACGGCGCTGTGCTCCTGAAGATTGTGGCCGATGCCCGGGATATACGCGGTGACCTCGATGCTGTTGGTAAGCCGGACCCGCGCCACCTTGCGCAGTGCCGAATTCGGCTTTTTCGGCGTGAAGGTCATTACCCGGGTGCATACGCCGCGCTTCTGCGGGCACTGGGTCAGCGCCGGCGATTTCGTCTTTTTCCTTTTCTGCTCGCGCCCCTTCCTTATTAACTGGTTGATTGTCGGCATTATTACTCCTTATAAAAAATCCTATATAGATATTACATCCTCGTATATGCATCATTTCCCAATTTCGACCTCACCCGCGCTGCCGCGCACGCCGAGCGCTATTTGGACTTCCTGTCCTCGCTCGGCACTGCAACATCCTGTTGGGAGCCTCTCCTATTAAACTCGGAAGAAAGGAGAGGGTTTCCGAAACATTAAGGCTCATCCTTAAGACTCCCCCTCTCCTTTCTTCATTTCTTAATGGGAGAGGCCGGCTTCCGCCCTCCTGGCTCCGCCGGGTGCGAACAGGAGGTTCGCCTGCAAGCAGGGGCCCGGAAGGCCCGATCAAGCTTGCCATTGGGACATCCTGTCCGGCAGGGGCCGGGGGGTGAGGTCAGATTCGTATTTGCGAAGCCGGGAATTTTTTGTCAATATATTTATGTGAATTTACGTTGTTATTATATAATCCTACTCGCCCTCAACCGGCGTTTCCGCCTCCGCTTCAAGGTGCTCTTCCACGGCTGCGGCATCCAGATCGCCCAAAGCATCCTGGTATACCTGAATATTGTTGTACTGCCGCAATCCGGTCCCGGCAGGTATCAGATGCCCGATGATGACGTTCTCTTTCAAGCCATGCAGATGGTCGACTTTTCCCTTGATCGCCGCATCCGTCAACACCCTCGTGGTCTCCTGGAACGAGGCTGCCGATATGAAGGACTCGGTATTGAGCGCCGCCTTGGTGATTCCCATGAGCACCGGCATGGCGGTGGCGGACTTGCCTCCCTCCTGATGCACCCGGTCATTCTCATCGGAAAAATAGAACTTATCGACGATCTGCTCGATCACCGAGGAGGAGTCGCCCGGATCCGTGACCTTGACCTTCCTGAGCATTTGTCTGACTATGATCTCGATATGCTTGTCGTTTATGGCCACGCCCTGGAGGCGGTAGACCTCCTGTATCTCATTGACCAGGAACTTCTGCAGCTCCCGCGGGCCTTTGATCTTCAATATCTCGTGCGGATCAACCGGGCCGTCGTCTATTTTCTCGCCCTTGGCTATGAAGTCCCGGTCCTGGACGCGCAGGAATTTTGAAACCGGAATCGAATATTCCTTCTGCGTCCCGTCCGCACCGGTCACGAGGATCTTCCGTTTGTTCTTCACCGTATCGCCGATCTCCACGGTGCCGTCGATCTCGGAGAGGGTGGCCGCCTCCTTGGGCGTACGCGCTTCAAAGAGCTCCGCGACCCGCGGCAGACCGCCGGTAATGTCCTTGGTCTTTTCCGCACCGCGCGGGATCTTGGCAAGCACCGTACCGGCCGCGACCTTGTCGTTATTCGCCACCATGAGGTGGGCGCCCTTGGGCAGAAGATAGGTGATGGTCTGCTTGGACGGGCCGGTGATGTCGATCCTCGGCTGAAGCTTCTCCGTCTTATATTCCACAATGACACGCTTGGTTACGTTAGTGGCAACATCGATCTCTTCGCGCAGGCTCTTATTAAGCTCGATATCGACGAACTCGACCTTTCCGGCGATCTCCGTCAGAATCGGCTCAAACCAGGGATCAAAAGCAGCCACCATTTCATTCCGGTCATAAAATTTTCCCGCCTTGGTGTATATCTCGGTGCCTACGTTTACCGGCATCGAGTGCGGATCGCCCAGTATGTATATCTTGTTCTTCATGATTTTGATAAGCCCGGAGTTTTTGGCGATGATCTCATCGCCGTCGCTCTTTTTCCCGAGCACCATGCCGGAATAGACCTTTTCGTTCTCATCGACCTTCAGCTTGGCGTCGTCCTTGACGTTCATTTCAGCGACCACGCGCTGAATGATGAGATATCCCCGGCGGACCGATATGGTCTTCTTTTCTTCGGTCCTGATGGTTTTCGATGTTATCTCTTTCACGTAGATCGGATAGTTGAGCTTGATCTCGCTCTCCTCGACCGATCGGGACGCGATGCCTCCGATATGGAAGGTCCGCATGGTGAGCTGCGTCCCCGGCTGGCCGATGGACTGGGCGGCGATGATACCGACGGCCTCGCCCAGATCGACCGGCTTGGCATTGGCCAGGTTCCTGCCGTAACATTTCGAGCATACGCCCTGCTTCGCCTCGCAGGTGAGTACCGAGCGGATCTCGATTGAATCGATATTGAGCTGATCGATCGTCTCGGCGATTTCCTCGGTCACAATTTCGTCGGCCTTGCATATGACCTTGTTCGTGACCGGATGGAGAAGATCGTATAAGAGGGTCCGGCCCAACGCCCGATCACCGAGCGACTCGATTACGTCGTCACCCTCTTTTATGGCATAGATGTCAATGCCGATGGTGGTACCGCAGTCCTGCATGGAAATGACCACGTCCTGCGCGATATCCACGAGCCGTCGGGTCAGGTATCCCGCGTCGGCGGTCTTAAGCGCCGTATCCGCCAGGCCCTTGCGCGCGCCGTTGGTTGAGATGAAATACTCAAGCACGGTGAGGCCTTCTTTGAAGTTCGTCCTGATCGGGACCTCGATGATCTCGCCGCTCGGCTTGGCCATGAGTCCCCGCATGCCGGCGAGCTGGCGTATCTGCTGCTTGCTCCCCCGCGATCCGGACTGCGCCATGATGTATATCGGATTGAACCCGGCCGAATCACCGGACAGCTCATCAAACATCTTTTCTGCTATGACCTCATTCGCGTTCGTCCAGAGGTTGATGACCCGGTTATACCGCTCTTCATTGGTTATGTAGCCGTTCCGGTACTCGTTCTCTATCTTCTCAAGCTTTTTATCTTCTTCGGCGATGATCTCCCTTTTCACCGAGGGAACGATGATATCCGACATGGATATGGTGGGTGCAAACAGGGTCGCGTATTTGTATCCGACCTCCTTGATATCATCGAGCATCTTGACCGTGACATTGGGGCCGTACTCCCTCAGTGTCGATGAAATGATCGCTGATAGCTCTTTATCGTTGATGATTTTATTCACGAACGGGTACCCCTCGGGAAGCAGGTTGTTGAATATCAGCCTGCCCGCGGTGGTCTCAACGACTTCATTGTTCTTTAAAAACTTGATCATGCTCCTCAGCTTGATCTGGCCGTAATCCACGGCCCGGTGAATCTCATCCTGCTCGTCAAAGAGCTTGCCCTCGCCGGGCGCGCCCTCGAGCACCGAGGTCAGGTAGTAAACCCCCAGCACGATATCCTGCGTCGGCGATACGACCGGATGGCCGTTAGCCGGGGAGAGAAGGTTATGGGACGAAAGCATGAGGGTCCAGCATTCAAGCTGGGCGCGGGGAGACAACGGCACGTGCACCGCCATCTGGTCTCCGTCGAAGTCGGCGTTGTAGGCATGGCATACGAGGGGGTGGAGCCGGATGGCCTTCCCTTCCACCAGGATAGGCTCAAACGCCTGGATGCCGAGCCGATGCAGAGTCGGCGCCCGGTTCAACAGCACGGGGTGCTCGGAAATGACCTCCTCGAGCACCTCCCATACCTCGGGACGCTCGTTCTCGACCATTTTTTTAGAGGATTTGATATTTTGCACGTAGTCCTTGTCGACCAGCCGCTTCATGATAAAGGGCTTGAAGAGCTCAACAGCCATCTTCTTCGGCAGGCCGCACTGGTAGAGTTTCAGCTCCGGTCCTATGACGATTACCGATCTGCCCGAATAATCCACCCGCTTGCCCAAAAGGTTTTGTCTGAAGCGGCCCTGTTTTCCCTTGAGCATGTCGGAGAGGGATTTGAGCGGCCGGTTCCCCTTCCCCTTGACCGCCCGCTTCCGCCGGGAGTTGTCGAAGAGGGCGTCAACCGCTTCCTGAAGCATCCTCTTTTCGTTGCGCACGATAATCTCGGGCGCGCGGAGCATGAGGAGACGCTTGAGCCGGTTATTCCGGTTGATGACGCGGCGGTACAGGTCGTTTAAGTCAGAAGTGGCGAACCTGCCGCCGTCAAGCTGAACCATGGGACGGAGCTCGGGCGGTATCACGGGGACGACGTCCAGTATCATCCAATCGGTCTGATTTCCCGAATCCTTGAAAGCCTCAATGATCTCAAGCCGCTTTATGAGCTTTTTGTCTATCTTCACGTCCTTGGCCGATTTCGCCTGGATCTCCGCCCGTATTTGCCGGGACTCCTCGTCCAGGTCGATCCTGACCAGCAGGTCCTTGATAGCCTGGGCTCCCATGCCGCAGACCATGGTTTCGCCGTACTTTTCATATAGACCGCTGTAGGTGTCCTCATCCAGGACATCTCCGGTTTTAATGTCTTCTTCAGCCGCCTCGCCGGGATCAATGACGATATATTTCTCGTAATAGAGAACCGATTTCAGAGCGTTCACCGTAAGGTCAAGGAGCAGGCCCATCCGCGACGGAACCGAGCGATAATACCAGATATGAGCCACCGGACAGGCAAGCTCGATATGGCCGCCGCGCTCGCGCCGCACCTTATAGTGGGTCACCTCGACTCCGCACCGGTCGCACACCACCCCTTTGTACCGTATGGACTTGAATTTACCGCAGTAGCATTCCCATTCCTTGGTGGTACCGAAGATCTTCTCGCAGAACAGGCCGTCGCGCTCCGGCTTCAGGGTCCGGTAATTTATGGTCTCCGGCTTCTTGACCTCGCCGTACGACCACTCCCGGATCATGTCCGGCGATGCCAGCTTGATCTGTATGGATCTGAAATCGTTAAAGTCTCTCATGGTTTGCCTCAATGTATGATTGTATCGAGTGTCGTGTGTCGCGTGACGAGTTGTAGAACTCGAACCTCGTTACCCGTCACCCGACACTATCAAATATTCTTCAATGAGTCTATCTTAATCCTTCTCTTCGGCTTCCCGTATCCCTCGCTCCATTCAGACAGGCTGATCTCCTTGCCTTGTTCGTCGTAGATGCGCACATCCAGCGCAAGCCCGCGCAGCTCCTGGATGAGCACGTTGAACGACTCGGGAATTCCGGGCGCCGCCGTGTTTATTCCCTTAACGATCGCCTCATAAATGCGGGCCCTGCCGAGCATATCGTCGGACTTCACCGTGAGAAGCTCCTGCAAGGTGTAGGCGGCACCGTACGCCTCAAGCGCCCAGACTTCCATCTCGCCCAGCCGCTGACCGCCGAACTGCGCCTTGCCGCCGAGAGGCTGCTGGGTCACGAGCGAATACGGCCCCGTCGAGCGGGCGTGGATCTTGTCGTCGACCATGTGCGCCAGCTTCATCATGTAGATGTATCCAACCATGACCTCCTGCTCAAAGGGAAGTCCCGTCCTGCCGTCATACAGCACGGATTTCGAGCTTAGGGGAAGCCCGGCTTTCTTCAAAAGCTCGCGGATGTCGTCTTCATACGCACCATCGAATATGGGCGAATCAAATATCGTATTCAGCTCATGGGCCGCCCATCCGAGCTCGGTCTCCAGAAGCTGGCCCAGGTTCATCCGGGACGGCACGGAAAGAGGATTGAGCACAATATCAACCGGAGTGCCGTCAGGCAGATAGGGCATATCGTATATCGGGACAATTTTCGAGATAACGCCCTTGTTCCCGTGTCTGCCCGCCATTTTGTCGCCGACCGAAATCTTGCGCTTGTCCGCGATATAGACCTTGACGAGCTCCTCCACGCCGGGGGCGAGCTCGTCTCCGCTCTCGCGCGAAAAGCGCCGCACGTCCACGACGATCCCCTCAACGCCGTTCGGAACCCGAAGCGAGGTGTCGCGGACCTCGCGCGCCTTCTCCCCGAATATCGAATGGAGAAGCTTGTACTCCGGCGTCAGGTCCTGCTCGCCCTTGGGCGTGACCTTCCCCACCAGGATATCGTCCGGCTGAACATACGCTCCCTTGCGCACGATGCCGTCCTGATCCAGATCGCGGAACGCCTTCTCGGACAGGTTGGGGATGTCCCGCGTTATGACCTCTCTGCCGAGCTTGGTTTCGCGCGCCTCAACCTCAAACTGCTCGATATGGATGGAGGTATAGCTGTCCTCCTCGACAAGCCGCTCCGATATCAGAATTGCGTCCTCGAAGTTATATCCCATCCAGGGCATGAAGGCGACGAGGATGTTCTTGCCCAGAGCCAGCCTCCCAATGTCCGTGGCCGGGCCGTCCGCGAGCACGTCCCCCTTTTTGATCTTCTGCCCCTTGCGCACCACCGGCCGCTGGTTGAAGGAGGTTCCCTGGTTGGTGCGCTTGAATTTCATCAAGGGATATTCCACCCTCTCTCCGGAGGAGGTTTTCAACCTTACGATATTCGCATCGACATACTCAACGTCGCCCGAGCGGTCCGAGATGATCATGACCCCGGAATCGTACGCGGCCTTGGACTCCATCCCGGTCCCGATGTAGGGAGCCTCTTCGATCATGAGCGGCACCGCCTGGCGCTGCATGTTGGAGCCCATGAGGGCGCGGTTGGCGTCATCGTGCTCCAGAAAGGGGATAAGGCAGGTGGATATCGAAAAGATCTGGCTCGGCGAAACGTCCATATACTGGATCTCCTTGGGCCGCTTGTACGGAAAGTTACCCCGGTTTCTGCAGGGGATGAGGCTCTTGATGAAATTCCCCTTTTCATCCAGTTCGGCGTTAGCCTGCGCGACGAAGTAGAGGTCTTCCCTGTCCGCGGTAAGGAAATCAATCTGGTCGGTTACCTTGCCGTTGTCGACATAGCGGTAGGGCGTTTCCAGAAAGCCGTAGTTGTTAATCTGGGCATACGTGCTCAGGGAAACGATAAGGCCGATGTTCGGGCCCTCCGGCGTCTCGATCGGGCACATCCTGCCGTAATGAGAGGGGTGAACGTCCCGTACCTCGAAGCCCGCACGCTCCCGGGACAGCCCGCCGGGACCGAGCGCGTTGAGCCGTCGCTTATGCGTAAGCTCCGCCAGGGGATTCGTCTGATCCATGAACTGCGAGAGCTGGCTTGACCCGAAAAACTCATTGATCACCGCGGTGATCGGCTTTATGCTGATGAGCGCCTGCGGGGTGATCACGTCCAGGTCCTGGATGGTCATCCGCTCCTTGATGACCCGCTCCATCCGCTGGAACCCGACTTTTATCTGGTTCATAATGAGCTCGCCGACCGAGCGCACCCTGCGGTTACCCAGGTGGTCGATGTCGTCCACGACCGTGGGGATGAACCGCTTCTTGGTTTTTGCGCGCGGATCAGGATCATCGATTTCATACCCATCGGCTTCGGCGATCAAAAACAGGAAATATTTCAATGAATAGATGATGTCTTCATTTTTAAGAGTCTGTGTCTGGTAATCATTCAGGCCGAACTTGCTGGAGATCTTGTACCTGCCCACGGCGCCGAGGCTATAGGTCTTGGGGTTGAAAAAAAGCCGGGCAAGCTCGGTCTTTGCGTTTTCCAGATTGGTGGGCTCCCCGGGCCGCATGATGGAATGAATAGCCAGCACCGCGAGCTCGGAATTTTTGTACTGGTGGTCGGGGCCGATGCGGAGATTTTTCTTGATGAATTCCTTCTCCACCTCCAGGGTGGTTGAGAGAAATGAGTCTTCCTTGTTATTGGGGAATTCGACTACCACCACGTCATGGACCTTCTCTTCCTTCAAGCGGTCGATGATATCGATGCCGATCCGCTCCCCGACCTCCACGATCACCTCGCCGGACTGCTTGCTCACCACGTCCCGGGCCACGCGCTTCCCGTTCAGGAATTCGAAATCCTCGTCGCTCCGGAGTCTTACGGTTTTTGTGTCATAGAATAACTTCACGACCTCTTCATCGGTCTCATAGCCGAGGGCCTTAATGAGGAGCGTGACCGGGAATTTCTTTTTCCGGTCGATCCGGGCTATGATATATCCTTTCGGGTCCATCTCGAACTCGAGCCACGACCCGCGATCCGGGATGACCCGGTAATTGTATATCCGCTCGGCTTCCTCATAAAAGAAAAAAATGCCGGGAGACCGGTGGAGCTGGTTAACCACCACGCGCTCCGCGCCGTTTATAATAAAGGTTCCGCGCGGGGTCATGAGGGGGATGTCCCCCATGTAGACCGTCTGCTCGCGCACCTCCATGCTGTCTTTCCGGATAAGCCTGATGGTGGCCTTGAGCGGCGCCGCATAGGTGACATCGCGCTCTTTGGATTCTATCTCGGAATATTTCGGCATGCCTATCTCGTAATCGATGAATTCGAGAACGACGTCCTCGTGAGGGCTTTCGATGGGGAATATCTCCTCGAATACGGCCTGGAGCCCCTGGGACTTTTTCTTACCTCCGCCGGGCTGTAGAAACCAATCATAGGACTTAAGCTGTATCTCGATTAAATTGGGCAATTCCAATTTCGTCTTGATCTTCCCGAAATTAACGACTTTTTTTGTTTCCTGCATGGCGGCTTAAACCTTCATTAGTATTAAGAAACACGAAAAGGTTTGATTGTTACCAACCAAACCTGTTGTTTCATCATTATGGGGAGAAACATGATTACGCGCCTGATTATTTGACCTCAACCGTTGCACCCGCCGCAACAAGCTGCTGCTTGATTTTTTCAGCTTCTTCCTTGGATACCTTTTCTTTAACCGGCTTGCCCCCGGCTTCAACGAGCTCTTTTGCCTCCTTCAATCCAAGGGCGGTGATGGCCCGCACCTCTTTGATGACGGCCACTTTCTGGTCGCCGAACCCGGTAAGTATTACGTCAAATTCGGTCTGCTCCTCGGCAGGTTCCGCCCCGCCGGCAGGCCCTTCCGCTGCCGCGACCGCAATGGGCGCTGCTGCGGAAATGCCGAATTTTTCTTCCATTGCTTTAACCAGTTCCGACGCCTCAAGCACCGTCAAACTGCCTATAGCATCCAACAAATCCTGTACTTTTGACATGGTAAACTCCTTTATACTTAGTGAATATTTTCAAGTTAATACGACAGTGCGTAAAAACTTATAAAGGTATTGTAGATTTATACAATACAATATGGAGGCAGGATGAAGGGAGGATGCGCATCCTCGCCTTCATCCTGCCTCCATATCTCCCTCTATTGCTGGCTTCTCGATTCCGCCACGGCTTTAATCCCTCTGGCGACGGAAGCTATGATCTGATTCATGCCGAAGGCCACCCCTCGCGCCGGTCCGTTTATCAGAGACATTGCCTGGGCAAGCAGGACATCCATTGTCGGGAGGTCCGCAATCTTTTTGATCTGCTCCCGTGTGTAAACAACCCGGTCCAGGATGCCGGCTGAATAGCTGAATTTTTCAAAATCCTTTGCAAAATCCTTGAGCGCCTTGGCGATCTCGCCGATCTCTTCCTTAATAAATGCGACCGCCACCGGACCTTTCAGGTAATCCTCCAGGCCCTCGATCCCGACCTCTTTTAAAGCCCGTTTGAAGAGCGTATTTTTTACCACGCGGTATTCAGTATTTTTACTCCGGAGCATTTTACGAAGCTTGCTCAAGTCTTTAACCTTTATGCCGGAATAATTCGTGAGTATCAGGTTGCTCCTCTCTTTCAGCCTGGAAACCAGAAATGCCACTTCGTCTGCTTTGTTCTGCTTAACCATTACTTCTCAATCCCCTTATGATTGATCTTTATACCCGGCCCCATAGAGGAGCTGATGAACACCGATTTGATATAATTCCCCTTCGCATCAGAGGGCTTGTCCTTCATTATCTGATTAAAGAAGGCTTTGGCGTTGCCGATAATCGCGTCGTCGGGGAACGAAACCTTGGCGATGCCCATGTGGATGACGCCGGTCTTGTCCGCCTTATATTCAACCCGACCGCCTTTGAGCTCCTTGACGATCCCCTTTATGTCTTCGGTCACGGTGCCGGATTTCGGCTTCGGCATAAGCCCCTTTTTGCCGAGAACGGGGCCGAGCTTCCCCACCTCCTTCATCATGTCAGGCGTGGCCACGACCGCCTGGAAATCGATCCACCCGGCCTTGATCTTCTCAATCATATCCTCCGCTCCGATGTAATCGGCTCCCGCTTCCTTGGCTTCTTTCTGCTTGTCACCCTTGCAGATGACGAGCACCTTTTTCTCCTTGCCGGTTCCGGCCGGGAGGCTCGCTACGCCGCGGATATTCTGAAAGCTTTTATGGATCAGCTTGACTTGCATGTCCACGGTCTCGTCGAACTTGGTGTATTTGCATTCTTTCATCAATGAAACGGCTTCCTCAATGTTGTAGAGCCTGTTCTTGTCCACCTTTTTACGCGCTTCAAGAATCTTTTTCCCACGATTCATTTCGTAAATACCTCGAAATCCTTAATTATGCGATCACCTTAATCCTCGACATCGACTCCCATGGACCGGGCCGTGCCGGCAATGATGTTACCCCCCGCCTTCAAATCATTGGCGTTGATATCCGGCATCTTAAGGGTTGCGATTTCCTCAAGCTGAGCCCTGGTGATGGTACCTACCTTCTGCTTGCTCGGCTCCGGAGAACCCTTTTCAATCTTCAGCGCCTTCTTGATCAGAACAGAAGCCGGAGGAGTCTTGATGATAAAGGTATATGAACGGTCGTCATACACCGTAATGACCACCGGCAGAATCGTCCCCTGCTGATCCTTTGTCCTTTCATTGAAAGACTTGCAGAAATCCATGATGTTGAGCCCATGCTGGCCTAACGCGGGGCCTACCGGAGGCGCCGGATTCGCCTGCCCTCCGGGAATCTGGAGCTTAATTTCGGTAACTACGGTTTTTATTTTTTTAGCCATATACGCCTCGATACTATATTTTGCCTACCTGAAGGAAATCGAGCTCCACCGGTGTGCCTCTGCCGAATATCTCGACTTTTACGCGCAGCCTTCCCTTCTCAGGATTCACCTCTTCCACAACGCCGCTGAAATTGTTAAAGGGACCGTCAATCACCTTCACATGCTCGCCCACGGAAAAATCGACTACCGCGGCGATCTTCTCTTTGGTCTTCTGCTCGCCCATCTGGTCGAACAGGGAGCTTACCTCCTCCCGGGACAGCGGCTTCGGCTTGTTTGATCCGTAAGCGCCGACGAAATTAGTGATGCCGGGAATGCTCTTTACCAGGCTCCAGGTATCATCGTCCAATTCCATCTCCACCAGAACATAACCGGGGAAGAACTTTTTCGACTTGATCCGTTTCTTGCCGTCCTTGACCTCGGGAACCTCCACGGTCGGGATTCTTACCTGGAAAACCCTATCGAGGAGTCCGAGACCTTCAACCTTTTTTTCAAGAGCACGTTTAACCTTATTCTCATGTCCCGAAAAAGTATGAACGACATACCATTCTTTTCCCATATATTACTTCGTCACATATTTGATCAAAAACACAAGGCCGGAATCGACAAGCCATAAAAATACAGAAAGAATAATAACCGTTATGACCACGACAATAGTGAAGCTGGTCACCTCATCCCGTGAGGGCCAGGTTACCTTCTTTAATTCTTCCCGTGCATCACGGACAAACACAACGGAGGTACGGAATGCCGTAATAAAATCTCCGAAAAATGCGCGAACTTTTCCCACTGCCGCCTATGCCTTCGTTTCCTTATGTACGGTGTGTTTATTGCAAAATTTACAGTACTTTTTGACCTCAAGCTTGCCGGTCTGATTCTTTTTATTTTTGGTGGCTGAATAATTGCGCCTCTTGCATTCCTGGCAGGCCAATAGTATGACTTCTCGCATATACCATTCCTCAGCTAAGACAAATTATTACAAAGAAAATTGCAGTTATTCTACCGTCAACCACTTTTATGGGAATTGGAATTCCCCTTGCGGATTGAAAATGTGAGCTCATTCGAACGTCATTTCAAACGTTATGAGCCCACGACCAGAATTGAACTGGTGACCTTTTGCTTACCATGCAAATGCTCTACCGACTGAGCTACGTGGGCAGAGGTAGGTGGTAATAATAGAAACACCCCCTTTTTTGTCAACAATTTTGCCTAATAAACTTGTTGAAAACTAAAATTAATAATTCATGTTTACCCCCGGCCGCCGAAGGCGGCGGGGGCAATAAATAATTATTAGACTTGTTGCGACATTTAAGCAAATATCAATATTCAATCAGAGTTAAGGGGCGAAGCCCGAGCGAACAGGATGTTCAACAAAGCCGGCCTTAAAAAGCCCCCCGCAGGGGCTTCCCCGAGCGCGAGACGGGAGTTTCGCCACAAGTCTACTCGTTTCTGCGGATGATGTATGATGAAATATCTTCTCTGGAGAGTGTCTTTCTGCATCTGTCGGCATCATGCTTCGTCGGCAACCCTACGACGCGTACTTTATACAGATCGCCGTCATGAACAACGACAACGGAAGTGCTAATCATCTCCTCGATCTTGCCCTTCAAGTTTTCAGCGTTCCTCTTGGAATAAAAAGCACCTGTTTGCAAAATAAAATTGCCCGAATCAGCGGACTTATCCCCAGCCTCATCGTCCGATACTGCCTCAAGGCTGTCGGGGGCGCTCTTCTGATCATCTTCATCGATGCCGCTCCCATCTTTCAGAATACTGATCCCGACCAAGGTTTTACCGTTTTTCAACATATCCAATTTTTTTGCTGCAACGTATGAGAGATCAATAATTCTGTTGCCTTTGTAAGGGCCCCGGTCATTGACCCGTACCGTAACGGTTTTGCCGTTGTTTAAATTCTTCACCTTGATAACCGTGCCAAAGGGAAGATTCTTATGCGCGGCCGTTAATATATTCATGTCAAATAACTCGCCTGAAGCCGTCTTTTTGCCATGAAACTCCCTGCCATACCATGAGGCTACGCCGGTCTGATAAAATTTTTCTTTTTTGTATGCGGAATCAGCATTGTTCCCCTCCGATTCTTGAGCGGGGTTCCGATATATTTTATTGGAGAAATCATTCTCGGTCCGGCCGTCATCGGAATCATACTTTTCATCCTCAGATCTCGGATTATTCGCGCCATTGTCCGCTTTCGCGTTCCGGTAATCACGTTTTATCAAGGAATGCTCGGGCGTACAGCTTACGAGCGACAGACCTACAGACAATGTCAGTAACACTGTCCAAACTCCGGCTATAGCTCTCATATATATACCTCCCTGTCCTGTCTTGCACCTATGGTTATTTCTATTTATCGGACATAATTCAAATTAGCTTTATGATAAAATACTGCCATGAGACATAAAACATTCTTGACCATTTCAATTAATTTTCTTAGTGGTGAATCGACACAACCAATACCGCTACACAGGTGTGCGAAGTGGAATATGAGAAATAATCACCAAGAAGCAAATTTATGAAAATCGTATCAAGCAAACCGACAATTACCCGGAAGGAGCTTGAAGCGGTCCTCGACTGTCTGATCAATGACGAGTTGGTGGCCGCAGAATCGGTCAAGGCCTTTGAGGCCGGCATCGCCAAAACGACCGGGCTTCATTATTCCCTGGCGACCAATTCCCTCACTTCCGCTTACCACCTTATATTTAAAGCCCTCGGGATCGGAGAATCGAATGAAGTAATCATGCCCTCGTTCTTTCCGCAGCCTCCGCTGAGCGCGCTGTCAATGACCGGCGGAAAGCCTGTTTTTGCCGATAACGAAAAAGATACTCTCTTCCCGTCGGCGGCCCAAATAAAAGAAAAAATCTCGGAAAGGACAAAAGCGATAGTTGTCGGTCATCTCTTCGGCTATCATTACCCCGCAAAGGAATTGGAAGATATCAACATTCCGGTGATCGAGGACATCTCCCATGCCATAGGCACGGAAATAGACGAAATCCCCTGCGGCGCCAATGGTTCCTTCACGGTCGCATCATTTGACCCATCGGGGATAATCACGACGGGCAACGGCGGCGCGGTTTGCACCAATAATTCAAGATATTACTCATCAATGAAAGACCTCCGGGGCGGGCATGAAGGGTGCATTCATCTCGATTACCTTATGACAGACTTTCAGGCGGCCATGGGGATTTCACAACTTGCGAAACTGCCCGATCTCCTGGCACGGCGAAGGGAGATCGCACACATATATTGTGAGTCCCTTCGCATAACCCCGCATAAAGCGCCATTTCACTATAATGATAAATTTGCCTATCACTCCTATCCTGTTCTCTTCGAAGCATCCAATGAAAAAATCGAAGGCTATTGGAAAAAAAACAGAATCGAGGTCGTCCGTATCCTGAAATACCCGCTTCATAGCCTCAGGGGACTAAGCGGCTCCGAATTCCCCAACAGCGAGAGATATTCCAAAAAGCTGTACGCGATACCGCTTTACCCTACACTGAGCAGGAAGAATGTTGAAAAGATATCCAAATTGCTTGCAAATTTCATATAATCGACTTGTTGCATAACTGCCTCAAATGTCATTGCGAGGAGCGCCAGCGACGAGGGCCGGCGCTTTTTGCACATCCTGTGCGCGCCGGCACGAAACCATCCCTGGTTTCAGCAATCCTTGTTTAAATTAAAATTAAAGATTGCGCTGGCCAGGATGGCCGAGTGCCGCGGAGTACATGGATGTACGAGAGCGGCCTTCGCTACGCTCGCAATGACAGCGAGTTTTGCAACAAATCTAATATATAATCCTCCCGCCGCCTTGGGCGGGTATGGGGTTAAGGGGCGAAGCCCGAGCGAACAGGAGGTTTCAATAAAGCCGGCCTTACAAAGCCCCGCAGGGCTCCCTGCGAGCGCGAGACGGGAGTCTCGCAACAAGTCAAATAATGTCTTGCTTATTTTTTACAAAAAAATATTGACTATTTTTCAATTCTATGGAGTGTATGGATTTAATCAAAAAAGAGAAAGGCCGATAAAAAATCTTAAATTTTTTTAGGAAAAGATCAATTAATTTAAATTTTTTTCAATTTTTAATTGATTTTTTTGAGGCATTATCTTCATGATGCACAAAAATTTAAACTACAAAGGGAAGGAGTACATTGTATGAAAAGAATTTTTACTTTTATTTTTATCTCCATTTTTGCAGTTGCTTTCAGTGCGGGTATCATGTCATGCAAGAAAAAACCGGCTGAAGAAACAGAAATGACTGAGCAAAAAGAAGGCGAAGCTGCTCCGGCTGAAAAAATGGAAGAAGCAAAACCGGCGGAGAAAAAGTAATCGAATTAAAGTAAATTTCTTGCAACATAAAAAGGATGCAAAGAAGCATCCTTTTTTTTGTCCCTGCTCCGCTATAAAGGGATGTCAGGTCCTGGATGCCAGAATTTCCCGGACCTTATCTTTAATTTCACCGAGATTGGACGACTTTGTCACGTACGCATCCGCGGTCCACGTCATGAAGTTGCTTTTGTAATTGGAATAGGCGGTATAAATTATTATCGGTATCTTTTTATCGCGGGACAGGATCTTGCCCAGGGCTTCAATTCCATCCATTTCAGGCATACGGATATCCATTATCACAAGATCATACTTATTGTTCTTAACCAAATCAACAGCCTCCTTGCCGTTGACCGCCTGATCGACTTCATATCCCTCGTCTTCAAATTCCATGGCATACAGCTCACGCTGGTGCTTCTCATCCTCAACAATGAGTAATTTTGCCATACGCACCTCCAATATACGTGTAACATTTGAAACAAGGTATCAATGAACGAAATAATTCAATCATTTTTTTATCTCCCGATTTTACCTAACTTCCACCCATAAATGTGTAAGAAATGGGGATAGGGAGATGGAAGTGATTATAGAGATATGTTTTAAATGAAATAATATTAAAATCATCCCCCAATCTCTTCAATCATCATATCCCCTTATCTTACACATGAAAATATGGGTAGAGGTTGGCACGTTTACCCCGGTATGGGAAGTCGGATGGCAAATTCAGCCCCCCCCCTGTTCCTGTTCCTCGCCTTTATCGAGCCGTCGTGATCCTTGATGATCTTTTTTACTATGGCGAGACCGAGGCCCACGCCGGAAACCTTGGTCGAATAAAAGGGCTCGAAAACGGCATTCGGATCCTCCTCTGCGAAACCGCACCCGGTATCCCTCAAGATGATGCAGATCGCGTCCCCGTCGCTTTCGGTTTTAACGCTGATGCTGCCGCCCGTTGGCGTGGCATCGATTGAATTCTGCAGTAGATTCAGCATGACCTGCTTCATCTGATTAAAATCGGATTTCACCAGCGGTATGTCGGTGCCGAAATCAAGCTCGACTTTGAGCTTTTTCTCCTGAAACGTGTTCTTGAGCAGGCTCACCGTATCGGAGATAATGTCATTCATATTATTGAACTCTTTTATAAACTTTGAAGGACGGGAAAAATCCATCACGTTCGAGAGGGTCTTTTCGAGCCGCTCGCATTCTTTGAGTATGATCTCCGCGGAGTCATCAATCTTCTTGCTTGTCTTCGATTTTTCCTTGGGCAGTTGCATGATCCTGCGCGCGTACCCGCCCATAGTCACCAAAGGATTACGTATCTCATGGGCCATATGCGCGGCGATTCGGCCTACGGCTGCAAACTTTTCCGATTCAACGATCGCTTCCTGCCGTTCGGACAGCTTCTGCATCTCGTTCCGCAGGGTGTCCAGATTCGTATAGCTTTCTATGGACATGGCCGCCTGGGCGGCAAAGATCGAGAGGAGCTCCGAACTCTCCTTCCCGATCGGGGCATTGTTGAACTTGTTGTCGGCCACGATGAGCCCGATCGCCCTGTTGACCACGATGAGGGGAACGATAAGAAATTCCTTCACGTCCATGAGCTCCCGAATATCCTGATTGACGCGGTCATCATGCCACATATCGTAGACATGTATGGTTTCCTTCTTCATTACCGACCGGATGAAAATGCTTGAATTTTTGATCAGAGAGTATCGGGCGTTAAGCACGCGGTTAAACAAATTAATCCCGGCCTTTATCTCGTCGGGGACGATCTCCGTAGCGGAGCGTACATCCGACGATGCTGCGGTCCATATCTCGATGGCCTCTTCAAATGAATCGGGGCCGACCGCCATCTTGCCCGCGAGATACGCATCCTCAACCAGAAACAGCATTGCGCGATTGAATCCGAGCCCAGCCCCCGAGGTAACGCCGGTGAGTATCGTGAACAGCACCCGCTCAATCTCGTCGTCCTTCTGAATTGACTCGGATATCTGGCTCATGAGCGATATCTGGTAATCGTTCCGCAGCTTTTTCGTTACGTCATCTATGATGATGATTATCTGGTTGCTTTCCTTCACGACGATATTCGATATTTTAATATCAGCGATGATGGAGACCTTGTTCAGGGTCAGGAGGTGGGTTTTTTCGAGAACGACGGTTTTGCCGCTCAGCTTGACCTGCGCGATGCCGCCCTTGAGGCGCGCATTAACGAAATAGAATATGTCGTCAATTTTTTTGTTATAAATCTCATCCCGCTGGAACTGAAACTTTTTATAGAAGCCGTCATTGGCGAACAGCACCCGCTCGTCCTCGCCGAGAACGATAAAATACGAGGTCATTGAAAAAATAATGCCGTTGTACAGCTCGATAAAGCTGTCGATCTCCTTTTTCTGCGAGGATACGATGCTCTCAAGATGCCGCCCTACGGTAATCAACTCTTTTAGGATCTCATCGAACTCGTTGTAGACCACGGGGATACTGTTCGGCTGGATGAATTTCCCCTTTTTGAATTCCGCTATCACCTCCCGAATAGCGTTGATCTTCCGCCGGTAAAAGAATGCGCTGCCGATGAAGAAAAGAAGACCCCGGGCAATGATGAAAACAACCACGATCCCGATAAGGTAATCTAAAATATCAGCACCAATTATATGAAATCTAAAATAAAAATAGAATAGTATAAAAGCAAGAATTGCATCGGAGATTAAAAGAATTAGTGACCTGAAGACTGATGATTTCATAAGTATTTCAGATACTCCTTTAAATTATATTTGATAAATTTTTGCCGGCATTTCAATCTGTTTTTCTAAAAAAAATTTAATTTTGCAACAGGTCTAATAGATGGGTGTGAATTAAATTTCGGGAAATTTCTCACTTAGACCCCCTCTCCCCCGAAAGGGGATGTAAAAACGCCCCCTCGGGGGGATGGGGAGGGTCTAAAAAAATGTGAGCGCCTCGGTTTTACCCGAAAAATAATGCACACCCTAATAAATTTGTTATAGTATCATGAAACTTGTTTTAGCAACAAACAACAGAAACAAGATTCGGGAAATCAAGGATAAGTTTTCCGACATAAGAGGCCTTACCCTGATCCCCCTTTCAAATATCCCGAATCCGCCTGAAATTATTGAGGACGGCGCCACATTCCATGAAAATGCGGCTAAGAAGGCCTTGGGCATCGCCCGGTTCACGGGCCTGGCCTCAATGGCGGACGATTCAGGGCTCGTGGTCGACGCTCTTGACGGACGTCCGGGGATCTTATCCGCGCGGTACGGGAAGGCGGACGCCACGGACAAAGACCGAAACTTGATGCTCCTGGAGGAGCTGCAGGGGATACGGCCGGATAAGCGGAGCGCACGGTTCGTGTGCGTCATCGCGTTCGCCTTTCCCGACGGGAAATGCTTTTTTTCAGCCGGGAGGTGCGATGGGATGATCGCCGATTCAATGAGAGGGAAACACGGCTTTGGATATGACCCGATATTTTATCTGCCGGAAATCGGGAAAACAATGGCGGAACTGACTCTGGAAGAGAAGAATAAAATCAGCCACCGCGCACGGGCCCTGGGTGCGGCACGGGAGCTATTGCTCTCGCTGATTTAAACATAGAGGTTGTATAAAAAGATGCTCTTGGAGAGGGACCTCACCCCGCCTCCGGCGCGCCCTCTCCGACTCGGAGAGGGCTTCGTAAAAAGGATATCTCCCCCTCTCCTTGAGGAGAGGCCGGCTTCCGCCCTCCTGGCTCCGCCGGGCGCGAACAGGAGGTTCGCCTGCAAGCACGGGCCAGGAGGGCCCGATCAAGCTTGCCATTGGGACATCCTGTCCGGCAGGTGCCGGGGGGTGAGGTCCTCTCTGCGAGAATATAACATGCGTAACTGAGAAAGCGTATATGATGACCAAGGATCTCTCCGACAAAATAATAGCAGGACTGCAAAAATATTACCGAAACGTGAGCCCGAATCTCCGGTACGCGAACCTGTATGAGCTGGCTGTCGCGGTTGTACTGTCAGCCCAAACCACGGACCGCCAGGTCAACTCAGTGACCGGAGCCCTCTTCCGCAAATATCCCGATTTTAAAACCCTGGCGCAGGCCAGGCTCGCTGACGTCCGGACAATGATACGGAGCACCGGCTTTTACCGGAATAAGTCGAAGAACATCGTCAATCTCGCAAAACAGGTGATGGAGCGCTTCAGCGGACGCCTGCCCGATGTCCGGGAGGAGCTCGTCACGCTTCCCGGCATAGGCAGAAAATCCGCGAACGTGATTCTCGCAATGGGCTTCGGCAAACCTGCGCTCGCCGTGGATACGCATGTGCTCAGGGTGGCCTACCGGCTTGCGTATACCGACTTGAAAAAACCCCTGGCTGTTGAAAAGGCCCTGATGTCCTTCATTCCGGAAAAAAAATGGAAGCTCGCCCACCTGCTCTTCATAGAGCACGGGAGATCGCTCTGCCGGGCGAGGAAGCCGCTCTGCCACCAGTGCCCGATCAACGCTTATTGCGATAGCCCTGATAAAATTCGCTAAACGCAAGCAGCACCGTAGGGCTGTTGATGCGCCCGTTCTGGTTTTTAGCCGGATCAAGCCGGGTGATCCTCGCCAGGGATGCGTATGCCTCCTGGGAAAGTGCCACATCAATATCCGTCAAGAGCCTGATCAGGAAGGGAATCGCGGCATAGCACTTTGATTCCGCCGTCGTCCGTATTATCCATATTTTAAAATAATAATTGCCGTTTGCATATCTCTTGATTAAATCATCGACATTGTCTTCACAGAAGCGGGAGGCGTATCTGATAAAAAAGGTGGAATTCAGGAGCGATTCCCCCGAATCAATCGACCTGCGCTCGGCGTACGATATGATCTGCTGATACGAGAGCTCTATGTTCATGCTGTCGACATAAAAAGCGATTACGTTGGCGACCTCCATTGATCCGGAGAGTATCAGGTTTTCCCATTCCGCCGAGGTGAGCGTCAGGGGACGGCGGTAAGCGCGTGAATAATAGATAAGATCATAGAGGAGATACGGATCCGATGTTTCCGTCACGATGGACTTGAATCTCTTCAGCGGAAAGGAATATCCCACCCTCATCAGAATCTGCGCTGACCGGGCCTGGGGATAGGAGGAAAACGGCGAGAAACGGTATATCAGGTAATGGATTCCCACAAATGAAGAATAGGTGGAGATGCCGATGAGCACGCCCAGGGCGATCGATTTCGCGATTTTTTTCCGGTCAATAGCAAACTTATCCGACACAAATTCATACATGAGCAGTATCAGCGCAACCGTTATCTGGAAAAATTTCAATCCGGACACGACCGCCCCGCTGGGGGAGAAGTAATATACGAGCTGGTATAGCAAAAAATAGATCGCTGCTCCTGCAACAAAGAGGTAAACGGTTATCCGCGGCCTCCGGTTAAACTTCAGGATGATAAGGAGTATGAGAGAATAAAATACGGTGTTGGAAAACCTGCCGTCCAGAAGCTCGAGTATCGGGTTCCAGGGCCAATGATCTTTATCCAGATAGTTTATCAGGGTATAGAGCGCGGTGATGAAGATGATGATGACGAAGGGGACGATCCGGGTCTTGATGAACAGGATCGTATGGCCGAACCTCCGATAGATTGTCCGGTATTCATTTTTAAGAGGAGGGATGTCGATCAATGAAAAATTGAAAATCAGATAAAACGAAAACACGAACAGATAGACATTCACGATGACCGGAATGACGTCCCATTTGAATTTGAGGTTAAAGATTATATTGATGATAAAAAGGAGGATCAGTATATAGATGAAAGTCGTCGCCCTTTTTATCTGATCTTTAACGATGCTTTTTGCAGCCATGTGTTTACTAAGCCGTGCTCTTCATTATTGCTACCCGGGGCAGACCCGCGTAGTCGTTTAATACTGATACGGTGAAGCCGCCGCGCTCGCCGGACTTTTGCACAAAGTCATTCATCGTATCCCCGATCTCCATGAGCAGCATTCCGCCGGGATAGAGATAATCGCCCGCATCCCTGATGATCTTCCCGATCACGGCTCCCCCCTCCCCGTCGGAAAAAAGCGCGGCCTCCGGCTCATAGCTCAGATCCTGCTGCAAAGAGCCGGAACGCTCCCGGTCGATATACGGCGGATTAACCGCGATTACCTGAAACCTGCTGCCGGCAAGGGGCTCAAAAAGATCTCCCTGGTGGAATTTTATTTTATTTTTCCCCAAAATAGCGGAGGCGTTCCTCCGCGCCACGCTGACGGCCTTTGCCGATATGTCGGTCGCGTGAACCTCAAGGTCCGGCCGGGAATGTTTTACGGAAACGGCGATCGCACCTGAGCCGGTGCCGATATCCGCGATCCGGGCGCCCGGTCGGGCATAGTATATCACCAGGTCGACCACGAGCTCGGTCTCGGGCCGCGGTATGAGCACGTCCCGGTTTACCTGAAACTCAAGCGAATAGAATTCCTTTTTGCCGAGGATATAGGCGATCGGCTCGAAACGGAGCCTGCGTCCGACCAGCCGCCTGATCCGGCCAACCTCGGCTGAGGTGAGCTCCCGGTCTGCATCAACATGAAGGCGCATCCGATCAACGGCCAGCGGTTGGGAGACCAAGAGCTCGGCGTCAAGAACGGGATTCTGGATTCCCGCCTGCTTGAGTTCGTTTACCGTACGGGAGATGATCTCTGAGATCCGCATCTTAAGACCCCGGCTATATCTCGATTTTACGGAGCTGTTCTTCTATTTCATTCTTCTTCAGGGCGTCGATGACCGCATCAAGATCGCCCTGAAGAATTTTCTCCAGCGAATAGAGGGTGAGGCCGATCCGGTGGTCCGTCATGCGCGACTGGGGGAAATTATAGGTGCGTATCCGCTCGCTCCGGTCTCCCGAACCCACCTGGGATTTACGCATGGCGGCCTCGCGCTCCATCCGCTCCCGGTTCGCCTTTTCGAAAAGACGCGCGCGCAGCACCCTGAGCGCTTTCGCCTTGTTCTTATGCTGGGACTTCTCATCCTGGCAGGTGACGACCATGCCGGTGGGCAGATGGGTTATCCGCACCGCTGAATCGGTGGTGTTGACCGATTGTCCTCCATGGCCGGAGGAACGGTACACGTCGATGCGAAGGTCATCCGGATTGATCCGGATATCATTCTCCTCCGCTTCCGGCAATACCGCCACGGTAACCGCCGAGGTATGGATTCTTCCGCCCGCCTCGGTCACGGGAATGCGCTGAACCCGGTGCCCGCCGGATTCATACTTCAAACTGTCGTAAGCCTCCGGGCTTCTGACGGAAAAGATTATCTCCTTGTATCCGCCGATGCCGGTTGCGCTGATGCTTAAATATTCGATCCTCCATCCTTTCATATCCACGTAGCGGCTGTACATCCGGAGCAGATCGGCGGCGAACAGGGCCGCCTCCTCGCCGCCGGTGCCGGCCCTGATCTCCATGATCATATCCTTGCCCGAGTTGGGGTCCTTGGGAAGGAGCATGATGACAAGCTTATTGCGGTATTCGTCGATTTTAACCTTAAGCTCCCTGATTTCAGACTGAAGAAGCTCCCGCATGTCAGGATCGCTTTCGTTGTTAAGAAGGGATTCCGAATCGACAAGCTCCTGTTTGAATTTAGTGTATTCCTCGTACGCGTGCACGACCGGAGCGAGCTGGGCCCGCTCCCGGGTAAGTTGCTTAAACCGGGTCTGGTCGGCTATGACCTCCGGCCTGCTCATCTCAAGCTCCAGATCGCGGAACCGGCCGGCGACTTTATTTAATTTCTCGTCCATTGTCCTCCGAAAAAAAAGAGAGCGGTCAAGGCCGCCTATGTGCTCTGAATCGCTCCCGGGAGGACTCGAACCTCCGGCACATGGTTTAGGAAACCACTGCTCTATCCTCCTGAGCTACGGGAGCAATGACCACGTCTAAATGAGGGTAACCCCCGCCGGAGGCGGGGGTTACCCTCATAATATTGAAATTTACCGCGGTGTTACTGATACATGCTCTTGCGTTTCGAGGCGACAAGCCGTTGAAACTCCCTGATTTTTTTTACGACAATCCTGTCTCCGAACAATTCAATCTTGTCAAGGCGGCTTAAATGTGTCAATTCTTTTTGCGTCTCATCCTCGGTTATGCCCGCCCAACGGGCTACGTCCTGGGCGGTGACCTGGAGGGAGACTACGTTCTGCATGTCAAGGTGGGGATCCTGCTCGACGAGCATCACCAGAACGTCCATCACCTTGAGCTGGGGCTCCTCCAGGAGGAGAATCATCAGCCGGCGCTTGGCTTCATATATCCTCTTGGAGAATATGACGAGGAGCTTGTATGCCAGTTGGGGATTGCCCGAGATGAGCGCATCGAAATTATCCCGGTGGAACTTGAGGAGCTTCACGTGATCCATCGCTATGGCGGTGGCGGAGCGGGGTTGCTCTTCAAGGATCGCCATTTCTCCTAAAACATCCCCTTCGGTCATAACCGTCAAATTCTTCTCGCGGTTCTGAATGAGCTTCACGATCCTGACTCTTCCGGACTGAATGAAATAAAATTCGTTCCCCGGCTCAAACTCGCAGAATATGATTTCATTGGGAGCATATTCAATGCCGAATTTCTCGAAAAATTTTTCATCAAGAGCCATCGCCATTTGTTTATTTCCCCTGAAGAATTTTTATCTTGGTGAGCGCGTCACTATTCAATTTATCCCTCGGCGGCATGTTGAGCACCTTATTAAAATAAGTGATGGCCTTCTCCTTCTGGTTGGCCGATTCGAATATGATCCCGATATTGAATATGGCGTTTTTAAGATAGGGTGAGCTGGGAAAATTCCGTAATATCTTTGAAAACAGATCAAGCGCATCCGCAGACTTCTTGAGCTCCATGAGGCATCTGCCGGCGTTGAAATGCGCCTCCTCAAAGATTTTTTTCTCCTCAGGATTTGAATTTTTATTCATGGAGAGTATCTTTCGATAGAGATCAAGGGCGGTGCTGTAACTCCCCCTGGACATCGAAGCCCCGGCGGAATCGCTCATCTCGAAAACGGAACCCGCGGCCATGTCGTCAAGGGCGCGGTCGTCAGCGCCGCCGGCGCCCGGATTCGAAAGGAAATCGTCCATCTCATCCGACAGGGCCGTTCTACCGGCACCCGGATCAACCGGGCCGTCTTCCGGCGTCGCTGTATCGTCAAAGTCCAGCATATCTGCGGGGCCGCTCAAATCATCCGCGGAATGGCCGCCGGCGCCTCCCGTGCCCTGGTCTGTGTGCGGGCCGCCGGCCGCCTCGTCCGGCAGGGCCTCGCCTGAATCAATGGCCCTGATCCTCTTCATCGCCAGCGCCGCGTGCTCGCCGTCGGGATAATATTCCATGTATTTTTTGTAGGCGTACTGCGCGTGTTGCCCAATGCCTTCTTTATAATAATACTCGCCGATCTTAAACAGCTCCGCGTCGGGATTCACTATTTCGCCCTCTCCCAGGACCGAGCGCTCCATTTTTACTATGCGGCGCAGCTGGTTGCTGAAAACACGGAGCATTTTCCGAACGACGCTGGAATTTTTAAGCACCAGCCGCTCAAAATCCGCCGGCATCAGAACCAGCACCATGGTATTGCCCGTAGTCTGGGCCGTTTCCTCGCGGGGATATTTACCGAGCGAGGATTTGACGCCGAAAAATTCCCCCTGCCTGACTTCTTCCTTAACCTCCTCGCCCGTATCAAGCTTTATCGACGTGAGCACAACCTTCCCGGATTTCAATATATATATGTAGTCGCTCTTGTCGCCCTCAAAATAAATGATCGACCCCGGCTTGTATGTCCTCGTTATAACGCCCGATGGACCTGCTGAAGCGCCGTTTGTCATCGTCCGACCTCGCTATACGTCAAATTCAACAGGCAGAAAGGGAAATTCCTTTTTAAATCCCACCGCCCTGCTTATTCTCCGCAGCAATCCGACGGGATCGCCTATGACTATCTTATCAACACCCTGGAGCCTGATCTCCTGATATTGTACGCCCAGCTCATCGAACACGGGTTTGTACCTGCTGTCGCCGTAAACCGGATTTCCGTCGATCACCACAAGCATCACATCCTTGAGCCCCGCCTGAACTATGGAATGAGCCGGCTCCCCGCTCCTGTCTTTGCAGACGCAGATATCGGCGGTATACCCTTCTTCAATAAGGCCCGTCTTTTTCTGGTGAAAGGCGCGAGCCGCATTAATAGTGACCATCCTCACAATCAGGTCATCCGGCAGTTCTTCGCGATAGAGACGCTCGTACAGGACCTTGTCGTATTTCATTTCATACAATAAATTTTCGCCGCCGGTCATGGGAGAATCGGTCCCGATGCAGAGATTGATATCCTTCTCGATGAACTTACGTGCGTCCATGGTTTTACTGTACATGAACATATTCGAGTTGCCGCACCAGACGCATGAAGCACCGCGCTTTTTAACCAGATCCATGTCCCCCTCGGAAAAAGCGAGGCAGTGGACGAACACCGAGTGGTCTCCCAGGCCGCCGAGCTTTTCGATCGTCCTGACATCCTGCCTGGTCTCTTCGTCATATCCCTCGGCAATATGGGTAACGAAGGGAATATCCTCTTTTTCCGCTTTCCGGTATTCCTCGGTGATGCCCTCGCCCCAGAGCAAAGCGAAAGAATTCACTGAATGGGCCAGGGCGAATCGCTTGATGGCCTTGGTCGGCAGAATGCCGTAAAAGGGTTCGCCGACGAAATGAGGAATAAGATCGGAAATCAGCGTCACGCCGGAGATCAGGTTCCGGTACGCGCCGAGGAGATACAGATCGCGGTTCTCGATCCGCTGCCGCTCCTCGTACACCGGCGAGCTCTTCAGGTCATTATCCCAGGGCAGCCAGTTGAGGTACGGGCCGTTCCCTACCTTGGGATAATAGGTACCCAGAAGATGGTCATGGGAGTTGATCAGCCCCGGTACAATAACGGTTTTATCCGCGTCTATATTAATCTGACTTGCTGCGTCGTTAGTCGTTATTTTGCCTATCTTCCCATTGCTGATATGAATAACGCCCTTTTTTATTATTTTCTCCGGCGTCAGTATCGTACCGCCTGAAATCGACCACTTGCTCATTATCAAAACCCTTTAGTCATGAATTTTGCGGTTATCTATATCTCGACAAAATTTCGGTTTTGGTGAATCACATATTATATTATTACCATGAAGCATCGCCGTCAAGTAAAATACGCCGAATACCGGCGCCGAATAGCAGCGGAAGCATCATTTTAATTGACATAATTGCGATACTAATCCATACTAGGGAAACAGGAGAACGCCAATGGACCTGACCAGATTCCACCAGCTCAATATCATTCTCTTGTGCGGCCTGTATGGATCGGGAAAAACAGAGTTCGCAATAAAATACTTCAAGGGAAAGGAGCGGAGCCGCATCAGCCGCTCCGAGATACGGAAATATATGTTCGAGATGACGCATTTCGGCGAGAAGTGGTCATCGGACAATTTTACCGAGGAGAACGATGCCCTGGTGAAGCATATCGAGCGAAAGATTCTGGAACATTTCCTCCACAACAAGCGGAAGGTGCTGATCGTAAACACCTTTGTCACGAAGAAATCGCGCAGGCGTTTCATCGAAACGGCTCATGAAATGAAGAAACCCATCGGCGCGATCTTTCTTGAGCGGCCCCTGGAGCAGTGCCTGGCGCGGAACGCGCAGAACATGGCCATGGTTCCGGAGGACGTGGTGACGAGCCTCTTCTATAAGATTGAGCCTCCTGAAAAAAGCGAAGGCTTCGACGAGGTGCTCGTCGTCACGTTCAAGCCGGTGTAAATGGCTTAAATATACAGAATCTTGCCCTTCTTCCGCACAAGTTCTTCCTTTAGAAGCTCATTAATGACGGAAACTACAACATCCTCCGGCACATCGATCATGGCCGCGAGCCGCTTCACGGATATGCCCTTATGTACAAGCAGCGTCCCCAGTATCAGTCCCCGTGCCTGCCGCCGCGAACCCTTGAAGGGAGGCTGTTTCTGGTGGTGCGCGCTCCTCCGCGAAGGGTTCGGATGGCGCACCTTGAGCATCGCGCCGTAGTCCATCAGCGCCGAATACCAGGAGCGGGGATTTTTCCGGTCAAGAGTGGCTTCCACCAGCGGGATGATCTCCCGGTCATGCACCATACCCGCCGAAGGGAAAAAGAAATGTATGAATACCGATCGAATATTGGTCTCGACGAAAACCATCGGAAGGTTAAAAGCAAAGGCGCAGATGGATGCAGCCGTGGTTCTGCCGATGCCGGGCAGGCGCGCCAGCTTTTCAGGCGAATCCGGGATTTTCCCCGATCCCCGTTCCTTCACCTGTAGTGCCAGGTCACGGAGGTACCGGGCGCGGCGGTTGTATCCCATTCCCCGCCATACCGTAAGCACATCTTTGAGGGAAGAAGCTGCGAGAGCCTCGATAGTGGGGAAAGAGCTTGTAAACTCCGGAAACTTGTCGCAAACCCTGCGGACCTGGGTCTGCTGCAACATTATTTCCGAAACGAGGATATGGTACGGATCATCCGTATGCCGCCAGGGAAAATCCCGCTTAAATCTTCGGTAATACCCGTATATGATATCTCTGAAGCTCTGAATCGTTGGAGAAGATAGGAGAGGCGGGCCGCTCCGCTTCCCGATTTTGCCGAAGCAGTATCGTTCGCGAAAGTCACTTATGATTGATAGGTCATCGTAGGAAGTATCATGATTCATGAGATCTGCTTTATCGGGCGCTGCTGAAGAAATCCCAAATCAGGTCACCGGCGTTAATTTCACGCGACGTGTTGCCGACGATCTGTTTCGGCAGATATTGAATCCCGCCCGGCCAGGTGTGTCCTCCGCCCTCGATGCTGTAGAGTATCACACGCGTGTCGCCGCTGCACGGGCCATAGGATATTTTTTTTACCTTTGTGCCGTCATCGGGATTGCTATCCGGCAGGTCCTGTATCGCCGGTGCGTCCGAGAGCTCGTTGAATCTTTTTCTGGTCAGCTTCAGCATCCGCCGGGCATCGCCTCCACCGCCATGAAGCACCAACAGGAGCGGCATCCTGCCGCTGGAATTCTTTTGGGGAACATGAATAAGGCAGGACCGCTCCCTGCCGTCATGACGTAATCTGATCTCCCGAACCCCGTACCTTTCCATCAGATAGCGGCTGGAACTGCAGGACGTTATTCCAATAATCAGAAATGATATGATCAGGTTTTGTCTCATAGCTCATCGTAGTGCCGCTTGACCTTGCTTGTCAATTAATAAAAAAAGCCCGGCTTCCATTATCTCTACAGAGCCGGGCCTCTTTCCCTTGCCGTTGTATCGTTGTCAAATTTCGTTCACTTATTCCCTGCTGTAGGCAGATAATCCGTCACACCGCCTTAATTAACATTTATGCTGATTTTTTTCGGCTGCGCTTCTTCACTTTTGGGAAGCTCGATCTCCAGCACGCCATTATGATATTTAGCCTTTACCGCATCAGCCTTGACGCTTGCCGGCAGCTCGATCGCGCGGCTGAAGGAGCCGAATCTCCGCTCGCAATAGTAATAATCCCGCTTTTTGTCCTCTTCGGTCTTCTCTTCTTTCTTCTCACCGGAGATGGTCAGCATATTCTCTTTCAGGCTAACTTGAAGGTCTTTTTCTTCAAGACCGGGTATTTCAGCCTTTACATATATCGCCTTGTCGTCTTCATGAACATCGACTTTCGGCATCAACTTATAATCAAACAGGGTAGACGGCGTCATTCTGAAAAAGTCGTCAAGAACGGCAGGAAAAGTGAAATCCAGATCATTTAATTTAGCTAATCCCCATTTCATGGTAAACCTCCTAATTTTTGTTAGCACTCATTTAAAATGAGTGCTAACAATTTCTATAAATAATATACTGCTTAAATGACAAAACGTCAATACCCCATGAAATTTTTTTCATGCAGGCTCTGTCCCCCCCCTGGTTCGGCTCTTTTCCCGCCATCTTCAGCAGCCGGGCTATCCGTTTTCCTCAGTATGGGGGTGCATTCGGAGTAAGGACGGTTAAGGCCGCTCGCCGATTGTTATGAAGAGATTTACCCTTGTTTTATTACGCCATACTTCGATCTTGAGGGCCTTACCGATCGGCGTCTTTTCCACAATGCCGATCAGATCGCTGACATCCTTTGTTTTCATGCCGCCGGCGCTCAGGATTATATCGCCGACAAGCAAGCCGCCCTTTTGCGCCGGGCCGCCGTCCACGACCGCTCCCACCAGCGCGCCTTCAGTATTCGGGAGGCCGAGCTCTTTTGCATAGTCTTCAGTGAACGGAACGATCTGCACGCCGATATATCCGCGCTTGATCTTCTTGTGCAGCTTTAACTGCTCCAGCACGACCTTGGCGGTATTGACGGGGATGGCGAAACCGATGCCGATGTTCCCGCCGCTCTGCGAATAGATCATCCGGTTGACGCCGATCACCTCGCCGTAGATATTAAGCAGGGGACCGCCGCTGTTGCCCGGATTGATCGAAGCGTCGGTCTGAATGTGGGTCTGGGACCCGCCCATGAGGTCGAGATCCCTCCTCCCTATCGCGCTTATCACTCCCACGGTGAATGTCCGGTCGAGCCCGAAGGGGTTGCCTATCGCAATGGCCCAGTCCCCCACCTTTACCGTATTAGAGTTTCCCAGGTACACCGGCTCAAGCTTCTCTTTGGGATTTATTTTAAGCAGCCCGATATCCGTACGCTCGTCGTAGCCGACGACTGAAGCATCGTAGACGATCGCATCGACCTTCACCTTGATCTTGTCGACGCCGGCAATCACGTGATAGTTGGTGCAGATATAGCCGTCAGAGGAAAGGATGAATCCGGTGCCCAGGCCGGTCCTCTTCTGGGTGCGGGGCTGGGCCGGCCCCTGGTCTCCGAAAAATTGCTTGAAAAAGGGGTCATTGAAAAAAGGGTTCGGCGGAAGCTTTACCGTCTGCTCGGTGCTGATATACACCACCCGATGGTTGTTAAGATCGAATACCTTTTGAAAGGCGTCCTGAACCTTGGCGGCATCCGCTATAGCGCCGCCGCCTCTCAGGGGGGATTCTCCGGGAGCGCCGAAAAGCCCTCCGCCGTTTCCGCCGCCGGCGCAGGATGCCTGGTGAAACAATGAAAGAAGAAGATAAACCGACAGTGTCGGTACAGCCATAAGAAATAACGTGCGCGTTTTTTTCATTCTTCAATCTCCTACGATTACATTAAAATTGTAGCAACTATTCGACATATCAGATAAATATGCATCATGTTAAATAATATGCTTTATTATATTATTCCAGGGCTATCTGAAAAGATACCCTCGCAGAGAGGACCTCACCCCCCGGCCTCCTCTCCTCAAAGAGAGGGGGAGAGATTCTTTTTACGAAGCCCTCTCCGAGTCGGAGAGGGCGCGCCGGAGGCGGGGTGAGGTCAGAGAAGGAATTCTTTGCGACTTTGTACGAATATAACATGACTTTTTGAACAGCCCGGGAATATATAATTAATACTTTTTAGTCTGTTAAATAATAAATAAAGTTACAGTATTAATTCCTGCCCTAGTAATTTATAATTTATTCATCTGGCAGATTCTATTATCTCAATTCTGGTCTGGCTGGGGTGCACCCTCTGGCCGCTGGTCCGGTTAAATAAAATTGAATTGATTTTTATTATGAATATGATATCAAGGTTGACGGATTATCTTATATACCATCATGACGGGAGACGCCTATGGCACTATATCTGGTCCAGCACGGAAAAAGCCATCCCGGGGAGATTGATCCGGAGCGGGGCCTCACCGATCAAGGCCGCGAGGAGGTGGCGCATATCGCGCGCGCCGCAAAAGAAAGCGGCATAAAGATAAATGCAATCATCCACAGCGGGAAAAAGAGGGCCCGCGAGACGGCGGAGATTTTAGCAGCCGAGCTCGGGCCGCAGATGCGGCTCGATGAATCGTCCGGCATGGACCCCAATGACGATGTCGTCGCATTTTCTGCCCGGCTCGATGCCGGAAAAAATTCACTGTACGTAGGGCACCTCCCCTTTATGGAGCGGCTGGCCTCATATCTGATAACCGGCTCATCTGTCCGGCCCGTGTTTAAATTTCAGAACGGCGGGATACTCTGCCTCGATCTGCATCCGCAGAGCGGCACCTGGGTCATTACGGGGGCACTGGTGCCTCATATCACTTGATAGGAGGCTTTTTTGAAACTGCTCGGTTATTTCTCGCAAAGACACACAGTCGCAAAGATTATTTTTTATTACCATTCCTCCTCTGTTTTTTTCTCCTTTTCTGAAACGCCGCTGGATATATAATCGCGCAGGCTCTCCGCTACTTTAGCGAGAATCCTTTTTATCTTGCTGATTTCAAATTCATATTCTGCGGGACCAGATTTGAGATCGCGCTCGCTGTAATAAACGATAAAGCTATCGAAGCTCACCCGGTATTTATTGTCTTTAACCTCAATCGTCAGGGAATACCCGAACGGCCGGTCTACCAGAAAATTAAAATACTCTGAATACTGAGCAGTTCCCCTGCAGATGATTTTGCCCTTTTCTTTGTCCCTCACAACAATGGCGTTATCGGCGGATATATATCTTTTCGCGCACCATTCAAGCGCCCGGTCATATATCTCATCTTTCGAAAGCTGTATCGGGTATACCTGCGTGATAGCCCGTTTCTGCTCGGGTACCTTGATAAGTCTGCCGCATCCGGAAAAAAAGATCAAACCGGACAAAATCAAATGCCAAATTCTCATGTGATGACCGCCTTTTAAAGAAATAGTGTTTGTGTAATGTCTCCGGATAAATAAATCAAGATAAAAATCCAGCTATCAAATAATATGTTGACGTTTTACGATAAATTCTGTATGACCAATGCGTTTCAATAAATGGATTTAACCGCCTGCGGAGCAGAGTGTTGATATATATCAACGAGTACAGCAACATTAAAGAAATTCACCGGGGATCGCGCAGCACCACTTATTCCGGAATACAGTCCACCACCGGCAAGCCGGTTATTATTAAATATTTCCCCTTCGATGAGCTTACTCCCTCGCACATCATTCAGCTCACCTACGAATACGAGCAGTCCCAGCTTATGGAATCCGACCACGTAGCGAAGATATACGGCTGCGAAAAAATCCGGGATGAGCAGTGGAACGGCATGATCTTCTTTATTGAAAGACCTCCCGGAATTCCGCTCAAGCAGTACCTCGTACAGAAAAAAATACCCTTCAGGGAATTTCTCGATATCGCCATCCAGATAACGAGCGGCCTGAAAGAGCTGCACCGAAACGAAATTATCCATTCGGATATTAATCCAAATACAATATTCGTCAATCCTGAAATGCGCAATCTCAAGATCAAGGATACCGGATTCAATGCGGTCGCCGCATATAAAATCGAAGAGATATATGGTCCCGATTTTGTACAGAACAATCTTCCCTATATTTCGCCGGAGCAGACAGGCCGCACGAGCAAAAATATCGATTACCGCTCCGATTTCTACTCCCTGGGCATGACCTTGTATGAGGTATTGACCGGCGTACCCGCGTTTCCGTACACGGATCCCATGGAAATAATCCACGGGCATATCGCCCGGCAGCCGCAGCCTCCTATGGAAATCAACAGCAATACGCCCCGGATGATATCCGACATCGTCATGAAGCTGATTTCAAAAAATCCCCAAAACAGATATCAGAGCGCACACGGTATACTTTCCGACCTTGAGGAATGCCTGACCCAGTTAAACAACACCGGAACGATCGAGCCGTTCTTTCTGGGAAGAAACGATATCCAGGACCGGTTCAACATCCCGGAAAAAATATACGGTAAAAAAAAAGAAATCGAAACTCTATGGGCCGAGTTCGAGCAGATATGCGGGGGGAAGACCCGTTTTTTACTGGTGACCGGTTATGCGGGAATCGGAAAATCCACGCTCATCCATGAACTTCATAAACCGGTCACCCGGCACCGCGGATACTATGCAGCGGGCAAGTTTCACCGCTTGAACCGCGACACACCTTACAGCGCGGTTATCCAGGCATTCCAGGGACTCATAAAACAGCTCTTGTCCGAAAGCGAGCAAAGGGTTCAGATCTGGAAGGCGGGTCTTTCAGAGGCCGTCGGCCAAAACGGGAGAATCATCATCGATATCATACCGGAAGCGGAGATTCTCATCGGGAGCCAGCCGGAGATACAGTACATGGATCCGGAAGCATCACAGAATAGATTCATCCTGGTGCTGAAGAATTTCATAAAACTCTTCGCCCGTAAGGAGCATCCCCTTACGATCATTCTGGAAGATATTGAGTGGGCGGATGCGGGGAGCCTGAATCTGTTGCAGAGCTTGATTACCGATCCCGAACTTTCCTATATCCTCTTCATCGCCACCTTCCGCGACGACGCTAATGCCCATTCGCATGTTCTCACCGACTGGCTTAAGGACATCAGGAACAGGAATGTTGAAATAACGGAAATAGCATTACACCCGATGTCGCTCGCGGATCTGATAGACATGCTCATCGACACCTTGAATTGCACCGCCGATACCTGCGCGAGCCTTGCCGAGATCATTTATCAAAAAACGGGGGGGAATCCCTTTTTCATAAAACAGTTCCTCAAGCGGCTGTATGAGGATGAGCTTCTTGTTTATACCTCCGCGTCCGGCTGGCGCTGGGATCAAAGCCTGATACGGAACATGCAGGCCACGGATAACATTATTGAGCTGACCATCGAGCGGATCACGCGCTTGAAGGATGAAACCCTGAAAATACTCAAAGTTGCGGCGATCATCGGCAGCCGGTTCAATCCGGAGGCTCTGGCCGAAATCAGCGGCATGCCGATAATGGACATCATCATTAATTTAAACGAATCGGTCCGGAATGAACTCCTGGTGCATTCGCCGCCGGGATACTCCTTCGCCCACGACCGGATACATGACTCGATTCTCTCCATCACGCCGGAAGAGGAACAAAAAAACCTCCACCGCCGCAGCGGCAACTACCTTCTCCAGCAGGCGTCCAAGGGGGATCTCTATGAAAAAATATTCGTCATTGTTGATCATTTCAATCAGTGCCGGGAGATCATCACCGATCAGGAAGAAAAGAACTCCATAGTCAAGCTCAACCTTCTGGCTGCGAAAAAAGCCAAGTTTTCCGCAGCCTACGTCTCCGTTGTCAACTATCTGAAATTCGCGATTTCCCTCCTCCCGGAAAACGTATGGGAGGCGGACTATGGCCTCGCTTTTTCAATCTTTTTTGAATTAGCCGAATCGGAATATCTCGCCGGAACTCTCCAAAAAGACGGGGAACGCTTTACCGATCTGCTGGCCAGGGCAAAAAACAATAACGACCGGGTAAAAATATACAGCCTTCTTGTCGTTCTGCGGACGCATCAGAACAGGATAGACGAGGCCATACAGATCGGCCTTGAAGCGTGTAAAATCTATAAATTGAATTCACCGGCGGTTCCCAGCCTTCCCCTCGTGCTGCTTAAATTCATACGGGTCAGAAGAAGGCTTAAGAAAAAAAAGATCGAAGACCTCTTCAACCTCCCTAACATAGAAGACCCCGATCTCCTCCAGCTCATGAACCTTCTGGTGAAGATCACCGTACCGGTGTATTACTCGGACAGAGGGTCGCACCTCAGGCTCCTCTTTCTCATAATATTGAATCTGATCGAAATAACCCTGAAAAAGGGGAATTCAAAATATGCGCCCTACACATACATCATTTATGGGGCCATGCTGGGCATGTGGTTCGGCGATCATAAGAATGCCTATAAATTCGGCAAGCTGGGGATCGACCTCAAGGAAAAATTCAATGACATCGAGCTGGAAGCCAATATCTACAGCCTCTTTGCCGCGATAAAATTCTGGAACAGTCCCTTTCATGATTATATTGAATATTTTTCGACGGCGTTCCAGTCGGGAATGACATCGGGCGATTTCCATTTTACGAACGTCGCCATATCAAATATTTTTCTCCACTCCATAAGAAAGGGCAAGGAAATCAACTCCTTGATGTTAATCTATGAAACGCATATCAACTTTGTCAAGTTGACGCGGTCGGTTCATTTCCTCATTCTCATGAAACTGTTTTACCTGATGCTCCGGAGGCTCAAGGGAACGGCGCCGGATAAATCGGAACGCGAATCGGACGGCCTTGATGAAATCAGGATGAAGATGCCGGCGGAAAACAACATCTACTTCCGGTGCCTTTATAATCTTACCGAAATGGTGACCGCGTATATGTTCCTGAACTATGAGAAAGCGCTGCTGCTGGCCTCCTCGATTCATGCCTATATAGACAAGTCTCTGTTCGGCCTGGTACACATTACGGAATACTACTTTTACTTATCCTTGTCAATATCCGCATGGTATGATCATCTTTCCCGCACGGAAAAAAAACGTAAAGCCGCGATTCTGAAAAAAAGCGTGGGCTTGTTCAAAAAATGGTCCGACAATTGTCCGGAGAACTTTCTTCATCAGTATCTCCTGCTCAGGGCTGAACAATCGCGGATCGCCGGCAATGACCAGGAAGCCATGAAATACTACGCACAGGCGATACAGCATTCGCGAAAAAACGGCTACATCAACCATGAGGCGATCATCTGCGAGCGGGCCACTGAATTTTTTATCCAAAAAGATAATACCGTATCGGCAAAAGCCCACCTCATACAGGCGAGAAACTGCTACCGCGAATGGGGAGCGGATGCAAAGCTCCGGGATTTGGAGCAGAGATACTCGGTACTCCTCCACGAAGCCAGGCCGGCCGAAGCGGGCGTCATCCAGCGGTCCCTGAATTATACCACCATCGTGAACTCCCTTCAGGCGATTTCAAGCGAGATCATCATGGATGAGCTTCTGAAAAGCCTCATGGAAATCGCCATTGAAAATGCGGGTGCGGACAGAGGGCTTTTTATATCAATGGAAGGAACCAATGGCACCGTGATCGCCGAAACCAGGGCAGAGGACGACATACAGACCGTCATCAGGAGCGTTCCTCTTGCCGCCAAAAAAGACATCCTGCTGCCGGTCATCAACTATGTGATGAATCTGAAAAAATACCTGGTCATTAATGACGCCCGGCTGGAAGAGAATATCCCCCTTGACGGATACCTTGACGATAACAAACCCCTGTCCGTGCTCTGTCTGCCGGTTATCAGGCACACCCAGCTTATCGGCATCCTGTATCTGGAAAACCGCGCCGTTGCCGGGGCCTTTACCGCGGATCACATCGGGATTCTGGAACTCATTGCATCCCAGGCCGCAATATCACTGGAGATTGCGCAGCTCTATGACAAGCTCAAGCGGGAAATAGCCCAGCACCGGGAGGTCGAATCCGCGCTGCGGGAAAGCGAGGATCGTCACCGCCTGGTGGTTGAGTCGATGAACGAGGGTATCTGCGTGGTGGACGATAGAGGCAGAATCGGCTTCATCAACACCCGATTCTGCGAGATACTCGGATATGAACGCGAGGAAGTCCTGGGCCGCTATCTGGAAGACTTCGCGAGCGAGCCGAGCAAAGCCATTTTGGAAGAGCAGCTCATGAAAAGAAGAAGGGGCGAGCATGTGCCGTACGAGATCGAACTGGTGAGCAGGAACGGCAGGATCATCTCGACCATGGTATCGCCCCGCCCGATGTTCGATTCAAGCGGGAACTTCAAGGGAAGCTTCGGCCTCTTCACCGATATCACCACTAAGAAGAAAATGGAAGAGGACCTGCTCAAGCAGACGAAGATCGAATCACTGGGCGTATTCGCGGGCGGAATTGCGCATGACTTCAACAATTTACTCACCGCCATAATCGGAAACATCTCCCTGGCGAAGCTTAATCTCCCCATAACCAGCGAGATATTTACGATTCTGGATGAGGCTGAAAACGCGTCCATGCGGGCAAAGGACCTGACGCAGCAGCTTTTGACCTTCTCCCGGGGCGGCGCGCCGATCAAAAAAACAACCTCCATTAAAAAGCTCCTGCGGCAGACAATTGATTTTGCCCTGAGCGGATCAAATATCGTATGCATCTACACCATTCAGAACGACCTCTGGAATGCGGAGATTGATGAGGGCCAAATCACCCAGGTCATCCATAATCTCGTCATCAACGCCATGCAGGCCATGCAGGAAGGAGGCGTCATCGAGGTCGCGGCGAAGAACGAGATGATCGACAGCAGATCCCGGCATCCGCTTAAGCCCGGGAATTATATAAAGATAGAAATAACGGACCACGGCACCGGCATACCGCCGGAAAATCAAAAATATATTTTTGACCCCTATTTTACCTCAAAGCAGAACGGAAGCGGTCTCGGGCTGACCGTATCATACTCAATAATCAACCGGCATGAGGGACATATCGCTTTCGAATCGGTGTTGGGAAAAGGGACGAGCTTTTTCGTATACCTGCCTTCATCGAGAGAATGCGTGTGCACGGAGGAGACGATGGAGCAAAAAAATGTTCTTCCAGCAGTAAGGGTTCTCATCATGGACGACGACGAGGTGGTTCTGCGGGTAGCCGGAAACATGCTTTCCCATATGGGTATTTCAGCCGATTTTGCCACCCATGGAGAGATGGCCGTAGAGCTGTATATGAAATCCGTTCAGGAGGGACGTCCCTATGATCTTATCATCATGGACCTCACCATCCCGGGGAAGATGGGAGGCAAGGAGACGATCGTCCGGCTTAAAGAGATCAATCCGGATGTCCGGGCAATCGTGTCCAGCGGATATTCCAATGATCCGGTTATGGCCAATTACGCTGATTATGGATTTTGCGGCGTAGTGGCGAAACCGTACCGGATGGAAGACCTTAAAGCCGCGATCAACTGTGTTTTGCGGTAGGTGACGCCGGTGATGAGAAGTGCGGTTCTGCTGTTATTCATTATAAGCCTGTGCCTTCCGACCCTGTCTGCCGAAACTGCCGCATGGGACAAGCCGGATGCAGACCTTATAAAAAGCATTATTCAAAAAAGAACCCTCCAAGAACAAAAAAAAATATATGAAAAAAATCTCCGGATCATAAATGCGGACTGGCTTTACGCTGCCGCACGATACGCCTATGCACTGGAAAGCAACTATACCACAGACACCGGACTGCGCATGGCGGAGGCTCTGGAAGAGATTGCACGCCGGAAGGGTTTAACAACGAATATCATAACCGCACGGTACACGAGCGGGGATATATGGCTCGATTACAAATACAATTACCGCATGGCGGAAAAAGCATACTCCGGCGCGCTCGCATTATCCCGGAGCGATGGAAACGTTCTCTGGCAGGCGCGCTGCATCAACCGGATCGGGGATGTCTTTTACCGGGAACGGGATTACCGGGCCGCGGAAAATCGATATCAAACCGCTCTCCCGCTTTACCGGAAGGCCGGATCGGAGTTCGGCGAAGCCAACTGTTTCAAGCGCTTCGGAGACATCGCCGTTCTGAAATCGGATTTCACGGTTGCGCACAATCACTACGCTGAGGCGCTTTCGCGGTATAGAAAACTCGGCAGCACGCTTGGGGTCGCGAACTGCCTGAAACGTCTCGGGGATATCGCATTTTATACTTCTGACCGGGTGAAGTCTCATGAGCTGTATACCGCAGCCCTTGATCTGTATTCCCGTGCCGGATCCCTTCTGGGTCAGGCTAACTGCATCAGGATGCTCGGAGAGCTCGCCTATCATCAAAAAAATGAAAAAACCGCCGAGCGAAATTACCGGAAAGCCATGGGGCTGTACCGGAAGATCAACTCGAGCCAGGGAGAGGCCGGTTGTATTAAAGGGCTCATCCCCTTAGAATACAAGAAAAAAAATTTCAAGAAAGGGGACACGTTGACGGCTGACGCCCTTATCCTGTACAAAAAGGCCGGGGCCAGCCTTTCCACCGCCAATCAGGTCTACAGCCTCGCCTCAGTCGCCTTTAATTACTCCCGCTTTGATGCGTCCGACCGGCTCTTCCGGGAGGCAGGTTCCCTGTACGGTGCGGCTCTTTCCCCGATCGGAAGCGCCAACTGCATGTATCGTCGGGCGGATATCTGCATACAAAAAAACGATACGAGCGCTGCCGAGCGCCTGTATTCAAGCGCTCTCGCCCTTTACAAAAGCGCACAGGCAACCCTCGGTGAAGCGAACTGCCTCTCCATGCAGGCTGATATCCTCCTGAGAAGATACGATCTCAGCAGGGCGCGGAAACAGTATTTGGCGGCCCGTGACCGGTACTCGAAAGCCGGATCGGTCGTGGGCGAGGCAAACTGCATCTTCAGCATCGGTGATATCGCATTTCATGAGAGACGGTACCGGAAAGCCGCAGACCTGTACCGGGAGGCGGAATCCTTATATAAAAAGGCGGGATCGGAACTCGGGATTAGAAACTGCGGCCTGCGCCTCAAGGGATTGGAGAGACTGCATCATTCATCGAGCCTCCGGGAGATCCACCCGCGGCTTTTCCAGAACCCCGTCCGGAAGTCCATGCTTTTCCCGGGAACCAGTTTTTACGGATCTAACATCCCTCTTTTGCGGACCGCCTTCTTTATCTGACTCCCCCGGCCGAGGCGTGACATTCCTGCCGCTTTCAGATTCGCGCTCCCGGTCCCGGGAACCCTGAGTGGGGGAAGGGCTCTTTGCGCAGGAGATGGTGAGCACGAAGGCGAGCATCATTATAATACAGCGCTTCATACTATCCTGCTGGCTCCTTATCATACAGTTAACTATTACCCACATTTCATTCTTTCATGCCCCTAAACCCCTCTCGACCTCACCCCCCGGCCCCCTCTCCCATTAAGAAGTGAAAAAAGGAGAGGGGGAGTCTAAGGATGAGGCTTACTGTTTCGGAAACCCTCTCCTTTCTTCCGAGATTAATGGGAGAGGGTGCGCAGCGCGCGGGTGAGGTCGAGAGGGATTTAGGAGGGCGTGCCAGACTTTTTAAACAGTCCCTCTCACACCACCTCGAATCCAAGAAGGACTATGTCATCGCTCAGGGCGGCATTCCCCTTAAACCGGTTGATCTCCTCCATAATATTATCCAGGGTGGCCCCTAGCGAGCTGTCGTTGGCTTGCCTCACCAATTCAGGGAGGCTGTCAAACCCGATCATATCCCTGTTCTCATTCATCGTTTCCGGTATGCCGTCGGTATACAGGAATACCCGGTCCCCCTTTTCCAAAATGATATTCTTTTCCTGGAACTCAAGATCACTGAACATGCCGATGAGCGTTCCCTTGCAGTTCACGAAATCCGCTTTTCCGGAATCAGCCCTGAACAATATCGGATACGGATGCCCGCCTGAGCTGAAGATGAAATTCGTCCTGCCGTCGCCGTTTAATCCGAAAACGCCGTATACGGCAGTCAGGAAGCTGAGGGGCATGTTGCCGTAGAGCTCCTGATTCAGCGTGGTGATAAACTGGGCCGGCTTGAGCGCATAACCGCGGCATATGCGATCCGAAGTCGCTTTTACCAGCGAAAGGAACAGGGCCGCGGTCACACCGTGGCTTGAGACATCGCCGATAAACACGCCCAGGCCGCCTTCCCGCAGGGGTGTCAATGAGAAATAATCGCCGCCGACCGCGTCCAGGGGGAGATAGCGGTAGCCGGCCTTCACCCAGCCGAGCTCCGGAATATTCACGGATAAAAGCGACTTTTGAATGAGCTGCGCAGTGAGAAGGTCCTTTTCGATCACCCGGTTCCGCGCGCGCAGGGCCTCCTCGCTTTTTCGCAGAGCCTCCTCGATCTCCTTCATCTTGGTTATATCATGGAAATTGTTTAAGACGATATCCCCCTCGGAAACCTTGATTCTCTGGGCGCTTAGTATGATCGGGACCCTCCTCCCGTCCTTCGTCTTTATGACGCTCTCCCTGTTGTCGCTTTTACCGCTCCGGCGATCGAACAGAAGGCATGAGCATCCGTCGGTATCTTCACTGCATAGGATGCTGCACTTCTGCCCAACCAGCTCTTCATACCGGTATCCGGTGACGGAGCAGGTGATGGCGTTGGCGTCGGATATGGTGCGGTCCGAGTCGATCACATAGCTTCCTCCCGGCATGCTGCTGTAAAGGCTCCGCCATTTCTGTTCGCTCTTCTTGAGCGCCTCTTCCATCTTTTTTTTCTCAGTGATATCGCGGAGAATGCCGCAGAAGCCGATCTTGTTGCCCTGCGGATCGTATCTGAGCGATACCGAAACCTCTCCATAGCCGGGGGTACCGTCCTTTCGTATGTATCGGTGTGCCACCACCCTCAACGGGGTACCCTTCATATATACTTCATGAAATTTAGAAAAAAGCCCCTTGCGCGCATCATCGGGCACCAAGGTCTTGTAGCTCATCCCCTTCAGCTCCTCCGGCTCATAGCCCATCATTCTGCAAAAAGCGGAATTAAAAGACAGGTGCCTGCCGGACAGATCGACCTCATAGTAGCCGTCCTCGATTGTTTCCAGAATTGTGCGGTATCTCTCCTCGCTCCTCCGGAGACCCTCCTCGGCATCCCGCCGGGCGGTATTATCCCTGGTCACTCCCAAAAGCCCCACGGGCCTCCCCTTCTCCCTGATGAACATGACCCGCGATTCAGCCCAGACCGTTCCGCCGTCCTTGCGGTTGAATTCCAGATCCTGATATATGGTCCGCGCCGGATCCGCGTTTCCCTCCACCTCACGCTTCAGCTCCTCGAACAGCAAAATCATCGCCACATCAAAGGATGGACGAGTGAGAATATCCTCTATTTTCATATTCATGGCTTCTTCGGCAGTGTAGCCGAGCAAGGTCTTGCAGGAAGGGCTGATATACTGAAATTTCAGGTCCATCTCTATCACCCAGACCACATCGAATATATTCTCTGCGAGGAAACGGTACCTCTCGGCGCTCCCCTGATGCTGCAGAGCGCTGCTTGATTCAGAGATGCGCAAGAGCTCGTCGTCAATTCCGCGGGGCAATTCGCGGTTTGTTTCAGAGGATGAAGCCGAATTGTCAAAATAGCGTGATAGCCTGCTGATCAGGTTTTTGGGAATATTCATGATAAAGTGGATAATACTATTTAAAATCACCTAACTCGAATTAATTACCAATATATGTACAAATCTTAAAATTGTCAATTTCGAAATTACTGTCCGTAGAAGGTTTCGATTTAATAGAATTGTTGCAAAACTGCAATAATATTTGACTTTTCCGGCGGCGGGGGCAAATTTCAATTATAATTTAGTTATGCAACAAGTCTAATTATTACTCCGGGACTTTTTATCTTTCGGAATATATTTTTCCACGTCGATGTTGTATTTTTCAAACAGGACGTTCCGCGCAACGTCGAACTGCAGCAGGGCGATATTGTAGCCCACCAGGGCCTGGAGCTCCTGCTCGCGGCTCTGCACCAGCGCGTCAAGCCCGTTTTTCGCGACGGCGGAGGTGATTCTCCCCAGCCTGAGATTATTGACCATCCCCCGGTAGAAAAGCTCCGACTGCCGCCGCGCCTCAATGGTTTTCTGATAAACCTTGTAGGTTGTCTCTATGTTGTCGGTGGAATTCATAACGTCGTCCCTGACCGTGCGCCGGTATTTATCAAGCTGTATCTCCGCCTGCTTCAGCTTAAACCGGGCATTGCGCTCCTGGGTGTACAGATCCGTATCCCCGATCGGATACGTAACCGTGATCTTTCCCTCATATCCCGGGTACTGAAAACCGGAAATTTGTCCGACAGACCCGGATCCTCCGGTCGTCCCGGAAAATTTGCTGCTCTCTGAATTCAAGCGGCCTACAAAAGAGGCGGTAAGAGAGGGAAGCGTGTTGTTTTCAGCCACTTGTAGGCTCATCTTCGCGTTCTCCAGCGCAGTAAAGGCGATTCGGTAATCAGCCCGTTTGTTATAAGCGCTCATGAGCGCCTCATCGACATTGACTTTCTGATATTTATTGGAAAAGACGGCGGTTCCCGTGACCTCGGTGTTCTCGCTCACATTGATCGTCGTAAGAAAGCTCCTGAGGGATTCCCGGTATCTCTGGCGCGTCATCTCAAACCTGGCCTCAGCCCCGGCAAGGAGGGAATTGTAGTAATTGAGATTGTATTCATCGGCAAGGCCGTACCGGGCGTTTCGCGCGGTTAAATCCCTCACCTTTTTCGTCTCATTGATCTGCAGCTCCGCGTTCTCAAGCGACACCTTGCTGATCACCGTGTTCCAGTATTCGCCGATAACCTGAACGATGACGATGGAGAGCTGAAAGATGACCGCTTCCTTCTGCATTTTAGCCCCGTTTTTAAGAATCTCTTCCAGCAAACGGTCATTATATCCGAAGGCATTTTTGAGAAGCTCCTGCTGGATTGAAATAAAGACGCCCGGCTTATGCCTTACGTTTGAGCCCAAGGCATACGAAATTCCAGGAATGATAAGATTAACCAGATTGTTTCGCTTAATATTGTCATATTCGTAGTCCAATCCGGCGGCAAGCGTTGTTCCGGAGGAAAAATTTTTATACAGCGATGCGCCCGCCTTAGCCTGCTTTTGAGACTCACCCATGAACGTGCTTTGGGACGGGACGTTCTTTGCATAACTGCCGCCGGCCTCGAGTGAAATCGCGGGCGCGAACTTTTTCAGGAATTGATTATATTGCGTATCAACCATGGCCACGTCATAGCTGGTCGACAGCATGTCGAAATTCTGCTTCACCGCCCACTCGATGGCCTGGCCCAGGGTTATCCTCATGGCGCCGAGAACCAGGGCCGGCTGGTCGGACAGCTCGATGGTGATCGGCCGGGCATTGCCGCCGCCCAACGTCTCCTGCGCGTATACGCACCGGGCTATCATGACTCCAACAATAATCGCTATAATTTTTTTCATGCCGGTATTCATTAAACCACCTCATCTCAACTCTTTAAAATGTGCTCTATGTGCTTGAAAATCTCCTCGTTGGCTCCCTCGTCTTTTTTTTCAATGAGTACCCTGAGGAGCTCCTCAAGCAGCGTCTTTAAATCATCCGGTATTCTTGGGATTTCCAGCCCCCTGTTTTTCGGCTTCAGCGACTTAAATACAAAATCGAGAACGAATTCGAACACGTCCTTTTCATCGGCATCCCCGTATATCTCAAGAAATACGGATCTCCCGTTATAAATTTCTCTGTTTATTATGTAGATCAAGATGAATGAAATGATGTTCATGACCGATAGCAGGGGATACCGGCTTTCAAATTCCTTTTTTTTAATGCCCTCCCTCACAACCTCGGCGAGCACCTTCTGCCGCGGCACATTGTATTCCATCACCAGGGTATCCAGGTTTTTCCTCCCTTCGGCGATCTCCCAGAAAATAATCCGGAGAGCGTCGGGATCCGTGGCTTTCAGGAAAATATTAACGATGAAATATATGCAGATATACAATTTCTGCGAAGGAGAAAGCTCCCACTTCCCGAAATAATCGGGAAGGTACGAAGCAGCGCCCGTTCCGGTGAAAATTCTTTTCAACACCTCCCTGTACAGGGTGTCTTTATCCTTAAAGTAATAGTGAATGAGCGCCTTGTTCACCGACGCCCTCCGGGCTATGCCGGACATCCGCGCACCGCTGAAGCCCAGCTCGGAGAATTCCCTTTTTGCTGCTGCGATGATCCGCTCCTTCGGCTGACTCGATTTGATTCTGGCCTTCATGAATTAACCGTATGATTAAACATTTTAACCGCACGGTTAAAATCGATAAAATGCCGGCGTTGTCAACTGTTTTATGCTTAATAGTGCTTGACTAAACTTTTGTTATTCATGACTCTATACATAAGCTCCCCATGAGGTTCGCGGGATGAATGAAACAATGATATCGGACATGCCCAAGGCGCTTGATGAGATAAGCGATGCGGTCATGATGGCCCTGGCGTACAAGCCCTATCCTTTGCATAAAATCGAATTAACCATAAAAACCATCGATGCCATCATGTCAAAGCCGGCGAACATGAAGGAGTGCGCGGAGTGCCTTAAATCGACCGGGAGCAATTATATCCTCTTCTTCCTCTCCAACATTCTCTACAGCCTGAAGCGTCAGGGAGATCTCGCCCTTACCGACGAGATCATAAAATGGCTCGGCAGCGTGTGGAAAAATTTTTTAAAAAGGAATAAGTCATACCAGGATATCTTTCCGGCCATGGACGAATACCGGAATAAAATGCAGAAATATTACCCGTTAGGGGCAAGCTTTATAACCCAGATTGAAAATGCGAATCTTATTAAAGAGGATTTCATCGACGATGCCGCATCCGATGGCAGCCCTTTGCAGAAGCTTGAAAAATTTTATCAGTCGGCTTCGGGAATCCTCGGCGCCATGAAGCCCACCTATTTTTTCCTCCTTGATTACTACTATGAAAAAAAAATCAACACCGGAGCGGACTCCCGCGAAGCGGTGGCCCTTGAGGCCGGAGCACTGATAAAATTCGGCCACGCGAATTATACCTACCGCGATATAGCGGTGTATGCGTGCCAGGCACTGGGGATTCTTGAAGCAGCCTACCTCATTTTAAAAAAGAAAAAATCCCAGCGCCGGCTCATCAATGTGAACGGGAAGCAGAAATTCCTTACCACGCCGGAGATCTACAACATGTACCTCGAAAAGTTCAATGCCATGAAGAAAGAGCTCGGCAGTCTCAACAAGTAGCTCACTCAAACAGTTTCCCACAATGACCAGCCCCCTCTGTGCCAACATAGTTGCCGCCTGAAATAAATCAGGAGGCAGCGATGAAATATAACAAAAGGATCGAAATTAGCGTAATAAGGAAAGTATTACCCCCGGAGAATAGAAGCGTTCATGAGCAGCAAAGATCTGAATTATTATGTTGATATTAATCATGTTTCTATGTATATTGTCTCTAACAAGATTAAGTACTAGAAATTCTTCTATAAACCTACCAGAATATTTCCAGGGTATACTTCATAGTAGTTTTTTAGCTAATCTAGACGGGTTTTGACCCGTAATAAAATCATAGGAGTCACCAATATGACACAAGGTACAGTTAAATGGTTTAACGATCAAAAAGGTTTTGGTTTTATAACTGCCAGTGATGGAAAGGATTATTTCGTGCATCACACAAGCATTATCGGTGAAGGTTTTAAATCACTTCCTGAAGGTCAGGACGTGCAGTTTGAGATCGCGCAGGGTGAGAAAGGCCCTAAAGCCATTCAAGTTTCAATTATATAGCCTTACTTGACGCTTAAACATAAAAAGCCCGATTTCATATCTTATCGGGCTTTTTAATTATATTGCAACAATTAGGGGACAGTGTCATCGTTTGTGTATCTCTTCTCTATCTCGGCTAGATCGATCTTATTATCCATGAGCCGGTGTATGGTTGTGCTCAAGCGTGCCGGGGACTATCTGTTTGGTGAAATCAATCGGAATCATGATCCCCTGGGTATATGAATAATCTTTATATCGTGCCATGGCGCCTCCTAATAAGGCAGAATAGCATAACAATTGTTAAATTTAAATTAATTCTAGGGTTTTTCTACAGCCTCGTTGGGCGTAGTTTGCAAAATTCCACTATCTATATCTTTATTATCTTTATAATAAATAATTTAATATAAAAAAAGGAGCATATAATATTATTATAATCCATTTTAAATCTAAAATAATTTTTCGCATTAAAGAAAAAGGAATAATTTTTGAATTTATTCCATCTATTTTAATAAACCAATTCGATTTTTGCTTTTTTCCATTTATATGCATGGATAATATTTGTTATTGATTGATCCTGCAAATATTTGAAGAAGTTCATATTATTTATCAGGCATTAAAATTTTGCAAATTACGCACAATGTCTCCGCCGTAGCCGCAGTGGCCGGTTCTTTACGGCCATTGTGGCTACGGCGTGTTATACGCCGTTTTGCCCAACAGTATAATTGTTATGATTATTTATGATTTTCAATAAATTGTCGAGGAGAAATTATTTTTATATTTAAATAATTATTTAATGATAATAGATCATTATCGCCTGTAATAATTAAGTTGGCCTTTACATGTTGAGCTAATAATAAAATATTATTGTCATCCTTGTCTCTGCAAATTGTAGGTAAGGGGCCATCAGGGTTAATGTTAATAAAAACATAATCTAAAAATAAATTAACTCGCTCAATTTCAGATTTGGGAGTATGCAATTTCGTATCTAACTTTAATAAAACTTCATGAATAATCCAAGGAGAGATAAATAATTGATGTTTATCAATACAGATATCTAGTACTCTAAAAGAAATTCCCTGGGAGATTAAAGCAGATAATATGACGTTAGTATCAAAGACAATTTTCATGAAATATCTTTAAAAACATCTTCGTCAGTAAAATAACCGGCTTTTTCAGCATAAGGCATTAATAAAGCCCTTATGTCCTGTAACTCTTCTTTAACAATATACTTTTCAATAGCCTTTTTAACTAATTCACTTTTTGAAACCTTTAAACGCTTGGCGGCTCTTTCAACTTTAGTTTTTAAAGCTTTATCAACACTAATTGTTAGTATTTCTCTCATAATAATTACCTATTGTATTAGCTGTAATAAAATGTAATACAGGTATGAATATTTGTCAAGGAAAATAATAAATAATAAAAATGCAAAATGGCGTAGTCACGGTAGAACCGCCGGTTACCCGGCGGCCCCCGCA
>MIBJ01000061.1:59920-60047 GCA_001829495.1 Spirochaetes bacterium RBG_16_49_21 | reverse complement strand
ATAAAGATTAAAATAGTCGATTGTTGGCGCAATTTTAATACCATCGATAACCGCGTCATTCAGCTTAGCGCAGACTACCACAGCATAGCGGAACGGGTATTTTCCTTTGAGCAATTCCCCCATGTCC
>MIBJ01000061.1:27412-59721 GCA_001829495.1 Spirochaetes bacterium RBG_16_49_21 | reverse complement strand
CAGACTTTTTCGATAAAGAAAACCGATACCTTTTCAGTGAGGGCTTTTCCCGTGTGTCGGTGACCGGGGCCGTCCGGAATGGAGATGCCGTCGCTCGGGTTATAGATCATCTTCGCGTTTTCAAATTCAATTTCCATTTGGCCTTCAATGAGATAGCCATAATGGCCTTTTTCGCACCAGTGTGAAGGCATTACTTTCGAGTACTCCACCAGGCGCATGCGGACATTATTCTGGTCGATGTATTTGTGGCGCACGCCCTCAATGGGGGATTGCCAAGGGAGGGTGGTGAAGTTTTGTTCAGGCAATTTGATAAATCAATGGACGATAATGAGGAGGCGGTATAGGCTTTCCATTGGCTTGTGCTGCTTCAATCCATGCCTTTTTTGCATTCAAAACCTCCCGAAGTGCTACCTCGGGGGTTTTGCCAAAAGCCGAGCAATGTTTCAAATCCGGTATATCTGCAATATATCCTTCATCTTCTTCGCTATAAAATAAATTGATATGATAGTCTTTCATTCTTTATCCTCCAATTGAAGATTATATCGTTCAATGGTTTGTAATAATTGTTTTACCTGATAAGGTTTTGCTTTCCCCTTGACATTTTGGAGATTTATTAATTCCGGAATATCCGGATGCATATAAATATGATGGCTCCCATTGATGCGATCCAAATGAAATCCGAATGCCGCAGCACAAGCTGTTACTTCTGCAAATCTAATATTTTTTGATCCAGAAAGCAACTTTTTTATCAATTTACTTTTTTTCATTTATTTCTCATTAACTTTTGTTAAATGCCCACGATGTATTGAGCCGAGATCAGGATCATTCAAGTAGTTATACTCTGACTCAATTCTTCCAGCACTTTGGTAGCCCGGGAGCGCAACGAAATAGCGGTCCGTTGCAGCGCTTTTATTAGATCGTGACTCCGTCATATTTCTCCCGGAACTCTTCGTCAGACATAAAAAGGTAACCAAGTCCCTCGAAGAATCCGATGATTGCGGGAATAAACGTCCAGCAAAGAGCAGGTAAATGACGCCCCATCCCGGACTATTAAGATAGAACTTGTGAATGCCTAAACCGCCAAGTAACATAGCAAAAAGAACAGCGGCTGATCGGCTTTTAGGAGCAATAATTATTACAGGTGTTGCTGTTGGCTGAGGACGATTCGTTAGGGGGGCGCCGCAGTGGGGACACGCTGCCGCTTGATCGGAAATTTGCTTGCCGCATTCCCTGCAATTCACGAGCGCCAAGGCGGGCCTCCTTTTTTTTTCAAATTTCAAGGCTGTATGGTATTATTAAGAAATCTCATATATATTTCACAGATTAAAACAAAGTTTTTTGAAAATGTCAATAAAAATCGTTTTATCGCAGCGTGAGAATACCTCGAAGCTCTGCTTCGGGGATTAAGATTGCCATTCTTTCCGTCTCTTCCTTGGGGGTCCGAAGTATCGATGTGTGTGACGCCGATATGTCTCATATTCTTTCCCGAAGAGGCGTTCGAGGAGCACTTCTTCGAGCGGCAGGCAGAGACGGTAACTCACCCAAAAAAATAGCGCCAGCAAGATAAGCATTGCCGATTCGCGGATTAGCCCAAGCCCCACCAGGACAAGAGTCCACCCAAGGAGCTGCGGGTTCCGACTCCACCGGTAGATTCCTTCGGTCACTAAGCGCGCATTATCTAGGCCCGACAGGCGCTTGAGGGACCGAAACGCATATGCCGCACTCAGGTTTAGCACAACCCCGACGCCTGCAAGCACTATTCCACCACCAAGCGCTAGCGACGGGTGAAGGATTAATCGCCATGTCGACTTCACGGCAGCGAACACCACGAGACTGAAATGAACTGCGTAGAAAGTCCACACCAACGCTACCGTCTGGATGCTGGCACCCGGACGACTCCTGTACTCTCGTGCCAGGCGGTTCCTAATCACCATACCTAGCACAAACAGTAACGCCAGCCCGGGGATGAAAACCCAACTATCGGTCATGACCGACCTCACAGTGATTCAATTCACCTGATTTGAATTGTTTAGCATATTATCGCCGCATCTGACCAATCAGATCAGCCACAACGAACATCCTTTTTATTTCGTATCTTTCACGTTGAAACCAATCTTCTTTTTTGGTTTCGATCCATTCTTGAGCAACTCTTTTATTGCATCAAAAACAATCCGAAACTGTTTGTCATATTTTTTTTCCATTGCTTCGATTTTCTTCCGTAAATCATCATGCGTTGATATCATCCGGCGTAGCCTGGTAAACGTTCGCATAATCTGGATATTAACCTGGATTGCCCGTTTACTGTTCAGCACGCTGGAAAGCATGGCAACGCCCTGTTCGGTAAAAGCCATAGGCATATATCTTTCGCCTCCCCATCTTGAGGTGCCAATTTGGCATCTCAAGTTTTCAAATTCATCCGCGGTTAATTCAAATATGAAATCATCGGGAAACCGTTCCAGGTTTCTTCGCACCTGTCTTTTTAATTGAGCCGTTGCAACCTCATACAAATCGGCAAGGTCCTTATCGAGCATAACCTTCATGCCTCGAATTAAATAAATTTTGGCAAGAATTCTTTCTGGAGGTATTATTTCTTTCACGCCGTTCTCCGGCATGGTATTCCTGTTTCTCCAGTTGGTCCCTGATCGCTTCGCACAGGCCCCTGAGGTGATCATCCGCGTCGCAGCGTTCTTCGCTACCGGGCGTTGCGTACCAGGTCCACTCCTCTTCAGTTAACACATGATGCGCCGTCACAATGGCAGTGACCGCATCCGGCATGGAGGAGGCGAAGAACCGTTTTTCGCGCTCAGGCAATACTTGGACCGGTACGGCAGCCAGGTTGCAGCATGGGGGGAGGATATGTGAGAGGACGTTGTTTATAGACATTTTGTTGGAGGCACTTGAATTTTTGTTTTCCGATCCTTCAATTCATGGAAAATATTTATCGATATCCAATGCACCATGGAACACTCCCAAGATTTCAACAGTGTCTTGATTTTTTATCAGGTATGTTATTCGATAGTGTCCGTATAAAAGAATCCGGATATCTCCTTCCGGCTCTGATCTGTACAGGTATCCTATCTGTGGAAAATTCCTTAGAATCTGCGCTTTTTCATGTATATCGGAGATAACGTTCTGCGATGCGTTTGGGTTTTCCTGAGCAATATAGTCATGAATATCTTGGAGCCATTTCGCGGCTTCCAGTGTCCATCTTATTTCTGCCATGAGCGAATTTGACGTTCCACGTCTTCGTTTGAAATGACGCGCCCTTTTTTGGAGTCATCGAGCCCTCTTTCAACCATACGCTCAAAGGCCAACTCACGCATTATTTCTTCATATGAAGCATCATCCGGCTGTGACCGTATAATTTCGGCCATTTTTTCTTTCACGGTTGACATTTTATTTTTCCTCTTCAAGAATTATTATTGCTGAATTCCATATTCCTATTTCAATTAAAAAAGAAGTTTTATGGAAATGTCAACAAAAATCGTTGATATTCCTTCTTGACAGAAGGACAATTCCTTGCAACCAGTTGCTCAGAGCTTGTGAAATGACCGATGCGAAACAGGGAGGTGGTTAAGGACGCCATCGGCTCCCGAACGGATGAAAAGCGCGACAGGAAGATCAAGGAATTCGCCGATATGGGCCTGGAAATCGTGTCCACGGACCAATTGCTTAAAGGCTTTTGATTTATTTTAAAGTTTCCATTAATTGACAATAATGACACAATTTGATAAATTATTGAACAGGATTCTTTCCGGTAGAAGCGATGCGAATATCGGCTTTGATGAGCTTTGTTCCCTGCTGAGGCGATTTGGTTTTCAAGAGCGAATTAAAGGAGATCATCATATTTTTTATCAGAAAGATATTGTAGAGATAATCAATATTCAGCCAAAGGCAAGTAAGGCAAAACCGTACCAGGTAAAACAAGTAAGAAATCTTTTCTTGAAATACCAATTAGGTAAAAAGCATGAAGAATTATAAATATGAAGTGATTATTTATTGGAGTGACGAAGATAGTGCCTATATTGCGGAGGTGCCGGAACTACCGGGGTGCCTCGCGGATGGTGAAAGTTATGAAGAAGCGTTACAGAACGTCCGTATCATTATTGACGAATGGATTGAAACTGCGCGTAATTTGGAGCGTCCTATCCCGGAACCCCGCGGGAAATTAATGTATGCCTGAAGGGTATTAGATACCCCAGTCGCCTGCTCCGCACGCCAGATCACGTATGGTACTGCCTTGAAACGAAGGTAGAGCATCGAAGACTGCGGGCCAATCGCGCCAGCCGAATTGTCGTTTGTAGTCGCTTGCGAGCCTCATGCCGATGCTTTTTAATGCACGGATCGAATGCAGAGCCCTATGGTAAGCAGGGCCGCTGCAACGAGCGCTGCAACCGTGCGGACGTGGTTCCATGCGGTCCATGACGAGAGGTAACCGGCCCACAGGCCGGCGCTGTTGGGACCGGCGGGCGCGACCGACGCCAGCGCGTTGTTCCTGGGCACGTTGAATACCATGGTCACCAAAAAGCCGCCGACCAGATAGAGCGCGGCGCCGGCGAGCAGGTAAACGGAGCCGGGATCGTGCCAGCGCAACAGAGAGACGATCGTCACGAGCACGCAGCCTGCGGCCGTTCCCAAGAAAACCAGGAGAAACGGCGGATTGATGATGGCGATATTGATGGACTGCATGGCGGCGATGCCCTCTGCCGGGGAGAGGCGGCCGAGGGCCTTCATCACGGAGATCGAAAAAGCAAAAAAGAGCCCGGCCATCAGGCCGGTGCCGAGTGTGGTAAGAAGCATTAAGGCGAAAAGCAGTTGGTTAATCATTGTTACAGTACCTCCTGAGAATCATTGTCCTTTTTCCAGCTCTGCGTCTTTTCTTCATGTCGCCGAACGATTATTATCCGGGAATTCTATCTGGTGCAATTTTTTTTTAATCTCAGTTTGTATTAAAGCGATTGTCATGAATTTTTTAGAGCCTCGGCATCAAGACGATCTTTTTCTCTTCCGGTCGCTAATTTGTTGATAATCAACTTGGCTTTGGAAATAACCGGTATTGAAAGACCCTCTATTTCAACAATATCCTTATCTTCGCTCGCTTCATCAAAGGACAATCCGCCAATTTCCGTAATCAGATCAATTCGCCGTGGGGCAACGCCGATCTGCAGAATTGTTCCCGGTGATTCAAAATCAGCTACAGATACATTGCCAAGAGGAGCTCCAAATTCGGACAGAGCCTTATAAACGCGCCGGGCGTTTCCCTGAGACGGTTTTACGAAAACGTCGATATCCGCAGTCGCACGTGGAAAGCCGTGAACCGCCAGCGCATAGGCTCCGACAAGCAGAAAATCAACCTTATTTTCTAATAACAGAGACAACATGTCTCTGTAGTCTTGATTCAACATCGTATCTCCCGGATAAGGAGAAGACCTCCTGACTTAATTCCCAAATAAACGAGAGTGCTTCCGATTTTGTCAAAGAAACAGCTTCTTCCGTCCCTTCAGACTCTATTCTTGACACTCGTACCTGTGCTCTATCGACTCTCATATCTTACTTCATGGTGGGATTGCCGGTCATGGTGTTGCCTCTATTTTTTCCTGTGGAGCTGAAGGGAGTTGAACCCTCGGCCTCTAGAGTGCGATTCTAGCGCTCTCCCAACTGAGCTACAGCCCCTCGTTTATGTATAGATAATTTATTTAACCGGTCTTTATCTGTCAATTATATTGTGCATAAAAAAGTTCTTGTCTGCGGTTCTGTCTGAATCCTATATGGTGAAATTCAGCACATGGAAAGTGAGCCCTTTATAGGGCTGAAGATCATATAATGAGACAACGAAAGAAAACAAAACAAGTCAAAGCCGGCAGCCTCGCCATCGGCGGCGGCGCGCCCGTATCGATCCAGTCCATGACCAATATTCCGATCGAGCGGGTTGACGAGACCATAGCGCAGATAATGCAATTGGCGGACCAGGGAGCAGGGCTTGTGCGGCTCGCCTTACGAAACGCGGAATCGGCCGGATATTTAAAGAAGATAATCCCGGCCGTAAGCATTCCCTTGTGCGCGGACGTACACTTCGATTACCGGATCGCGGTCGCGGCGATCAGGGCCGGGGCAAGCAAGGTGCGGATCAACCCGGGGAACATCGGCGACGCTGTCGGCGTGCGCGAAGTGGTGAAAGCTGCGAGGGATCACGGCGTGCCGATCCGGATCGGCGTGAACAGCGGCTCGGTCGACCGGCGCAAATTCCCCGAGGTCACTCCCGGGAGCCTGGTCGCTTCAGCGATGGAGCATGTCCGGATTCTCGAGGACAACGATTTTACCGATATCGTCGTGTCCATAAAGTCGTCGGATATTTTACAAACCATTGAAGCGAACAAATTATTTTCGGACGAGCGCGACTACCCGGTGCATATCGGCCTTACCGAGGCGGGCTACGGCGTCACCTGCATGGTCCAGAGCTCGGTGGCGATCGGGCATCTCCTGATGCTGGGGATCGGCGACACCATACGCGTGTCCATGACCGGCGACCCGGCCGAAGAGATCATCGTCGCGCGCAGGATACTTGAGTCTGTGGGAGAGCGCAGATGCCTGGTCAGAATAGTCTCATGCCCGACCTGCGGCCGGACCGACCCCTCGCTCGATATCCTGGACCTGGCACAGAGGGTGGATCAGGAAGTGACGGCGCGGTTTGAGAAGATCCTTGCGGAAAAGAATACAACCCTGCAGGTCGCGGTTATGGGCTGCGAGGTGAACGGACCGGGCGAGGCAAAAGAGGCGGACGCCGGCCTTGCCGGCATTCGCGACGGCAGGCTCCTTCTTTTCGCGAAAGGGGAAAAAGTAAAGGTTGTGGATCATCGCGATGCGGTCACAGCGCTTATTGAAGAAATAGGGAAAGTGGTTAACGCCTTCTGACAGAAGGGGCTTAAATCCAGAAGGCCTGGTATCAAATATGCATGATAGAGTCACAATCCGGAAGGCTGCACTAGATGACCTGCCAGGCGTATTGTATCGTGGTTATAGACAATTAAATAATGCTTGATTTTGATGTTTTAATTTCATATTTTGAGATATATAATAGACTTGTTGCAAAACTGCAATAATATTTGAATTGCTCTTCGTCGCCTGCGGTGGCGGAGGGCAATTTCAATTATAATTTAGTTATGCAACAAGTCTAATAATTAAAATGATGATTTCGAGGTTTTTATGTGGCAGGAACGAATTACATTTGATTCAAGCATAATTGCAGGAAAACCAATTGAAGTCTTGACAATTACATCTAATTCATAAACAGCACGCCGGGATTCACCGCTGATCCGCTGCGCCGCACCTCAAAATGGAGATGCGGGCCGGTGGTTCTGCCGGTGTTCCCGGACAGGGCGATGGCCGCCCCCCGCTTCACTGCGTCTCCGGGCTTGACGAGCGGCCTGGCGAGATGGCCGTAGAAGCTCCGGTACCCGTATTCATGCTCCACCACAACGAGATTCCCGTATCCTCCCTGAAAGCCGGTGAACACGACCTTTCCGTCGCGCGCCGCCAGGACCTGCGAGCCGCGGGGGCAGGCGATGTCAACGCCGGCGTGGAATTCGATGTGCCGCGGGTCAAAGGGATCCCTCCTCACTCCGAACCCGGACGTCCTCTTTACGGCGCGGGGATGGGGGAGGGGATAGATGAATCCGGTGCCGAGGAACAGGGAGCGCTCCAGGTTTGAGATTTTACCGTTGGGAATGAAGAGGTATTTTTTCTTCAAGTCGCTGCACCGGTTGATCCTGAAAACATATTCCGGCCCGATCATGTTTTCCCTGAGAATTCCCTGAACGGCCGACCCGTCTTCCCCGCTAACGATTATTCCCCTCATGTTGGGCACATAGATTTTTTTCCCCGGCGCAATGTCCTTTGGCGTTGAAAAGCCGTTCACCGAAACAAGGGTGTCGATGTCGAGGGAGCAGCGGGAGAGTATTGACCAGAAGGTGTCCTCTTTTTTCACGCTGTATATAAAGAATTTAAGATCCGGCATCTCCTGCGCGGGTCTGCGGCTCTTGACGACATAGATGCCTTGTTTTATGTCGTTCCTGACCGATTTGAGTAATTCATTGGAATAGGGGTTGAGATTTTTGAGCTCCGGGATATTGTTAATGTTCCCGGCAAGAGTGATGGGGAAAAGAATTAAGGACGATATGCAGAGGATCAGTCTTTTCATGGCTCAAATCTATAAAAGGATTTATTTTATTTTCGGAAAATTTCCGCATAAGGTTTAGAGTTATATTTGGCGCCTGTAGAGACGCAATGCATTGCGTCTCTACAGGCGGGAGGGGGGACGGCGGCGCGGGTGAGAGGCGATTTTATCTCAAAAATTACGCTCATCGCGCAAATTCATATTGACAGCCGTTATTGCCGGCATCCATAGTGGTGTAAATTTTTATTGGGCAGAGGTTGACATGGCTATTGCGCGGGCAAGCGGCGATGTGGCGAGCAACGTCATCGGCGAAAATTCATACTTTACCGGAACTTTCGTGATAAACGGATCTCTTCGGATAGACGGAAGATTCGAGGGAAAATACCTTCAGGCGGAGCAGCTCTATATCGGGGCGCTCGGAAAAATCAAGACCAACATCAATGCCGTATCCGTCATCATTGAAGGAATGGTGATCGGGAATATCAACGCCTCCAGCAGGGTGCTCCTCATGCCCACCGCCAGGATTCTCGGCGATATCAAGACGCCGGAGCTCATCATTCAGAACGGCGTGCTCCTCGAAGGGCGGTGCACCATTGCCAATGACCTGCGATCGTCCGCCAAGGACCTCATAGCAACGGAATATGAAAAGAACAGGATAGTTCCTGAGGAGTTTCTTGCGAAAAAAAGTTCTTAAAATCGGCATCACCGCCGGCGATCCGGCCGGCATCGGCCCCGAAGTTTCCCTCAAGGCCATCAACTCGATCCGCGACAGCGCAATTATTCCGGTTTTATTCTGCCGCAAAAGCATTCTTGAAAATCTGTATTCGGATATTTTTTCCGCTTATGAAATAATCGATTCGAAATCCGCCGGGGCGGAAGACCTCGCTCATCTTCAGACCGGAAAAAAATACGTTTATGATATTCCCCTCGACCTGCCGCTGCCGGTTCCCGGAAGCGGCAGCGCGGCAACCGGCTCGGAATCGCGCTCCTATATAGACCGCGCCCTTGATCTGTGGAGGAGCGGTGCGATCGACGCCGTCGTCACCGCTCCGGTGAGCAAAAGCTATATTGAGAAATCCGGCATCGCCTTCACCGGCCATACCGAGTACATAGCCGAACGGATCGGGGAGCGCGATCCGTACATGATGATGTACTCCCGCAAATACCGGGTCCTGCTCGCCACAATGCACCTGCCTGTTTCGCGCATCAGGGAATCCATCTCCGAGGATCGCCTGCTGAATGTTATGCGCTCAGGGTACGGCTGCATCCGCTCCATTGACGGGGAGGAGGTAAGCCTCGCCATAGCCGGCCTCGATCCCCATTGCGGGGACGACGGCGCTATCGGCTCCTTCGACCGGGAGGTCACGCTTCGGGCTGTTGCGGCCGCCCGCCGGGAGGGGATCCCGATCAGCGGACCCTTCTCCGCCGATACCCTCTTCATTCCTTCAACGTGGAAGAGATACAATCTGGTCATCGCCCAGTACCATGACCAGGGCCTCATCCCCTTTAAGATGCTCGCCTTCAACGATGGGGTAAATGTCACGCTGGGACTCTCCCTGGTGCGGACGTCGGCGGATCACGGAACCGCTTACGACATAGCGGGAAGGAACGTCTCCCGCTTCACCAGCATGGCGGAAGCGATCAAGCTGGCGAAGCGGCTCGTCTTTTCGCGCGGCGGATAAAATGAGAAAAACTCCGCCGGCGATTTAATCATGAATTAATGGATTTATTCCGAAATAGTATACGGGAAAGGATTTTTTCATGGCCGCGCCGGTCATCCGCTTTATACTGATACACGGGGAAAAAATATGAATGAAGCCTTTATGATAAAATCGACGTTTTTCTTCATGATCTTCTGGAGCATCGGAATTTTGATGTTATGGTTCAGATCCCGCATTGAGGTCGTATGGAAAATGATCGCAACGGTTATTCTGGCGTTCTACTTCTGGTTTTTCTGGAATGAGATATCGAGCGGATACGAGAGCTTTGACGCCGATTGGTACGGTTTTATCATTAATTTTCTCCGCGAGCTGGCGGCGCTGGTTTTCGTCAACCTGTTCTTCATATGGCCGCTTGCGCTGATCATCATGTTTTACAAGTCCGATACGGTCGGATCGGAAAAGCTCCTGAAGTTTTTGTGCGTGCTCACCCTCGTGCTGTGGGTCATATTTATAGCATATTTTTTCTTCAGCAAGGGGATCGACGAATTTCTTTTTCAAAATTTGAAAAAAATGATGCCTGATGCCAAATAGAATCATTATAATCGGTGCAGCCGCGCTGCCTTTTCTCCTCTTCTGCTTGAACGCGTTGTATCCGCGGGATAGTTCGACCGAGCTTTATCGGAAAGCGGCGCGCCTCGCCGCGTCCGGGGAGCTCGACAGCGCCATCCCGATATTCAAGCGGGTGATCGAAGTGAGTCCTTGTTATTGCATGGGGCACTATGGCCTGGGGAAGGCGTATCTGTACAAACAGGGGATGCTTCAGGAAGCAATCAAGCACCTCAGAACTTCAGTGAATCTTGACCGGAAATTTGTGAAGGGGCATTTCTATCTCGGCGTCGCCTATTTTCTGGCGAAAAAGTACCGGCTCGCCGCTTCCGCCTTTAAGGCTGCGTATTCCTTCGACGCATCGTATGTTGAGGCCCTGTATAACCTCGGCGCGATCTATGAGATCATAGGCAAACGGTATGAATCGCAGGTTTATTTCACCCGCTATCTCACGGAAAGGGTTAAGAAAGAGGAAGACGTTATATTTTAAATTATGTGTTGTTTTTTCCGGGGCGTCTGCATGAACCTCTTGCGGACATCCGCCCGGGGCGCGATATAATGAAGAATTGCATAATCTCAGCCGGTATCGTACTATTTGTGTTCTGTTCCCTCCAAACGAAGGCGGAGCGCGGGCCGGCTATTCGCGCGTCGCTGTCATACAATATCATGGCCCTCGATCTCAGGGACAGAAAATTTGCAGAGCGGACCATCCGGTACATGCGCGACGAGGAATTGTATGCCGGCGCTGCCGCTTCTTATAATAATTTCGGACTGGCAGGCCGCCTGGGCGTGTTCGATGTAAAGAATCAGAACCATAAGAAAGTCGATAGTTATGACCTGAAGGCGAGTTATTTTTCCAGCGCCTTCGGCGCCGAGCTCTACTATAGCCGGTACAGCCGTTTCTATATATCGAGCAGTCCGTACGGCATCGGAAGGCTGTGGAATGATTCGCACAGCGGATCCGGCGTCAAATCCGAGGGGGCGGGACTGAACCTGTTTCTCTTCATGAAAGACTTTCTTTCCCTCAATGAAAATTTTTCATACAACGCCGCATTTTTGCAGACAGAGCAGCCGGTTAAGACCAGCGGCACCTTGCTCGTGCTCCTGTCGGCCGATTATCTGCGCGTCCGCAACAACGTCCCCCTGATACCGGCATATGCGCACGATCTGTTCCTTTTTATGGACCTGTACGGGTTGAAGGGGTGGCGGTTCGCCGGGTTCGGCTTCGGAGTCGGATTCGCCGGCACGCTGGTGCTGCCCGGGGATTTGTTCGTGTCATCCTCAATCTCGCTCATGGTGCGCCCGCTGCATAAGGAGTTTTACACCCTTGTGCACGTGAACAGGGAGTTCAGAATCGATTCGCTCAAAGGACAGGGGAAGATATACGCCGGATATAACGGCGGCTCCTTCTTCGCCGGGGTATCATTCGTCCTGGAAGCGGCTCTTATACCCAGCTACCGGTTCAAGTTGGAGATGTGGAGCGGCGATCTGGCCATGGAGTTTTATTCAGGGGTAAGGATATAGTTTGGGGGCAAGGATATACGAGGATTCTTTGATTATTACTTGACATCCTTCTATTTTTTTTTACGTTCTTATCATGATAAATAAGGCCATATTATCTCCTAACGAAAAAAGAGCCATTGAATTGCTGAAAAAAAAGCTAATGTCCCGATTCAACATCATTGAGATGAAGCTGTATGGATCCAAAGCTCGAGGAGACCATACTCCTGAATCCGACATAGACATTATGATCGAGCTTGAGGAACGGGATTATAAACTGGAATCCGATATATTCAGCGTTATATATGATATCAATCTGGAAAATGACGTGTTTATCACTCCGCTTTTTATGAGTCGCAGGCAAATCGTTGAGGGCCCTCTATCGGAATCCCCTCTTTATAAATCAATCAAACGGGAAGGACTGTCTCTTTGACTTCTAATGAAAAAAAAATCCTGCTCGCCCAGTATCGACTACAGCAGGCTAATGAGACTTATGATGAAGCGGTTTATCTCTTCGCGGGGAATAAGAATCCGCGCTCAATAATCAATCGTCTCTATTATTCAATGTTCTATGCTGTTCTGGCCATCCTGGTTTACGAGCAATATACATCATCGAAACATAGCGGTGTCCTCTCTTATTTCAATAAACATTTCATCAAGAAAGGTATTTTTGCGAAGGAAATTGGAAGAACGATCAATGAAGCATTTGAATTGCGTCTTTCATCTGATTATGGAGAATATGTCGAGATATCTAAAGACCAGATTGAACCGTTTATCAGAAAGGCTCATGTATTTATCAATACTGTGCGGGAATATATCAAAAAAAAGACCTCAGCTTCGGGCGGCGTTTAAACCTTGAACAGGCTCTCCGCCTTTTTCTTGCCGATTTCGTGCTCGTAGTCGCCGTAGTCTACAAAGGTAAGGTGAGGCAGTTTCTTGCGCGTTCTCATGACAATATCGAATTTTCCGCCCCGCGCCTCCTTTGACGTCACATATTTGAACTCCCGTCCGCACGAGGGGCATTTTTTCAGATCCTTCAGCTCAATACCGATCTTTTTGCATCCGGGGCAGTGGCCGTATTTATCGTCCACGATAATGATGTGGGTTTCAACTTCTTTGATGTCGACTTCATTCCAGATTCTCATATATTCCATGTAAGCCTCCGCGACGTGTAGGGGCGTATCATGATACGCCCCTACACGTCTATTATAAATATGGGCTTTGCCGGAAATTGTCAAACGGAATTTTAATGAATATCAGTGCCTTGCCGGCGGCAGTATCGTGCTTGACGTTGTGATGCCGGGATTGTCTAATATCCCCCTTTGGAGGGTGGGATAGACGGCCCCGGCTGTCGTCGGAAGCGGCGTCAGCCCGTCAAAATGATTAAGGAGAGTATTGTGGAGTTAAAACGGCAGATCGGCGCAGTTACCGCCGTGCTTATCATCATTGCGGACGTTATCGGAACGGGAATATTGACGACCACGGGCGAGGTGATGGGGATAACCGGAAGCGCCCTGTCGATATTGGTGCTCTTCGCGCTCGGCGGGCTCATCGCTCTGACCGGCTCTCTCTGCTACGCCGAGCTGGCAGCCATGTGGCCTGAGGACGGCGGCGAATACGTATATTTGAAGAGGATATACGGGCCTCTCCCATCTTTTTTGACCGGATGGGTATCCCTCATCATCGGCTTTTCCCTTTCCGCGGCAATGTCGTCGATACAGGCGGTGAATTATTTCAACAGGCTCTCTTCGGGCGGCGTCATCCCCGGGACGTGGCTTCCTAAATTCGCCGCTGCAGGGATCATAGTTTTTTTCGGCATCATCCACATTATCGGCGTGCAAAAGGGGAGCCTGATTCAGAACGTCCTTACCGTGGTCAAGCTCCTCGTCGTAGTTGTCTTCATCGCCCTGGGTTTCTACTATATCGATTGGGGTCAGAGCACAAGGCTCATACAGTCCTATCCGGTCGAGGGAAGCGGATCCTTCCTCGGGTACGGCGCGGCCCTCATCACCATTATGTACGCCTATTCGGGATGGAACGGCACCACCTATATCGCCGGTGAGATAAAAAATCCGGAGAAGAACCTGCCGCGCGCTCTTATCACGGCCACGCTTCTCATAATCGTGATATATCTCGCTCTCAATATAGTATACCTGATGTCCGGTACCGGCGCCCAGATAATAAGCGAGGGCCGGTTTATGATCGGCGATTTCTCCGCAAAAAAGCTTTTCGGCGAAGAGATATCGCCGGTATTTAATATAAGCTTTGTGGTTATCCTTCTTTCATCCGTGTCCGTGCAGATGATGATAGGCCCGCGCATCTCCTACGCCATGGCAAGGGACCGGGCCATATTTCACACCCTGGAGAGGATCAATCCAAGGTTCCGGACCCCGGACCTTTCGATTATCGTCCAAACGGCCGTTGCGGTCACCTACGTGTTCATCGGCTTTGACGCGATATTGGCTATGCTCATTTATATGGGCTTTGCCCTGAGCATATTCCCCTTGATGTCGGTTATCGGCATGGTGTACCTCCGCTATAAGAGGCCGGAAATCCGGCGGCCCTACAAGGTTCCGCTCTTTCCGATCATACCGCTTGTATACATTTCCCTGACGGTCATTATAATGGCGGCGACCTTCATCCTCACCACGTTTCACGCGAGCGCGTACCGGTACTCCTCCCTTTACGCGATCGGCGCGGTCTTCGCGGGAATCGCCGCCTACTATGCCTGGCGGGTGCTGCTGAGGTTTATTAATAATAAAAAGTAACCGGTGCGACCGGCTATTTTATCCTCTGGGCGGTCATCAGATTGGACTGGCCGGGCTTACAGTCATACCCATAGCTGAAGGGAAGGGGCCCCGTTGACCCGGCTGCCATTGCCTTCTTTAGATCCGGCTGCATCCGGTTGCTGAATAACCCGATGGGCTGGTCGTAATATCCATGGAATCCGAGCTTCCATTGATCCGGCTTGAAATAGCGCAGCGGTATTCCCGAATCATCTTGAAGAAGGTATTTTGTCTCAGCCAGTATCGCCGCCCGAATCTGCGTAAATTTGGCCGTATCGTTGTGCATCAGGTATGATGCTGATTTTATGATGGTGGCGAACGGGCCCTCCTTTTTCAGATACGGGATGAAATTCGGAGAGAAAGCGGTGAGCGCATAGTCGATGACGTTCAGCATGAAGTATCGTATAATTTGCACCTTTCCGGAATTTTTTTTGAATGATATCTCGACACCCGGCACCCGCGACCGGGGCGGATTCTGCCATTGTATCCGCTCGTCCGCCGGCGTGCCCGGGTCGAGGTTGCTCTGTGCGTCGATGGCGATCTTGCGCACATTGAGCAGGGTGCAGCCGTTGGTGGCAAGAAAATACATGATAAGACCGGTGATGCTGTTGAATGATTTGCTGGAAAGCTCCGCAGCCATCCCCTCGGTTTTGAAGAAATTCATTCTTAAAATATCACCGAGGGAGCTTTTAAGGCCGTTCAGCCCGCGGGTGATCTCTTCCGTGCTCATGCTTCCGGGAGCGGGGATGACGCCGGGAGGCTCGAGCCCGAACAGTATGTAGGTATCATTATCGGGGAAAAATACGAGCGCGTTCATAATGTCCGGGCCGCTGAAGGGATACAGCACGGTGCGGCTATCGGGGGCAGACCCGTATTTTCGCCACCAGTCTTTGATTTTCTGCAGATTCGGCTTCTGGAACCTGTTCCATGCGCCATTGATCTGCTCCTTATAGGATCGATAGAATGCCGTTTGAGTATAGGGATAAATTTTTGAGTCTTTCGGCAGGTCCTTGCCGGCAAGCAGGAGGGCAGCTTCGTTAAGCTGAACCGATTCTCTGTTGACGGCAAAGCCATGGTCGCTTTTTCCGCAAAGGGTAAATGATATAAGCAGGCAGCTTACGGCCGCGTTCAATAGTGATCGGTTGGTTAAATTCATCTTGTAACTTCCGGATCGGACTAGATGTGCCATCACTCACCTATATGTCAAGCTTTTATGGCAAAGCGGGGAGTGAACTCCTGCGAAGCGGTATATTTTTCTTGACTAAATCGTATCATACTTTAAGAACAGCACAGGAAGAACAGCACAGGAAAGCGCTTAAAATTCCGTATGAGAGAGTGGAAGCGATGCATTTCAATAAAGCCGCGATGTGCGCCTTATTGTCTGCCTGCCTCCTGGCGGCGGGGTGCGCGAAGATTCCGGATAAACTGATATCCCCGATAGTAAAGATTGAGCAGGCCATAAAGGACAATACGGAGCACTATATCCTGAGATTCAATGCCGGGATCCAGAACGAAAACAGCTCTACCGCGCTGATGAACGTAACGGGCGCTGTTTCGTTCGTTGATCCGGACGGCAGCACCATGATTATGAGCATCCCGTTCGAGCTTCCGGTCATACTTCCCCTTGAGACCGGCATTATTGAGCTTACGAAGACCTATCCTGAGAACGAGATCATGCCGCTCGTGATTCTTCTGGGATCCGACAAAGAAAAGCTCTTGAAAGATAAGGGTGTGGAGCGTTCATTCTTCGATGATAAAATCGTCAAACTGGAAATTTCAGGCTATAAAAAAGATGATATCCGGGATGTATTGAAGGATAAGCTTAATGAAAAAAATTAATGACAGCAGAATATACCGGTATTCAGCCATCATCACCCTGATCATCGGGATTACCCTGGGAGCGGTTTCGTTTTATTCGATCCTCGTCGTGGAGCCTGCGGTGGAGCAATTACTGTCCGCCAGGGAAAATATCGACGCAAATTATAAAAAGGCATATATTATTTTGCGTGATCCCCAGATATTCGCCGGGTACGACAATTTCGACTCCGACAGGGTGAGGAACTCATTGACTTTTTTTGACGGTAAAATCTATGCCGATGAAAAGATCGACCAGGAGCGTAAGATCTATCTGGAAGTCCTTCTGGAAAGGAGAAAGGAGGGCTCGCTCCTCGGCAGAAACACCATGGTTTATTTTTTTCTTTTGTCTATGGCAGCCTGGATATTATTTTTTAATGAACGAAGTACCGCGGTACGCTAGTCTGTGAATGAAGAAAAAGATACTGGTCATTGATGATGAGCTGGGAATTCAGAAGATTCTCTCCCGGATCTTAAGCAATGCGGGCTATGAGGTGGCCATCGCCTCGAACGGAAAGGAAGCCCTGGATAAGCTTGAAACCGTGTCCGTGGATCTGATCATGCTTGATATGAACATGCCCGAGATGGATGGTCTGAACTTCCTGAGAAGGGTCAAGGAACATGATATAACCCATGCCCCGGTGCTGATGATTTCCGGGGACGTGAATCCCGCCAATATCGTCGAAAGCTACAAGCTCGGCGTTTATGATTTTATCCGAAAGCCGGAAAAGACCGAGGTAATGCTCAAGAGGGTGGAAAACGGCCTGAAGATCGGCGAGATGATTTATTTTAATGAATTTATCCGGGTGGAGCTGCTGATGGCGCGGAAACTGCAGAAATATCTGTTCCCGGACCCAATCATGAAGACCGGTAGGGCGAGCATCTATACCTGGTCGCTGCCGCTTTCGGATATCGGTGGAGACCTGTACGACTATGTCGCCTATCAGGACGGCAGGCTGATATTCCTCGTCGCCGACGTTTCCGGCCACAGCATATCCGCGGCCCTGTATACCGCGATCGTCAAGATGGTCTTCCGCAACGCGCTGCAGAAGTCCGTGGTCCCGGGGGATGTAATGACCATCATGAACCAGGAGCTTGCCGGGAATATCCCGGCAGAATCTTTCGTCACCGCGTACTGCGGTTTATACGACCCCAGCCGCCGCGTGCTTGAGTATGCCAATGCGGGCCATCCCCAGCCTTACTGGATGACCGGCAAAGGTGTGGAACAGCTCACGGAGTATGACTCTTTTCTTGGGCCCATTGCAAATGCGACATACCGGACGCATAGAATAAAGCTTGAGGACGCCTCCAGCCTTCTTGTGTACACGGACGGCATCATCGATATTGTGAGCGAAAAGGAAGACGCCCCGGTCGGCTTAAAACTGCTTCTTGAGATCTTGAATACCAGCGGCAAGCCCTCCCTTGAAAAGTTTAAAATGATACAAAAGAATATAACCAGCGGCGAGACTGAGGTCACGGATGACTGCACCCTGATGCTGGTGGATATGATTTGATCCGGTCAAACCGAAAAGGTGGGGTCCTTCTTGATCAGTATCTCCTTGATTTTTGAATCCCCGGCGGAGAAATATATTACCGGCGATTCCATGAGAGAATACTCGTCGATCAGCCGTATGAAATCCTCATCCCTTCTGAGATCCAGAAGCTCGATTTCCCTGAATTTTTTATTTCCGATAAATATCGCTTTCATGGCAAATCCTAGTGGTAATATGCAAGCCCGCCAGCTGAGAGCAGCAGCAAAGGCATAGTTAAAACGTGCAAGTATAAAAATTAGAATAAACCCGAATTGTGCTGCATAATTGCAGTTGTTAATTTATTTGTCCAGCATTTTTATGCCATAAATAAATTAGTTTTCCGCATTTGATGCGGTCTCCCCCGCCTCCGGCGGGGGAGACCGCAATTATATGGACAATGCCGATCTATTTATAGTATAGTGAGATTTTTTATCCGAATTTTACGATTGACTTTTAAACGCGTGATTATATTAATTGTCGCCAAATTATCCGTCAACAATTCCGTCTGGTTCGCGTGAGCATGAAAATATCAAGAAAAGCGGCATTTTTACAGATTATCCTCCTGATAATAATGATGTTGAATTCCGATGCCTCAGCCTTCAGGTTTGATTTTACCACCGTAAGCGACATCGTTGATAATATCAAAAAGAGATTCTCGAAGATAGACTCCTACCAGGCAAATTTTACGATCGTATCCGAAAAGATGGGGAAGACAAAACAGCAGACCGGCATTATCCGGTACAAGGCCGACAACAAGCTCAGCATAGAGTTCACCCAGCCGTATGGGCAGAAGATCGTGTCCAACGGCAGGATGATGTGGATCTATATTCCCTCCATGAACGTGGTTGCGGAGCAGGACCTGAATCCGGATTCCGGAATTTTTTCCCCCGGGACGAAAAGCGGCCTGAACTGGCTCTTCTCAAAATACCATTACCGTTTTGACTCAAAGGATCAGCCGGCCGCGCAGGAAGACGGCACCAAGGAATATACGCTCTTTCTGAAACAGAAGGAGAGCAGGAGGGGGTTCCGGAAGCTTAAGCTCTGGGTAACGGAAAAATATTTTATCGTCAGAGCAAGGGGAGAGACGACATCGGGGAAAACGATTGACATCACCTTCTCCAATCTAAAAATTGATGCCGGCTTGTCCAACAGCATGTTTAAATTCGATATTCCGGCGCGCGCCCGCGTCATAAAGAATCCCATGATAGCCGAGGAGTAGGAATTGGAGAGCATAGGCGAAAAGTTGCGTTCCGCCAGGGAAGCCAGAAAGATTACCATTAAGGATGTAGTCAAGGAGACCAATATCAGCCCGACCTACCTTCAGGCCCTGGAAGAGGAGAAATTCGACAAATTTCCGAGCGAGACCTACCTCATCGGCTTTCTGCGCTCCTATGCCGAGTTTTTGAGACTTGATGTCGAGGCGATCGTTCAAGCCTATAAGGGGTACAAGATCGGTGAAAGCGCCACCCCCCTCGAAGAATTGACCAAGCCGACTAAATCGAATCTGAGCATTACGGCATCATCGTTCGTCAACAGACACCGGAACATACTCTTCATGGCAGGCGCCGCTGTTGCGGCGATATTCGTGATATGGGGGATCAGGGCCCTCATATCGTCATCCGAGGTGGACCTCTCCGGCGGCGATACTACGGATGCCATCAAAAACGAATACGTGAAGAACAAGGAAAACGAGATCGAGAATCTTCGCCCCCTCCAGCTCGCCAACAATAAAGGCTTCATCCTGGTATCCAAGAACGAGGCGGTTCAGTTTCTCGTTGACAATAAGGAAGTGGTGTTCCTCCTGAAAAACATCAAGGGGGATGCGGTGACCCTGGAGATATTTCCCGGCAAGAGGCTTGAAAAATTCAGGATGGAAGAGCCGCGGAGCGTCGCCCTGGAAGGATGCCCCCGCGATGTGACCTTTACCCTTAAGGGTCTCACCGAAAACAGGGCCAAAATCATGGTCTCACTCGGCGAGAAAAAAATCGAGGAAGAGGCGACCACAAAGGAAGAGGAGAGCGCGGCGATGAACGCCGACAACACATCGGTGGAGGCCCAGAGCAGGCAGAGCCTGAAGATCGTTTTCGAGGCTGAATTCGTACAGAAGTCCTTTATCGAGCTGTATCTCGACGGGGTGCGCAAAGTGCGCGGCTTCATACCCCAGGGCCAGTCGGAACGGTGGGAGGCGACGGAGTATATCCAGATAAAGATCGGGAACGCCGGCGGCATCAAAGCCAGGATCAACGGCAGGGAATATTCCTTTGGAGGCGCCGGCCAGGTCGCGAACAAGGTCGTCACCTGGAAAAAAGACGTTAAGAATCCCAATCTGTACCATATTGTGGTAAAGGATTGGTAATACCTCGATTTTGTTTTCCTCAACAGACATATCCTATTACATCACCTCGCTCGGCTGCTCAAAGAACCTTGTGGATTCGGAGCGCGTCAACGGCTCGATGAAGGCAGCCGGTTACCGAACCGCGGAAAAACCCGAAGATGCCGATATCCTTATCATAAACACCTGCGGTTTTATTCAGCCGGCCAAGGAGGAGTCCATAGCGGCGATCTTTGATGCTCTTGAAATGCGGAGCCGCGGCGCATGCTCGTCCGGCCCCGGTGACGGCGCGGGCGGGAGTTTCGGCAGGAAGGTTGTCGTGACCGGGTGCCTTACCCAGCGCTATTTTTCCGCCGTGTCCGCCGAGATCCCGGAGGTTGATTTTGCATACGGAATCCCGGACGAGAGCTTTGTGGCGCGGATGAGCAGGAGGCTGCGCGTTGCCGTCCTTGCCTCTCCCGGCCCGGAACGGGAGCCGCTGGTTCCCGGGCTTGCGTACGCGTATATCAAGATAGCCGAGGGATGCTCCAACAACTGCTCCTACTGCGCCATTCCCATCATCCGGGGGCCGCAGCGCTCATACCCTTCCGAGATGATACTGGATGAGGCGCGCACGGCAGCCGAACGCGGCGCCAGGGAGCTGGTCGTCGTGGCTCAGGACATATCCTCGTACCAGGGGGCGAATACGAGCCTGTACGATCTTGTCCGCGATATGTCCGGAATCAACGGCGTCGAATGGATACGGCTCATGTACTGCCATCCCGACCGTGTCGGGGGGATGATCACCGAGGTCCTTGCAGGCGTGAAAAAGGTGGTCCCCTATATCGACATTCCTTTTCAGCATGCGAGCGCCCGTCTGCTCCGCTCCATGGGGCGCACGGGCGACGCCCCGGCGTACCGGGGACTCATTGCCCGGTTGCGCACCCAGGTGCCGGATATCCGGATCAGGTCCACATTCATGGTTGGTTATCCGGGCGAAACGGACCAGGATGTTGATGAACTGGACGAGTTTTTGGAAGCAGCGCGTCCGGACCGGGCGGGTGTGTTTATCTATTCGCCGGAGGAAGGCACCCGGGCGTATGGACTCGGCGATCCGGTGCCTGAACAGGCCAAGAGGGAGCGGTTCTGCCGCATCATGGCGCGCCAGCGGGAAATATCGGCCCGAAACCTCCGGAGCATGATAGGAAGCCGGGTGCGGGTGCTCGTGGAGGAGCGGCTCGATGAATCAACCTGGATATGCAGGACGGAATATGACGCCCCTGAGGTTGACGGCGTTTTTTACTTGACCGGCGCCGGCGTTCCGGTTAACACAATTGCAACGGCCCGGGTAACCGACGCGCTGGACTATGATTTGATCGGTGAGTCCGCTGTTTAGATGCAGCGGCTTGAGCAGCATACTTTGACGGAGATGTTTTTTAATGCCTCGGTTTGTCATGAATATTCCCAATCTCGTGTCCATGTCGCGGATAGTATTGATCCCGCTGGTAATCTATCTGCTTGCCGTTAAATTATGGCTCTGGGCCCTCGTTCTTTTTATTCTCGCCTCGCTCACCGATCTTCTGGACGGCTGGAGCGCGCGGAAGTTACACCAGGAATCCGAATTCGGAATTTTCATCGACCCTCTGGCAGACAAGTTCCTGGTCATTTCGGTACTTTCCGCCCTTATCGCGCTCGATCCCTACCTTGAGATATTCGATTTCTGGATGATCGGCGTGATCGTGGGCAGGGATTTAATGATCACGTTCATGAGGTACGTGGCGATGAGCAGGGGGCAGATTCTTGTGACGAGCAGGTTCGGCAAAATAAAAACCACATTCCAGATGGTCTCAATCGTCATCATCATCATGATCTATGTGGTGAGGACGCGGGGGATCTACGTTACGAATAAATCGGTTCCCTACTGGATTATGGTGGGCGTCACGCTCCTCACGGCGCTCTCCGGCCTGCGCTACCTCTTCACCAACTGGAAGCTCCTTGTGCCGGGACACAGCAAACGGGAGAACGACAATCAGGCATGAGGATCAAGGAGCTATTGTTCACCGTCTTTTACGCAGGATACTGCCCGATCGCCTCCGGGTCCGCCGGCACCCTGGTGGGGATGGCTTTCTATTTTCTCGAGTACCTGCTCTTCGGCCGTGTCAGCTGGATCGTGAATCTCGGCGCGGTACTTGTCCTGTTTTATCCCTTTCTTAAGATTGCCGGGGAGGGGGAGCGCTTTTTCGGGAGAAAGGATCCTCCCGAGGTGGTTCTTGATGAGCTCATGGGGTACTGGGTCAGCGTTCTTTTTTATCCCTTCAACCTCAAGGTTGCCGTGGCGGCCTTCTTCGTGTTCAGGCTTATGGACGTGGTCAAGCCGTATCCGATAGGCCTTCTCCATAAGTTGGGCGGAGGCCTGGGAATTATGATTGACGACTGTCTGGCCGGTTTGTATACGAATCTGATACTGTTCTGTGCGATTTTCATTCTCAAACTTTTCCAGATCAATATTTACTAGTGCGCCATCCTTACGCGGAGGAACTGTTAAACTGATATGAGGGGAGCGTTGTTGAGCATATTGATTCTCTGCGCCGTCACTTTTGTAGGAGCTGTATCCTTTGCAGATGAACGGGAGGCCGGCAAACCGGCATACGCTGAAAAGAAGGATTTCTGCATCGTCTGCCATGAGGGGCTGAAAGGCGGTTTGAAACGGCCGGTTATCGAATGGCGTATGAGCGTTCATGACGGCTCGGCCGGCAGATGCAACGTCTGTCATAGAGGGGATCCGGGCGTCAACGATAAAAAATTGGCCAAGACTAAACAGAGCGGCTTTACGGGAAAGCCTGATAAAATACTAATCGCCGATTTCTGCGGCAGGGATGGATGCCACGCCGCTGCTGCCGGGCAGTTCAGACTCGGCCCCCACTATCCGTCGGTGCTCAGGAATAATCATCCCAATTGCGCATCCTGCCACGGGGCGCATAACATACAGCGTTCCACTGCCGGGATAATCAGCGAAAAAACCTGCTCATCCTGCCATACGGCTGATTTTTCCCGGAATACGGTACTGTTCATCCGGGAAACGAACCGGGCAATAGAGGATATGGGCCGGGATATCAAATATATCGGGAGCAAGCATGGGGATACTCTTGATCTACAGAACCGGCTTGATACAGCGCGAACCCGGTTTTACCGGTTTGTGCATGTGTCCCCGAAGGAGGAGATGGAATCAACCAGAAAACTCCTCGGTGTGGAGGTCTCGAGTCTCGAGGCCGACGTCAAAACAAAGGTTTCCCTTATCGGCCGGATAGACCTCCTCTACATTGTTATGGTCGTGTTTCAGCTTATTTTCATCGGTGGGATATCGATTTATACACTGGTCATGTACAGTAAGCGCAGAAAATATGGCAGAGACTGATGAAAAACAGTAATGAGACATTACCTTTTCAATACCAATAAGCAGAAATACGTCAAGGGGGACAAGCCGAAGGTCGACTGCATCCTCTGCGCGTTGAGAGATAAGCATCCGGACGTCGTAAATCTTGAAATTGCGCGCAGGCAAGGCTTTATCGTTTCAGTCAACCTGTATCCCTTTAATCCCGGCCACATAATGATCTTTCCTTCCCGGCATACAGAGAAAATAGACGAGCTCACCGACGAGGAGGCTCTGGCCATGCACCGCATACTCACCAAGAGCCTGAAAATATTACAGAAGGAATTTAATCCCGACGGGTTCAATGTCGGATACAACCTGGGTCAAAACAGCGGAGCGAGCGTCTCGCATCTTCATTTGCATGTCGTGCCGCGCTTCGGCAACGAGGTGGGATATCTGGATGTACTCGCCGGAGCGCGTCTGGTGGTTGTAGACCCGGTTGATATCCGCGACCGGCTGCGGAAAGGATTTGAAAGCTTTTAAATGAATTGACTTAGAGGCCGTTTAAAAGATGTTCTCGCAAAGTGACCTCACCCCCCGGAACCTGCCGGACATGGATGTCCCAATGCCGGCGGAGCCAGGAGGGCGGAAGCCGGCCTCTCCACATTGGAGAGGGGGAGTAGAAGGATAAAGCTAATTTAGCGGAAACCCTCTCCCCTGTAGAGACGCAGTGCACTGCGTCTCTACAGGGGAGAGGGTGCGCGGAGCGCGGGTGAGGTCGGAGAAGCTCATGCAGATTTAAAGGGGTATAGGATGAACATATTTACGGACAATATTATCATGAAGGGAGGATGGATGATGGTGCCCATTATCCTGGGCTCCATCGTCGCCCTTGCGTTGACGATTGAACGGGGGGTCGCTTTATGGCGGGTGAGGCTCGACATACGGAAGTTCGCCGATGATATTTTGTCGCTCCTCAAAAATGATGATTTGAAACAGGCGCAGGCCGTATGCCGCATGATACAGCATCCCATCGGCAGGGTGTTTCAGACCGGATTGGAACATTGGGGAGAGGAGCCCGCAGAGGTCGAGCGGATGATGGAGCATGCGGGAAGCGGCCTGGTCGCGGGTCTTGAAAAAAACATGAGTATCTTCATGATTATAATCGGGGTAGAGCCCCTTATGGGATTCCTGGGAACGATACTCGGCCTTATCCAGGCCTTTATGGCATGGGAGATTGCCGCAACGACGGTGACCGTGGAACAGCTCGCCGCCGGTATATACCAGGCCATGATTACGACCGGCGGAGGGCTTTCGGTCGCGATTCCGTTTTACATAATCTACGGTCTTTATACGAACCGGATAAACACAGTGGCCAGGGATTTAAACCATTACGGTGAAGATTTCTTGAAAATAATGAAAGATAAGACCATGAGGAAAAGAAGATGAGGATAAAAACATCCAACAAGCTTTTCCTGACCCTTGAGTCGGTCGCAATGACCGATATCGTGCTCAACATGTTCATTTTCTTTTTCGTCAGCTTCAGCCTCCTGTATACCTTCAATCCGCGCCAGGAATCGAAAATCAAGGTAAACCTGCCCAAGGGGCTCACCCAGGTGCAGCCTAAGGGGGAAAACCCGGTCGTCGTCACGGTCACGGCAAAGAACGATATCTACATAGGCAGCAGCCTGATCTCCTCGCAGAATCTGATAGATGAGCTTAAGAAACAGGGGCAGGCGGCGAAGCAGAACGGCGTCATGGTCAAGGCGGACAAACAGGCGGCGGTTGACTATTTCGTAAAAGTGCTCGATGCAGCCAAGCAGGCCGGCATCGACCGGGTGAGTGTGTCCATAGAGCTGCAGAGGAAGGAGTGATGATATCGTCGCTCCCGGAGGGGCTCGATTCAAGTATTTTCAGGCCTCAAAAACGCAGACCAGCTCCTTTCTCGCTATCCTGGTCTCGTCTGGATAGCCGAACGCGTTATTAACGTAGAGTACCCCGTCCTTGTGCGCCGTCATGTTCACGTGCGTGTGGCCGTACACGTGAATCTTTGAGCCGAGCCTTCGGATCTGCTCCTCAAGAAGGGCAGTGCCGAGCACCGGGTACAGGATCCGCTTCTCCTGGGGAATGATCGGCGGCATAAGGTCGATCCGGGGCATGAAGTGCGAGAAGGATATTATGTGATCATTTCGCATTGACAGGTGATCCTCGTTCATCGCGACGAAAAGGCGCGTTATTTCCGGATCGCTGAAGTTGTGCGGCCATGCGCACGCGGAAAAGTCCCTCCAGATGTATGAGAGCGCTTCACTGGGAGCGCCGAACGAATAGTCATACCAGCCGTACAGGGGAATAAGCGAGATCGGGCCGATGCTCTTCGGGCCCATTTGGACGCCGTTCTCATGCGCCAGGGCTTTAATCCGGTTGAAATGGACGAGCGAGTTTTGGACGTTATTTCTATATATCCACAGGTCATGGTTGCCCGGGACGAACATAACCTCGCGGAAGCGCTTCATGAGCGAGCGGAAGGCCAATTCCAGAAAGTGAGTCATGTCCGAGACATCGCCGGCAAGGAGCAGGATATCATCCCGGTAATCCTCCTTGGAGAGGCTCAGTAGCCAATTCCGGTTCTCCCGGTAATCGATATGGATGTCTGACAGGGCGAATACTCTCATGGCTGATGGCTCAATGGCTTTGAAACCAATTATATTTCAGGGCTATTAATTGCAAATTTTTTATTGTTGTTTTTTAATATTTAACTTGCCACCCTGTTTTTTAAGTCCCCCTTTGGGCTAACAACTACCCACATCTCCATGTGTAAAAACAGGGGATAGGGGAATTGAAGAGATATCAGAGATAATTTTATTTTTTGAGCTTAAATGATTGTTTTTCCTCTTCAATTTTAACAATATTCCGCTAAAAATGTATCTCTATCATCTCTTCTATCTTCTTATCCCCCTTGCTTACACACTTGTGGGTAGTTGTTAGCCCCTTTGGGCGTTGCATTGAGCTTGTCGAAGTGGGATTTAGGGGGTTATTAGACAATCTATTAGGCGAATTTTCATTAAAGAGGAGTAATCCATGCAACAGAAAGAGAAGGATCTGAAAATCGAGGTTAAGGTTGATGAGGAGGTAGCTTCAGGCATATACGCCAACTTTTCCAATATCAGCCACTCTCCCGAGGAGTTTGTGCTCGATTTCGTTTTCGTTCATCCGGCGCCGCCGCCCGGATTCGGCAGGCTCATGTCCCGCTTGATCGTCACTCCGTCCCACGCAAAACGGTTTTTTCTCACATTGGGCGAAAACATCAGGGAATTTGAGGAGCGCTTTGGCGAGATCGATCTTCACGGCCGGATTGAAGACGGGGGGAGCATCCAGTAAACGCATGCGATCAGCGCGCTTCATAATCCGGCTGCTTCTCGTCGTTGTTCCGGTTTTGACGCCGGCATCAGATTTTGTCCGGTATGCGGGGAACATCGCCGGCGGCTTAAAAATTCGGTGTGTTGCAGGATTTGCGGGCGAAATGTCCGAAGGGGAGAGAAACTATTTTGTTCTTCGACAGGGTTATACCAAATGGCATGAGGGACTGTTCGGCAGCAGAAGATACTATGAGCGGAAGCTCATCAGGCTGCTGTATGGGATGATCGGCAAGGAGATAACAACCGGGCATGACTATATGCTCGCTTCCCCGGAAGGCGTCTTTGATAAAACAGTGACCTGCAATTTACAGAACTGCCGATGGCTTTACATACACGGAGCACTTGATGCCGAGTCGGTGAAAAATATCGTCGGCTCCGACGGCTCTGTGTTGCGGAGGTGGTGGCGCTCCGGCATGCTGGTTGCCGTTACCGGCAGGCTGAAAAGATATAAGCTCGATTGGGACGCCGGCGGCGATATCGTGCATATCTATCTGGATACGGTGCGATTGCTGAAGTGATCGAAAAAAAATTAATAAAATTATTTTTTTCGACCTGAGGTACGTATATTAGTTGACATAATCCCTATGATTTGAAGATTATAGTTGAGGGGCGGGTTTATACCCGCCCTTTGAATATCAGTATAAAGATAATGAATTAATTTAGTTATGCAACAAGTCCAATGATATTGGATTACTTCGCCAGTTTGGGTTGCGGACAAAGCCCGTATGAGGGAATTATCAGTAAAGAGAGATAAGAGGTTGACATGATAGTAATTGAATGTATCAATCATATAGGAATAACGGTGTCCAACCTGGAGGAGTCGGTTAAATTTTACCGAGACCTTTTCGATTTCGAACTCCTGGACAAGGCAAGCGCTCCCGGAACAGCCTTCATGCGGGTGGCTGATATCAGCATCGGTCTGTATGAATCTCCGGGTTATAAGAATACGGATGATTCCAAGAACCGGATATCCTTCTACGTTGATGAACAGGATTTTGATGATGCCGTAGAGGAACTCGAACAGAGAGACATTCAGATTATATACGGTCCGGAAAATATCCGGAACGGGAAAGTTGTCGTATTCCTTGATCCGGACGGTAACCAGATAGAGCTTTCGTATCCTATGATAATATAATTTTTATCAAAAGCGAACCGCCCTCATGGCTATCGATTTAACAGCTGAGCTTAAAAAAAACAGGGTCATACCGGTGGCTCAGTTTGAGAACGATCGAGCCGCGCTCAGGGTCGCGGAGCTTCTGTTGAAACATGCCATAGGCGTCCTTGAGGTGACGCTGCGCACCGACGCCGCGATCGAGAGTATTACCAGCGTGAGAAGGGCGTTCCCCGGCCTCATGGTCGGCGCCGGCAGCGTTCTTTCCCTTGAGCAGCTCAAAAGGGCCGTTGACGCGGGCGCATCCTTCGGCGTGGCGCCCGGCATGGATATCGAGCTTCTGGATTATGCATCCTCCCTGAGTATGCCGTTCATCCCCGGCGTGTCCACTCCCACCGAGCTCAACACCGCGCTCAACAAGTGCGGAGTGATTAAGATCTTTCCTGCGTCAATGCTCGGGGGCGTTGAGTATATTAAAGCCGTGACCGCGCCTTTTAAGACCAGGAATTTCCACCTGGTTCCGACCGGCGGAATCAATCAGGACAATTACCTTGATTACCTGAATCAGGAGCGGGTGATCTCCGTGGGCATGTCCTATATCGTGGAGGGCGCTCTCGTACACAAGGGCGATTTCGCCGCTCTCGACGAGCGTATGAAAAAGATTGTCGCAGGCCTCCGCCGGCAATAATGGAGCTGCTCGAATCCTCCCCTGAAATGCAAATCCACATCCTTCTTGCCAGAGCTTTTGAAAAAAGGGAGAGTTTATTTTCCGATCCCGATACGAACTGCTTCCGCCTGTTCAACGGCGAGGCCGACGGGTGCAGCGGCCTTACTATCGATATCTACGGAGAATTCATCCTGATCCAATATTTCTCTCCGCACCTGGTCCGGAAAACCAATGATATTTTGCAGAATCTGAATCGATCATTGAATTTTCTCCCGGTAAAGGCACGGGGTATTTTGCTGAAGCAGCGGACTAAGCCTCCCGAAACCGGTGATGTTTCAGCCGCCCGGAAGAGCATTCTCCTGCAGGGCTCGCTGCCTCCGGCAGGCTATGCCGTGCGCCAGAACGGCGTAGCCGCTCTGGTTGATCTCGTGCGGGGTCAGAGCACCGGCATATTCCTTGATATGCGCGAGGTGCGGACGAAGCTCGCTTCATATTACCGCAGATCCGATATCATGCTTAATCTCTTCTGCTACACGGCGCTCTTTTCCGTGCATGCGGTCAAACACGGAATAGCGGGAGCGGTTAACGTGGATATTTCCAAGAGGGTCCTTGAACGGGCGAAGGCCAATTATGCGCTGAATCATCTTCGGATCGATGACCGGGACTTTATTTACGGCGACGCTTTAGACTGGATACGGCGATTTCACAAGAAGAGAAGGAGCTTTTCCTTTATTATATTCGATCCCCCCACCTTTTCCCGCAGCCGGACAAGGACGTTCTCATCCTTGAAGAACTATAAAGATTCGCTGAGCCTCGTTGACCGCCTGATTGAGAAAGGCTATGTATTTACCTCGATCAATTCATATTCAATTTCAGCCGACCAGTACAAATCCTTTCATCCGTCGAATTGGAAGCTTGAGCTGTACGGCAATGAATCGTCCGATTTTACGCGCCTCGAAGGTCCGTATCTCAAGGCGGGGCTCTGGAAAATAAAAAGATGTTGACAGCCCTTATTTTGTCTTAAATCCTTCATATGATCTTAGCGGCTTCAGATCATGGTGTGATCCAATCAAACTATTCGGGGCTCTATGCTGTATCTTTCCTTAGCCATCATCTTATTCGGGATACTCATTTTTGTATATTCCATTATTGTGGATGCAAAGACTCGGATGGAGGGTCTTGATTCTCAGGCAGCAGAAACCGGAAAAAAAGCGTTAAAGAAGGAGCGACTGTCGGTCAAGGACAGGCATCCCGAAGTGAGGCGGAAGGCACGGCCATTCATTGGCGCTCTGCGTGTTTCTCCGGATGGAATGGATATAAAACAGGAGCGGAAAGAATACGCCGGAGGCAATGATTTTTCGGGGCGGGACAGCGTGACGGAACCTGAGCCGGCGCGTAAAGAGGCCGACTCCTCCCTGAAGCAGAGAGCAATCCTGTATGATGACGGCTCCCATGTCATGGATTACGGCACCGAGCCCGGCGGTATTGATCCGACCCTGGAGGGATACCGGCATATCAAGCGAATCGGAAGCGGCGAGTTTTCAGTTGAAAAGGGAGGCATCAATTTTTTTACCGGAAGAAAGCTCTACCGCTATGACTTTCATCGGATTCGGGACATTAAAACCGGAGGCAGGCATCTCGCCCTGTTCCTTCAGGGAAGCGATGCGGTTAAATTATTTATTTTTGATGCCGACGGCGGCGGGATAGCAACGGCGAGCGCCGCATATAGAGAATATACGGGGAATTCCGAATAATATGTATGATCGATATAAAACCAGGAAGCGAAATGCCGGAATCTATAAGGCGGTGATACTTCTCGCGGTCATGTCGGGTCTGGTCTTGGTGGGGTTCAAATACCAGCGGTACCTGACTTTCTGGAGATATAATCAGAACAAGCTCTATAAGAAAATCGAGGTCGTGAGGCAGGAAAGAGACATTCTAAGGAAGCGCGATATACTTGCCGGTCTCGCCGACACTATGGATCAGTATAAAATTGAGCATCAAACCGACCCGGACGCCTTTTACCTGTCGGGAGAGGTTTCCTACCTGCTGGGCGAAACCTATCTGCCCGCCGGTTTTTCAGAGCTTGTCATCAACGACAGATTGAATGACATCGACAGGAATGCGAAAAAGGAGTTTTTGAGAGCGATTAAGGATATAAAAAAGGGATCCGCTCTCGACAACACCGGCCCGGATGATGAGCACCTTGTTATTCTCGCCAAGTCATGTTTTTACGCAGACTACAGCTCTCCCGCCGAGATGTACCGGATTATTCAGAAAAGCGGGGATCCGAAAAAATTGGACGATATTGAAAATATCAGATTCTATGCGTATATCAGCATTATCAACAAGAGGGAGGATTATGGGTTACCGTATCTTTCCCGGTACGGCATGGTTTCGGATAACATCAAGGGCCTCCTTTTTTACGCAACGGCGGAGCGGACGGCAAAGAAGTATACCCGGGCGATTGTAAGCTACAAGAATGTGCTCGCCCGCACGATGGATGATAAGATTCAAAAACTCGTGCATGTCAATCTCGGTAAGATTTATTTCAGCCAGTCCCTGTACAAAGAATCCCTTGAGCAGTTCAACCTCGCGCTCCGGATCGATGAGCGGGATGCGCTCTCCAAAATATGGATCGGAAAAAACTATTCAGCCATGGGGGAAAAGAATAAGGCAAAGGCGATCTGGAGCGAGGTTCTGATCAATGACGGAACCAATAGTGAAGTCAAAGAATTATTGAAGGCCATATAGGCGAATGAAATAAAGCCGGTATGACAAAATGTGTGGGGCCGGCCCGCACATTTTGTCGTTACTCGCGATAATCACTTGACAAATATGGCGCTTATTGTAGTAGAAAATCTGTTTTACAGGCACATCGAAAAACTGCGCCGAGAGCCAATTCTGATTGTGTGCAACCAATCACAGGAGAGTATGCATGTTTCTTGATTCGCTTTACGGAATGTTTTCAAATGATATGGGAATCGATCTCGGAACCGCCAACACCCTGGTCCATGTGAAAGGCCAGGGAATTGTTTTGAGCGAGCCCTCGGTAGTGGCTGTCCAGACCAGCACCGGCAAGGTACTTGCCGTCGGCCATGAAGCGAAGCGGATGCTCGGCAGAACGCCCGGCGATATCGTGGCCATCCGTCCCATGAAAGACGGGGTTATCGCAGACTTCGAGACCGTAGAAAAGATGATCCGCTACTTTATGGCCAAGGTACACAAGAGGAAAACGCTCGTCCGTCCACGGGTCGTTATCGGCGTTCCATCGGGAATCACGGAGGTGGAGAAGCGGGCGGTGCGGGAGTCGGCGGAGCAG
>MIBJ01000061.1:0-27369 GCA_001829495.1 Spirochaetes bacterium RBG_16_49_21 | reverse complement strand
AGGAGCCAATATACCGATACACGAGCCTGCCGGGCACATGGTCGTCGATATCGGCGGCGGAACCACGGAAATCGCCGTTATCTCGCTCGGCGGCATGGTTATCGCTGATTCCATTAGAATTGCCGGCGATGAATTCGACGATTCCATCATCAAATATATGCGGACCCAGTACAACCTGGTCATCGGCGAGCGCATGGCTGAGGAGGTAAAATTCCGGATCGGCAACGCCTTTCCGGAAAAGAAGATAGAAGTGATGGAGCTTAAGGGACGGGACGCGATATCCGGCCTGCCCCGCACCCTTGAGATTGATACCACCGAGGTCCGTAAGGCTTTGAAAGAGCCGGTCGACCAGGTCCTGGACGGGATAAAGCACGCGCTTGAAAAGACCCCGCCCGAGCTTGCCGCGGATATCGTAGAGCGGGGGATCGTCATGACCGGCGGCGGCTCGTTGCTAAAAGGACTCGACAAGTATATAAGCAAGGAAACCGGCGTCCCGGTGATACTGGCGGAAAATCCATTGACCTGCGTCGTGCTGGGGGCCGGAAAATTTCTTGAGGAATTAAAAAATCTCTACCGCGCAAATCTTAAGTAAGTGGAATTTTTAATTCGACATAAAAGTATCGCCGCATTCATATTTTTCACCCTTTTTTGCATTGTTTCCCTCTCCGTACAGTCAAGCACTTTTACCTTGACGGTGGAAGGGATTATCAGCGCCGTGACCATGCCCTTCCAGAAAGGCTATGACGGCATACAGGGGGGATTTTCCCGGTTATGGGCCGGTTTTACGGAGTTGTCCGAGGTGCGCGAGGAGCTGAAAAAAACACGCGCCAAGCTTCAAAAGTACGAGTCCGTTACTGATGAGATGGATGAGATACGGCGGGAGAACGTCCGGCTGCGGGCCCTTTTGAAAATGAAGGAGCGTATCGAGTATGACTCCATCCCGGCATCGATCATCTCAAAAGACCCCGACAACTGGTTTCGCACTACCGTCATAAACAGGGGCTCTGATGACGGAATCAAGCAGAACATGCCCGTCATAGCGTACCAGGGGGGGCAGAAGGCCGTTGTGGGCAAGGTCATTGAGGTGCGGAAGAGCATATCCCGCATAGCGCCGATCATCTCGCCCGACGTCAAAATCGGCGTGAAGCTCCAGGAGAGCCGCTTCCCCGGATTGTTGTCGGGTTATTCGGGCAGCTCCAATCTCTGCAAGATGGACTACATAAGCCGCGCCGCCTTCGTAAAATTCGGGGATACGGTGATAACCTCCGGACAGGGCGGGGTGTTCCCGTCGGGCCTTGCGATCGGCAAGGTCATCAAGGCGGTTATACTCGAAGCAAGCGCGTATCAGCGCGCCATCGTCAAGCCGATCATCGACTATGATCTGGTAGAGGATGTGTTTGTCATCAAGAAAGATCCCGATAAGGCTTTTATGGAAATTTTTACAAACGGTAAAGATGAATGATCCTGACGTATGTTTTTACGGTAATAATCATACTCGTTTCGCTCCTTATTCAGGGACACGCATCTTTTGACGTCTTGCGTATCGCCGGGGTGAAGCCGGATATTATCTTCATAGCCGTGGTATATTTATCCTACTGTTTCGGATCATTTTACGGAGAAGTGACCGGATTCGCCGGCGGTCTCCTGCACGACGCGGTCTCAAATTCCCCCCTCGGTCTCCTCACCTTTCCCAATGTGGCGGTTGCATTTGTGGTGGGCATGTTCGGGCGCTCCATTTTCAAAAGCAACATTCTCACCATATCCCTGCTTTTGTTCACTTCGTCGCTTGTCAAGGGATTCATCACCCTGTTTCTCTGTTACGTTTTCCACGAGGCTTCCGCCCAGTCGATCATAAGCAAAATCCTGCCTGAAGCATTCTATAATGCGCTTTTGGCCCCACCCCTCTTTTTCATTTTTGATAAAATATTCGAGCGGGAACTGGAGAACAAGGGGTACCAGTAGCATGCTGATGCAATCATCCTTAAAAGTGAAACTCCTCGAAGTCTTTCGGCTAAGGATGTACTTCTTCATGTCGGTTTCCGCCGTCGCTTTTTTTCTTTTGCTCATTCAGCTCGTCAATCTTCAGCTTGTTCAGGGGAGGGAGTATCAGATAAAAGCCCTGCGCAATCGCGAGAACTATATCCCCATCCCCGCGGCACGGGGCGACATCTATGACCGGAATTTCACGGAAGGGGAAAAGAACGTGATGATCGTGTCAAGCCGGCCCTCCTTTAACATCACGACGATCCCCGCAAAAATCAAGTCTGAAAAAGAATTGATCACCGTGATCGATATCCTCTCGCGGCTCCTCAAGATAGACAAAGATGAGGTATTAAGCGAGATAAAGAACCTCAATCCCTGGGATCGGGTGGTCTTGAAAGAGGACGTTGAGTTCGATACGATCGTGAAGATCGCTGCGCACCAGGAGCGGTTTCCCAACATCGACTGGGAGGATGCCTCGGTCCGGGTTTACAATTCCAGCGAGATGTTCTCCCACGTCGTCGGTTATGTCGGCAATATCAGCTTTGATGAGTACAAGCGCCTCAAGCCGGAAGGATACCGGCACTATCAGAAGATCGGCAAATCGGGGATTGAAAAGCAGTACGACCGGCTCCTCAGGGGCAGAGACGGATACGTCCGCAGAATAGTGGATGTGCATCAGCGGACCGAGGGCGAAGAGATCGGCATGAGGCCGCAGGCCGGCGACAACCTGGTTCTCACGATAGATTACAATATCCAGAATACCGCCTATGAGGCGATGAAGGATCTGAAGGGCGCCGCCATCGTGATAAAGCCCTATACCGGCGAGGTGCTCGCCATGGTGAGCAAGCCGGATTTTGATCCGAACCTTATCATCTCGAAAAATAACATCAGCATCGTAAAGAAACTCCAGACCGACGCGGAGCGCCCGTTTCTGAACAGGGTGATACAGTCCCGGTACCCGCCCGCATCAACCTTTAAGCTCATCACCGCAATAGCCGCCCTGGAGACCGAGCGGGCCGTGCCGGAAAAATCGTACTACTGCCCCGGGAAGTTCACTCTCAAGGGGTATAAGGACCACGATTTTTACGATTACGATGCCCATGGAACCGTTGATATGTACTGGGCGATCGCCAAGTCATGCAGCGTTTATTTTTACCAGCTCGGCCTCCTTGCCGGCCCCTCAGCCATTATGCGTTATGCCGAGGATTTCGGCCTGAACCGGAGGTCCGGAATCGATATCCCCGGCGAGGTCGAGGGCTTCATACCGTCTCGCCAGTGGAAGTACAAGGCCTTCGGCCAGCCCTGGTTCGACGGGGATACGGTCAATATGTCCATCGGGCAGGGGTTTGTGCACCTCACGCCGATCGGCATGTGCAATTTTGTCTCGGCCATCGTCAACAACGGTATCGTGTACCGTCCCCGTGTGGTGAGGGAGATCCGCACGAACGACAACAGCAGGGTGATCAAATCATTCCGGAGGGAGAGGATTCTGGAGATCCCGCTTAATCTTCTCACCCTGGAGGCGGTAAAAAAGGGGATGAGGCTCAGCGTAACGAGCGGGACTTCCGGCCGCCTGGGGTATCTTAAAGTTCCGGCGGCGGGAAAAACCGGGACCGCGCAGACGAGATCCATACGGCAGGAAAAATATTCACAGCACGCATGGTTTATCGGGTACGCTCCCTATGAAGGCCCGCCGGAGAGCGCTGTCGTTACCGTGATCCTGGTTGAATACGGCGTCGCCGGGGCGGCCAGCGCAGCTCCGATAGCGGAAAGGATTTTTTACAAGCTCAATGAGCTGGGCTATTTCACCTCTGCCGGTGTCGCCTCTAAATCCCTTTAAATCGTAACTACTCAGGTATAATAATGGAACCCGATGGACGCAGATGAACGCCGATTATGATGCTGAGTAGTTACCTTAAATCCTTTATTTTGCGAGGCATGAAATGATAATAAGCAAGGACGGACTAAGCAAGATTGATTACACCCTGGTCATAACGGTTATTCTGACGGTGTGTATCGGCATATTGATGATTTACAGCGCCGGGTTTGATCCTATTAATAAGGTGAACAGCGGGATTTTCAAAAAGCAGATACTCTGGTTCATATTCGGATTTATAATAATGGTGGGCATCACCCTGCTCAATTATCAGGCGCTGGGAGAATATTCGATGCACATCTATATCATCTCCATCGTGCTTCTGGTGATAACCCTCATTTTCGGCAGGCCGGTCCGCAACACCAAGGCCTGGCTCAACTTCGGGATTATAACCATCCAGCCCTCTGAATTCATGAAGCTGGCGCTTGTCATAATACTGGCGAAATATCTGGAGATCCGCGAGCGGGATATCAACAGGCTCCGGGAGCTCATCATCCCCACGATTCTCACCTTGATACCGATATTAATTGTTATGAAACAGCCGGATTTCGGAACTGCCATTATGTTTATCCCGATACTTCTCACCATGCTCTTCGTCGGCGGCGCCGATGTTTCGCACCTTGTATCAATCGTCACCATCGCGGCAATTGCCCTCATTGTACCGATGATCTTGACCTACCGGGAGTGGGCAGGTGCCGAGGGATCGAACTTTCTTCTCGATTTTTTCAAGGATGTGCGGCTTCTCCTGATCGTTTCAGGTGTTCTCCTCTTCGCCACCGTGGTGGCCTATGTGCTCCATTTTTTTTCCGTGAACAAGTTTTTGCGTAAGATATACGTGCCCGGCTCCATCCTTTCACTGGGCCTGCTTGCGTCGGTCATCATCCAGAATCTGTTCAAGGTGTATCAAAAACGAAGAATCCTGGTTTTTCTGAATCCTGACCTGGACCCGCAGGGTTCCGGATACAATATTATTCAGTCGAAAATAGCCATCGGATCAGGCGGTTTTTTCGGCAAGGGGTTTTTGAAGGGTTCGCAATCGCAGCTTGGATTCCTGCCGGAGAAGACTTCGGACTTTATATTTTCAGTCGTTGCGGAGGAATGGGGCTTTATCGGCGCCATTATCCTGATCAGCCTCCTGGGGTTCATAATATTCAGGGGTATCCAGATTGCTTATGAGTCCAAGGATAAGTTCGGCGCTCTGCTGGCGAGCGGAATCACCACGATCTTTTTCTTCCATATTCTCATCAATATCGGCATGGCCGTCGGCATCATGCCGGTCACCGGCCTTCCGCTCTGCTTTGTATCATACGGGGGATCAAATTTATTGATGTCGATGATCTGCATCGGTATACTCATCAATATCCGGGCGAGGAAGTTTGTGTATTAATGAGAATAGAATATTTTATTATATTTATCTATATCATTCTTACTTTTTCTATCCAGGATCGAGTCCGCGCTGATGATATTTTACAACTTTATGGTTCCGTAAATCCACGGGATTACCTTACCGGCAGGTTCAATCCTTCGAAACATGAGCTCTTTGGCGCTCTGTCGGATCTCGGTATTCCTACAAATAAATCTCGACAGTATCTCAGGCGGGAGGCCGCCGAGGCGTTACAAAATATGTATGCAGCCTTCCGTAGGGAGCATCCATGGATCCCGTTCGGGGTCAGGAGCTCGGCCAGGAATTTTTATGACCAGAAGCAAATCTGGGAGGGTAAATGGAGCGGTAAGATCCCGGTAATGGGGAAACGGCTCAACCGGATAATAAAGGATCCCTTGAAAAGGGCTCGTGAGATCATGAAGTATTCATCCATGCCGGGCGTATCGCGCCACCACTGGGGCACCGATTTCGACCTGGAGGTTTTGACCAACACCTACTATGAAAGCGGCGAAGGCAGGCTGCTGTACCAGTGGCTTGCAAAAAACTCCCGGCGCTACGGATTCTGCCAGCCTTATACCTTTGGACGGAAAAACGGCTACTGCGAGGAGCGGTGGCACTGGTCCTATTATCCGCTCGCTAAACATTTTCTTAAAGGATGGAATTCCCTGTACAAAAAGGATCCTGCCGCTTTTTCCGAAAAGGGACTTTTCCCCGGCTCATCCGCTGCCGGTCACCTGGCTCCTCTGTACATGAATGCCATCAGCCATGATTGCGAGTAGCATCTCGTCCGCATCGACATTCTCCTGGGCCCGCGGCCCCTTGAATCCTGCCGGGTTTTTTCAATGCTTAATGGGAGAGGGGGTGAGGGCATAGCGTTTTTGCAAAAATAATGGAGTTATAAATTTTTTTTAATTTCCCTATGCAGCTATTAGCATATTCTATTATTGACAAATATTAGAATTGCTGCGAAACTGCCGTCTCGCCCTCGCAGGGAGCCCACTTCGACAGGCTCAGTGCGGCGCCTGCGGCCTGCGGGGCGGCGCATTGAGCTTGCCGAAATGGGCTTTTTAAGGCCGGCTTTATTGAAACTTCCTGTTTCATGCCGGGCGCGGCCAGGACGGCCGCCTGCAAGCGCAACCAGGATGGTTAAAATGCGCTTGCCAGGCGAACCTCGTGTTCGCTCGGGCTCCGCCCCGTATACCCGTTAAAAAAATTAGCTATGCAACAAGTCTAATAAAAGACATCATAAAGTAAAGCGTATGAAATGGCCCTTTAAATGCCGTAGTAATCAAAACCTGGATCTGCGTAGTCTCAAGACCGCGCACGAGGAGATCACCTATCTTCTTAATTCCATTACGTCGATTCTTATCGGCGTATCAACCGAGGACGTGATCACCCACTGGAATGATATGGCCGAGGAGACGTTCGGCATACCCGCGTCGGTCGCCGTCGGCAGGAAGGTCCTGAGCTTCAGCATCAACTGGGATTGGGATGAGATATGCCTCGGCATAGCCACCTGCACCTCGGAACAACGCCCGGTCAGCCTCTCCGACATTAAGTATCTCGATATCAGCGGCAAGAACGGCCTTCTCGGGATCAGCATTACGCCGATCAGAAACGATGAAAATGTGCTCAAGGGCTTTTTAATATACGGCAGGGACATCACCGAGAAAAGAATGATGGAGCAGCAACTGCTTCAAACGAGCAAATTGGCGACCATCGGCGAAATAGCCACCGGCGTAGCCCATGAATTGAACCAGCCGCTTAATGTAATTAAGATAGCTTCGCAATACCTGCTGGACGGCATAGAACAAAAATATTATACCGAAGATTTCATCCGGGAACGAATAGAAAAAATAATAAGCCAGGTGGACCGTGCCGCCAACATCATAAACCACCTCAGAGAGTTCGGGAGAAAGAGCGATTACAACTTTCAGAAAATCAACCCCAACCAGCCGATCCGGGTGGCGCTTGACCTGCTGAGCGAGCAATTGCGGGGTCATTCCATTGACGTCATCCTCGATCTGGACGCCAACCTGCCGTTCATACAGGCGGACGGCCAGAAGCTCGAGCAGGTTTTCATAAACATGATAATCAACGCGCGGGACGCGTTTGAAGAGATGAAAAATCCTTTACAAGAAAAGAAGATTCACATAAAGTCATTCCGGAAAAACGGTTCCGGAATGATATGTATAGAATTCAGCGATAACGGCCCGGGAATACCCAGGGAAATTATCAATAGGGTATTCGAGCCCTTTTTCACGACAAAAGAGGTGGGGAAAGGTACCGGCCTCGGGCTTTCAATAAGCTACGGTATTATCAAGTCCCACCAGGGGACGCTCGACGTTGTGTCGGAGGGTGCGGGTGCCACCTTCATAATTCAGCTGCCCGCGGCTGACGGCTGATTACAAACTCGCAGAGCGCTATTATACGATAAGGAGCCATTTATGAAAGAGAAGCTGATTCTGGTTATCGACGACGAGCCGGATATCTGCACTGAGATAAGCGGTTATCTTTCGGCCAAGGGATACCAGGTCATTATCGCGCACAACGGCAAGGACGGGATGAAGCTGTTTATCCAGCATAAGCCGATCCTGGTACTGACCGACTACAAGATGCCGGAAATGAACGGCCTGGAGGTCCTCCGGGCTGTGAAATCCGTGAATAAGGATATCCACGTGGTGCTCATCAGCGGCGCGGCCGACACCAAGACCATAGTGGAAGCCATTAAAGACAACGCCTTTGACTTTCTCCTCAAGCCGGTTGACCTGAACCATCTTCTGGATATCGTTAAGACCGCTATTGCCAAAACCACGGTAAAGATAGTGCAGGATAAAGTCCGGCGCGCGTCCGTGAACTTCATCAACGAAGTTGTAGACATCGGAGACGAGATCACGGTTCTCTATTTTGCAGAGGACCTTGACGAGTACACGGTCGGCAAATACGAGCTGTATATAAAAAAGCTTGTCGATGAACACTCAGTCAAGAATAACGTGGTTCTTTTTCTCAAGAACGTGCTCTACATCAACAATATGGGACTCAATTTCCTCATCAACCTAAATGATTTATTAAAACAGAGAGGATATGCCCTGTTTTTATGCGCGTTGTCCCAGCAGGTCGATTTCTACCTGCGCTCGCTCGGTTACCTCGATTTTTTTTCCGTTGACAACACCGTGGAAAATGTCCTCGATCGGGTGCGCAAGAAACAGGCGTGAGGCGGGCCATGGATTTCATTCACCTACACAACCATTCCGATTATTCGATCCTGGACGGGGCCATCACGGTTGAAAAGCTCGTGCAAAAAGCGGCCGAGATGGGGATGCCGGCCGTCGCCCTCACCGACCACGGCAACATGTCCGGCGCCATAGAATTCTATCAAAAGGCGAGCAAGGCGGGTATTAAGCCCATCATCGGCGAGGAGTTCTACATGGCGCCCGGCTCCCGCCTGTCCAAGGAGTCAAGCCGTACAAACGGCGAGGAGACCTCGCACCATCTTATACTTCTGGCCAAGGATCTCACGGGATACCGCAATCTGATGAAGCTCTCCTCCATAGGCTATACCGAGGGGTTTTACTACAGGCCCCGGATCGATTTCGAGGTGCTGGAGAAGCACGCACAAGGGCTGGTCTGTTCCTCCGCCTGCCTGTCGGGCCAGATCCCCGCGCTTATTCTCAGGGGAAGGCTCAAAGAGGCGCGGGAGCTCTCCGGCCGGTTTAAAGAGATTTTCGGCAGGGATAATTTTTATCTCGAGCTCCAGTATCACGGCATAGCCGAGCAGGAGGCGGTGAACCGGGAGCTTGTCGCGATCAGCGCCGGCAACGACATACCCCTGATCGCCACCAATGATGCGCACTACGTGAGCAGGGATGACGCCCGCTCCCATGAGGTACTCCTCTGCATCCAGACCGGCAAGCTCATGAAGGATACCGACCGGATGAAATTCAAAACGAGTGAATTTTATTTGAAGTCGGGAGAGGAGATGTCCGGCCTGTTTGCCGGCTATCCGGACGCGCTGTACAACACCTACAAGATATACGAGATGATCGATCTGGAGCTGGACCTGGGCAGGCCGATTCTCCCTCACTTTGAGGTTCCCGAGGGATTTAACCTCGACACCTATCTGCACCATCTGGTCTATCGGGGAGCCGGGGAAAGGTTCGGCGAAAAGCTTACCGACGATATCAAGGCGCGGATCGAATACGAGCTTTCGGTTATTGTAAAGATGCATTTTTCAGGGTATTTTCTTATCGTATGGGACGTGGTGAACTATGCCCGGAAGCACGCCATACCCGTGGGGCCCGGCCGGGGCTCCGCTGCCGGCTCCATCGTATCCTACTGCCTGGGGATCACCGCCCTTGATCCCCTCAAATACGACCTTCTGTTCGAGCGGTTCCTGAATCCCGACCGGAACGAGATGCCCGACATGGATATGGACTTCTGCGCGGAACGGCGCGACGAGATCATCGATTACGTCAAAGCCAGATACGGCGACGACCACGTGAGTCAGATCATAACCTTCAACAAGATGAAGGCCAAGGCGGTCATCAAGGACGTCGCCCGGGTCATGGACGTCCCGTTTGCGCGCGCCAACGAGATCAGCAAGCTCATCGACGAGGACCGGCTCCAGGAGACCCTGGCCAAGTCCAAGGAGTTCCAGGTACTGTACCGGGATAAAGAGGTCGGCAGGGACCTCATCGACACGTCGCTCAAGCTGGAGGGGCTCATCCGGTCCGCCGGCAGGCACGCGGCCGGAATCGTTATATCCCGCGGTCCCCTCACCGACTATGTCCCCCTGTATCGGGACAAGGACGGAAGCATATCCTCTCAGTATGAGAAGAACGCCCTGGAGAAGGCCGGATTGGTGAAGATGGATTTCCTCGGTTTGAAGAACCTGTCCATCATAGAAAAATGCCTGAAGCTCATAACGGAGACCAGGGGCGAAGAGATCGATATCGGGAACATCCCCCTGGATGATGCGAAGACCTACCAGCTTCTTCAGCGGGCGGACACCAAGGGAGTTTTCCAGCTTGAGAGCAGCGGCATGCAGACACTGCTCCGTCGGCTGGGGCCCACCTGTTTTGAGGATATCATCGCCATCGTAGCCTTGTACCGCCCCGGTCCCCTGAATTCCGGCATGGCGGACGATTTCATCAAGCGGAAGCGGAGCCCGGATCTGGTGCAGTATCCGCATAAATCCCTGGAGTCGGTTCTGCGCGAAACCCTGGGGGTGGTCGTGTACCAGGAGCAGGTCATGCGCATATCCCAGATCATAGCCGGGTTCACCATGCCGGAAGCGGACGAGCTGCGCAAGGCCATGGGTAAAAAGAAGATCGATATCATCAACGCCCTGGAGGATAAGTTTTTATCGGGGGCTGCGAAGAACAAGATCAGCCGCAGCCTGGCCGAGCGGCTCTACAGCATGATAAAGAAGTTCGGCGAATACGGATTCAACAAATCCCACTCAGCCGCGTACGCCCTGCTGGCGTACCAGACCGCGTATCTTAAGGCGCATTACCCGCTCCAGTACATGACCGCGCTCCTCTCGGCCCAACCGGACCGTCAGGACGACGTGATCCAGTATATCAGCGACTGCCGGAGCGACTGCATACAGATACTTCCGCCGTCGGTCAATTCAAGCGAGTACAATTTCACCATTGAGACCGACTCCATCCGGTTCGGGCTTTCCGCGATCAAGGGACTGGGCGAGAAGGCGATCGCTTCGATCGTACAGGCGCGGGGCGGTGGGTCTTTCACGAGCCTGAAGGAATTCCTCGAAAAGACCGATTCCCAGACCGTTAACCGGGGCGTGCTCGAGTCCCTGATCAAGGCAGGCGCCATGGATTGCCTGCACGGGAACCGGGCCCAGCTCTTCGCATCCATCGACGTCATGCTCGAAACGGCGCGCCGCCTTCAGGAGGACAAGGCTTCCGGCCAGGGGGACCTCTTCGGAGGCGCCGCTGCCGCCGGCTCGACCGGCATGCATATCGACCTTTTGGACATCCCCAAGTGGCACGACAATGAAAAGCTCAACCATGAGAAGGAGGTGCTGGGATTGTACGTATCGGGCCATCCCCTGGCCAAATTCGAGAAGGAGATACGCATGTTCTCGTCAGTGTCCCTGTCGAATCTTACCAAGGATTTTCACGGGAAAATCGTTTCCGTCGTGGGGATTCTCGCGAATCTGCAGATGAAGCGCGCGCAGAAGACCGGGTCACGGTACGCCCTTGCGGAGTTGGAGGATATGGAGAGCTCGGTCAACGTGATCTTTTTTTCCAAGATGCTGTCCCGGCACGAGGATCTGATCACGAGCGGCGCACCGCTCATGGTTACGGGCGTGATCGAGGCGGAGAGCGACTCGGAGCTGAAGCTCATAGCCAATGGGGTCAAATCCCTCAAGGATGTGCGCAAGGAGTCCATCTCGGCGCTGCACATCAGGATCGATGCGATCGGCGTGGACGACAACGTGATAAAGTGTCTGGAGTCGGTCTTCTCCCGCCACAAGGGGGAGTGCCCTATTTTTTTCCATGTCAACGCCCGGGAAGGGGAGAAGGTCATCAAGGCGCATTCAACCTTTAATGTCAAGCCCTCCGATAGCCTTCTTCAAGATCTTTCCCAAATCGTGGGCCCGGAATCGCTCGGCTTTTCGATGAGCCACCATCAGTAAGGATCGGGGGTCGTGGGTCGAGTGACGAGGATCGAGTGCCGTAGTTAATGGTTACTACCGCGACCCTCGAACCCCGATCCTCGTCACTCGACCCTGAAGTATACATATGGAACATGTCGACTGCATCATCTGCGGAAGCGGCAGGATCAAGCCTTTGTTTCAAAAGGCCGGCAGCTGCGGCGAGGCCTTCGGCCTGGTCCGGTGCCCGGTCTGCGGGCTCGAGTTCCTGTCGCCGCGCCCCGGTTACCGCGAGATCGGCAGATATTACGGCGGATCTTATTTTACGAATCGGACCGACCGGGGTTACGATGATTACTTTTCCGAAAAAACGCGCCGGGAGATCGAGCGGGTGATTGAGCTCAACCTTACAGACCTCGGCTTTCATGAATTTGAGAAGGCCCTGCCGGGAGACCGGCGCGTTCTCGACATCGGGTGCGCTGCCGGCTATTTTCTCGCGTTATGCAAGCGCCGGGGATGGGATGCCACGGGGGTGGACATAGCCGGTCCGTGCGTGGAATTCGCCCGTGGAGCGGGACTATGCGTGTATGAGGACGATTACCTGGAGATCGCCTTTTCCCGGTCTTTTGATCTCATAACCCTGTGGGCCTCTTTGGAGCATCTCCATTATCCGGACCGCTTTCTTGCCAAGGCGCACGGAGAGCTTAAGCCCGGCGGGCGCCTCTATATCTCCACTTGCAGGACCGGCGGAGCGAATTTCATGCAATTCTACGGAAAAAAATGGCGCTTTTACAACTTTCCCGAGCACCTTTATTTTTTTTCCAAGCCTGCGATAAAGAAATTACTCGGCCGCAGCGGATTCCGGATCGTGCGGTACGCAACGTACGGGAGCGGCTTCGGCAGGGCGGGGTCGCTCCTCCGTAAAACGGCGGATACAATGGCGAAGAGGCTTTACCTGGGAGATATGATGCTCATCGCGGCTGAGAAGATAGAGAAGGTTCTCTATAATGATTGAATCGATACAATATATATCAAACAAATCGAAAGAGCTGCTCAGACTGCAAATTGAAGCATTCAGGAATATCGACCAAAAATCCGGTATTATTGTCGGGATAGCATCATTATTTTTGCCGTTGTTTATTGCGTCGGGTGTGAATTAAATTTCGGGTAAAATGGGGTACGATGTAATTTCATTTTGCCGACCTGCTCGCACGCCCCCCTTCGTAAGGGGGGAGGCCTCTCAACATAATCAATACAACCCGGAATTTAATTCACTCCCATTGCGTCTTTAACAAAATAAAAAATAATATAATAGTTGATAAAAAAAATCAGAATTAATTCCTGAAAATTTATTTTATAAATTTCTCCCCGGCAGCCAATTCTTAAGACCCCCCAACCCCCTGAGGGGGCTTTTTAAAGCCCCCTCAGGGGGTTGGGGGGTCTACAAAAGCGATGTAGACACTCATTTCCTGCTTTATGAACAGATAAAAATTTTAAGGAATTAACACTGAAAAAAAATAGATTTTTTAATATCGGATTGATTTTAGTCATTGCAGCTATTATATTATCAATAATCTTGTTAAGCATTAATGTAATCATCTTTTTTGCCAGAGGGGGAAAAATGTCTAAATCAAGTGTTCAACGTAGACCAAGAAAACAAAATAATCAGAAATCACCGGCTAAGATGAATAAATACACATTGATTAAAGTTGATCCGGAGAGGATAAAATACTATCCGGAAGGTATTGCAAAAAAGATAAAATGAGAGGGTCAACCTGTTTTTTCAAAAAAGAACGCTGAATTAAAAAATTAGTGATATTAATAATATTTTTCTCCCATCGATAACATCTTTTCCAGATTTAAATATTCTCCAGATGATACTTTCGATTTAATTGACGCTCCCAGTGAAGGATGGCTGTTGCATCCGGATAAATTCATTCATTCCCCGTTAACCGTGAAAAAAAATTGGAAAAAAAATGAGATAATCGAGTTGTCTAATAGCAGAGTTAATAAATTAGATAACGATAAATTATATCACTTAAAAAATATTGTCTCAAAAACTAAAATTATTCTTGAGATTGCTGATTTGTATTATATGTGACATATTTCACTTGACATTAAATAGAATTAACTACACATTTGTTTTGTATAATAAAATTAGAATTTTGAGAAAAAATAAATGTATGATAATATTAAAAATGAAAGGCCTGTAGTATTTTCTGATTTCTTGGGTCGTAATTATTCCGAACAAACAATTATTGATCATAAAAAGCAATACGGCCAATATCTAACCCCCATAATCGTTGCTGATTTCATGAGCAACTTAGTCACAAAGAAAAATAAAGAAATAATTACAATTCTTGATCCAGGCATAGGTACAGGAATATTAGCTTGTGCTGTATGTGAAAAAGCAATTGATAAGATTCAAAACTTAAAGGAAATTAATATAATTGGTTATGAAGTAGATAAAAAAATTATTCCTTACGCAAATGAAAGTTTAAATTATTTAAAAAAATGGTTGTACGTAAAGAAGGTTGGCTGCAATTATAAAATTATTAATGATGATTTTATAATTAACAATTCAAATGCCTTTCATCAGAATGCTCTTCTCTTTAATGATTGTTCCCACAAACATAAATTTGATATAATAGTATCTAATCCTCCCTATTTTAAAATAAATAAAAATGATATCAGATCAAAAGCTGCTTCAAAAGTAGTTCATGGTCAACCAAATGTATATTCAATATTTATGGCATTATCTGCATATTTGCTGGATGAAGATGGTGATTTAATCTTTATAACTCCTCGTAGTTATACTTCAGGTTATTATTTTAAAACATTTCGAGAAACCTTTTTCACTGAAATTATTCCACAAAGATTTCATCTTTTTGGCTCCAGAAAAGAAGCCTTTGTCAGAGATGAAGTGCTGCAGGAACATTTAATAATACATGGCAAGAAAAGAAACAGTTCAAACATTAAATCAATAGATAAAACAACAATTTCATTTAGCAACAACACAAAAGATATTGATAAACCCATAAAACGAAAAGCCCTTCAAAAAGATGTGATTGATTTATCATCAAACAATAAATATGTATTTTTACCTTTATCCGATGAAGAAGAGGATATTATATCATTCGTAAATAGCTGGAATAGAAATTTGCATAAATATAATATGGAAATATCTACAGGGAAGGTGGTCCCATTCAGGGCAATAAATCTACTCCATAAAAAATTTTTGGAATCTAATCAACATGCTCCTTTGATTTGGATGAATCATGTTAAAGGTGGTAGAGTTGTATGGCCATTTGAGAACTGGCATAAGGAGCAATATATTTCAGTAAATAATCAGTCAATACCATTATTGGTTCCGAATAGTAATTATGTTTTGATGAGAAGATTTAGTCCAAAAGAAGATTTAAAAAGAATAAACACAGCACCATTTTTAAAAAACAGTTTAAAATATGAATTCTTAGGGATAGAAAATCACGTAAATTATATTCACCGGCCGAACGGCGAGTTATCGCTCGAAGAGGTACATGGATTATCCGCGATTTTAAATTCAAAATATATTGACGTTTATTTTAGAACATTAAACGGCAATACAGAAGTGAGCGCAACTGAGATCAGAGATATTCCGTTACCAGATCACAATATCATTTGCGAGATCGGGAGTGAAATTATGTTAAATGGAATTGAAAACATCAATGTCGAAACTGTTTTAGCTATGATAAAAGCCGGGGCTGCTTAATGGATAAAATTGAAGAGGCAAAAATAATTTTAAAAGATTTAGGAATGCCTGGAGCTCAACAAAATGATATTTCCGCATTAACGTTACTGTCCCTTTGTGCAATAAAAGAGAATTCAGACTGGTCTACAGCAAAGAGAAGTAGTCAAAGTATTACAAAAGGAATCATGAGTTTCATAAAAGAAAATTATCATAAAGATTATGCTCCAAATACCAGGGAAACCTTTCGAAGGCAAGTATTGCACCAATTCGTACAAGGAGGAATTGCAGAATATAATCCCGATGATCCCAATTTACCAACAAACAGTCCCAATGCTCATTACGCAATAACACTACAAGCTCTGGAAGTTGTGAAAAATTTTAATACGAATAAATATAAAAAATCAATTATTGCCTTTAAGAAAAAGCATGGGTTTTTGGTTGAAATATATCAGAAGAAAAGAAAAAATATAGCCATTGTTCCTATAATTCTTCCTGATGAAACATATCTCGAACTTTCACCGGGAAAACATAATGAAGTTCAAGTTGCCGTTGTAAATGAATTTGTTCCAAGATTTATAATTAAACCAAAGGTTTTATATTTTGGCGATACCGCAAAAAAGGATCTTTTCCTCGACAGCTCTTCATTTTTTAAAATGAAGATTAATGTTACTGAACATGACAAACTTCCGGATATGGTCATTTTAGATCAAAAAAGAAAATGGCTGTTTTTGATTGAGGTTGTAACATCGCACGGCCCTATGAATCCCAAAAGAATCTTTGAACTTGAGAAAATGTTTGCGAATTATAAACATGGTCTCGTTTTTATTAGCGCCTTTCCCAATTTCAGTGAGTTCAAGCATCACTCTAATGATATTTCTTGGGAAACAGAAGTATGGTTAGCTGATTTCCCGGATCACATGATTCATTATAATGGTGATAAATTCATAGGGCCCCGATGATTAATGCTTCGAGTGCTCCGTGGGCTCAGCAAATTGAGGTACCCTCCCAACTTTTTTTAGTATTGAAGAGTAGATAGGAGATGTTTTAGGAGTAAAAAAATTTAATCAATGAAAATCGTCCACGCCAAATCAGAACTCCGTGCTCATGTAACTGCGGCCCGGAAGGCAGGCTTGACCGTCGGCTTTGTCCCCACCATGGGCTATTTGCACCAGGGTCATCTTTCCCTGGTGGAAGAATCAAAAAAACATACCGATTATCAGGTGATGAGCATATTCGTGAACCGGATCCAGTTCAACGATCCCAATGACTTCGCCGCCTATCCGGTGGATCTGGAGCGGGATTTTGCCCTGGCCCGTGAGGCGGGCGTTGACCTCGTGTTCGTTCCGGACGAAGGGGAAATGTATACGGATAGCCTCACCTTTGTGGACGTCGGAGCCCTCACGAAAAATCTGTGCGGCGCGCACCGGCCCGGCCACTTCAGGGGCGTATTCACCGTGGTGAGCAAGCTCTTCAACATCGTTTCGCCGGACGTGTCGGTCTTCGGCCAGAAGGATATCCAGCAGGCGGTGAGCATCGAGAAGATGGCCGCGGACCTCGACTTCCCGGTGCGGATCATAATCTCGCCCACGCTCCGTGAAAGCGACGGCCTTGCCATGAGCTCGCGGAACAAGCGCCTTTCAGCGGACGAGCGGGAGCGGGCCCTGGCCATATCCAGGAGCCTGAAGGCCGCGGAGAAGCTGATCGCCTCGGGCGAGCGTACAAGCGGAATTATTACTGCGGCCATGAAAAAGATCATTGACGAATCCCGCCCGACAAAAATTGATTATATTTCCGCGGTGCGCTACACCGATCTCGATTATGTTGAACGCATTGACACGAAGTCCGTGATCGCAGCCGCGGTCTACTACGGTGACACGCGGCTTATCGACAACATGATCGTTGACACGGCCGGGGGAAAAGCCAAATGCGTTTATTGAAGGGCGTGATATTTTTTTCACTTCTCATGATGATTGTTGCCTCGTGCGCGCCGCAGGGGAGCCTCACGCCCCGCTCCGCTTTTTATGACCTCAGGGCGGCGTTTCAGCAATCGGATGCCGCGGCTTTCGAGCGCCTTCTCTCGCAGGCGAGCTACCGGAAGATCAGGCATATCACCGCTTTGTTTTCGCGCCTGAATGATCGGCAGCATGAGTCCTTATCCGCGCTGTATAAAATCCCGCAAGAAAGGCTTCAGAAGCTCTCCGTGCGGGAATACCTGAAAATCCTTCTCGCGATGGATCGGGGCAGGGACGTTATCGGCGCTGCCGTGTCCCAACGGATCGTGGGCATCAACCGCGAGGGAAATCGCGCGGTCATCCGCGTGGAAAACGGCATGGAGCTCGCCTTTGTCAAGGAAGGGCCGTACTGGAAAATTGATCTGACTGAGCTGTAAATAACAACATAGTATTACCGGAGGCTCAATGTCCCGCGCCGGAAAGTCAATATTCTACTTCGGATTCTGGGTGCTCCTCTGCGGCGTATCGCTTATGTTTTTCCCTGAATTCAGCCTGGCTACGGTGAAGATTCATCTTTCTGACTACATCACGGTGCGGATTTTCGGCCTGGTCCTTGTTTATCTTTCAATATATTATTTCGTCGCCGGACGACATCCGTCGTTTCATCCCCTGTTCAGGACCACGGTGTTTACGCGCTCCTCCGCGTTCCTTGTTGTCGTCCTATTTGTCCTTCTCGGCCTTGCGAGCCCGGTGATGATCGGCTTCGTCGTCGTGGACGCTCTGGGCGCGCTCTGGACCGGCATTGCCCTATGGAGGGACAAAAAAGACGGGGCGCTCGCGGACTTTCCGCGCACTTCTATTTAAGCGTACCCAGAAGAAATACCATGACAAACAATGCAACCGTCTCTATAATACCGATTGCCATAATATAATTCCCGAATCCCTTGCCGGTCTCGGCCAGGGCGTCGGCAGCACAGGCTCCTATCCTTCCCTGGAAATAGGCGGAAAAACCAATGGCTGCGCCCCCCAGGATACCTGCCGCGAGTTTCGCCAGGGGATCGGTGTTCTGCGCCGCAAGAATGCCGTTCATCAGTATCATACCATAGATCGTCTGTGAAAGGGGGGCTCCCACGAAAGCCACCAGGAGAAATGGAGCAGGCCTGTTCTGCACAAAACACTTTTTCCAGGCACCTATGGCTGCCATGCCCGCGACATTCACGCCGGTTGCCGAACCGAAGGCAGAAAAACCGAGTGCTATGGCATAACTGAAATGTTCTAAACCCATTTTTTATCCTCCTTAACCTTAACCGCTTTTCTTAAAAGGGCGATATTTAAAACCCGACCATTCCATACAGAGATGTCCGGAAAATTCCAGCATGTTGAGACGAATCCCGTGAACAATCAGGGACATGCTGCATAGTATGATATTCAGGGCATGGCCGAAAAAAAGAATAAAAACCGCGCCAAGAACGGAAAAAATTCCGGAACCGAACCCTGAAGCCATGGCGTTAAAGCTCTTGGCCACCTCCAGGGTTGCCAACCCCACGGCAAAGAGCCGTACATACGAAACAACATCTGAAAAAAAGCCGATGCTGCCGAGGATGATGATGATGAGATTCGAAAATCCCCTGACAACGCCTCGAATAAAACTGCCGTTTTGATTGGTAAAAACAATAACCATCCCGAACCCTAAACCGAGAAGCCATAAAGAAGCGGGATGCAGTTCAATTTTTAACACAAGATTTCGTATCAAAAAGTATAATCCCCAGATCATGGATAAGCGTCCGATCTCGGCGTACGACCTCAGGGACGGCAACAGCTTGAAAAAATTTATCAGATGGGCCGTGCTTAAATGAACCGCGCCGATTATGAAGCATATATGCATTATTATTTTACCGGTCCCACCTTCCATTGACAGAGAAAAACTGGCCACTGACGGGATAATCATCCAGGATAAGGCCGGGTGCCTTGACAGAGCTTCAATGCCGAACCAGGTTCCGGTAACGCCTCCCCATAACACCGTGGCGATGCCGGTAATAAAGAGAAGCAGGAAGGGCTCCCGGGGGGCTTTCCTGAAGATCGCTCGCGCCGTTATGGTTGCCAGGAGAAAGATAAGGCCGTATCCTGCATCCCCTACGATCATGGCCCAGAAGATGCTGAAGAAAATGAGGAACCATGGACTGATGTCATACTCTTTGTATCCCGGAATCGTTCCCAGAAGGTTAAAGATCGGCATGATGGGCCGTATCCATTTCGGATTCTCCACCAGTGTCGGTACGTTATCATGGTCCCCTGGATCGGTTATCATGATGCCCCAGTTATGTCGTGAAGCCCCCTTTTTAAGTTTTTCCGTGTCTCTCTGGGGCACATATCCGGTTATATAGGCAAGAGCCCCCTCCCCTGTTAGGCTGGCACGGGCCTGTTCGAACTCTATCTGTTCCTCAAGCTGTTCCACTCCTCTTTGCATGAGGGGAGCGTCTTTGGAGTGCCCTTCCAGCTTCTCCCTGACATGTTTAATCTCCGTCTCCCTCTGCTGAATCTGCTTATTTAATTGGGATAGGGACCTCTCCGGCAGGGGTATCTCAACAAAGGGGATATGATCATCACCAAGCACCACCGCCGCCACCTTGATTCTTGCTTTTGTTTTATGCACCACAAAGGGATATACCCCTTCGGAAAAATCCTCAAGCTGTTCCTTGGTAACGTCAAAAAGGCGGATCGCTATGCCTCGCTCTCTAAGGGACGCTATATCGTCTTTATTGAAATCCCCCCATTCCTTAAATTTGTCGATTTCCAACTGAAGACGCTTTATCTCATCCATGCATTCGGCTTCCCTCTGGAACAGATTATTTATTTCCTCGGCAATCCTGATTGCCGGAGCAACATCTTTATTTTTCTTACCGGTTACCGGGTTTTCAGGCTGAGGCAGCGCGCCCAGGGCTTTGTTCAGAATGTTTCTCTTTTCCTTTAACTCCGCTATCATTTCATTGTGGGCTTCGGCAAGCTCGATGTGCATGACCCCTATATCTCTCAAACGGTCAAGGGCCTGCTCTTTGTGAGATTCCAGGGTCACCAGAAATATTTTCTTCATCGTAACAATCATGGAACCGGCTCTCTTCTGATCTTGTTTTTCGAGATCTTTCCGCGGACCACCGCGGCGGTCTGCTGATCGCCGAGGTAGATCTGGATAATGCGGATATTTTCCTTCGCCTCCGGGATCTTTACCTTTTCAAAGAGATTAACCCGCTGGGTGGTAATCCTTTGTTCTTCCCTCAGCAGATTGATCTGTTCTTGAAGGATTTTCAATTCCACTATAATGGTGTAAATTTTAAGGAGCTCTTCCACGGCCCGGTCCACCCATAGCGGGTTTTGGAAAAGATCATAGGAGATATCCTCAAATTCAATTCCTTTAAAGACCGGGATATCGATTCCGGCAACATTACCGGTATCAATGATGACGGATTTCAGCCTGATATAATTTTCTATCTCAATCCCTTCGCCGAAAACCCCGACCCAGGATCCCACCCAACCTTCTATTTCCTTTCGGGCCTTCAGCTTTTCGTTCTGAAGTGTCTGCACGCGTAAAATTTCCATCTGGAGCTGATGCTTCTTGAGCACCAGCGTCGGCAGATACCTATTGAAACGCTTCAGGTTGTCCTTCTGGGCCTTCAGCTCATTCTTGGTGTATTTGATCTTGGCCATGAAATCCTAGGGCGCCTCTTTTATCGGCCAGAATCTGTTGAGAAGCTCGGTGCGCAATCCGGTCTCTTCAGGGGTGAAGCATTCGGCCAGGATCACCCATCCCTTATCCAGGGCTTTTTCAAGGGGGATATTGACGGATAGGTCCATAAGCTCATCCTCAAAGAGCACCCCATATTGGAGGAGCTTCTCATCCCAGGCCGACATTTTGAAACCCATCGACTTTTTCTCAAGGGTCTCCTTGTAGGATGCGTATAACTTTATCATGCCGTCCATGAGAGCGCGGTGGTCGCCCCTCGTTTTGGCGTTCACCAGCTGCTTGAGCCGGGACAGGGAACCGAAGGGTTCGATTCTCCCGTGGCGCAAATAAAACTGTCCCTCGGTAATGTAGCCGGTGTTATCAGGGATGGGATGAGTCACGTCATCGCCCGGCATGGTGGTGACCGCAAGGATGGTGATGGATCCCGCACCCTCAAAATCAACCGCCTTTTCGTAGCGGGCCGCCAGCTGGCTGTAGAGGTCCCCGGGGTATCCGCGATTTGACGGGACCCGCTCCATGGTAATGGCTATCTCCTTCATGGCGTCGGAGAAGTTGGTCATGTCGGTGATAAGCACCAGAATCCGTTTCCCCTTCAGCGCGAACTTTTCGGCCACCGCCAGGGATATATCCGGAACCATGAGGCATTCCACCACCGGATCCGCCGCCGTGTGAACGAAGAGGATGGATCTGCCGAGTGATCCCCCCGCCTCAAGGGTATCCCTGAAAAAGAGATAATCGTCGTATTTGAGTCCGCAGCCTCCCAATATAATCATATCCACTTCCGCCTGCATGGCAATGCGGGCCAGGAGCTCATTATAGGGCTCGCCGGAAATGGAAAATATCGGCAGTTTCTGCGATTCCACCAAGGTGTTGAATAGATCGATCATGGGGATGCCGGTACGGATCATATTGCGCGGGATAATCCTCTTGGCCGGGTTGACTGATGGACCGCCGATTTCGATAAGGTTTTCAGAAAGGTGGGGACCATTATCGCGGGGATAACCCTTGCCGTCAAAAATACGCCCCAGCAGATCATCCGAAAAGGAGACCTTCATGGGGCTTGAGGAAAACCGAACCTCATCGCCCGTGGAGATACCGCGCCCGCCGGCAAAAACCTGCAGGGAAACCTTGCCCCTTTCCAGACGGATTACCTCAGCCAGGGATTTCCCGTGAGCGCTGGTGATTTCCGCCAGCTCCCCGTATTTAATCCCTTCAGCATAAACCGAAATGACGTTACCTGATATCTCACTGATGGTGCGGTAAATTTTTCGCATCGCCCTCTCCTGATTTTTCCTGCGAATCATATATTTTATCCAGCTGCTCCACCTCTCGTGATCTCAGCATATTCATCAATTCCGATTCTATGCTCCTGAATTCATCTGTATTCATCTCGGTACCGTTCCAATCAAGGAACTTCTGCCTCATCTGGTTAAAGAAGGATCGGGCATCATCCTTATCCGGCATTTTCAATATCGCCACCAGTATCTGAAGCAGCTTTTCAAAAACATAATGCTGCCGTTCCCGCGGCGTTGAGGCGTCCACAGGATCAAAGGCGTTCTGCTGCAGAAAAACGGCATCAAAAAACTCACCCTTGAGATACGCGATAAAATCATCCAGGCTTGTTCCTTCTTCTCCTACCACCTTCATCATTTGGGCAACCTCATCGCTGCGAAAGAGCACATCCCGGGCGAATTTTACCTTCTTCCGGTCAACGATGCCGTTATATTTACTCCAGCTCTCCAGCGGATGGATAGCGGGATACCGCCGCGCGTCGGAACGCTCCCGGGAGAGGCCGTGAAAGGCGCCCACCACCTTCAGGGTCGCCTGGGTCACCGGCTCTTCAAAGTTGCCGCCTGCCGGGCTGATGGTTCCGCCGATGGTGATTGATCCGATACTGCCGTCCTTATTTCTCACCATGCCGGAGCGTTCATAAAAGGCGGCGATAACGGACTCGAGATAGGCAGGGAAGGCCTCCTCGCCGGGAATCTCTTCGAGACGGCCCGACATCTCTCTCATGGCCTGCGCCCAGCGTGAAGTGGAGTCGGCCAGCAATAATACATTGAGCCCCATCTGGCGGTAATATTCCCCCAGGGTCACTGCGGTATAGACCGAAGCCTCGCGGGCCGCCACCGGCATGGAACTGGTGTTGCATATAATGATGGTGCGTTCCATCAGCGTTCTGCCGGTCCTCGGGTCGGGCAGCTTCGGAAACTCGCGCAGGGTCTCCACCACCTCTCCGGCCCGCTCTCCGCACGCCGCGATGATGACGATATCAATATCCGCATAGCGGCTGATGAGCTGCTGCAAGACCGTCTTACCGGATCCAAAGGGGCCGGGAATACAGTAGGTGCCGCCCCGGCACACGGGAAACAGGGTGTCGATTATCCTGATCTGGGTCACCAGGGTGTCTACGGGCTTTAATCGCTCGGCATAGGCGTCCACGGCCCTTTTAACCGGCCAATTGAAGGACATGGCGACGGAAACGGATTTACCGTGCTGATCCTCAAGCTCGGCAATGATATCATGAATGGTATAATTCCCTTTTGGGGCTATTTTTTTAACCGTATAGGATGCGTGGAGGTTAAAGGGAACCATGATTTTATGGGTGAAGATTCCTTCAGGCACGCTTCCCAGCACCTCGCCCCGGGTCAGCCGGACTCCCGGTCGAGCGTGCGGTGTGAACTCCCACTTTTTATCACCCGGGAGAGGGTCAAGATAAACTCCGCGCTCCAGGAAAAAGCCGCACTGCTCAGCCAGCCGGGGAAGAGGATTCTGCAGCCCGTCATAGATTTGCCCCAAAAGCCCGGGCCCCACGGTTGAAGAAAGAAGATCGTCGGAAAACTCCACCGGATTGCCGATGCCGATACCCTTTGAGATTTCAAATATCTGCATCTCCGCCTGTTTTCCCCGTATGCGGATAACCTCGGATTTTAATTTCTTATCGCCTAAAACCACATAGGCCACTTCGTTCATTTGGACATTTCCGTCAAACGCAACGGAAATCATATTGCCATAAACACCGACGACCTTGCCTTGGACAGTCATTGCTGCTCCTTGCTACCCTTGGTTTACGTTATCTTCCCGGGGAAATTCTTCACCCGAGAATTTTTCAATAATTTCATTGTATCGCTCCATCCCTTTTTCTCTGTCAAAATTCATCTTTCTCCAGAGTATCTGCAATTTTAGATAATATATGATCAGCTCATCGGTATCGAAATAGTGACCCAATTCCAATTCATCAAGATAGTGCCACCGCTCACGATTGAGGAGATTTTCAGCCGCTAAAGGGGAATCCTCTTGGAAGGCCTCTTGAGCGGTCCTCTCGTATACAGAGAGATCGGGATTTGGGCGAAGATATCTTTCAGGATATACCCCTTTTTTCCTGGCCCGGAGGATAACCAGTTTATTCCGTAAGTTTCTTTCCCCGGTATACCATTTATTGAGAATACCGGAGGATGTCGCTTTTTGACCGCAATCGTCCATTACCGCCGACTTGATAAGATCATAATCGTTTCCCGAAGTATGCTCCCTGCATAATTTCAAAAAGTATTCCATTGGCGGGATCTTCTCCATATCATAATTGAGATACGGCAGCGACGACACGAGAAAATAGTAGTGCGACATCTGATTATTTTCCCGTTACCGCATTTTTTATTATTTCGGCAAATACCGGATTTAAATATTGAGCTAAGTTTTCGGAGATCCCTTCATCGGTAAAATCATAATAATAATTGCCGTCTCTTTCGGCAATACGGAATCCCGACTGGACTCCCGGATGCGGCCTGACGACAATGCCCTTTTTCAATTCCCGTGGCAGTTTATCGAGAAGGCTCTCCTCAAGTTTTTTCAAATCCTCCTGAGACAACAGCACGTCAATCTGACCGACCCCCTTTTTTGCCCATTCTTTTATAAGGACCGGTAAAACCTCGGCTATAACATCCTGGGAAAAGCCGGCTTTTACTTCATTCCTGACAACGGCATCAAAAATTTCGGTTAAGGCATTTTTTATGTTCAGCATAAGATCCCTCCCGGCCCGTCTCAGGGCTTCCCGGCCGGCATCCTCCATCTGTTTCGCTTCAATTTCGGCATTTGAGATTATGGCCTCAGCATCCATCAGGGCCCTATCTTTTATTTTTGAAGCCTCATCTTTAGCCCGGTTAATTATATCCTCCGCTTTTTTATCGGCCTCGCTGACTCCCTCCTCTTTTATCTTATCAATGAGCTCTTTAAGTTGGATTTCCATTTTATCCTCTTTGGAATTTTAATGAATTCTGAACTTTTTTTGCCTCATCCCTTACGAGCTTATTTGCATCATTCATCGCTTTTGTCAGCCATTCCAGATCATTCTTATCCGAAATATGGGAAAGCGCCCTGACGGTTTCCAGCCTGACGGCGTGATACCGATCATCGAGCAGTTCCTTCAGTTTTTTCACGGCGCTTTTATCCTTCAGCTTCGCCAGAGCCTTAATGGCTTCTATTCTCACCTCTTTGTAATCGTCGGCCAATGCCATACGGAGCACCAAATTGCCGTTTTTAATATTCCCCCGCGTAATTTTTTCAATAGTATCAATTCTGGATCTTGTTGTTCCCTCCATTTTCTTTATGGCTAAAATCAGCGGCGCATCTTCAATAATATCTTCTTTCCCGAGACTCCTTAAGGCCGCCAGGGCCGCTTTACTCACCTCTTCATTTCTATCCACCAATGCCTTCAAGAGAGGATTTACAACACCCTCATCCTTTATCTCCCCCAGGGCATGTACGGCGTGGACCCGGATTGTCGGATGCTTACTCTTGAGACATTCCACCATATCTTCAATGAAACGCGCATCTTTAAGTAAAGCGATGGTCTTTATCGCCTCTCCTTTTACTCGTATATTTCTATCCTTGAGCGCGTAGCGCAGCAGAACCGACATCTCCGGATGCTTTCTGAGATCATTAGTGGCGAACAACCGTAAGGCATCGAGTTTATTGTTACTGCTCCCCTCTTTGAATATCATTTTGAGGTTTTCAGCGGTGCTTTCTTGACCGAGGTCGCCGAGCCGTAATGTGGCAAAGGCCCGCACATGAGGATCAGGATCATGAAGAAGCTTTTTCAATTCACGAACAATTTCAAAATCGGTTTCATTGGCCAGTGCAAGAAAAGCGCTGAGGCGCGTTTCCGGCTTATTATGCGACAGAAGTTCAACTATTTTTTCCTTTTCACCTTTTTCCGCCAGTTTCTGAATTTTTTTGTTAAAAGTTTCCATAGATACCCCGGGCGCCTTGTAACTGTGCCGTGCTCAATGTATGCGCACGTATACTTATTACTGTTATCCATTCTCATCATCATTTTAAATGATTATAATGGCGACTTAACAAATGGCCTATAGTTGTAAATAAGTATTGCTGCCATACTATCTCTTTTTTTATTAAAAGTCAATATCAAATTGGCATGATAATGTTTTTGTATACCGGATTCGTTGCATTTCCGGATGGAAATTGACATTGAATCATCGGGAATCATTAAAAAACATTTTCCTTCCATATTAATTCTTGACGGGAAGATATACCTATGCTATCCAGATATGGAAAATAACATATAACCGGTGAACCTTTACAGAAATTAAACACTTCAGATTTATAATCAGCGTTCAGACAACTATTCTTGCATTTAAAAAAAATCGGCAAAGGGATACTTATGAAAGAGATGTCGCATAATTCCGATATTGCCATAATTGGTGGGGGTAGGGTCTGCAAAGAGATTCTCAAGATAGCTTTGAGTGATATTTTTGCCAATAAAATGATATCCATTGTCGGAGTAGCGGATATTAATAATAAAGCGGTGGGATTGCTCTACGCGAAAAATAAGGGAATATATACCACCAATAATTATACCGACCTTTTTCAGATTAAAACGGTAAATCTTATAATTGAGCTGACCGGCGACAATGATGTTCTGGCCGAAATAAAAAAATTAAAACCCGGACATATCGCTCTGATAGACCATTTTGAAGCAATGTCCGTCTGGGACTACCTCCAGATAGAGGAAAAATTGATAGAGATTAAAAAGGATTTGAGAAAAAATATAAATGTCCCCCGGAAAA
>MIBJ01000060.1 GCA_001829495.1 Spirochaetes bacterium RBG_16_49_21 | reverse complement strand
ACATATCTCAAAAATATCTAATTTCGGAAATTTAATTAACATGCCAAAAAAAAGCCTGAAAAATAAAGATGAAACAAGAAAGGAAATAATCAAAAAATCCCGCGAAGTCATCTCGAAGATGGGGTACCGGAAAGCCAGCACGGAAGAAATCGCAAAATCCCTCAATAAAACTAAAAGCGCGCTCTATCATTATTTTGAAAACAGGGAAGAAATACTTAAGGCCGTCATTCACTATGAGGGGGAACAGGTAAAACAGTCGATACTCGAGGTGATCGGAAATGAAACAAATCCCCGGAAGAAACTCGAAGTCTTTTTCCTGAACAGGGCGAAAAACGTCTTTAAATTATGGAACTTCTATAAATCGATTATTGAAGAGTATTTTCTGCGCTATTCATTCATCTGGATGTCGCTGGATAAGTATAATACGGATGAACAGAAGATATTGGAGAATATTCTCCAAGAAGGCATAGATCAGAAATTGTTCAGCATACCCGATATTTCGTTGACCTCACGATCGCTCATCAAAATGATGCGGGGCTTCGATTTTTTCATTTTCCAGGGGGAAAAATACAAGGAGATCCAGAGCGACCTGGCCGAGGTGCTGCGCATTTTCATTGACGGAATATCAAAGAAATAACGATACCTGACGACAAATCCCGCCAAACCCGGCTCACATTTATCTGCAAAATTGCTTCAGTTTTTTGTATCAAATATTGAATTCTTTACTCATATTCTTAATTTGAAGAATCTAATAACTCGACGTAGGTGAGTTTTGTTAATACCTCTTGCTCCCTCCCCCTTGAGGGGGGAGGGTTGGGGTGGGGGTGATTAATTTTTCGTAACTAGATGATTTTGTATGCCAAAGCTCACCCTCCCCTTACCCCTCCCGTCAAGGGAGGGGTGGTGTCTTAATTAAAAATCGTCTAACTCGAGTAATAACATACGAGGAGTCAATGATCAAGTACATAAAAGTTCTATTGGTCGTATCATTATTTGCAGGACTTCCGTTCTGTACAATTTGTAAAAAAGAAGCGGATGCCATGAATGACAAAAAAAATCAGGAACTGCTCAAAAAACTGACGCCGGAGCAATACCGGGTCACCCAGAAAAACGACACGGAGCCGGCTTTTAAGAATGAATATTGGGACAACCGCCGGCCCGGTATTTATGTGGACGTGGTTTCCGGCGAGCCGCTGTTTTCATCTCTGGATAAATTCGACTCCGGGACCGGGTGGCCGAGCTTCACGAAGCCTCTTAAACCGGAGAATATAGTGACACGGGCTGACCGCGGCCTGTTTATAACCAGGACCGAAGTGCGCAGCAAGAACGCCGATTCGCATCTCGGCCATGTCTTTGACGACGGGCCCGCCCCCACCGGACTCCGATACTGCATGAACTCGGCAGCGCTTCGGTTCATTCCGGTACAGCATCTACAGAAGGAAGGCTACGGTGAATTCGCCAAGCTCTTTGCCGAACAAAAAGCAAGCGCCGGCCGTTGAGCTCGAAGCCGCGACTTTTGCTGCCGGCTGTTTTTGGGGGGTGGAGCATATCCTCAAGCAGATCAGGGGTGTTGTTGAAACGACCGTGGGGTATACCGGGGGGCATACAAATAATCCCTCCTATGAGGAGGTATGCACCGGAACCACCGGCTATGCAGAGGCGGTGCGCGTAAAATACGATCCGCGGGAACTCACCTACACGGAGCTGCTCGGATATTTCTGGCGGCTCCATGACCCCACCCAGCTCAACCGCCAGGGTCCGGACATCGGCACACAATACCGCTCGGTAATCTTCTATCATTCCGAAGAGCAGCGGCAGGCTGCGGAGGAATCAAAAGCGAAATTCGACCGCTCCGGCGTATTTGAAAAAAAGGCGGTGACCGAAATCAGGCCCGCCGCTCCCTTCTGCAACGCTGAGGAATACCACCAGGATTATCTGGCGAAGCATCCCGAGCGATCATGCCACATGCTGAGGCCGGCGTAAATCAATCCTCTCGGCCCCCTAAATCCCCCGGAGGGGGACTTAATGGCTTCTATAGCCCCCCTCTGGGGTCGCTCTCGTACCTCCTGTACTCCGCGACATTGGGACATCCTGTCCGGCAGGGTTTGGGGGGAGGGGGGAGCCGAGCTGAAAAAATGCTTTAAAACCTATATCCCTGTTTATAGCATGGCACATCCGGGAGTGATCATTGCCTCCGGAAAATAATTTAACCAACAGAAGAGCTTGCATCATGAATCGAGCGATAATGAACTGCCTCCTGATTTTTTGTGCGTTTACCGCACCACTCAACATTTCATGCCGCGTACATTCCGCGCCTCCTACGGAGGAGGCCTACTGGAACGACGCGGCGCGGTACCTGGCGGGAATGGAGCTTGATCATGCAAGCGTCTTGCGGGACAAGGCAGACGAGCCGGCCTATCGGAACCACGTGCAATTCATGAACAATCTCTGGGTCAGAATACGGACGGAGACCATCAACCCCATACTACCATGGCGGGATAAAAATATCCCCGGGGTATGCAAAAACGTCACCGCATTTTATCCACTGAGCGGCGCCGATATCATCAATCTGTACCTTATGTTCCCCGACGCTTCCACTTACATAATGGTGGCCCTGGAAAAGCCCGGGGACGTTGATTTTCTCAGGGATTACAAATCCCGGAGGCTCATCAACGGCCTCCTGCCGATCCAGCAAAGCATTTACCTCTACGGCATGAACAACTATTTCCAGTCAAGAGTAATGATCCAGGAGATGAACAACCCCTACCTTCCCGGGACCGCGCCCGTTCTTCTCATATTTATGGCGCGGCTGGGCTTTTTTGTGAATAAGGTGGAAAACATCACTATTGACGATTCAGGGGAGATCGTCCCTTTCAGGGCGGAAGCGCCGGCGATGGAGCCGGGAAAAATCACCGGGGTGCGGATTTATTTTACCCGGAACGGCGATTGGAAAATGCGGAAGCTTGTGTATCTGTCCATGAAGCTGACGCCCGATTCCACAAATCCGTCGGCGCCCGAGGGACGTTACCTCAACCGCTTTCGGGACGTGAGGACCCTGCTCAAATCCGCGGTCTATCTGCTTCACTACAAAAGCTATAAGCCGATACGCGACTTTCTGCTTCGGCGGAGCGTCCTGATCGTGCAGGATGATTCGGGGATCCCCTACGGCTCATTCGATGCGGGCTGGGAGATCAAGCTCTACGGCGTATACCGGCCCTATCTGTATCTGGGAGGATGCCGGCCGATCATGCAGAACGACCTCGAACAAAGCTACCGGAATAAAAGCTACGCGCTTCCCTTTAATTTCGGATACGGCATTTTATCAGGGCCTCATCAGTCGAATCTCATGGTTGCGCTAAAAAAATTATAAATCCTTTAATTATTTTATAATAACTGTTATGGTATACTCTTTAAGCGGCTTTGCGCCTTTTTTCCAAGCCTCGATATACTCAAGCTTCAACTCCGTCTCTCCCCTGTTTTCCGCCGTAAATTTAAAGGTCTGATAATCCTTACCTCCGGGTTTCTGCTCCGGTTCCGATATCTGCTCCGGCTCCCCCTTCAGAACAAGGATGCTGCTCAGGGAGACGACCTTCCAGCCGTATCCGGTCCCAAGCTGGGCTTCCAGCTTCACCGCGAGTATTTGGCCGCGCTGAAGCTCGACCCTTGATCCGTTGTCTTCATCAATAACGGTTACGGCCGGCTTTATGCAGCACGTGATGAAAAACGCAATGATGCACGCCGTCATCCCTGCATATAATTTGCTGTAATGACAAATCCCCGTCATAACTCTCCCCCTATCCATGATGACCGTAGCAACAACCCCGGACTTGTTGTAGAATTATGCAACAACCGCCTGATGAATGATCCGTACAGCGCTCATTCCATGCCGCTGGCGACAGCCCAGGCAGCTCCGTATCCTATGTTGTTGCATCCGTATTTAACCCAGACATATCCCTCCTCGCCCCACTCCGAACCCCACGAGTTCTTGACCAGATAGGCCCCTTTTTCATCATCCCAGCCAACGATGGTTATGGCGTGATTGATATCCCGCTCTCCGCTGACCGCGGCGCATTCATCATATACGCCGCTCCGGTACGCCTGAAACGCCGGCGTGACCTTCACGCAGGCAGCGAGCGGGCCGTACTTACACAAAGCTTCCTTCATCTCCCGGATCGACGGAATGCCCGCATCAGGCTTTACATATCCCCAGGCCATTATCCGGTATTGATCGGCGCCTGCCGGTTTGCACGTCGATTCCATGAACTGGTAGGGTATCCTGCTTTCCAACGCAGCGCTGTGGGTGCGCAGATACTCAAACACCGGTCCATACCAGCCTCCCTGGCAGCTCCCGGCTCTGCTCTTCATGTAAACGACCCTGCCGCCGCGGTAGGCCGGCTGCTGCGCCTCGGCGCAGTCGAGAATGTTCTGTTCGGAGAGGTCAAGGCTCATCTTCTTTCTGATGAGGTAATTAGCCTCAACAACCGCGACCGAGACAAAGGCCCAGCAGCTGCCGCACACACCCTGGATTTTCACTCCGGTCACCATGTTCCGGCTGACCCAGCTAAAGGCGGCCGCGTCCGGAGAGGGAGGATTTTGAATGTCGGTCCGGATCTCATCTGGTTTCTCCTCCCGCTTTTCCAGATCCTTCTGTTTTTCTTCTTCGCGGTGTCCGTATTCTTCCGTATCCTTGTCAGATTCGGTTTTCTTATCCTCTTTCTTCTGTTCCTCATAGTCCGGAGCGCGCTTCTTCCGGAAGCGCTCGCGGTATTTTTTGAAAAATTCCTCCCAAAGCCGGTTCCCGGCCTCCGATCGCACCTTGGCTTCCCGTTCGATATTCTTCGGGACCCGCGCCCCGGTTATCTGGGATATCTTGTATTTCATCATCTCATTGAGCTCTGCGACGAAATGAAGGTTCCTTTCCTTGATCTGCTTCTGTATCCCGACGAGCATCTCCTTCATCTCCTGGGGGCTGCGGACGATTTTCTCTCTTTGATCTTTATATTTATTATAGATTTCATCTTTTTTTTTCTGGATCGCCTGCGCCGTAAGAATATCCGAGGAATCCTGAACGGCGCCCCTGCTCCATGTTGAATCATTTAAAGACAACGGAGCGATCAACATTACGGCGAGCGTTACATATAAGCGGTACTTGTTTGCATATCTTCGCATCATAACGATTCCCCTCGTAATTAGAAGTTTATCCCCGTAATTATACCCACCCATCTCCGCATGGCAAACTTTTTTTTATTATTACTGTCTTTTTATTCCGGGAGGTGAATTATCTTTCGGTTTCACTCCATTCCGCGCCGGCTCAAGGGGCGGAGCAGCCATTAATTAATCCCTGATCACAATAAAAAAGCATGACCGGAGAGGGTTATTCAAATTGTAAATTAAATTGACAATTTGTAAAATATATTTCATCCTGACTTCCATGATACCGCGTAGAGCCGAAAAAACGCTTAAAGAAATGGCGAGGGGCTATCCGATCATAGCCGTCACCGGGCCGCGCCAATCCGGCAAAACAACACTGGTCCGTCACGTCTTCAATGACCGGGAGTACGTTTCGCTCGAGGAGCCGGACATGCTGGAGCTGGCGACCGGCGATCCGCGGGGTTTCCTGTCGCGATACGGCGGCGGCGTAATTATCGACGAGGCACAGCGGGCCCCCGCTCTATTTTCATACTTACAGGCCAAGGTCGATATTGAAAAACGATACGGCGCCTTTATTCTTACCGGGTCTCAGCAATTCGGTCTCCTATCGGGAATCACACAGTCGCTGGCCGGCAGAGCCGGCATGGTACAGCTCCTTCCTTTCTCACTCGAAGAACTGAAAAACACCCCGGTAAAAACCGGCTCGCTTTTTCAGATTCTCTACAAGGGCATGTATCCGCCTCTCTATGACCGAAAGCTGGATCCGAAAAAGTGGTATGCAAGCTATATTATGACCTACATCGAGCGCGACGTGCGAAAACTCGTTAATGTAAAGGACCTCGCCATTTTTCAGCGATTTCTCCGCATGTGCGCGGCGCGGATCGGCCAGCTCCTCAACCTGTCCTCGCTTGCTGCTGATTGCGGAATCACCCATAACACGGCGCGCGCATGGATATCGGTGCTTGAAGCAAGCTATATCGTGTTCCTGCTCCAGCCGCATTTTAAAAATTTCGGCAAAAGGCTGGTAAAAACGCCCAAACTTTATTTCTTCGATACCGGCCTGGCCGCACAGCTCCTCAACATCCAGGACCCCGAGCACCTGGCGATCCACCCGCAGCGCGGCGGCCTGTTCGAATCATTTGTTATCGGCGAACAATATAAAATGCAGTACAACGAGGGGGTCGCCCCCAACTTCTATTTCTGGCGAAATAACCTCGGCGATGAGATCGACCTTATTATAGACAAGGGCGACCGCCTCCTGGCAGTCGAGATCAAATCGGGAAACACTCTTAATAACGACTTTTTTCTTAATCTTGAGAAATGGCGCAAGACCACACGGGCGCCGGCGGATCACACCTATCTTGTTTTTGGAGGCGATTCATCTCATACATACAAGGGAACAAAAGTATTTCCCTGGAAGGATTGTGTAATTTCCCCGGAATAATGGCTCGACTATCAGCCCCGTTACTCTGTTGAACCCTGTCTTTTCATTGGAATAAACCAAGAAAGAGGCGGGTTTTTCACTGAAGCTCCTGATATTCGGGACGCATATAAAAATTGACCCCGATAAGCTTCACCGCTTTACGGCCCTTGACAGGAGCGGGTCGAGCTTCATGGCCTCTATAAGGCGTCGCGTCCGGATATCCCTTCCCTTCTTGTTGAGATGGAACTCGTTGTCGAAGAAATAATCGCGGGGGTATATATGCTCCATAGAATTTCCGAAAATTTTCATGTGAATCCGGTTTCCTAAATCCTTTTCAAGGCTGTTGAGCGCTGCCGCCTGCTTCTCCCTCTGCCTGCTCCATTCCATTATCGGAGAAAAAGAAAGATACAGGTCAATACCCCGCGCCGCGCAGTAAGCGGCGAACTGGTTCATGCGGGTGACGAGCTCGTCGTTTACCCGTTCGGGAAGAATCCGGGTGACGTTTTCCTGGCTCGCCATTCCGGGAATAAACCGCGCAACACTCTCCACGTCCTTAAACTTCGGCTGGGGCAGCGACAGATGGCCGACATTGTCTCCGTACTGATTGAAATTGGAGCGCCGGTGGGCCGCATCCTCTTTCGAGGGAAACAGCAACCCGCGGAGACGCCGCTGAAAGGTGAGCGGTATGCTGGTTATGAACGGCCTGATGTTTTCGCAGGAATAATAGCGGATGATCCATGGAAGGACGATCGTCACCTCGACCAGGGTATTGTCCCCGACGCCGCTGCCGGCGTAGTGGGTATAGTCAGGTATGAAAACGACGATATCGTGCTTTTTCAGGTATGGCTTCAGCTCATCCATGGAATAGATGAGTCCCAGGCCGCCGTGGAGGCCCATATTGACGATATTATAGCCGGTCGCCCTCTTTACCATGCCGCTGTCAAGGCCGTATGCGAGGCTCGAGTCGCCGGCGAATATTATCCGCGGCTGTGGGGTCGTTTCAAGGAGCCTATGCTTATCAACCAGAGCCAGAAGATATCTTTCCTGGTCCATCGGCGCTAGATATATAACACCAAAAAGGGAAAAGATGATTAGAAAGCCGAAGATCGATGCGTTGATAAAAAATTTTTTCATTTCAGAGTTTTTATACCTGTCGTTAAAACTGGAAGTAAAAGAACTTGGAAGTTTTATACATACCTGCGAATATGGACATTACCAGCAGGTAGTAAACAACCCATCTGATAATCATGGATTTGGAATTGAGCATATGCCGTATGCTGCCCCACTTCTCCTGCATAAGATGAACGACAATAAGAAAAACGGCAAGGCCCACCATTACGAGAATTTCATCGATCTTGAAAAAAAGCTTAATGTCAGAAAAATTGAGGCCCGGAATATGTGTAGTTACATACCATGCTTCAGCCAGGTTTTCCGATCTGAAAAATACGGCTCCCAGGATAAAAAGGTGGAAGGTCACCACTATCATCCAGAGCTTTTGGACGGAATTGATGAATCTGTTGAAAATGGCTCTTTGCGTCCTCAAGACTCCGACCCCGCAGAGCGCAAGGCCGCAGGCTCCGGCAGCGACCCGCGCTCCAATGCCTGACATGCCGGCTTCAACGCCCAGCACACTCAGGGCGACCAGTGCGGCGGACAGGAGAAAATAGGCCGGCGCGGGAATTTTTGCGATTCCGTTGAAAATCTTTGCCCTGGTCCACTCGCGTATAGTCTCCGTCAGGCGGCTCACTATGATGAAGACGCCGTTCATGGCCCCCCAGGACACAAAGGTCCACTGCGCTCCGTGCCAGAGGCCGCTTAAGGTGAACACCACCATGATATTGAAGTACCATCTGATCTTGGAAACGCGGTTTCCTCCCAGGGATATGTACAGATAATCGCGCAGCCAGGATATGAGCGTCATGTGCCACCGCCGCCAGAACTCGCCGATCGACTGCGCGAAGAACGGCCTCCGAAAGTTGGGCAAGAGATCGTATCCCATGACCTGGGCGGTGCCCCTGGCTATATCGGTGTAGCCTGAAAAATCGCAATAGACCTGGAACACCAATAAGTACGTTGCCATCAAAAGCGGGAGCCCCGTAAACATACGGGGCTGACTGTAGACGATGTTCACGTATAAGCTGAGCCGATCGGCAATGACGAGCTTCTGGAAAAAGCCCCACGCCATGAGCATGAGCCCGTCCCTGATCCGCTCATAGTTGAAATCCGCCTTTTTGTAAAACTGGGGAAGGAGCGTGGTGGAGCGCTCGATTGGACCGGAGAGCAACACCGGGAAGAAGCTGACATACAGGGCGAAGATGCCGAAGTTCCGCTCCGGCTCGCGCGTGCCCCGGTATATATCAATGGTGTAGCCGAGCGCCTGAAAGGTGTAAAAGGAGATGCCGATCGGCATGAGGAAGAAAAACTCCGGAACATTGTAACCGAGGCCCAGCGCGGTGAAGAGATCCTTCAGGCTGTTGTTGAAAAAGTTATAGTACTTTAAAAGCAACAGGATCGACAGATTGGAAACAAGGCTTGCGGCAGCCAGGAGCTTTTTTACAAGCGGGGACTTGCGGTGCATCGCCAGGGCGGTCCCATACACGATCACCGTCGTGGTGCCGATGAGGATTCCGTACCGCGGATCGAGCCACAGGTAATAAAAGTAGCTCGCACCGAGCAGGAACACCCACCGGAAGCGTTGCGGCAACGCAAAGAAGATGCAGACCGCAGCAACGAAGAACAGGATATACTCAAGTGAAGTGAAAAACATAATGGCTTGTCAGGCTGAAAAATTTATAAAGCATTAACATGAGATTGTCGCTCCCTATACTGTCAATAAAAAAATGGTGTTTCTATTAATCAAGCCGGTCGTGCCAGTAAAATCCCCGCACAGACAAGCTCCACCGAATGCTCCACGCCCCGGTATCCCCGGTACGTTTTGATGAGGGACTCTCGCTCGGACGCGGTTTTCATGATAAGGTTCTTTGTTCTGGTTATGGTGCCCTTCAGGTTTCTTCCGTACCATTTATGCTGCGCCTCAAGGATTTCCAGCTTCTCGGAGAGCTCGGCGATCCGCCGGTCATGGGATTCTTTTATCTTTTCCAGTTCAGGGTCGAGCGATAGGTCGATATCCTCGGCCAGGCGTCTTTTTCTCTCATCAATTTTCTGAAAGATCCGTGTTCGTGCGCGGATAAAATATTCATCAAGCCCGCCCCGAATCTTCTGCCGTAATACGTCGGGACCGGCTACAGGAAGATCGTGCTCCATGAGGACATGTTCAACCCGCGCCACCGCGTCCTCCGGCACACAGGGATCGACGGCGACCACGACCGGGATGATCTCCCGGGATTCCGATGCCGACCTGAAGGTCGCCAGATAATAAAAGACCATACCGTCAAAAGGCGTGTCTGAATTCACGACGCGGATCCCGGTGGCCCCGCCGAATTCCCTGCTCTGGCAGCGGGCAACCAGACGGTCGACGACCGGATGGCCGAAGGCGAGGAATTCAAGCTCCTCACGCTCGAGCGCGGCCGTGCTGTCAAACGTCCCGCGCCGCCACGCTGCCGCGCCGCCCCCGCCGTCGCAGAAGACCTCGCAGAGCCCGCTTCCGCTCCCGCTCCGGATGAGGCGCGCCGCATATTCATCCGCCCGCGACAAAAGATCCGCGAAGCGCTCGATCCTCCGGTTGGAAAATTTTCTCTCCTTGAGGGTTATCCGGTAATATTCATCGTAGTTGAAATCGATGCGCTCCGCAACGGCGAGCCCGGCTATTTTTTCATAGCTCCTCCGCGCCAGCTCAAGCCGCCGCTCCACCTCTTCCTCCATAGACCTCCCGGTCCGAACTCCCGCGGCCATCTCCATGATCAGCGTATCGAGCCCGAGCTCGTCATCGATCCGTCCCAGGAGCACATCCGGAACGCCGATCGACTGCTCGAAAACCTTAAGCTTCCTCTCCAGAACCTCGAGCACCCGCTCCGCCACCGTGTCCTTGGTAGAGAAGTTGTAGATGGAGACGTCCTCCTTCTGGCCGAAGCGGTGAAGCCTCCCGATACGCTGCTCGATTTTAAGCGGGGACCAGGGAAGGTCGTAGTTGATTATGATGTGGCAGAACTGGAGGTTCCTCCCCTCGCCGCCCGCTTCGGTTGAGATGAGAATCTGTGCGCTCTCCTTGAATCGCAGTATCGCCTGTTCCTTTTCCTCGCGGGACAGCGACCCATGAAAGAGCTCAACGGTAAAGCCGGAGAGCACCCGGCTTAAGTATTCCTGGGTCGTTCTGAACTGGGTGAAGATGAGAAATTTATCGATCCCTTTCTTCCGAAGCTCCCCGATGAGCCGCGCGAGCTTCTCCGCCTTCTTATTGGTTTTGATTCTCCCCGCCAGTTCAACCAGCCGCCGCAGGGTCTCGATCTCCTTTCTCATCTCAAAGGCGGTCTTGAGTGACGTTATGCGCGCGAGTCCGTCCGCATCCTCCACGCTGTCCACGAGATCCGCCCCGCTCTCCGCTTCCGCATCTCCCCTGATTCGGCACTCGATATCCGCATGATCCGCGGTTTCCTGCAGCCGTTTCATCCTGTTCGCCAGGGCCGAGCCGAGGGCGCCGGTGGACGAATCGAGGAGCTTTTGGAATATGGTCATCACAAAACCCACGGCGCGGTTGTCGCTCTGGAGGGCCAGGTTAAACTCCTCGGAAACATACCGGGTGGTCTCATCGTACAGCATCCGCTCGTCCGGATAGAGCTCGAACCTGATGGTCCGGGCGCGCCGTTTGGTGAAGCCGCCGACCTCCTGTTTGGTACGGCGCACGAGCACCGGCGCGATCCTTTCCCTCAGCCCCGACAGGTCCGAATGCTCGAGGCAATAATCGAAAAAGAACGATTGAAACGGCCCCAGGATGTTCCGGTCAAGAAGGGCGATGAGATGATACAGCTCCTCCAGCTTCCCCCGAAACGGCGTAGCCGTGAGCAGGAGGAGGGCCTTTGTCTTTTCCGCTATGACCTGGGCCGCCTCGTAGGCAAGCGTGGACTGGAGCGAGTCCCTGCGGAGCCGGTGCGCCTCGTCAAAGACAACGGCGTCCCACGAGGTGCCGCGCAGATCATTTAAAAAGCGCTTGTTTTTGATGAAGTCGAGCGAGCAGATCACCTTGTCATGCGCGTCCCACGGGTTCGTCCCCCTGCCGCGCGCCGCCCGGCGCATCTGTCTACGGTCCATGATCATGAAGGCATCGTTGAACTTGCTCCGCATCTCATGCTGCCATTGATACAGGAGCGAAGCGGGGCAGACAATGAGCATCCTTTTATAATTATGCCGGTATTCCAGCTCCTTGATGATAAGGCCCGCCTCTACGGTCTTGCCGAGCCCCACCTCATCGGCTATGAGAAACCGCCGGTTTAACGCGGAAATGACGCGGCTGGCGCACTCCACCTGGTGCGCGAGTATCCGGGTGCGGGAGTTGGAAAGCGACAGTATCTTGTTATGGGAATAGGCGAGCTGGAGCAGATACGCCTCAGTTTTCAGGAGAAACTCGATATTATACTCCGGGTCCCGCTCTTTCATGCAGCAGCGGACATACTCCTCGCCGGCGATCTCATCATTGTCCGCCGGTTCCCGGATATCAGCCTTTGACGGGGAGAATAAAGAATTCGGCCGGATTTCATTATTTACAGGATATGAATTCTCCATGGTCAACAATCATCAATCAACAATTACCGGTGTGCAACCTCATCCTTACAAACAAAAAGGGGGCTAATGGACAGCCCCGCTTTATAAAGAGCCCTGAATAATATAAAAAAGCACCCATTAAACCGTTCTCAATGTGACATAATATTTTATCCCCGAGCACATTTCAAGCATTTTTTTAAATATCCTGAGCCAGGACGGCAGCGCCGATGGCGCCCATAACCTGGGCCATTTCGGAAACCTCGATCTGCATGCCGAGCTTTTTTTCCAGCGCCCTGACCACGCCGCTGTTTTTCGCCACCCCCCCGGTCATCATGAGCGGCCGGCGCACCCCGATGCGGACGGCCATGGAGGAGATCCGGTTCGCGATTGATTCATGGATCCCGGCAATGATGTTTTCCCGCGACTCCCCCTTGGAAATGAGCGAGATTACCTCAGACTCGGCAAAGACCGTGCAGGTGCTCGATATCCTGCCCGGCTTATCGGCTTTCAGGGAGATTTCACCGAACCGGTCAAGGTCAACCTGAAGGGCGCGCGCCATAACTTCAAGGAAGCGGCCGGTCCCGGCGGCGCACTTGTCGTTCATGGCGAAATCCTTCACTTTGCCGGTATCATTCATGACAATGGACTTGCTGTCCTGGCCGCCGATGTCGATGATCGAGCATATATGGGGCGAAAGGAAATGAACGCCGGCTGCGTGGCAGGTTATCTCCGTGATCGCCTTGTGAGCAGCGTCCACGCTGTTTCTGCCGTAACCGGTTGACACTATTTTTTCTATGGTTGGGAAGGGAATGCCCCGATCCGCCAGGAGCTCCTCGGTCACCTGGCGCCACGCTTTATCGACGTTGTAGCCGGTGAAGCCCACGGCCGTGCCCGCAAGCGAGCCGTCCTTCATGATAGCCGCCTTGGTCGTGATAGAGCCGATATCAATGCCGAGCGTGATCACGGGAGATTCTAATCGGTAAAATGTTCCGGACGCATGGATACGGTCAGGCCGTCGGCGGCGTTCATCAATCTGGCGCGCAGACCCTCGATCCGGGGGAGATCGTATTCAAAGAAATACCGCATGACGTATATCTTCCCCTCCAGGAAATCGCGGTCCGATTCGGACGCGGCGCCGAGCGCCGTGCCGGCCGCGATGCCCTGCGCGAGCCACTGCCACGCAACGCATATGATTTCCGAAAGCTCAAGATAGAGCGTGGCGTCGGCGAGAAAGCGATCCGTCTCGCCCTTCATGGCTATGCCGACGAGGCTTGCCGTGACTTCTCCAAGAAGGTCAAGGGCCCGCTTGAGCTTGTCGGCATAGGGCGCCAATTCGGCGATCCCCTTCGCCGCCCCGACCGTCTTGCCCACCTCCTCCAGGTAGATCGACATCGCCCTGCCGCTCTTCATCACCACCTTTCTTCCCAGAAGATCCATGGCCTGTATCCCGGTGGTGCCCTCATGGATCGGGTGTATGCGGACGTCCCGCATATACTGCTCCACCGGGAACTCGTCGCTGTACCCGTAACCGCCGAGGCACTGGATCGCGAGGCTCGTGGAAAACAGGCCCATCTCCGAGGGATAGCTCTTGACTATGGGAGTCAGGAAATCGAGAAGGAGCTCGCAGCGCTCCTTCTCCTCGCCCTGGGCGACAAGGGTCAGGTCAAGGAGCTTGCCCGCGTACACGATGAGCGAGAGCGAGCCTTCGATAATGCCCCTCTGCGCCGCCAGCATCCGCTTCACGTCCGCGTGCTCGATGATCGGTATCTGGGGTTTGGTCGGGTCCTTTTCCGTGATCCTTCTCCCCTGGAGCCGCTCGCGGCAGTACTCGAGCGCCGCGTGATAGGCCGCCGAGGATATGCCCGCCGCTCCCGCGCCGACGTGGATGCGGGCCCCGTTCATCATCTGGAACATGTACGCCAGGCCCCGGTTCGCCTCGCCGACCAGGTACCCGCGGCAATCGTCGTTTTCCCCCATGGCAAGCTGGGCGATCGGCGCGCCCCGGTAGCCCATCTTATGGTAGCACCCGGCGCAGCTGACGTCGTTGAACTCGAGCTTCCCCTTGTCGTTGATGCGCATCTTGGGCACGACAAACAGGGAAAGCCCCTTCACGCCCGCCGGCGCTCCCTTGATGCGCGCCAGCATCAGGTGGACGATATTGTCAACCCCGTCATGATCGCCGGCGGAGATAAAGGTCTTCTGCCCGTTTATCAGATAATAGCCGTGCTCGGTCGGTACGGCCGTGGTCTTTACATCGCTTAAGGAGCTTCCCGCCTCGGGCTCGGTGAGGGCCATGGTCCCCTGCCATTTGCCGGCAACCATGTTCGTCGCGTATTTTTCCTTGATCTCTTCAGAGCCGTAGGAATAGATAAGGTCTACGGCGCCGTGGGTGAGGCTCGGGTACACGCTTATGGAATAGTTCGCCGCGGCAAATATGAACTGGCAGGCGTTGTAGATCGAAACCGGCATCTGCTGGCCCCCCTCTTCGTAGGGGAACAGGGCGTTTATCCACCCGCCGTCCCCGGACGTTTTCATGAAGGGCCGCACCGCGGCATGGACCTTTATGGTGTCGCCGGTATATTCCGGGGGGTTTTTATCCATCTCCGAAGTTATCGGGAACATAAAATCGGTCGCGATTTTCTTCGCCGTATCCAGAATCATGTCGAAGCTCTCCCGCGAGTAGTCGCGGAAATAGTCGTATTCCAATAATGACTCGATCCCGTGAACGTCATAGAGCGTGAATTTAAGATTCTGTTCGCTGTAAAATTTTTGAGCCATATCCCGAAACTCCTTTGCCGGACTTGGTGCGAAAATCGGGGCTGTCTAAAAAGCCCCCACGGGGGAGCTCATGGCCAGCCTCTTGAAGGCACGGCTCCCTCTGAAACAAGTTCCTTAAACCTAACATTAGTGTCAAGTGTAAAAATAAGGGCATAGTATGGGGGGTGGTGCCCCGAGCAAAGCAAGATTGTGACCGAGAGTCGGTCGTGCAATTCCTAAGGGGGTGTTAACGCGAACACCCCCTTAGGAATCCCCCGCGCGCCGCCTCAATCGCCGGCGGGGGCTCCGGGGTGAACTCAGCTCGCCCACTGCGTGGGACTCGCCTCAGACATGCACCCCGATAGGTGTCCGCCTGGCGGCGGACGGTTTGAGGGCTGGTAGTATTCTTGAGCTTTATACTAACGGCCACGTAAACTCCATCCAGTATTAATTCCGGAGGGAACAAGAATGGGTAATATATTTGCTGGTTTAGCTTTTTTTATAGCAGGAATTATTATTTGAGCTGTTTCGAGCGTTGGTAAAGGGATTAGTGCTGCGCTCAAGACCAGTAATTTAGAACCAAATTTTTTCATGAAATTGGGATTCATTTTTATAATAGCCGGGCCTGCTTTGTTTTGGGTGATTCGTCCGATTTATCGGCTTAAAAAAAAGGCAAAAAATAATAATGCCGGACAGAGAAGTTCAAACAATCAGAGATCTTCTGTTCTATCAATATGCGAAGATCATTGCCAAGAGGGCTTTAGCGGGCGGTGATGGGTCTCTGGCAAAAAAAGAGCATTACGGTTTCATCAAAAAAACTTTTAAAGAATTGAAAAGCGGCGCAATGTCGTGGTCCGACATCATGCGCGAAGACTGGCAGCTCGTTGAATCCGATAAAGAGTGCATCTACTGCGGCTCTTCGGACGACCTTCAGCGCGAACATATTGTTCCCCGTTCCCTGAAGATCAAGCCGGAATGCGGGGAATGCGATGCGATCCAGAGCATCCACAATCAGGTGTGGGCTTGTAAGCAATGTAACTCTTTAAAATCGACAATGGGCCTTTACTCCTTCTTTAAGAAAAAATATCCTGATAACAAAAAATATTACGACCTGATCCCTCCCCTGCTGGAAAAGAAATATTTGAAAACGATATTTTGCTGCGTCCAGTGCGCCGGCATGTTGACCGGCGGTGATTTGGACGGCGACGGCGAACTTACCGTGTTGGATATCGATTTTGTTATTGATAAATTCTGTTAACGTGGTACATCTGTTTATTCATTACAACTGTCATATAGGTAGCCCGGTTCCATGCGCAAATAATGTCATGTCGAAATCCGAAGCACAAACTAGAAGAGAAATCATCGACCGCAAACTTGCCGATGCCGGCTGGAACGTTAAAGATCGCACTCAGGTAATTGAAGAGCATGACATTCTGATTTCTTCCGGACGAGTAGAGGAACCTCAATCTCCCTACGCGGGTCATCAGTTTTGCGATTACGTGCTACTGGGAAAAGACGGCGGTTTCCTGGCGGTGGTGGAGGCCAAGAAGACTTCGAAAGACGCGGAGCTGGGCCGCGAGCAGGCGAAACAGTATTGCTATAATATAAAGGCGGAAAAGGGCGGGGAGCTCCCATTTTGTTTTTTCACCAACGGCCATGAAATATATTTCTGGAACCTTGAACATTATCCTCCCTGTAAAGTGTTCGGGTTTCCCACGCGTGATGACCTGGAACGATTTTGTTACATACGGAAAAACAACAAGCCTCTGGCGTATGAACTGATCAATACTAACATTGCGGGGTGGGATTTCCAGGTGCGCGCAATTCGCACCGTAATGGAATCGCTCGAGAAAAAGAGAAGAAAGTTTCTTCTGGTCATGGCCACGGGCACAGGGAAAACGCGCACCTGCGTCGCCCTTGTATCGGCCCTTATGAGGGCGGGGTGGGCAGAGCGAGTTCTGTTTCTGGTGGACCGAATCGCCTTAAGAGACCAGGCCCTGGAAGCGTTCAAGGAACATCTGCCCGATGAACCGCGATGGCCGCATCAGGGGGAAAAATCGATCGTAAAAGACCGGCGCATTTACGTATCGACCTATCCCACAATGCTTAACGTTATTCGTGATGAAACGAATACGCTCTCGCCGCACTTTTTCGATCTCATCATAATAGATGAGAGCCATCGGTCGATCTATAATACCTACCAGGAAATCATACAGTATTTTAATACCATTGTTCTGGGGTTGACCGCGACGCCGACCGATGTGATCGATCATAATACTTTTGAATTATTCGATTGCGAAGACGGACTGCCCACTTTCGCCTATTCCTATGACGAAGCGATAAACCACGATCCTCCTTACCTGTGCAATTTCCAGGTAATTAAAATCGTCACCCGATTTCAACAGGAGGGAATAAACAAACGGACCATTACCCTAGAAGACCAGAAGAAGCTGATTCTTGAAGGTCAAGAAATCGAAGAGATCAACTTCGAGGGAAAAGAAATTGAAAAGACCGTGATCAACCAGGGCACCAATGCCCTGATCGTGAAGGAATTCATGGAGGAGTCGATTAAGGACTCCAACGGCGTGCTGCCGGGGAAAACCATTTTCTTCTGCATTTCCATGTCCCATGCGAGAAGAATTGAAAAAATTTTTGACGCCCTGTACCCTGAATACAAGGGCGAGCTGGCAAAGGTGATCGTGTCCGACGATCCGCGGGTGTACGGCAAGGGCGGGCTTCTGGATCAATTTAAGAATAACGATATGCCCCGGATCGCGGTGAGCGTGGACATGCTCGACACAGGGATCGACATTCGGGAACTGGTAAACCTCGTGTTTGCGAAGCCCGTATACTCATACACAAAATTCTGGCAGATGATAGGCCGGGGTACGCGCCTGCTTGATGAAACGAAGATCAAGCCCTGGTGCCCGAAGAAAGATATTTTTCTTATAATGGACTGTTGGGACAACTTTGAGTACTTCAAGATAACGCCCAAAGGCAAGGAGCTGCCGCCGCAAGTCCCGCTTCCGGTCCGGTATGCGGGTATCAGGATCGACAAGATTGAAAAAGCAATAGTAAAAAAGGAAGAAGATATCGTCAAAAAAGAGATCGAGGCTTTGAAAAAGCAGGTTCATGAGCTGCCTAAGAATTCTGTTATCATAATGGAGGCCTCTTCCGATCTTGCGAAACTGGATGAACCGAATTTCTGGAACCTGCTCACTGCGCAGAGGCTTGAATTTCTGCGAAGTACCATCAAGCCGCTTTTCCGCACCATTTCGCAGACGGATTTCAAGGCCATGCGGTTCAAGAAAAATTTGCTGGAAACCTCGCTGGCCCTGCTAGCTGATGAAAAAGAGAAATATGAGAACCTGAAAGCGAATATTATCGAGCAGATTTCCGAGCTGCCCCTGACCGTCAATATTGTTGCGGCTGAACAGGAGCTTATTGAAAAAGCGCAGACCAATACCTATTGGGCGAAAATCAAGGATGGTTCCTTTGATGAGCTCGGCGAAAGGCTTGCCCCATTTATGAAATTCAGGGAAGGCCGGGACATCGTCGGCGGGCCTGTCACGTTGAACCTGAAAGACATCGTTCATAAAAAAGAGTTTATTGAATTCGGCCCCGAGCATGAGGCGATATCGATCGCCAAATACCGGGTGATGGTTGAAGAACGTATACGGGAACTGACAAAGGCCAATCCCATTTTACAAAAAATAAAAAAGGGCGTAGCAATCAGCGAAAAAGAGGCCAAGGCCCTGGCCGATGAGCTTCACGACGAGCATCCCCATATCACCATCGATCTGTTACGCCGGGCCTACGATAATCAGAAGGCCCATTTTTTGCAGTTTATCCGCCATATCCTGTGCATTGAAATACTGGAAAGTTTTCCCGAATCCGTATCAAAAGCGGTGGACATGTTCATACGGAGGCATTCCAATATGACCACCGGGCAGATGGACTTTCTCCATTTACTGGAGAGCTATCTCATAGAACGGGGCACGATCGAAAAGCGAGACCTGATCCAGGCGCCCTTTACCCAGCTTCATCCCGAGGGGATACGGGGGATCTTCTCTCCCCGTGAAATCGAAGAAATTCTTGAACTGACCAAAGGACTGGTGGCGTGACATGCTTCAGAACAATCCCGGCATAAAAAGCCTTATCGATAAACTGTGGGACCGCTTCTGGAGCGGCGGTATCGCCAACCCGTTGACCGCGATAGAACAAATCACCTACCTGCTCTTCATGAAGCGCATCGACGACCTTGACCTGAAACGAACGCGGGACGCCGAGTTTACCGGCGAGGCGTATACTTCGATATTTAAAGGCACATTCAAGCTCCCTCATTCCGAAGAAAAAATCAAAAAGGAAACCCTGCGGTGGAGCCATTTCAAGCGAATGAGCGCTGATGAGATGCTGCTGCACGTGCAGATGTGGGTGTTCCCCTTTCTCAAAGAATTAAATGGCGGCGCGTCTTCCTTTACCCGGCATATGAAAAACGCCGTTTTCATTATCCCCAAGCCGTCTCTCCTTGTGGAAGCCATTGGCATCATCGAAGATATTTTCCTGGTAATAGAAAAGGACACGAAAGAAGGAGGCCAGACCTTCCAGGACATCCAGGGCGACGTGTACGAAATGCTCCTGGGCGAGATAGCGTCGGCCGGCAAGAACGGGCAGTTCCGCACGCCGCGCCATATCATCAAGCTCATGTGCGAGCTCGTGGCCCCGCAGCTTGGCCATAAAATAGCCGACCCCGCCTGCGGCACCGGCGGCTTTCTGCTGGGCGCGTATCAATACATGGTGACCCAGATCGATAAAAAAAAGAAAGACAGAAAGCCCGATGAAGACGGGTTCATCCGCAGCAGCGTATCGGGACTTCTCACCCAGGACGTGAAAGACATCCTGGACGACAGCCTGTTCGGGTATGATTTCGATTCCACCATGGTGCGCCTGGGCCTCATGAACCTGATGATGCATGGCATCGACGATCCTCATATCGATTATAAGGACACATTGAGCAAGTCGTTCAACGAAGAAAACCGGTACGACATCATCATGGCGAACCCGCCCTTTACCGGCAATATCGACAAGAGCGACATTAACGAAAGCCTTAAGCTCCCCACCACAAAAACGGAGCTCTTGTTCACTGAAACGATATTCAACATGCTCAAAATGGGCGGCACCGCCGGTATCATCGTCCCCCAGGGCGTGCTCTTCGGCTCGGGCAAGGCATTCGTTCAGGCGCGCAAAAAGCTCGTTGAAGAGGCTGAGCTTAAGGCCGTCATCACCATGCCGAGCGGCGTGTTCAAGCCCTACGCGGGCGTGAGCACTGCCATACTCATTTTCACTAGGGGCGGGCTAACGGAGCATACCTGGTTTTATGAGATGGAGAGTGACGGGTATAGCCTTGACGATAAACGCACCAAGCAAGAAGGTCCGGGCGATTTGCAAGACATCGTTACGAAATACAAGAAACGTGATCCGAAAAAGGACATGGATAGAAAGCTGAAGGGATTTTTTGTACCCAGGAAGGAGATTGTGGACAATGACTATGACCTGAGCCTTAACCGGTATAAGGAAGATGTGTATGATGAGGTGGAGTACGAGAAGCCGGGGGTGATATTGGGGAGGTTGGAGGAGATAGAGAAGGAGATTACTAAGGAACTTAAGGCTTTAAAGGAAATAAAACTCTAAGCCGCTCGTTTCGGCTATGCTCAACGAGCGAGACAGGCGAGACAAACGAAAGTGTGGAGCGCTCGCCGCTTGCTGAGCGGAGTCGAAGCATAGCGATGCTGAGTTGAAAAAGTTAAAGGCAATAGTAAAATGAACTCTACTAAAATATATAAATTAAATGACTTATGTGTAATTATTGGTGGCAACCCGGCACCTAAGGGATCAGATGCTTTTACCGATGAAGGTATGCCATTTCTTAAAATGAAAGATTTTGGGAAATATCACACAACAAGAAATTTATTGGAAATTGAGAATAAAGTAAGTAATGAAGTAGCTAAAAGAAACAATTTGAAAATAATTAAAAAAGGGAGTGTGTTACTTCCGAGGAGTGGTTCAGTCGCTTTGAATCATAGGGCAGTACTTGGTGTAGATGCATATATGGTAAGCCATATCTGTGCATTAGAAGTAAAAGATTGTAACAAATTGAATAACGAATATCTTTATTACTATCTTTGTCGTATTAATATGACAAAGATTACCAAGAAAACAACTGGTTTAGATGCGATTACTTTTGTAGATTTAGGAAAAATTAAAATACCTGTCCCTCCGCTAGAAGACCAGATCCGCATCGCCACCCTCCTGTCCCGCATTGAGGAGCTAATTGCCAAGCGGAAAGAAAGCATCCAGCTTCTGGATGAGTTTGTGAAGAGTACGTTTTTGGAGATGTTTGGGGACCCGGTGAGGAATGAGAAGGGGTGGGATGTAAAGCTGTTGAGTAAAATCGGTCAATTTATCAGTGGCGGTACTCCGAGTAAAGAACGTGAGGATTACTGGAATGGCAATTTCCCCTGGGTAAGCCCGAAGGATATGAAAGTGTCTTATATCTTCGATTCCCAGGATCACATCTCTGAGAAAGTTTTTCATGAGACTTCTTTGAAAAGAATCAATTTCGGACATATTCTTATTGTTGTTAGAGGGATGATACTCGCACATTCATTTCCTGTGGCAATAAATATGGTGCCTGTTTCAATCAACCAGGATATGAAGGCTATCCAGTTAGAAGAAGAAATCAATGTTCAATATATGATGAATTGTTTAATTTCTATGAAGCGTTTAATTCTTTCATCGATCACAACGGCTGGACACGGTACAAAAAGATTTGATTCGAATGTTATGAATAAAATCATGATACCGGTACCGCCACTTCCTCTCCAAAACAAATTCGCCAACATTGTCGAAAAAGTTGAATCGGTTAAAGTAAAATATCAGAATAGTTTTTCTGAATTGGAAAAGCTTTATGGGGCGGTGAGTCAGCGGGCGTTTCGAGGGGAGATATGCCTTTACTATGCCACCTCCTCTTCAAACATTAGATGAGGAGGTACTGGAATTAACTTAGCACAGAAATTTTATCTTTTTTCCAAACTCAGTTGTATTGAGTACGCATAGTAATGATGAAGGGATCAATTTGACTGATAGCATGATGTTTTAAGATTGATACATTATATTTATGCGGGGTGAAATTATGTCAGAAATCAGATTGTTAGATGATAATACTATAGTAAATGTAAAAGATGATAAATTTGGTCATCAAGTATATGCTAAAATATTGGCAGATGTTTTTCATCCGGATTCAAAAAACTCGATAGGTATTTCAGTAGCTCTTTTTGGTAAATGGGGTCAAGGTAAAAGTTCAATAGTTGAAATGCTTCGAGATTTATTGGATAAAAGGGTTAAGATTGTTACTTTTAATGCCTGGAAATCTCGAGGTGATTCGATTCGTAGACAAATGTTACTTACAATAATGAAAGGAATAGAAAGTCCAATATATGACAAAATGGAAAAATTTGTTGCACCTGGGATTCCGTTAGAAATTCGTGACTTCGAAATCCAGGAATCTGTTAAAGCGCAAGGAAAGTGGTGGTTTCTTGTAAAAAATGAAAAACTTGATAAACCTACTTTAATTGCTGCAATAGCAAGTGGATTAATTTTTATTTTATTAATAATTTTTTCAACAATAGCTGTTTTATCTCCTAATGCGTCTGATATAATTAAAATTGCCGTAACTTTGTATGGTGGAATAATTTCATTTGGAGTGATTGTTTTTCGGTGGTTTCAAAATAGAAGAGAAAAAATTTTAACTTCAGCTGAACCAGTATCAGATAGTCAGCGTCTTAGATATCCGGATCAATTTCAAAAAATCTTTATTCAAGAAATGCTAAATTTCCAGAAAAGAAACCCTGATAAGAGTGTAGTCATTGTTGTAGATGATTTAGATCGATGTGAGCCTAATACGGTAGTTGAAGCTTTAGCCTCAATTCGTCAACTTGGAGGTAAATCAGATGATGCTGGAGAGATAACTCGATGCAGATTTCTTGTCCCATGTGATGAAAAACAAGTGGTGCTTGCTCTTGAAACTGATGGACACCAAATAGATAAAGAAGGCGAACAATATCATGATTATAAAAGCGAAGAATTATTACGGAAATTTTTTGATGTTATTATTAGAATGGATTCGTTTATTCCTGAAGACATGATTTCATATGTTGATACTGCTGTAACGAACTTAAAGTTACTTGATAATGACATCTACTTAATAAAAGAATTAATCGGTGCTGTAGTGCCAAAAGATCCTCGTCAAGTAAAAAAGCTTATTAATGCGTATATCGTTTCAAAAGCTAAAATAACTTCTTTGCAAACAAGTAGAGATATACCGCCTACTAGCAAACTCATTTATTTTGACAATACACATTTGTTAATGATTGCATTAAGAGAGACAGTCCCGGATGAATATGATAAAATTATAGTTGATTCAGATTATTATGAGAAACTAATAAAAATGAACCCAGACAAAACAGAAAATAAAAACCAGGCTAAAGCCGTTCGGATTGTCCAAGCCCTAGCTCCTACTAGTATGCAAACTGTTCACTGGATCATGCAGAAAGGATTACCAAGAGAACTTATAGAAGTAACCAATGCAGTAGAGTTGATGGAAAGCTTAAACGATGGGCGAGCTGTCGATTTTATTGATCAACTAAATAAAACTGATAAACCAGACAATGTTATTTCTTGGCTTAGAAATAAAAAACCGACCATATGTATTACTTCTCAATTTAGGAATGTCTTGCAATGTCTTATTGAAGGTGCAGATAAAAATAAAAAAATTTGTGAAGTGTTGGAATCGTATCTTACTTATCCTAAATTGATGGAATGCTTGGAAGATTTTCCACGATTGTTGGATTTAGCGATAATTTTCAGCGAAACTCAATCTTATGCAGTAAATAACTTAAAAGCTTCAATTGTAAATATATTTATTGATGAAACTTTAGATATTCAAAAACTTCCGGAAAATTCTAGCCTGAAAGCTGTTTTTTATTTTGTGAAAAAACTTACAGATAACCAAAAAAGAAATGTCGAGCAAAAACTTAAACCAATCTTAAGCGTTACTGATCCTTTACAAACAAAAGAATCTTTGTTGAAATTTAAAAAAATGCTAAGCGAAATACCAGATGATAAATGTTTCGGCTTTTCACCAATTCTTGCTCAAATCATCGCTAGTATGTGTTCTTGGGAATTTTATTCCACCACCAAAGAACCGCGTCTTGAACTTCAATCATACCTAGTTCCATTATTACTTGGTGAAAATCAGAATGGTGCTATAACTATAGCAGGATACTTATTAAGTGAGAATGGCCCATTGGGCGTACCAGTAGATCTTACTTTAGAATCAAAAAATGGGGAATATGAAGCAATAGATACTTTGAAAAAAATATTTAATTATCTACCTGAAGATGAGATACAGAAGAATTTCAGTGAATTAAGAAATTGGATTAGTAAGCAACAGTATAATCAGGGGAAAATAATTCAGCAGATATGCAATATATTTCGGCCTAAATTATACTCTTTGAAAGAGGAACAAATTGATGAATTAGGAGATCTATTGGCTCGTAGTATTTTAAATATTGCTGAGCAACAATGGATTTTTGATTATATTGGGCATATGCCTGAAAAAGATTTTGAATTAAATAAGCATAATAAGCTCACAACGAGGATTTTTATGTTTATCGTTGATAATAATTTAAAAAATTCCGAATTAATAGAAGCACCAGTCATAAGTTTCCTTGCAAAGGTTGAGGCATATCATTGGCAAATAGATGTAAAAGCTGATGAAATTTTAGCAGATGCAATAAAAAACAAAATAACTGATGAAATCAAATGGAAAAATTGGAAAGATTCACTATGGCCTTTATCTAAAAGTCATGCAAATACTAAAGAGGCTCTAATCGAAAAAATTCGAAAAGGAGAATTGGCAAACTTATATATTCAATTCTATGTTAATACGATAAGCCAAGGTGAGATATCTCAAGAATTAGCTAAAGCATTAAGAACATATTTACTAGAACTTCCCGATGTGGCTTTGTCAGATTTGTCATTTAATACTTTGTTTAGCGGTTCTCCTGAAAATCAACAAAGTCATCTTCGCGGGGCTGAGATGGTTATTGATTTTCTAGTTAATGATCTTAGTCAGTCAAGGGCGTCGATAAACGATAAACATATTAATTTTGCGGTTACATATATTAGCTTAGCATCAAAAACTATCCAGCAAAAACTACTTCAAATACTTGAAACCGAATATCTTCAAGATGATTCAGATGAAAAAGTAATTACTGGGATAAAATATATACGCAGAATTGCTGACAGTACAGATTCAATTAAAAGGAATCTTGAACAAGCATCCAATGATAAATATGAAATATGGAAAGATAAAACTGATTTAAAGGATGATATCTGTGTAATCTTAAAATATGATGTATTTGAAAAAATAAAATTAGCAAAAGAAAAGGAAAAGTCAAAGGAAAAATCAAAGGAAAAATCGAAAGTAGATGGTAAGGAAAATTAAAAAATAATTATATTATGCGAAACATTTTCGACAAATCCACCCACCCCGAAAACCGCCTAACCCACGCCCTTGTCTCCAGCATCGTCCATGACCTGTATCTTCTGCGCGAATTTATAAAATGGACCACGGGCAATACCATTGACAAAAAAGAAACGATATACGTAATAGAGCAGTCATTACCGGACCAGCTTGAAGAGCCCTCTGATAGGGTGGGGTTTAAACCCCACCCTATCAGAGGGCCTGCCGGACGCCTGCATATATACAGACAATGCCTGGATCCTCATCATCGAAAGCAAAGTCGCAGCAAGGGCATCAATAAATCAATTAAACAGGCACATCAATACGCTGAAGAACCGGGGTTTTATAGATAATAATGTAACGAGGTTCTCAATGAATATAATCTAAATGCATTTCGCCTCTGTTGTGCATAAAAAAACGAATGGACAAATAACCTACTCAATGCCTATATATAGAAAGAGGGAACGACAATGCTCTCGCCGGAAGAAATATCAAAAAAAATGATTCATGAAATGGAAAAAAGACTGGGTAGCAGACTCAGGAAAGTCATCCTGATCGGCTCGATGGCTCGGCGGGACAATACCCCTGAATCCGATTACGATTGCATTGCCGTTGTCGGCGAAGTCACCCCGGAAATACTGGATATCATCGATGATATTTCCGGCGAGATGCTGTACGCATACAATTCCGTTTTTTCCATAATCCCCATTTCCGAAACACGCTATCATGACGAAAAATTTAATCCGTTGCTTATTAACGCCGGCAGAGAAGGAGTCGTTATATGGCCGGCAGCGGTTTAACGGAACAAATTACCGTAATAATGGATAAAGCCGTTCGTTCGCTTGAAGCCTCAAAAAGCCTTCTCGAAGGAGGCAATAACGATTTTTCATCATCAAGATCATATTATGCCGCGTTCTACGCCCTGCAGGCGCTCATGCTGACAAAAAACCTGGTGTATTCAAAGCATGCGGGTGTGATAAGCGGATTTAATGAGCATTTCATACGAGAGAATATATTCCCGAAAGAATTTTCAAAATATATCAGCAGGTTATTTCGTGAACGCCACATCGGAGATTATGATTTCAAACAAGTAATCACTCATGAAGATGCTGAAAAAGATTTTTCAATAGCATCAGAATTGGTCAGCGCGATACAACAATATCTTCAACGAGAAGGCTTTCGCGCATAGGCTGAAGCAATTGTTTGAATGTTTTAAAAAACTTACTCATGCGAAACCTTTTCGACCAATACACCCACCCCGAAAACCGCCTAACCCACGCCCTGGTCTCCAGCATCGCCCAAGACCGGTATCTTCTGCGCGAATTTATAAAATGGACCACGGGCCATACCATTGCAAAAAACGAAACAATGCACGTAACAGAGCAGTCATTACCCGACCAGCTTGAAGAGTCCGAGGATGAAGCCACCCGCAAGGGCCTGCCGGATGCCTGTATATATACAGAAAATGGCTGGATACTCATCATCGAAAGCAAAGTCGCGGCAAAGAAGGCCTCTTAAATTTACGCAAAGGGGTCAGAATGGGCGCAGGATTACACCAGATAACCGACAAGAAATACAGGGAGCTATGCTTAACAACAAAAGAAAAACCGGAAATCATTGAATTCAAACATAATGATATAATAAATTAAAAATGTATTGCTATTCTATCAAGTATAAATTATTTTTATACTGTAAATTAAGATGAGATTAAAAAATAGAGGATTTGTATTATGAAAATTCATGAAATTGAAGCTAAAATTGATAAATTGCCT
>MIBJ01000059.1 GCA_001829495.1 Spirochaetes bacterium RBG_16_49_21 | reverse complement strand
GCCCTTGAGAGCGTCTCCTCCTGCTTTTTGTAGAGCCGGGCGTTCTCAAGGGCAATGGCGGTCTGTGCGGACATGATATCCAGTACATCCTGTTTCGCGTCTCCGAAGGCTCCGGCCACGATCCTGTTTTCCAGATAAATGATCGCCTCGGTTTTCCCCAGGTATTCTATTTTGCGGCACAGGATCGACCGCGGTCTGTTTTTCAGCACATAGGGATCGTTCTTGAAAACCGGGTCTTGTGCTGCGTCGCTGAGGATTACGCCCTCGCCGCTGTGCGCTGCGTACCGGATGATCGACAGGGGGAGCCTGGTTTTTCTTAGAGGCGCGGAATGGAGGAGTTCGACCTGCCGTATTTTCGGGCTGATTTCCGCCTCGATGAAGAAGGACCTGTTTTTTTCCATGAGGATGCATCCTCTCTGGGCGGAGGAGTGCTTCACTGCGCTGGTCAAAATCTTTTCGAGGAGCTTATCCAGATGAATTTCCCTCATAATGTCCTGAGAAATTTGTAAGAGCGCGATCAGCTCCGGAGCGTTTGCGTCATGTTCTCTTTTGGCCTCGGCAGCGGGCTCACGATGGTTTTGCCGATTGTTGATAAGATCGGGATATTTCTCCTCGCAGTCGCGCGATTTGCGCAGCGCCCCCCATTTTTTGTATAGTTCATACGCTTTCGCAATATAGATGCCGGCGATCTCCTTTTTACCCTTTTCAAGCCAGAACCTGCCTGCGAGCTCGCCCGCCACGGCCTGATCCTGGGTGAATTCGTTTTTATCCGCATCCTCTATTGACCGGTCGTAGAGATCCACTGCCTCCATATCTCTACCGGTTACACGCGCGACCTCGGCCTCAACCAGAAGATATTTGTGAAGAAAGTTCTCTGGGCAGCTCTCGGACCAGAGCTTAAGCTTCTGCCGGGTCTCGGAAAGAGTTGCCATGAATTCATTTTTTTCTTCTTCGGATGCTTGGGGATATAGGGATGCCAGGGTAAGCGATTCATAAAAAATCATTTCAACGCCGAAAAATCCGCAGAAAAATTGAAGGAGCCTGGCGCCTTCAATAATGAGACCAAGCGATCTGTCGAACTCGCCCAGCAGATAATACATCTGCGCCTCATGGCAGTAAAATACATACAGGGGAATCAGATTATCGTTATCCGTGCAGCTTTTAGCAATCTTCTCGTGATTTTGAGAAAATGTAGCGGTATCCATGATCGTTGTTTCTTTTAAATGACGTATCACAAACATGAGGCCTTCAATCATGGGTGTAAGGAGCTGGTCTTTTGTCCTGCTTATAAAGTTCAAGAACTTCGAGGCCTCGCTATATACATGATTCAGATTTTTCCCCTGATTATACAGGTTCAATATAATATGGCCATAAGTGTCTCCTGCATATTTCATTTCGCCCGATTCCAATCCCGCCTGAAACCCGGAACGGTTTAATTCTTCAATTTGTTTAAGGCTCATCCTGAAGAACGCTATGAAATTGGCGAATTTGAGGCTGGACTCGCAGATGTACGCCTTGTTCCCAAACCGGTGGGACAGATCAAGGGCGATCTTTGCCATTTGGTATCCCTTTTCGATATTACCCAGCCTGCAGGACAGCACCATGCCGTAATGCAGATAACCGGTGAGCGATTCGGGTGCGTTGCCGAATTCTATGGACAGGCTGCATATTTTTATGGAAATAAGATCGGCGATTGCCGGATTGAGATAGAAAATCGGCAGCAACAAAATCCTTAGAATTTTGATGACGGTATGAATTTTTATATCCGTCATGGGGGGAAGCTCCAGGATGGATGAGATATCTCTGCCTGCCAGTTGTCGATCGATGTCAGCTCCCGCATCTGCGATTGTTTTTTCAGAAAGCCAGGTGTCTATTTCTATGCCAAAGGGAGTGAGGGCTTTAAATCCGATCTCGATCGCCTCAGGATACCGGGCAGCCAGAGTGTACTGTAAAATAAGAATATTATAAAAAGGGGCTTTTTCAATATCGCTTATTATATACGGAAGGGCCTCCTGGATTACCTCTTCAGAGCAATTAAAATTGCCGTTCAGATACTCCGCTTCTGCAAGCTCAAGGTGGACGACGTACGCAAAGTGATAATATTGTTTCCAAATGCTTTCGGCAACCATTTGTTTATGCGGGTCTTCTTCTGCATTCGTCGAGAGCTTATGCGCGTTCCTGAGATATTTGAGAGACATTTCAAAGGCGGCCTGGCTTTTAGCCTTTTTGCCGGCGACGTAATTCAGATCCGCAAGCACGATCCTTTCATACTCATCCACGATCTCGGACGCGTGGTTGAGATGGTCCACCACGGCGAATATATTGTCAATGATGCTGCCGGCAACGGCGTCCTCGAACAGGATTTTGCCGATCCGGTAATGCGTCTCGATTCGGCCTTCGGGCGTCATCGCCAGGTACGCAGCCTCCTGGATCCGGTCGTGTATGAACCGGTATCCTTCATTTTCATGAATTATCATGCCCATTGCCATGAGGGCTCTGAGCTCTGCGGTCGCCTCCTTCTCCGTTATGGTGCGCGCCCGCGACAGAAGTTCGCACTCAAAGGTGGAGCCTATGCACGCGGCGGTCATGATGCATTTACGCTCGTTTACGGGAAGCTCCTTTATTTTTGCTGAAAGCAGATACAGCACATTGTCTGCCGCCGGCAGCCGCCTGACGCCGTCGATGTCGCAGCGCCATCCCTTCTCAGGATCCTGGGGTACCAGAGCGCTTCTTCCTATCGTGAGCAGAAACTCGCGCACGAAAAAGGGATTCCCCATCGTCTTATCGTGCACCAGGTCCGAAAGGGCTTTGGCTTTGCCTGGCGTGGTGCCGAAGGTCTCGGCCACGAGCATCCTCACCGCTTCCCTGCTGATCGGGTTTGCGGTTATGGTGATTATTTCTTTTTCCCGGCCTATTGTCTCAAGCATGGCGGCGAGGGGATGGTCCGGAATCACCTCATTGTCGCGATACGCGCCGATGACGCAGAAATGATGCAGCTCCTCGCTGGTTGCGAATATCTTAAGCAGGTCCAGGCTCGCTGAATCCGCCCAGTGCAGGTCGTCCAGAAAAATTATGAGAGGATGATCCTTTTCGGCGAACACGGCCATGAATTTCTGCACATACCGGTACAGCCGGTTCATGGCGGACACCGGGTCTGTTTTTTGGACCGGCTCCTGGCTGCCGATGACGATCTCAAGCTCGGGGATCAGGTCAATGATGAGCCGGGCGTTGGGGCGCAGGGCCTCAATGATTTTTATTTTCCATGCGTGTATCTCCTCATCGCCCCTGGTCAGAATCCGGCGCATCAGGCCGCCGAAGGCGCTGGTGAAGCCGAGGAGGGGGATATCCCGGTGATACTGATCGAATTTGCCGGATATAAAAAAGCTTTTTTCTCCAATGGCTTTTTCTCTGAATCCCATGACCAGGGCGGTTTTGCCCGTACCGGCATGGCCGGCGACCAGGGCGAAGATATTTTTCCCCCCGCATGTTTCATCATATATGCCGGATAACGCAGTGAGCTCTGCTTCCCTGTCGTAAAGCTTATCTGGTATGCGCAGGCGTTCCGCGGCGTCAAACCTGCCCAGGGGAAACGACCGCACGGTTCGTCCCTTCTGCGACATGCTTAGGCATTTTTTGAGATCCGCGGCAAGACCCTGAGCGCTCTGATACCGCTCATCCGGGTTTTTTTCGAGGAGCCCCATGATGATCCGTGAAACAACGGCCGGGAATCCGCTTCTCAGCCGTTTTGGTGCAACCGGCATTTCAGATACAAGGGCATAAACCAGATCAGCCGGATTTCCAGCGCTGAAAGGAGGGCGTCCGGTGGCAAGCTCGTACAATACAGCGCCCAGGGAATACAGGTCAGACCTGGCGTCCGGCACGCGGCTCGATTTCCTGGCCGATTCGGGCGACAGGTAGGCAAGCGATGACGGGGAAGGGGCGGGCATTTCCGCTTCCGGATCATCCGTCAATGAAAAGGAGCGCTCAAAAAGGGATATGCCTATGGCGATTTTTTCATGCGCCTGTGCTGTGAAATGATCATTCACGAAAATCGCCCAGGGGGTGATATTATTATGAATGACCTGTTTTTCGTGCATAAAGGCCAGGATTTTGGCAAGCCGCAGGCCAAGGCTTAGAAAGCGGGGAATATCCAATCTTCCCGGCAACGTGGTCAAGGCCAGGGGACGGCCGGGGAAATCTTCGAGTATTAGCGCCGGATTTCGGCGATGCGGTATTATCTCCAGAGGTTTAATGATTCCATCGTGTGCGATCACATCGATTATCGCTTTTTCCTTTTCGAGCATCGCGACGGCTGTGTCTGCCGGGTAATTTTTTATGGTTTTTACGAGTATGGGAATGTTCTCCGCTGTTTTAACTCCACGGCAGAGCACGATCCTCTCGTCTTCGTATAAGGTTTCTGCTATGTGTAAACCGGAAAGGGTTATCATAGGTTGAATGAAATGGATAAATGAAATTGATAAAATAAGAATCCCGGAAAATCGGTAATGTCAATACAATTTGGATGTCGTTCATTCCCTGAAAGTGTCGTTCGTTCCGACGGGTATTGACAGACCTTTGAATTATTGCTAGATGGAACATGCCGATAGTTATCGGAATCAATTCAAAGAGGTATCAGGCTATGCGCAGGAGAAAGTATATTATTATTTCGACGTTCTGTTATAAAGAGAAAAAGACATTTATTAATGCAATCATATTCATCTTAACTGGAAGTTTTCTTTTATTTTCATGCGTAAAATCGAATAATGACTCCTCGTCGTTGCTATTATTGACGCAAAACGGAGCGCCCATTCACGGATATGTTTATGCCGCAACCAATTTAGATAATAAAATTTACGGGTACAGTATCGATTATACAACCGGCAGTTTAACGCCCGTCGGGAATTGGAGCACGGGAACATATCCGAACGCCATAACAGCCAACAAGAGCGCCACCTTCATTTATACGGCAAATGCGAATTCAAACACTGTTTCCGGCTTCTCTATCAATCAATCAACCGGCGTACTGACAGAAATCGCCGGAAGTCCCTGGAGCGTGGGGACAAAGCCTTTTGGAGTGGCGATTGATCCGTCAGGTAAGTTTCTCTATGTTGCAAATCATGATTCCAATACTATTTCCGGTTTCAGCGTAGATTCTTCCACTGGCGCACTTACGGCAATCGTCGGGAGTCCGTGGGCCACGGCCGCGGGTCCCTATGGCACGGCAATCCACCCTTCCGGCCAATTCTTGTATGTTGCGAATGATGGTTCGAGTTCCATTTCAGGCTTTTCTATTGACTCTACGACCGGAGTGCTGACACCAATAGGAGGCAGCCCATGGGCAGCAGGAACAAAACCGACCCAAATAGCGATATACTCAGGAAATTATCTCTACGCATCGAATTATACTTCCGGAAATATTTACGGCTATTCAATTAATACCTCAACAGGAGAGCTGACTTCAATAACAGGAAGTCCGTGGCCTGCAGGATTGCATAACTGGGGAGTGACAGTTGACTCCAATAACCATCTGTATGCTACGGTCGATAACCAAAGTAAAGTTTACGCTTATTCGATCGACAACTCCACAGGTGCGCTCACAGCCTCATCCGGCAGTCCTTTCACCGGTTCAGCCGGATTCGGGAGCATGGTGGATTCGCAGGACAGATTCCTGTATACAGCAGCAGCCTCCAGTGTCACTGGTTATACAATAAGTGCTTCGACCGGTGAATTGACGGCTATCAGCGGGAGCCCGTGGGCCGCAGGTTCGGGGTGCGTGGTATTGAGTATCGTAAATTATTGATAACGATTAGTGTTCAAAAATTTAATCCTGGTTTTTTTTTCGAACCATGGTTTGAATAAAATGTCGTTCATTCCCGAAAAGTGTCGTTCATTCCGCCGGGTATTGACAAAAATTTGAATTATTCGTTTAAATGAGCTATTGTCGTACGTTATCCTTCGGGCAAATATCAAAATTATTTTTACAGTGCGTATTGAGGAGGTATCAGAATATGCGCAAGGCGGTGTGTTTAATTGCGGTTTTGACAATCGGGTTCTGTTCATCCAGGTGTATCGGTTTAATAGTCGGCGGCGTTAAGGCCGCCAAGCAGAAGGCCCGGTATGACAGCATGATGAGCAAGAACAGCGAGGCCCGCGGGCATTTCGATGCGGGGCTGAAATACCAGAAAGAGAAGAACCATAATGAAGCGCTGGCGGAATTTAAAAAAGCGGTCGCGGTCGATCAGAAGTTTACAATGGCCTATTATAACATGGGTGTCAATTGTCTTATATTGAAAAGTTATGATGTCGCCGTACAATATTTACGGGAAGCGGTAGGCCAGGAAAAGGATTTTTCCGAGGCTCAGATGCTCATCGGTCATTGTTATTACCAAAAGAAACAATATAATAAAGCGATCGAGGAATTGACCAAGGCCATTGATATTGACGGCAACGAAGGCTCCCAGTACCTGGCGCGGGCCATGTCTTGCATGTTTACGGGGGATTGGGACAAGGTGAAGAAAGACTTGTATAATGCGAACAGCATCAGCCGAATTCCTCATTTTTGCTCCGGCGGTCCGCGCGGCACGGTGCCGGAATGGTGGTTAGGGCTTGGATTGTATTCGTGGGGAAAGGACAAAGACAAAAAGGAAGCTCTAAAATGTTTCGATTATGCATTCTCAAAGGGGTATCGGGATTTCGACAAGCTATATGACGAAAAGGAGTACGGTAGATTACTGATCGGTTTGAATGATACTCCGGAGTTCAATGAGCTTGTGCAGAGGTATAGGACGGGGAAGTGATTTAAAAATCGAGGTGTCATACGATCTTTAAAAAAATAAGAACAAGTAATTATCTTATATAGTTTCAAAATTTAAATTTTCTGTTATCGATAAAAATTATCAGCCATGATTCCGCATTTCGGGAAAGAGGATATAATTATGGAAAAAAAATTTTTTGAATCGCGCACAATCGGTCTATGTTGCATTTTCTTTATTATTTTCTATTGTTCATGTGGAATTTGGAAATATCATAAAGAAACAATTGAAAAAAAGAACTATATTAACGACGAAGTGCCAAATCTAGAAGTAGTGGTCGATGAAAAAAGTATAGAAGGACTTGTGTATTACGCAAATCCATCATATAATTATTATAATTATCTTGATAAAGATAATATAAAAAGCATAATAAGAAATAGATTATCATTCCAAAAGTCTTTGGGAAATCCCAAATATGGATTTTTAAGTGTACAGGTAAAAAAAGAAGAGTTGCGATATGCCATCTGGTATACCGTTATACCAGGTATGGCAGGGCTAGCTTTAATTGGTATTATCCCAGTAATGCATAATACGGTAAGTTTGATTTTGGATGTAAAAGTATACAATTTAGCAAAAAGAGATGTAATGCATTTTCAAGTTAGCGGAAGTGGAGTAGATCCCTTAAGTTATTTGTGGTGGGGACATAGACCCCGGGATAAATTTATTGCCATGTTTACTAAAGCAGTCGATGAGTGCGCGGATAAAATAAATGAAGAGCTCTATAATAATAGAAAAAAACTTATGGACGATCTTGTGCTAAATGAAATCACGAAGAAATGATCATTGAATAAAATTTCCAATATAGTAAAGGTTAATACTATGATCAGAAAAATTTCTGCTATTTTATATATGATATTAGCCATTACATTTTGTACATGTGGTACTACGCAATGGTTTAACTACAATTCCGACCATGATCCATCATCATTTCCCCTAATCAGAAACCATATCCATACGGGAAACACAGCCTTCAAAAACGGTAACTATGACGAGGCCCTGTTCCATTACTACCGGGAATACATCGAACATCCCGGCAACATACAGGCTCTGGTGCTCTGTTCCAGGGTTTCGGTAAAGCAGAAGAAATACAGGGAAGCCCTGGCGTTCCTTTATAAGGCGGCCAAGGCTTCGCCCGACAACCCGGCAATAGAGCAGGGCGTAAAGTTTGTCACGCTCATGTCCTTTAATAATGGCTTGGTGGGTTCGGGAGAGGCGCCCGGTGCAGCCAGAAAAGGAATTACCGACGCGTTCTTGGACTTTGTCAATGCCCTCGACAGGTGCGATATTAAAGCGATGTCGGCGAGATCGAAATTCACGCCCATGCTGATGGGCATGGGAATGATGCCCGTGTCAGAGACAGACTATGTCAAAAAGCTCGATCAATACCTGGGCGTGCTCATGTCTAAAACGGTCGTGGCCTATATCAAAACCTGTAAAATAAACAGGGTGACGTCAAACAACACACTCGCCAGCATTGAGCTGACTAATCCCTATCTCAACGAAAGCGACGGCGTGTATCTGCAGAACTTCAACGGGAAGTGGCATGTCGTGCTCTTCACCCGACAACTCGCTCTGGGAGAAACAAAATGAAAAGAATAATGATTTTCGCAATCATGCTTTTTACAGTCCTGTTTTATCTTCTTATTGATATTAGCAGCTACTCAAAAGATCAGGACAAGGAAATAAAAGAATACGACGCCTGGCTGGAAGAGACAACGAGAAACACGATAGGAGAAATGCCCCTTTCATATATCCCCAAAAAAATCGGTGATTTCTACATGTGGTATAAAAAAAAGAAAGAGGATATTCTATCTAAAAAGGATGCTCTTTTGAATGCTATCGGAAAAGAGCTTTTTGATGCAGTTAATAACGAAGGTGATGATGAGATGTCTATGATAAAGACAGCCACCAAAGATCAATTGAAAGTTAAAGATGTGTTAAAGGGTGCGGCGTCGCAAGCCCGGAACGAGTCTGACCCCATGCAGAGAAATGAGATTCTTATGATGGAGAGCGAAATCGGCAGACCTCCTATGGAGAATCCCTTTGTGGAAACCGAAGAGCAAAAATCGGAAGCGCGAAGGCAATACGAATATGAGAAGACCGAATATGACAAAAAAGTCGCGGCATACAGAGCCACGCGCAAGGCGGAAAAAGACATGGAAGAGTATCTGAAAAGAGAGCTGGAAAAGGTGGGACAGTCGATTGACAGCTTCCAGCTTACCGATTATGCGAACGCGAATGCCAATCTCAATCAAACCGTTGCCGGTTATTATACTGCAAATGCAGCAAAATTCGAGGCAGCGCGAAGACAGGAGATGAGAGAAGATAGGGAACATAGAGTGAAACTTCTGGCGTTAAAAGAGCAAAGACAGAGAGAAAAGGCTGATGTAGAAAAACGTAACCAGGAAACAACAGTCCGAAAGAATGCAGAACGAAAAAAAGGGGGCGGGTGGTATTTTCAGGCCAGAAAACAGGGATATGATGATCCAAGATATGATGCGTGTCTTTATGGACCTTATGATTCAGGAATTGAATGCGACAATGCAGTAAGAAAATTAGGCTGGACTGTTTCCTCTCAAGGAGATAGGGTAAATTCAGAATACTGCGGAAGGCCGGAAGACTGGGGTGGGGCTTTTAATTCAATGCCTAAATGCGGAAAACCTTAGAGAGTTGCTTGGACATCACCCGCAACCATCTGTTCTCCGCCACTCGATGTCTCACCCATTGTTGCCGTAAATAATTTACATGATTGTCGGAATCCCTCGCGTCGCGGATTATGTGGCCGTGATATGAGGATTGCCATTTGAATGCGAGAAACGGCGTCGGCGGACTTTAACTGTCCGCATTTATATTTTTGTTGCATTTTTATTTAACTTTTTTATTTTAATTATGAATAAACGATATCATATAATGATGGAGGACGCCACTGCAGGTCGCAACTATTACGTTGAAAATTATTTGGTCTCATACTTTTTTAATCCGCATATATATGTAAAAATATTACAGGCCGTCGATTTTTGAAAAAAATCATTAACATTATTTTTTTAGCATTATATTGCTTCCCAGTGTTACGGGGTATTCCCTCAGCCGCGGAAAAAGCTCTGACACCTTCATACTACGAAAATTACGACTACAAAACCTTTTCCGCGCTTCCTGCAGCCAATCAGCGCATCGACATGAACAGCATAGACTACCCCCTCCTTCACGCCGCGATTTTTCATGAGACCAACCGGAAGCGAGCGCTACACGGCATGAAACCGTTTATACATTCTCAAGCCCTTGAAAAAAGCGCGGCGGGCCATAGCGAGGATATGGTCAAATATAATTTTTTTGCCCATGAGAGCCCGGTAGCCGGGAAAGAAAGTGTTGAAAAGAGACTCAGGGCCGCGGGAATCAGAAGCTTTACCTACGGCGAGAACATCGGCATGGTCTTTGGAATCGAGTATGAGGAAGGAAAAAGGGTGTACGCGCCGCAACAGGGCGATGGATATTTCAGGTATACGCGAGGTGGAGAGCCGATTCAGAACCGCACTTACCTGGGTCTGGCCGGTGATATTGTGGCCCAATGGATGAGTTCTCCCGGTCATCGGGCGAATATTCTCCGCAGAGACTTCTTATACCTCGGGGTCGGCGCAGCTCATTATAAAAATCCAGGATATAACAACATGGACATGTTCAAAGTAACCCAGAATTTTTCGGATGGGAAAGAAAGATGAACGGCCGGGCTTCCTCGTCGCCGGAGTCGATTCGATCACGCTCTAACAGGTTGCAGCGGCACAGAAGAGATTTATTGATTTTTTAATGAAATGATTCGGGAACAAGAGCGTCAAGGATTTTTCGCCATATAAAGGTCGGGCAATTATTCTTGACAAACGAAAATAATTCATATTAGATAATGTATTATAAGAATACAGGTGTACGATCCGGCATGGATTATTCAGGAGCGAGGGGAGCAAACAATGAGCGAGAAAATATCTAAAATCCTGTCAGATTTTAAAAAAGAGTTAGTAAACATATATAATGATCGGTTAATTAAGGTAATTCTTTTTGGCTCATACGCCAGAGGTCATGAGACTGATGATTCAGATGTCGATATTTTGCTGGTGCTGCGCGGAAAAGTCGTCAAGGGAAGGGAAATTGACGCAATTATCGACGTTATAACAGAGATCAGCCTGCGATATAATACATTGATTTCGGTAATCCCTGTTTCGGAGGATGATTTTATTTCCAGTGAAAGCCCGCTTATGTTGAACGTTAAGAAAGAAGGTTATGTGGCTTGAAGGAGAATTGGTATTATTACATAGGACGAGGTTTGGGCCGTGCCATTATCTGAGGTTAATTCCGGCAATTAATGTTTCTCCCATTGTTCTGCAAATAATTCATGCGATTGTTGAAATCCCTTTCGCCGCGATGCAGTCGTGAAACGAGAAGCGCCATTTGAATTCAGGAAACGGCGGCGACAGCAGCCACGACTCTTTACTAGGCATCTCCGGCTGGCATTATGACGACCCGGTGGTTTGATTATCGGAGATACGCGCTGGAAAACGTCGCTACCCTTAATAAAATACTTGAAAAAATAGTCTGATCTGGAGACTCAAACCCTGTGAATGTGCACTATTTCAAATCCGAAACAGCTTTAAAAATCCGTGCC
>MIBJ01000058.1 GCA_001829495.1 Spirochaetes bacterium RBG_16_49_21 | reverse complement strand
TTTTCACAATTCTTGATTCCGACGTCCGACCGCTGGCCGGCGCCGCGTGCGGGATCATTGCGCGCCATACGGGGAGGAACTAGTGTACGTTGTCGGGACCTCCGGCCATATCGACCATGGGAAAACCTCCCTCATCCTGGCCCTGACCGGCATTGAGGGAGACCGCCTGCCGGAGGAGAAGGCGCGGCAGATGACGATCGACATCGGCTTCGCCGACATGGACGTTCCCGGGTTCGGCGCGGTAAGCGTTATCGACGTGCCGGGCCATGAGCGCTTCATAAGAAACATGGTGGCGGGCGCCTGGGGCATGGACCTCGGGCTTTTGGTGGTGGCGGCGGATGACGGATGGATGCCCCAGACCGAGGACCACTTCCGCGTGCTCGAGCTTCTGGCTGTGGAGAGAATCGTGGCCGTGGTCACAAAGATCGACCTCGCGGATGGAGAGACGATTGATATTGTCGGGCATGATGTGCGCAAACGGCTGGCAGCGTCCGTGTACAGCGGCGCCGACATCGTACGGGTTTCCGCAAAGACCGGGGCCGGGATCGACGCATTGAAGAAGGCCATTGCCGACAACCTGGCGAAGCTCCGGCGGATACGCGACGATGACAAGCCGATCCTCTACATTGACCGCGTGTTTGCATCGCGCGGATACGGCACGGTGGTGACCGGCACCCTCAAAAACGCCTCTCTTGCGGAAAACGACCAGGTGTACATACTGCCCGGGGGCACGGGAGCGCGCATAAAGCGGATTGAAAGCCACCACAGCGCTCTGCCGCAGGGAAGCCCGTCCAGCAGAACGGCCCTCAACCTGTCGGGCGTCGCCGCTGATGAGCTCAAGCGGGGCCATATTCTGTACAGACAAAAATTCCTCTCGGAAACGACCGATATCTTCGCGCGCATCAGTATCCTTGACCCGGAGCGGCAGGTAAAGAACAATGCCGGGATCGAGGTTCTTATCGGCACGGCGTGCGTGAAGGGAAAGATGATCCATCTCTCGGACGCCGCCGGTCGCTCTTCTTTCATCGCCCGGATAAAATTCGATCGCCTCTGGTACGTCTATCCGGGCCAGCCTTTTATCATCGCAAATCCGGGCGGCTTCCGCATAATCGGCGGCGGCGTGGTTTTGTTTCCCGGGTATGACCGGAAATTCAGGGATAGGATGAAAGCGGGTCTTTCGATGTTCAGCTCCTACTCCGCCGACGAGCTGGTTGGGTTTATCATATTCGTGCGGCGGTGGATAAAAAAGGGGGAGCTCCATGCCATGCTGGCCCAGAGTGAGGCAACAACCGATATGATACTCTCTTCCCTTTTGGGCAGGGATTTGGTGCGCAGCATCGGCGAATATCTCATCGCGGGCGATGCGTATGAGGATACCGCGCAACTCATCATCCAGGCGGTCAAGGGCCATCCGGGGCTTAATCTTAAAGAGATTTCCGACTATGCCCGGGTGGACGGCGACCTGTGCAGATTGATGATTCCCCTGGTGCAAAAGAGCCAACCGATAAGTGCGCGTGAAGGCAGATTTTTTTGGGGGGAGAGCCGCGCCAGCGAAAGCCTTTCCCCGGAAAAAAAGAGAATCATGGAAATGGCGCGAGACAAGGGGAGCGGTGGGATTGAGGCGGGGAAGGCTGGCGGGGAAGCGATAAAGCGCGACGTGCGGGAGCTTATCAAGATCGGGCTTCTGGTGAGCATCGACGGTACTATTGCGTATCACCGCGAGGTTTATGAAGATCTGAGGAATAAAATAATGGGCCTGTTTGAGACCAGGGAAAAAATCTCGATTGCCGATGCAAAGGAGACAACCGGACTTTCGCGCAAATATCTCATCCCGCTGCTGAACAGGATCGAGAGGGACGGCCTGCTAAAAAGGCTCGGGGATTTCAGGGTCAGAGCAAAATAACTCGAGTTTTGTAAAAATTGCATAAAATAAACAGATGTTTAGTAAAAAAACCGGCCAGTCTGATTTTTTTCTCGATTTTCTGAATATCCCTATTGAAATAGTGCAAAAATGATAATATCTTAGATTAGTTAATCATAGCACGGACTTTCGCCCGCAACCCAACGGTCGCAGGGGAGGCCCCTGCGGGGCTTTTAAGGGGCTCCGCCCCTTAAACCCCGTAAAAAATTTACGCTGAATACGCAAGTTTTGCAGAGTAGGATGATCGAGGTTTTGTTGTTAAAGGTCATTGGTATATGTTTCATAAAGGCAGAGGCGTTGGTGAATTTTATGCACGCTATTTCATTTTTGAACGGGCCCTGAAAATGAACGGTATTGTTTCGAACATGTATCGCATTGCCCTTGCGGTTGTTTTTTTCATTATGCCGGTTTTTATTTCCTGCGACGATGACGATTTTGACAAATACTTAACCTATGAATCAATCCCGCCCGCCCTGCTCATTCCGCCCGTGGGTTATCCGGTCCCGGGCAACAATGGTTTGATAACCACGGGTGCGATATCTGAAACCAGCATTCAGCTTTTCTGGGTACGGGCGAGCGATGCGGTGACCTCCCAGGCTGATCTGGAGTACCGGCTCTTCCGGTCGGATTCCTACAACATTGCCACGGTCGCGGAGGCAGAGGGGAACGGCACTGCGGTGACCGGCTGGACACGGGATATGACCGGTGCAACAGCCACGGCCCTTACGCCAGGAAGGAGCTATTTTTTCAATGTTCTGGTTAGAGACAGTGAAGGGAACAGGGCAGCGTATCTGACCGTATCCTCGACTACGGTAAGCAACGCGATATATATGTTTTCCGCCGGCACGCATGATGGACAACTCACGACGATGTACACTGCATCGGCACGGGCAGACATCGACACCGTTTGCATTGATGCAAAAGCCGATTCATATCCCGCGCTCCCGTGCCTGAATGTGCGGACCTTCATCAGCATAACCTCATCCGATGAAATCGCCCGTATGCCGACGAATTTCGGCGTTCCAACAGGCAAGAAAATCATCGGCCCGGCCGGTACACAGATAGCAAATGATTGGACAGACCTTTTAGACGGCGCGATTGATGAGGAGCTTCAGAATGCCGGCATTTCCAGCGATTTCTGGTGGTCTGGATCCGGCGCGGACGGAAGATACCTTTCAACAGCCGCCTGCATTACGTGCAACACCTGCACCGGATGGACCGATGGGACCAATGCCTTTCAGGGCATGACCGGCGCGCATAATAGGACTAATTCTGACTGGATAAATTACGGGAACACAAACTGCAATACTCTGCGTGCTGTCCTCTGCATCTGCTGGTGATGATGAAAAAACAGAGGGTCGTTGTACTCACAACATCCATCGCCGGGGTTGCCGCTCTCATTTCAACGCTCATCTATATCCGCACCGGCACCGTGGATCCCGCTCGCGGTCGCATAATCGAGTTCGCGGCCCGGTTCTATGCCCTTAAGCCGGAAGACGTTGCCGTGCGGGAGAGCCCGCTGTCGATCGGCGATCCCGGCGCGCCGGTCCGGATCATCGCCTTCACCGACTTTATCTGCCCTGCCTGCTTCCGGCTGTATGAGTATGAAAAAAGGCTTGCATCGCGGTTCTGGGGAAAGATACGAATCGACTATTATAATTTTCCCCTCGACCGGGCGTGCAACGAGCGTGCGCAGCGGAGCACCTATCCCAATTCCTGCGTTGCGGCAAAGGCCTTTATCGCTGCTGCGAACAAGGGGCTTTTCACGGAAATCCTGCATTATCATTACGAGCATTACCGGCAAAACATCGACCGCATGCGGCGGGGGGAGGCGCTCATCTCGCTTCAGAATTATTTCACCGAGCAGGGCAAGGCCGGCGGATTGAGCGCCTTTCTCAAATTCATGCGATCGCCGCAGGTCGAGCTCTCCCTGTACGACGATATTGAGCTGGCCGGCGCTCTGAATATCCGCGCAGTGCCCACGATCTTCATCAACGGGAGAAGGCTCGAGGGGGCTCCCGATTATGAGCTGCTCGAATATGTGATCAGCAAAGAGCTAAAAAAAGATTGAAAGTTTTTGGGTTTTTCTGCACCGTTCATATTTTACCGCCCATGAGAATTATATTTAAAATAAACAGTGGATTTGTTGCTTCGGTGTGGGTTATATTATTTTTTATTTTGTCATTTTGGGGAATATCCTCTGCCGGGGAGCTGAAAAAAAAATCATACGATGATATCATCCTCGGGGTGAAGGGGGGGTATTCGTTGTTTGAAGGCTATTATAAAAGCAGGTTTTCAGGATCGTACTGCGCCGGCTTGTCCGCGCTATACTCCAGGCCGGCCCTCATTAAATACCTGATGGCGGAGATGGAGATAGCCTATTCCCGCTATCCTTTGAAAGAGAGCAAGAGCTCATACCTGTGGCTCTTGTCGGTCAATCTGGGGCCGGTGTTCTACTGGCCGGTCATATCCCATTTCCAGGTGTATGCCGGCGTCTCCGGCCAGGGTTCCTATGTTTTCCTGCACACGAGCAGGTTTGATAGAAATGAGAAGGCGTTCAAGCCGGGATTGCTCGCAAAGGCGGGCGCCTTTTTTCCGATCAAGCTTGGCTTCCGGATCAGGGCCGGGGCGGAATATTCCCTGCATTACCTTTCTAACAAGCCGCTGCACGGCTTCAATTTCATCGGCGGCGTATACTATAATTTCAATCCGGCGGAGCTTGTGGCCGCGCCCGAGAGGATCGTGGATGCCTCAGCTCAAATCGATTGGTATTTGACGCTGGGGAACAAGGCGTTGCAGAAAGGGGACGTGGAGGAAGCCAAGGCCGGTTTTTCCCGGGTGCTTGCCATTGACCCGAATAACGGCGAGGCCAGGGAAAAACTGGACGGCATCAGGAGCGCGGAATCGGACTATGCCCGGGCGCAAAAGCTCATCGAGGCAAAGCAGTACTATGACGCCCTGCCGCTCCTGGAAAGCGCCGGCAAGTATCTGGTTTTGGCCCGCACGGACCGGGATAAGCTGCGGAAAGAGATGGCGGGCGAGATTGCGCTTCTCGAGAAAAAAGGGATCGAGCTGTATGAGAAGGGGGACTACCGGAGCTGCAGTGCGGTTATGAAGCGCCTCCTCCTCATTGATCCGAACAACAGGACCGGCCTGATCTACCTGCCGCGCGCGCTCAAGCGCCAGGAGGCGCTCGAGCGGCTCAGGTAGCTATCGGTTGACCTATACGCGGTGATTTACAGAATAGTATTCCATATTAATGCGGAGGGCCGTGATACTTGGATTCGACATCGGGAACACCAGCACTACAGCGGGATTCTACGCCGAGGGGACGATTGTCCCGGAGTTCACGTGGCGGTTCCCCACGATTAAGGACAGCGATCCTGATTGCCTGACCAGACAGGTTTTCGACTGCCTGCCGCAGTCCAAAACCGCGGAGAGGACGGCGCGAGTGGGCGGGATCGTGTTTTCAAGCGTGGTTCCGGAGCTCAACCGGACGTATCATGAAATGGCCGAGAAGACCTTCGGGAAGCGCGCTTACGAGATTACCGGCGAGAGCAGGCTCAACGTCACCATCGGTTACACCGATCCCCGCGAGCTCGGTACCGACCGCATCGTAAACGCTGCAGCGGCTTTTTACGAGTACGGAGGCGGGGATATTATCGTCGATATCGGCACGGCAGTGACCTTCTGCGTGCTTCTGGAACAGGGCCTGTTCGACGGCGGCATAATCGCGCCCGGCATTGATACGGCCATAAAATCCCTTTCACAGCGGGCCTCCCTGCTTCCGGAAGTCCCGTTTGAGAAACCGGACCGGCTCGTCGCGCGGGACACGATCAACGCCCTCAAGTCCGGATTTTTCTACGGGTGGCTGGCGCTCGCCGAAGGGATCATCAGGAGGATCGAGGAGGAATACGGCAGGGAATTCAGGATCATTCTCACCGGAGGATACGCTTCTATCATAGCGGAGCACCTCTCTTACAAGAATATCGTTGATCCCCTGTTGTCGATGAAGGGGATCAAGCTTATTTACGACATGAATGTCTGATGCATTGATTTATGGAATCTCCAGAAACAGTAATCCTATGCCAGCCGGATGAAAAAAAAGGGTGTTGCGCGTGCTGCGGCCTTTTCAACTTCAAGGAATTGTCACGGGAAAGTCTGTCTCGGTTCCTTTCCCTCGGCCGGGAACGGTCTCGGGATTACCGGGGCCGCGGCATCGATGCTGATGCGGCCGAGGGTTCCGCTGTGCGGGACATCGCCTCGTATGTGTGCCCGCATCAGGGGTTCATATTCGAAGGAAGGCCCGGCTGCCTGCTGCATCCCCGGTATGGAGGGAATTCGGTCCGGAATGATTCGTTTTTCGGCGAAAAGATCTGCGCTTCATTTCTCTGCCCCGCGCACTCTCTATTAAATGAAGAGCAAAAAAGGCTCATCATCGCGCACGTCGACGACTGGTACTATTATACGATTGCCATGATCGATCCCGGTTCGGTTCGATGGCTCCTCGAACTTTTGGCTGATACCTATCGCGTCGGTGGGGAGAGCGGCGGATGTGTGGGAAGAATCCTGAATTCCTTTCTCAGTATTCATGCCGAGTATCTGAGGGCGTACCCGGGTCCGGTATTTTTTTATTCCGCGTCTGAATATTCCCCGGGGAGCAACGGTTTTTCTCTCAGGTACGGCGCCGGCCGGCTTGATCGGGAAAAAAGGGACATCCGGGCGGCGATTGAATCGACACTCACCGATACCCCGCTTTTTGAAGAAAAGCGACAGCCTTATCCGGGAAATCGGTGAAGATTCCGTCCACGCCGGCTTTTTCGAAAAAAATATCGAGCAGATCGTCAAAGCTTTTCCCATACGAGGGGATCGAATCGTATCTGAAGGTGTAGGGATGAACGCACAGGCTCCGCTCGTGCGCCCATTCCACCAGCCTGGTCATCTGCGGCTCCTTTCCCTTTTGATCCGCCGCAATCTGATTCATCCACGGCCCGATTCCGTCCGCATACCGGGCCACCTCATCAAGCCCCTCCGGCGTTAACATCCGGTTATAGTCTACGCCGGGCGTATCCTCCCAGGAATTGTCGCCGATGAGCTGTATCATCTTCAAGCCGCTTTTCAGTTTTTCACGCATGAACACGATGCTCGCCGGCTCAAAGCACTGGATGTAGCAGTTGGAGTCTTTACCTGAGTACCCGTACCGGCTTAAAACATCCAGCACCGTTTCTTCAATATGCTTGCCTTCCCGGGCATGAAACGCCGGAGCCTTGAGCTCCGTGTAAATACCGATATCTTTTCCCGTGCTCTTGTTCAACCCCTGTATCAGTTCGATCTCCTCTTCAAGGGTGGGGATCTCGAACCGGGTTGCGGCGTTTTCAGGAAACCGGTCCGGATATACGGCCCTTCCGGTCGCCCGGTCCACGCGCTCATGCACGCCGAGACCCTTTATCTCTTTCAGGGTGAAATCAACGGCATAGTAGCGGCCGTCCTCTCTCTTCCTTGCGGGGAAAAGCCTGGCGACATTGCTCACGGTATCCAGGAACCGGTCATGGACGACGATGGGCCTGCCGTCTCGGGTAAGAACAACGTCCTGCTCGATGAAATCCGGCCCCATGGCATACGCCATGGCCTTACACGCGATGGTATGCTCCGGCAGGTACCCGCTCGCACCCCGGTGCGCTATGATGATAGGTTTTTTTTCCATACGTACACCCATCCCCCGGATCAGGAGTTGAATCAGAAGAGCCTATCGAGCGCGTCCTGAACGGCATGTATGCCGATGACCTCTCCGTCGAAGCCCGCGGCCTTTGCTTCAGGCAATTCAGCCTCGGGAAGGATGAGCGTGGTGAATCCCGAATGCTTGAATTCCTGTATCCGCCTGCCGCAGAGCGACACGGGCCGGACCTCGCCGGAAAGCGATATCTCTCCCAGAAATCCGAATCCCTGCCGCACCGCCCGGTTCTTCAGGCTTGATGCAATGGACACCGCGACCGCAAGATCCGCCGCGGTGTCGTTGATCTGGAATCCTCCGGAGACATTGATGAAGACGTCGGAAGAATTCAGCTTCATGCCCGCGTGTTTTTCCAGAACCGCGATGATCAGAATCAGGCGGTTCAGATCGAACCCGTCGGCCATGCGCCGGGGGTTGGGGAATGTCGAGAAGGTCACGAGCGACTGAACCTCGAAGAGGATGATCCTGCTCCCCTCAACGGCTGCCGAGACCGCGTTCCCGGGCGCCGATGAGAGGTAGGGGCTTAAAAAGATCTTGTTCTTGTCGGTCACCTCGATCAGTCCCCGTTCCTCCATTTTAAAAAGCCCGATCTCGTTGACCGATCCGTACCGGTTTTTGAAGGCGCGCAGTATCCGGAAATCCCGGGAAAAATTCCCCTCGAAATAGAGCACGGTGTCCACCAGATGCTCCAGAAGCTTCGGGCCGGCTATCGAGCCGTCCTTGGTGATATGGCCGATCAGAATCAGAACGGCCGTAAGCCTTTTGGCCGCCTCCGCAAGCCTCGACGCCGACTCCCGTATCTGGCTCACCGAACCCTTGAGGCCCGGGATGGAGGACGAATAGAGCATCTGTATGGAATCGATTATTAGGCACTCCGGCTTTCCGGATTCAGCCAGGCTTATTATCTGATCGACATTGGTGGTTGTTGATATATGTATGTTTCCGACATTGCAGCCGAGCCGCTCCGCGCGGAGCCTGAGCTGTAAGGGGGATTCCTCGCCGGATATGTAGAGCGCGTTGAAGAACCCCGCTATCTGCAGAGCCAGGGTCGATTTCCCGATTCCCGGCTCTCCCCCGATCAGGATAACGGATCCCGGAACGATCCCTCCGCCGCACACGAGATTGAATTCGCCGATCCCGGTCTGGATCCTCGGTGCCGTGCCGTACTCTACCGCGGCCAAAGGGATTACGTCGGCGGGAGCCGCATGCGCGGGAGCCGGGGGGGCTTGAGCCTCCACAATCGTGTTCCACTCGTTGCACACGGAGCATTTGCCCTGCCATTTGGGGAAATCCGTTCCGCACGACGTGCAGATGTAAAGCTTTTTCTGCCGGGCCATTAATTCAGTTCTGGGATCTGAACAGGAGTTTTGAGGGGTCCTGCTTGAGCTCGCGGAACAAATCCTTTGCCGCCAGAGAGGCGTCCTTTAAATTGTTGTAAATGTCCTCCTCGTTCAGGAGCCTCCCGAGGGTGCCCCGTCCCTTTTCAATTCTGAACGTGATCTTGTTCAGATTGGTGGATATCTCGGAGAGGTTCCGCAGGGTGATTGAGATATCGTCCTTGTTTTTTTCCGAAAGATCGGAAAGGTTCTTCGACAGGGTGTTTACGTGGCCCATCATGATCTTTGATTGAAAGTTTAAATTCGCGACCATGTCTTTGGCGGACATGATCGTTTGCCGGATATCATGCCGGTTATCATCCGTGATCTTGTTCAGGTTCATCACGAATTTTTTGGAATTCTGGAATATTTCCGCCAGCACCTGGCCGCCGCTCTCGTTCTGCATGAAAGATTGAAAGGTCATCATCATCTGGTCAAAGCTTGCGGGGTCCAATCCGTTGATTTTGTCCCCGTCTTTAAAAAACTCTTCAGCGCCGGCCGAGGGGGGGATGAAGATATTGACATATTTTTCTCCGATCAGCCCGGAGGTAAATATGGCGAACTTCGAGCTTTGTATCAGCTTGTATTTATTTTCGACCCAGAGGGTCACCTCGGTTTTTTCACCCGACTGGCTGATGGCGCTCACATACCCGATTTTTATCCCGCCGCCGATTTTGACCGGCGCTCCCTGCCGGAGGTCGTTCAGGAAGCCGAAATACACGCGGAGGGTGTATCCGGTGCGGGCTATATTGATCTTGGCAAGCATGCCCACGAGAATGATGAAGATGGTGAATCCTATCGTTATCATCAGGCCGACCTTGGCTTCGTTGCTGAGCTTCATACGGAACCTCCGGGGAGATAAAAGACATAAAACAGGGAAACATATATAACATATATTTTTTTCCCAAAAAATGCAACCATATTTCAAATATGAAAAAAAATAACATTCTCTCATGCCCCCCAACCCCCCCGGAGGGGGATTTAGGGGGCCGAGCATCCTTTGGAGCGTATCCTGATTCAGCTTTTTTAAGTTGACAAAGAATGACCGAAAAATAATTTAATTTAAAAGAATTGGAGGTGGCGGCAGTGGGAAAGCAATACAATGCCCGCATAAAGAGGCAGAGAGCGAAACGCAGAATTAAAAGAGGAAAAAAACTATTGAAAGAAAAACTGGCGAAAAAATACTGATGCCGGCTATTCCAGAATCATAATGCCCTTTTCTAAAATAACATCTAGTATATAGGCGTCCCGTTTTGAATTGAGCGGGGTGTAGGCTATCAGCTGTCCGGTGAATTCAAAAAGCTCGTCTTTTTTCAATATCGAAACCGTATCTTTATCAGCCAGATACAGATGATAGGTGATGATACAATTCGAGCGGGAAGCCTTCTCGTCGATGAGAACAAGGCGATAATTTTTTTTCAATCGGCCATACGCGTCGATCGATTTAATGATCCCCCTGCCGGATACTATTGAATTCAGCCTGTGCTCGAGAAACGAATCCCTTAAAACCGGAGGCGTCCGGTACAGCTCTGAAAAAAATTTTTCATCGAGCTGCAGTCTGTTTTTTTCCGGTTCGGCTGACCGGGATGCGGCAAACGCAAAGAGTATCATGAGAAATAAGGCTATGTTTTTCAACGGATTCCTCGTTTAATTTTCAGCAACATTAATATCCAGAACCCGGGAGTCCCTGTTCACCCTCATCTTCGTAATCCGGTATTTATGTTTGGAGAACGCGCGCACAAACGAATCGAGCGAGGATAGGCCGGTGTCATTAATTGACATGATGACGTCGCCCTTTTTCAAATTATACGCTATGCTTTTCGGCGACAGATATGATATGACAACATCGCCGGTTTCGGCATTTTCGTCTATCTCGATGCCGTAGAGGCTGAAGAGCTTATTCATGCTCATTCTTATTTTCTTGTACACCATCCTCTCGCGTAAAACGAGACGGACATTTTCAAACCGCCCCTCCCGGGAGACCGAGATTTCTATCTTTGATCCAACGGGCTTGTTCCCCACTGATTTAATAAGGCTGCCCAGGGTCGTTATTTTTTCGCCGTCCACTTCACGGATTATGTCGCCGCTTCTTAAGCCCGCCGATTCGGCAGGGGAATTTTTAATCACCGAGATGATTTTCAGATAATATCCCTCATGCGGGGAGCGTTCCCATTGCTCCTTTGCCAGAAATCCAATCCATCCCCGCCTGACCCTGCCGTGCGCCATGAGCTCGCGGCATACCTGCTTTACCATATTCGACGGTATTGAAAAGCTGATGCCCTGGAATCCTCCTGATTCGGAGCGGATAGCGGTATTTATTCCCACCAGCCTCCCGTGGAGATTTATAAGCGGTCCTCCCGAATTGCCGGGATTTATCGGCACGTCGCTCTGGATAAAATCTTCTATGTCCGTAAATCCTATATTGTCCCTTCCCTTGGAGGATACGATTCCGCTGGTGATGGTCTGGCTCAGGCCGTAGGGATTTCCGATCGCGAGAACCCACTCGCCTTCCGAGAGCTTATTGGAATCCTCAAACAGAACGGGCTCGAGCGGCAGCCGGTCCGCGTTTTTGACCTTCATCAGGGCGATGTCGGTCTTGGGATCGGCCAGATAGTAGGAGCCGCTGCTGAACTTCATGAGCTCAAGGAGCACGTTGTTTTGAAGCACCTGGTAATAATCGCCCTTCATGACAACATGATAATTCGTGACGATGTATCCGTCGTCTATGATGGTTCCCGACCCGTATGCCACTTTGCTGAAATTCGGGCCTGCGCCATCGGTTTTTCGCTCATATATCGTTATGCTCACTACGGAGTGTTTTACGGATTTTGCCGCCTTGATGAAACTTTCATTAATTTCATCCGGCGCGGCAAAGCATGCCACGGAAAAAAGAATTGTGATAATCGTTTTATTAATCATCGGAAACCGCGTCAAAGTACGTTTTATCGCCTTCGATCTGATATTTATCAAGCTCCAGCTTTTTTCCCCTTGGAAGATATTTGAATTTCGTATCCTGCGGCGCCAACCCGGCGAGCAGGGAATAGATGCCCACGGCGATTCCCTCCGCTATTTCCTCCTGTTTATGGGTGAGTATGAATCTATCCCGGGGTCTGTTCAAATAACCAAGCTCAATAAAGGCGCAGATGGCGTTGACATGGAGGGGCATTATCCAGGTCGATATATAGCTTTTGCCCGGCTTTTGCAACCGATGATCGTCGTTGTGGACATGGAGGGAGTAGAGGATATAGCGCACGATCTCGTACGAGGCATACGCATTATCCCCGCCGAATCCCTCATTGCCCCCGTCCCTCCGATACCGCTCATACGGGGATCGCTCCCGGACCCAGAATTTTCCCTCCGGCTCGAAGTCCCTGATTGATGCGGAATATCTGGTTCCCGGCATATGGTATTGTGCCGGATACCGCCAGCCGGGTGCGTCGGCGTATGCCCACTGAATCATATTGTATCGATATCCCTTAAAGTCTCCGCGGGCCGGTTCGCTGCTTTTCTTCAATGGATATCCGGTGAAGTATAATGAGGTGTCGCTCAGGAACCAGTCAAAGTCGGATCTCGTTTCCGATTCCACGAACCACTCAAGATGGGACGTATTATAATAAAAACTTTTTCCCGATATTTCCCCTTTCAGATATGATAAGCCTTTATGCAGGATTTCGAAGGAAGGCACTATGACCGGATTCATCCCCTCAAAATCCCTCGGCGCGTTCTTCGCCAGATGGAGCGATACAACCAGATGGGGCCTGACCGCGTTTATCCGTGATAATCTTCCCGGCTGCATCGTGTCTTCCTGATCGGGATAATCAAACAGCCGGTACGGCGCGTTCGGATCCGGGAGCTCGCGGGCGTCCCGATCGGTAATCGATTTTTTCCTGCTCATGTATGTTACGATATTGATTCTTCTCGGCATGTCCCCGGAATATTTTTTCAGCAACTTGAAAAATCTGCTATTATCAACTCCGGGAGCCAGGAATTGTAAATACTTTTTTGTCTTGTGCGCGATTGCATAAACGATGGCGGCCTCATGCAAATCACCCCGGGATGCTCCCTCTTTAAAGTAGTCGAGATATTCTCCGGATATCGCGTCAAACCGGTCTCCATGGAGAGACAGGGGATGTTTCCCGACGCCTCCATGGCCCGGTTCAAGAACGACCCTGAACACCGGGAATTCTTTTTTGGGATACCGCTCCGGATTAAACAGCAACAAAATGATGCAGAGGGGGACCAGGACTCTCCGCTCCTGAAGCCGATCAACCGCGCTATAATACGTTTCAATGCCCAGATATTTTATTACATCGATGATTCGCATTATGTACCAAAGTAATCATGAAGCAGCGGGGCTGCAAACAAAATATGTCTCGCAAAGAAGGGTTGGTGTGAATTAAATTCCGGGTTGAAGGAGCCCCTTACCTGAAGGCGAGGGGGGTCAAAAGGCGTATGGATAAAAGGAGTGTTCTCGCCTCATTAAGTATGACAAGTGCCGATAAAAATGGGGGATTGCGCCCCCCTTTTTTATCGGCGTTATTGACGTTATTTTTTCTCTTCTTTTTTTACTGCCTGTTCAGCATATATCCTGTTCAAATTGTCCGCTTTGATGACCTTGTACTTGTTTTGGACCGATTCTCTTTCCTGGGGAGTTGCCGAGAGGTCCTCCAGAATGCTTATGCCGTACGCCCGTGCCATCCGCAGATGGTATATCGAGCCGATAAAATATTTTTCATAAACGGACGACTCGGCATCATCGAGCTGGCCGTAGGCGACCCTCAGCCGGAGCTGGTTTGTATAAAGGGCGTCGAATCTGTTGGGGTCGATCCGGGAACTGACGTCCAGATGGAGCAGGAGTACTTTACCTGCGCATTCGTTTAACACGGCTTCCGCTTGCTTCCGGTATTCATCGATGATCTTTTTGAAAAGCTCGCGTATATCCGACTGATTTTTTTCAAGCTTTGACCGGGAATAAATTATATTCCTTTTAAAGTATAATTCCATCCCTTCCTTGTATCCGTTGTACAACTTGTCATAGTCCGCGCTCCATCCCTTATCAGGAAAATTGGACACAATAACTTTAATAAGATAAATCTCATCGAGGTTTTGTCTCATTAATTTACTTACGACATCTATGGCGTGAAACTTCGCCAGATAGTTGTCGTCAGGCCTCGTAGCTTCGTCGTAACCCTTTGCCCGGTAAGAGCCGTCGGGCATTTTTTTTATCTCTTCATCTTTTTTTTCAGCTTGTGCGCCTTTCTCCTGCGCCTGAACGAAAGAAAACATAAAAAAGCTTAAAACAAAGAAGATCGAGGCAACCTTGAAAATCTTTTTCATTGTCATATTGATTCTCCTCACATACATGATTTTTCGTACCGGTTCACCATGCTTAGTATAGATATACATAAATAATATACCGCAATATATATTCCCCCGCCGCCGAAGGCGGCGGGGGAATATATATTATACGCAGTGATATACTAATTTATAAATTATAAATAATCAACTATTTTTTTTATCCCTATGATTAATTTGCTCCATAGGGTGCGATCATGATTGAGCGGGAGTGCATGAGTATCTGCATATTATGTCACTCTATGAGAATAATCCTGAGATCCATGACGTTCGTGTTCGTCGGTCCGGTTACTATGAGATTTCCCAGCTCTTTGTGAAAATGATATGAATCATTTCGTTTACTATATATTCGGAAATCCATCCCTTTTTCTTTAGCCCGAAACAGGGTCAACCCATCCACTACCGCTCCCGCGGCATCGGTAGGCCCGTCCGTTCCGTCCGTTCCGATGCTCGCCATGGTGACGCTCTCAAGCCCGTCGATCTGTCCGGCGGCATGGAGTGCAAATTCCATGTTCCTGCCGCCGAGCCCGTCGCCGGTTACGGCGACCGTTGTTTCCCCCCCGCTGATAATGCAGGCAGGAGGAGGAAGCGGATTTGACGAAGATACGGCTTCGCGCGCGATCCCGGAGTGCCAGAGCGCCGCGTCACGGGTATCGCCCACGACCAGGGAGGAGAGGATGATGCTGTTGTAACCCCTCCGCACCGCTTCGGCCTTGGCCGCTTCGAGGGCGATGATGTTGGAGGCGACAATCAGGCTGACAATCTTTCTGAATACCGGGCTGTCCGCGCCCGGATTTTCTTCTATATCCCCCCGCGCCCCGGCCCTGAGGTATTCGGACACCGCCGCCGGCACCTTTTCGGTCAGGCGGTACCGGTCAAGAACCTGAAGCGCATCCCGGAATGTTGAGCGGTCAGGCGAAAAAGGCCCGGAAGCTATGACGCCCATATCGTCTCCGACCACGTCCGAGACAGCCAAATTCAGCACAACCGCATCCGCCGCGGCCTTTGCCAGATTGCCCCCCTTGATCCGGGAAAGGTGCTTTCGGACCGTATTTACTTCATGAATCCCCGCTCCGCTTTTCAGCAATAATTCGGTTGCTGCGCGCTTTTCATCCAGGGATATCGACGCCGGAGGAAGGGGCAGGAGCGCAGACCCGCCGCCTGAGATCAGGGATATGACGAGGTCATGCCTGCCCGCCGCCCTGAGGATATCCAGGATCTGTTCTGCTCCGGCCATTCCCCGGCCGTCCGGAACCGGATGCGATGCCTCGATGATCCGGATTTTTGACACGGCATCGGCATACCCTTGCTTGACGCATATGCATCCTCCGGCGATCCGGTCTCCGAGAATTCCCTCAACCGCCTTTGCCATAGGGGCTGTTGCCTTGCCCGCCCCCACCACGATGATCCGGTCGAATTCTTTCAGGTTGAATTCCTTGAAGAGCCGCCCCCGGTTATATAGCAGAAGCATATCGCCCCGCCGTTTAACATGGGATTCGACTGCCGCAGCCGGATTAACCGCGGAAATGGCTGCTGTGTATATGGCCTTCAGGTCTTCCCTGGATTTTGACATGATCAGCCCTTCCCATTTCTCAGCCGTATAGCCAAAACAATAAAAAGCAGAATAGCCGCGGCCGCCAGGGCACAGCCTTGAAGATAGTATTGGAAGATGAGCTTCCCGATGGAAAAGAGAGATGCATACACAAGCATAATACCCAGGAGCCAGTTTATCAAGAGCCGGGAGAGCGGCTCCGCACCGGCTTCGCCTTCTTTGGATTCTTTCCCGATCTTCCTCCATCCGGGGCCTCCCGGCCTCACCCGGTTGTAAAAATCGATCAGTTTTTCCCTGGCCACCGGCTTGGTGATATAGGTGACGGCCAGCCATGCTATGGTGGTGACCCCGGCTATGAAAAAAAGGCTCTCGGGAAAGGGCATGAAGGGGGAATATCCGGCCCCGGGGTTTCTGATATAGGCTGCCGCCGCCGGTATGCCGTACGCGAGGATCGGCGCGATCATGGCGGCGATCTCCGACCAGGCGTTGATCCGCCACCAGTACCAGCGCAGGATCAGAACCAGTCCGAGCCCGGCTCCGCACTCGATGATAAACTCCCATGCTCCGGTTATGCTCGTCATGACCTTCATGAGGATGCTTGAGAGGACAACCAGGACGAGGGTGGCCGCGCGGGAGGCAAGGACATAGTGCTTTTCGCCGGCGTCTCTTTTAATGAAGCGCCGGTACAGATCATTGATGAGATAGGAGCTTCCCCAGTTCAGATGGGTTGCTATGGTGGACATGTACGCGGCAAGGAAGGAGGCAACCAGAAAGCCGAGCAGCCCCGGCGGAAGGTGGTCCCGCATCGCCAGAATGTATCCCTCGCGCGCGTACCGGATATTCGGGTAGAGAACAAGAGACGCTAACGCGACGATTATCCAGGGCCACGGCCGGAGCGCATAGTGGGCGACGGCGAACCAGAGCGTGGCAAGCAGGGAATGCCGCTCGTCCCTTGAAGACATCATCCGCTGGGCCACGTATCCGCCGCCTCCCGGCTCGTTGCCCGGATACCAGGACGACCACCACTGAACGGCGATATGCGCGATAAAGGCGGATGCCGGCAGAGCCATCACTCCCGCTCCGGCCATCGCCGGCGTAAATGAGACAGAGGGGAAAAAGTTAAACACATGACCAGGGAGCGATGCCATGAGGCCCGATATGCCGCCGATTTCAGGAAGGCCCGCGATCACCACGGCGAGCACTATACAGCCCGCCATGGCAATGATGAACTGGAACATATCGGTGAAGGCAATGCCCCATAAGCCCGAGACCGCGGAATAGATGCCTACTATCAACATTGATCCGATGATATACCAGAGGACGCTATTGTCGTCAATGCCGAATATGATTTTAAGGATTGAAGCCATCGCCAGGTTCACCCATCCCATGATGATGACGTTCATGAACACGCCCAGGTACACGGCCTTGAAGGCGCGCAGAAAGGCGGCCGGCTTTCCGGAATAGCGGAGCTCGATAAACTCGACGTCGGTAAGCACATCCGCCCTGCGCCACAGCTTGGCGAAAAAGAAGACCGTGAGCACGCTGCCGGCGACCATGTTCCACCAGAGCCAGTTTCCCGCGATTCCGTTTTTAACCACCATCTCCGTTACCGCGAGCGGGGTATCGGCGGCAAAGGTGGTGGCCACCATTGCGGTGCCTGCCAGCCACCAGGGAAGCCTTCTTCCGGACAGGAAAAAATCTTCCCTGCTGCCGCTCGCGCGCCTGGTGAGCGCCAGCGCTATCGCGATGCTCAGGATGAAATATATAAGAATGAGTATGATATCAATGGTAGCCATAGGAATATCGCACAACATGATGAGATAGCCTTATAAAGAGGCTCTCGCAAAGACGCAAAGTCGCAAAGATATAAATTATAGTTCAGTCTTCCTTCTTTCCTTGCGTCTTAGCGGCTTTGCGAGAAATTATAAAATAGCTGAATAGTTACGATTTTTAACCCTTTTCCTTATAATAGAAATCGATGTCGAATCCGCCGTACTTGGAATTGAACGAGAGGTTTATGTTTTCATACAGGGTTTTCATGGCGATGGGATCGTCATTGAATTCCGGGGCATTGAGCCGCAGGTCATGCCGTGCATACTGCATCTGGTTCGCGAAGGTTCCGGTAATAAGGTTGGCGAGCTCTCCGGCCACGTCGCCGTGGCACTTCCGGATGATTTTTACGTCCTCGGAATTGATGAATTTCATGGTGATCCGGTCAAGGGTTTTCTTCGGCAGATTGATGAGGATCTCTCCGGCAAGGGTTCCGCTTATCTCGACCGCCACCCGGGGGTCCGCGTCCCTGGCCTGTGTTTCAAATACCTCCTCAACCGTCGTGTCGTCGAGGAAATACCTGAATATATGGCCCACGGATCTGACCAGATATGTCGCGTAGCGGTCATAATTATTCATTCGCAAGCTCCAGCGATGCGTAAGGATAGTTTTGAGAACGTCCCGTGTCAATAGTTTTAATGCATTATGTCTCTGAAAATAAGAAGGCGAAATCGTTCTATTTTTCAATCATCTCTTTTGTCATCGCTACCGCCCGCTCAATGGCCTTCGCCAATCCCGCCGGCGATTTTCCTCCGGCCTGCGCCATATCCTTGCGGCCTCCGCCTCCGCCGCCGATATGCTTGGCAGCCTCGCTGATGATCCTGCCGCAGTCCACTCCCCCGGCCACCGCGTTCTTCGTCGCCGCAAAAAGGAGCAGGGCGGTATCGCCGTTGTCGGAGCCGAACAGCACTGCGGCGCTCAGTTCCTTTGACCGGATGGAGTCGGAGAGCCCGCGCAGCTCCTCCGCGCTCAATCCGCCGAAAATATGTGAAACGACTTTTATTCCTTTTATCTCGGTTGCTCCCGACATGACGGAATCGAGACCGGAAGAGAGCGTGCTTTTTTTGAGCTTCTCGATCTCCTTTTCCAGCGTGCGATTGCGCTTCAGTATGTCGTCGATCCGCTTCACCATGGCGGATTCGGCTGCGTTCGTCATCTTCTCAAGCTCAGAGATGATCTCATCGTAGGCGTTGTAGCGGTCAAGAACCCCCTTGAGCGTGACCGCCTCGATCCGGCGCATGCCTGCTCCCGGCGACGCCTCGCGCAGAATCTTAAACAGGCCGATCTGCCCGGTGCTTGCCGTGTGCGTGCCGCCGCAGAGCTCCTTGCTGAAACCAACGACCGAAACGACCCGGACCGTGTCCCCGTATTTTTCGTCAAACACCGCCATGGCCCCGGTTTTAAGCGCATCTTGATACGACATGACGTCGGTTTTTACCGGAATATTTTCCCATACTTTTTCGTTTACTATGGACTCGACTGCCGCTATCTCCTCGCCGGATAATGCCTTGAAGTGGGAAAAGTCGAAGCGCAGCCTGTCGGGCGCCACCAGCGATCCCGCCTGCTTTACATGGCTCCCCAGCACCTTCCTGAGCGTGGCGTGGAGCAGATGGGTGACCGTGTGGTTGGCCCTGATAAGATTCCTGTTTACCACGTCAATTGCCGCTCTGACCGGGTCGCCTTTCTTGAATTCCCCCTTCACAACCCCGCCCAGGTGAATTATCGTGTTACCCGCTTTTTTCGTGTCCTCGACCATGAATGACGAACCGCCCGGGCCGGTTATGGTGCCCGTATCTCCCACCTGGCCGCCGGATTCGCCATAAAACGGAGTTTTATTTAAGACTAAAAGACCCTTTTCGCCCTGCGACAGTTTTTCGACCGCCGACGAGCCGTTATGCAAAAGCTCGACCGCTGAATCGCAGGCTTCTTCCTCATAACCCCTGAATATGGTTTCGATGGATTTTTTTCCGATCTCCTCCAATGCCTCCTCCAGGCTGCCGGACGCGGCCTTCCAGCTCTGCTTGCCCCGCTCCCGCTGCTTTTCCATTTCCCGCTCATAACCGTTAACGTCAACCTTGAGACCGCGCTCCATGGCCATCTCGGCCGTCATCTCCAGCGGGAACCCGAAGGTATCGTATAAAACAAAGGCATCGGCGCCGGATATCGTTTTTTTCTTTTTGGAAGCCAGTCCCTTCATGATCTCCTCGAGCCGGTCCATGCCGTTTTCAAGGGTGTCCAGGAATCTTCGCTCCTCAGACTCGATGACTGTTTTCACGTTTTCGGAAGATTCCTTTATCTCAGGATAAAAGTCCCCCATGATGGATACGATTTCGTCAACCACCGTATGAATGAAGGGCTCGGTGATGCCGAGCTGGCGGCTGAAGCGCATGGCGCGCCTCAGTATGCGCCGCAGCACGTACCCGCGGCCCTCATTTGAGGGATATGCGCCGTCAGACAGGGCGAAGATGATGGCCCGGGCGTGCTCGGCTATGATATTCACCGCTGCTTTGTTGTCACCCTCGTATTTGACCTTTGCTGTATCGCATAGGTATCGTATTATACGGATGAATTCATCGGTTTCGAATACGGAATCCACGCCCTGCGCGAGCGCGGCCAGCCGTTCGAGCCCCATGCCGGTGTCTATGCCCGGCTTGGGCAGGGGTAGAAGCGCGCCGCTTGCGTCCTGGTTGAACTGGTTGAAGACCAGGTTCCAGTATTCGAGAAAGCGCTCGCACGCGCACCCCGGCTTGCAGTCCGGCCTGCCGCAGCCGTATGCCTCGCCGCGGTCGATGTAGAGCTCCGAACAGGGCCCGCACGCGCCCGTGTCTCCGGCAGGGCCCCAGAAATTATCGGCTTTTCCCAGGCGTACGATCTTTTTCTCCAGCAGGCCGATACCGTTTTTCCAGATGTCATGGGCTTCGTCGTCATCCTGATATATGGAGACCCATATCCGCTCCTTGGGGAATTTTATCACCGTGGTGGAGTAGTCCCAGGCGAATTCGATCGCCTCTTTTTTGAAATAATCGCCGAAGGAAAAGTTTCCCAGCATTTCAAAAAAGGTCAGGTGCCTTTTGGTCTTGCCCACGTTCTCCAGGTCGCTCGTGCGCAGGCACTTCTGCACGGACGCCGCCCTGGAGTACTCCAGCCCGACCGTGCCGGCGAACATCGGCTTGAACTGGACCATGCCGGCGGTGGTGAAAAGCAGGGTGGGGTCGTCTTTCGGTATGAGCGGACTCGAAGGAACGATCCGGTGTCCCCGCTCCCGGAAAAAGTCCAGAAAGGATTTTCGCAGATCCATGGTCGAAAGCATCTTTTGCCTCATGTAATTTCAATTTATGAGCGTAAAAACAATTCATAGACGGCCGGAGATATTTTTCAAGGAAATATTTTTTTGTATGCCCCGGCTATTGGTCGAATAAAATAGACTTGTTGCATAGCTAATTTTTTAACGGGGTTAAGGGGCGGAGCCCGAGCGAACAGGAGGTTCGCATGTGCTGAACACGATGTTCGAATGCCGAAGCCGCACCGGATGCGCAAAAAGGCTTCGGCCCGGCATAAAACAGGACGTTTTAATAAAGCCGGCCTTAGAAAGCCCCCAGCAGGGGGCTTCCCCAAGCGCGAAACGGGAGTTTCACAACAAGTCTAATAATTCTTGACATATTCTCATGTAATAGTTATACTAATGGTATTACCATAAAGGAGTTGGTTTATGCCCGTTATTAAAACAGCGATTTCAATTGACAAAAATTTATTTCATCGTGTGAAAGAAATGGCAAATAAGTACCATTTTTCAAAAAGCCAAATTTTTTCACAAGCTGTTGAATATTTAATAAGAAAAGATGAAAGCATTGATCTTATAAAGAAGATCAATAAAAGCCTGGTCGATATTAATCTTGATGAAGAAAATAAAACTGTATCAAGCTTTAAAAAATTATATAAAAAAACTGTTAAAGAAAAATGGTAATTCGTCAGGGTGATATTTTTTGGCTTGAGTTGGATGAGCCACAAGGGTCGGAACCGGGATATAAACATCCCCACGTGGTTATTCAAAATGACGCGTTTAATATAAGCAATATCAACACAGCCATTGTAATTGCTTTAACTTCAAATTTAAAAAGAGCAACGACCCCAGGCAACGTGATGTTAAGAAAGGGTGAAGGGAATTTGCCTAAAAAAAGCGTAGTAAATTCATCTCAAATTTTAACGGTTAATAAGTCCGATTTAATCCATAAAATCGGAACCCTTTCCGCAAATAGAATTGACGAAATAATTGCTGGAATAAATACAATTATTCAAAGGAATATCTTTTAAATATGTACTAAACAGAAATCGGTTTCCCCGCGGGGTTGCTCCGTGACGCTCACTCCAGAAATCGAGATGGCGATACTTAATGCCTCAAACGTCATGTACCGTTTTTCAGCGGGCGGCGATCCCACTACGTTGCAGGTGAAGTCGGACCAGCTTGAGAAAATGAAAGAGTTTTTCTCGATACACTAAACGCCATTCAGCTGCTTTTATGAAATCGTATTCTTTGCGGCGGTCATTTCTCTCTCTCGTCTTGACTTGAACGATTACATCTTCACTCTCATTTAGCAAAAAAGGCATTCACCAGCTTCTTCACTTTATCAGCCTCGCAGATAAAGGAAAGGTGGCCGCAATCGCCGGCCAATTCGGCGCTATCGGCCTTTATAAGCGAAGCGAATTCCTTTGCCGGGCCGGAATAAACGGCATAATCCTGTCCTGAGGTTATCACCAATGTCTTTGCCTTCACGGCAGTGGCCGCCTTTTGAGCGGATCCTCCAAAATCCTTTTTAATGTCCTGCGCCATTATGGCCTTCAGCTGCCATACCCAGTCTGTCGCGTTATATTTTGATAAGGATTTTTCCATGCCGCCAAGAAATTCCTGAAAATCCTTTACCGCGGTGTTTGTTGCGCGATACCGGGGCGACCAGACATTTATAAGATGTATCGGAGTAACGGCCTTCATTGCTTCATCATTTCCGGCCTTACACTTCCGGGAAGCATTGATCACCTGTATCTCCGCGCTCCACACGAGAAGGTCATAGGAGGTCAACCAGGGAGAGCCGGCTATGGAAACCGCTTTATCCATAAAATTCGGATATGCCACAAGCCACTGAAACACCTGCATGCCTCCCATGGAAAGCCCGGCAACGGCAAAAATATGTTTAATGCGTAAAATCCCGGTCAGGAGCCGGTACTGGGCGTTCACAATGTCGCGGTTCGTAAAAAACGGGAATGAGGCGCCAGGCTGAGATGCGCTGTTTGAAGGCGACGAAGATACGCCGTTTCCTATTGCGTCAACGGTTACGGCATAATACTTCGTCGTATCGATTATCCCGGAAGGAGCTACGATTCCGAGATCAATCAATTCCCGGGAAGTTCCGGCAAACCAGGTCGGAACCAGGACCACATTCGACCGGTCAGCGTTAAGGGTGCCGAAAACACGGTAGGCGACCTTGCAGCCTTTTATAACAGAGCCGCTTTCCAGCTTGAAATCCCCGAGCTCGGCGAACTTTGGCGGCTCCTGACCGTACGCCGTCCATACCGAAAAAATAATAATGATTGAAAGCACGATAACGCGGCAATAATGTTTCATATCATAATCTCCTATGTTTGACTTTATAAGGGATATTATTATCGAGTGCAATATCCCTTATGCGATTATCAACTCTCCATCAGGAGCTGCTTCAGGGTGCGGCCCCTGAAGGGGAATTCAGGGGCGCCCAGAGAGTATTTTTCAACCCAAAAATTGTTTGATGCAAAAAACGGCGGCCTCACCCAGCGGGCGCTTTTCGTCGCAGCGCCATTTCGTACGTCATGTTCGGCGGCTGGGAAGACCAGGTTTATACAAACGTCCCTTCAGCATCCGTCCGGCTGTTGGATGTATCTTCCTTGACAATGTATTCTGCATATGCAGAATACATCAATACTATAATCCCCTAAATTACCCTGAGGTGTGGAATCGTGAGAATTATATCATCGGTATCAATAAATATGACGGCACATATCCTCATGGCTTGCTGGCTTTTCACCTCATGCGCAGCGCCGGCCCAAAGGCTCACTACCGGGGATATGTCGATCACCAGGCCGGGCGCGACCGCCGTGGTCGTGGTCCATTCCAGGTCCGGGAATACGGCCGCGCTCGGCCTCCGTATATCAGAGGCGATGGGTTCGGACTATATCCGTCTTGAAACGCCGCCGGGCGCAGGAGATACCTATCTTTCATATACGGAAAGGAACGATAAGGTCGACATCAACCCGCGGAGCGCAGATCTCGCGCGGTACAGGCTTGTTTTTCTTGGCTCGCCCATATGGTTCTGGCATCCAACCGCGTTTATCTATACCTTCATCAATAATAACGATCTGTCGGGGAAGAAGGTGGTTTTATTTTATACCAACCAGGGCGGACTTGCAAAAGACGCGATAGATGAATGGAAGGCGATCGTTCAGAAGCGGGGAGGAACGGTGATCGACGTTATCGGGATCAACCGGAATGAATTTGAGAACGACGCCGCGCTTCAATCTGAAATAAAGACGCAGGTGGAAAAGCATAAGCGGGTGTGGATTAATAAAAGCGACTGACCGTGCGAGGATGGCGGCAGGGCCGCACATCGTGCGCGGCTGCCGGGCGAGAAATTCTTTTATGGGGAATTGACATGATTAATAAAAATTCAAAAGACGGCATATCCGATAAATTGAACGCCCTGAGTGCCTATATCGAATACTTTTTGAACAACAACCTCTATTTTTACGACCAGCCCCTTACCGAATTGAAGGGCGGCTCTAAAGTGATCATCAACGGCAGGGAAATGGGTATGTTCGCTTCGTACAGCTACCTGGGGCTCCTGGGTCATCCCCGAATAAACCAGGCGGCCAAGGCCGCCATCGACCGGTACGGCACCGGCACTCACGGCGCGAGGCTGCTGGCCGGCACCCTGTATCTTCATAAAGAGCTCGAGGAAACCATAGCGGAATTCAAGAACACGGAGGCGGCCATTACCTTTACGTCAGGCTATGTTACCAATTCCACGGTCATAGGGGCATTGACCGGAGCGGGAGATTATGTGTTTTCCGATACCCTCAACCACGCAAGCATCGTGGACGGCTGCAGGCTGTCGAAGGCGGCGTTGGTACGGTTCGACCACAATGACATGGACCACCTTGAAAAGCGCCTTGCCGAGGCCCCCGCCGGATCAACAAAACTGGTAATTGCCGATGCCGTATTCAGCATGGAAGGAGACATCGTGGATCTGCCCCGGCTCGCGGAATTATGCCGGGCATATAATGCCTGGCTCATGATCGACGAGGCGCACTCCGTGGGCGTGCTGGGCAAAACAGGGAGGGGCATCGAAGAGCATTTCGGCATGGACGGCGCGATCGACATCAAGATGGGCACCCTCAGCAAAACCATTCCCGCTACCGGCGGATACATTGCCGGCCGGAAGGATCTTGTTTTTTTTCTCCGGCATTTCTGCAGGGGCTATATTTATTCAGCAGCGCTGCCGCCCTCGCAGGCAGCGGCGGCGGGTGAAGCGTTTAAATTGATCATTGAGGAGCCGTGGCGGGTGGAAAAGCTCCATGAAAATTCAACACGGTTCATCTCCGGGCTGAAGCAGCGGGGCTTCAATACCCTCAATACCGAGACCGCCATCGTCCCCATTATATGCGGGAGCATTGAAAGATCCCTGATGCTGACGCGGGAGGTACAGAGGCATGACGTCTTCGTTCTTCCGATCGTTTCCAATGCCGGCGCGGTTCCTGAGGGGTCATCCCGCCTGCGCACCACGGTCACCGCGGCCCACGACGCGCGGGACATCGATTATGCCATGGATGTTCTTTACAAGGCCGGGAAAGCCACGGGGATTTTGGGATAATGCTCTTTCGCGGAAATCGTCTTCGAATACTCCTGCAACCACGTTGTCAAATCTGCCGTATGAATTTCATGAGAGAATCGATGTGCCCTATAATGTCTCCCCGGGGGCCGGGATAATGACTTAACGTCGTCCGGCCGATCCAGGCATTCATTTCCCTGATTGTATAATGGGCAATGGCATGGTTACCGGCGAATGCCGCCGCATTCCCTGAAAGACCGGGCGCGGCAAAGAGAAAACCTTCTCGTATATTGTTCGCGCTCATATATTCATATAATTTTCTTATAAATGCCGCATTGACCGGGCCGCCGGGGCGGTGCCGGTACCGTAGCGCGATTGTATCATCACCGCCGCGCAACGTTACCATGCGGGCATCTTCATCATGGTTGACCGGCGCATAGCCCAGCAGGAAAAAATGTATCAGTAACCGTCGCAGGATAATTCCTTCGCTATCCTTTGCCCCGGACGGTTTTCTCGCGGCCGAGATGAGATGAATCACGTAGTCTGATATATTGTCCAGATGGAAACGCTGCGCGTCAGCTTCAAGCTTTACCTGCTTTTTGGCCTGTTTTTTTAAAAAATATTTCCATTCCGGATGCAGTACAAAGACGGCATCATCCCCGTTGTCATATCTGGAATTTCGGACCGCGGCATATCCTGATAATAAAACACCGGCCCACAGCGCCGGATAAACAAAACCGGCAGCCAAGAATATAAGCGCGGCGGATGCGGAAATAATGCATTTGCCCCGTGTTTTTTTGAAGGCCCTACAGGCGTCCGCGAATAGGGCGTCAACCCGTGAACCATAACCGGACCTGATTTCTTCAGACCTTCTTTTTACCTCTTCCCTGACCCGGTCTTTAATGTTTTTTTTAACCTTGTTTTTACGAAAGCTTTTTTCCCAATCTTCCGCGTGCCTTGACCGGTGTTGCGGTTTTTCAGGAGCAGGCGCCCTCCCGGTTGTCCGCTCCTCGTCGTAGCGCCTCCGCCGTGTCGGGTCGGAAAGAATTTCATAGGCGTAATTGATCCGCGCCTGTTCCTCATTGCTGCCGCCCCTGTCAGGATGGGTCTTCATGGACAGCTTCCTAAAAGAGGATTTAATCTCCTGAATTGAAGATCCCCGCGTAACGCCTAATAGTGCATAGCAGTCAATGTCATGATGTTTGTTAGCGGCAGCCATGATTGAACGAAGTGGTTTACGGATCGTCCGGACTAGGCCCTTTGTCAAGGCGGAAATATGGGTTTGCGCCGACCTGCTCTCCAACCGGTTACCTACCACTCAAACGACCGAGGACTTCCGACAGAAGCAATAATATATTAATTGACTCCGGGTGAAATTTTGTATAACCTTCAATCAGGTATGAGTCATGGGCGTGGTGTGGGCCATAATCGGGTTGGTTCTTATCATCATAATGTTATGGGACGCATTTGAGACGGTCGTGTTCCCCCGGCGCGTGACGCGCCGATTACGGCTTGCGCGCCTTTTCTATCGGTACACATGGCTCTCCTATTCATGGGTTGTGTCGAAAACTCTTCCCGCCAGGCGTCAGGAGGCCTTCCTCTCTTATTTCGGACCCCTTTCCCTGCTGGCGCTCATCGGCATCTGGGCCGCGGGGCTCGTCACCGGATACGCGTTTTTGTTTCGGGCCGTTTCCCTCTTGCATGATCCGCTCGGCGCGCCGGAATTTGTCCGCACCCTCTATTTCAGCGGCACCACTTTCTTTACCCTGGGAATGGGGGACGTGACCCCTTCTTCCACTGCAGCGAGGATTCTGGCGGTCTTTGAGGTGGGGATGGGATTTGCGTTTCTGGCGCTCATTATCGGGTATCTTCCCTCGCTTAACCAGTCCTTTTCGCACCGCGAGGTGAGTATCTCACTGCTGGACGCGCGCGCGGGCTCGCCCCCCACCGCCGCGGAGATGCTGCGACGGCACGCGGGCGGATACGGCATGGAGGCGCTGCGGCAGCTTCTTCATGAATGGGAGCTCTGGTCGGCCGAGCTCCTCGAAAGCCACCTTTCGTACCCGGTACTGGCGTACTTCCGATCCCAGCATGACAACCAGTCCTGGCTTGCGGCGCTTACCGCGATCCTTGATACCTGCGCGCTCTCGATCGCCGGAACAAAGGGCGCGTGCCTGCACCAGGCCAAGCGTACGTTCGCGGTCTCGCGTCACGCGGCGGTGGACCTCGCGATCATATTCGACGCTCCGCCCCGCACGCCGGAACAGGACCGCCTTCCGGACGCCGCGTTTAAAAAGCTGCGCTCCCTCCTCGCGCAGGCTGGCCTGAATATGCACGGAGGCCCCGATGCCGGTAGGCGGCTCGCCGATCTTCGGGCCATGTACGAGCCGTATGTGAATTCCCTCGCGAGACTAATGCATCTGGCGGTTCCGCCTTTCATGATGCCGGATGGGCGCAAGGACAACTGGCAAACCAGTCCGTGGGACACTATATCCTCAGGGACAGGTGTAAAAGGCGCGCCGATACATTTCTGATCCCGGCTTTGCAGTAAGGGTCGCTTCACTGCGGATTGCGGGGATAGAGTGATTACAGATTTACGAAATTATCATCCTTGATGGCGTAATTAATGTATTATAGTTACCGTAAAGGAGGTTGTACCCGATTTGGTACAAATGATCATTTTGGGGATTTTTTAATTTTAAGGGCGCGTAGAGAGGGGGCGCGTACACGATCCCCCCTCCATTGGCCCGGCCCACGTTTATTGTTTGCCGCCGGGAATCGTCATCAAGGTCTTATCGCCCACCATATAGGTGGGCAGCTTGCCGTCCCACTTATCGATCCATTTCATCATCACGGTATCTTTGCTTATGGTGGCCCTGAGCAGCTCCTGTTTGCGGGCCTCGCCCTCGGCTTCAAGAATTGTGGCCTGCTTTTTTTGCTCCGCCTGTTTTTTGATGTATTCAGCGGTTTTTATTTTTTGTTCTTCGATTTGTTTTTGCTCGACGACCTTATTGAATTCGTCATCAAAAGCGATATTAACCAGGTTTACCGATTCAAGAATAATGTTATAGATCGCGAGCCTGTCTTTCAATGATTTTTCGATGAGCATTTTTACATCTTCCCGTTTGACGATGATTTCTTCAACAGGAAATTGAGCAACGGAAGCTTTGACGCTTTCATTTACCGCGGGATGAATGACTTTATCATTGAAATCCTTTCCCACTTTTACATACAGCTCATTGACTTTCAGGTAATCCAGATGATAATTTATCGCGACAAAGACCTTGACTTTTTGCAGGTCCTTGGATGCCGAATCCGCCTGAATGTCTTCTCTCTGGGTTTTCACGTCAAATTTTATGACCGCTGTGATAATGGGGATCTTGAAATACATGCCTTGGGAAAACGCGGCAGTACTGCCGGTAATGGAATTAAAAGTAACTCCCACCACCCCGGCCCCGACTGAAAAAAACGAACCGCATCCCACAAGGAAAGCTAAAATTATAAGCGCTATCGCCGGGACAAATTTTTTTGGTGAACCCATCAATCTCTCGAGAACAATTTGTCCTTGAGATTGTGCCAGGGGCGAATCGCCGTCAGTTTTTTTAATCATTCTTTTCTCCTTATTGTGACTTTTCGTTAT
>MIBJ01000057.1:81491-98044 GCA_001829495.1 Spirochaetes bacterium RBG_16_49_21 | reverse complement strand
CGGAAGCGCCGTTATTCCGACAATAATCGCGAACATCGCCTTTCTGCCGGAGCATTTGCTGGAGGCTCCCCTGGCGGACGAGGAGGTTCCTCAGCTTGATACGGTTAAAGATCTCTGGGACCAGAACGGCCTTGAGGAGTACCTAAAAAAAAGAGGGAAAAATCGATAACTAGTGCGGTTATGGTCATTATTTGCGCCATAATCGCACTGTACCTTACCAAAGAGCAAAATAAGAGGAGGAGGTTTCTCAAATGATAGCGATAAATATCCCCGGCTTTAAATCGATACAGGCGACCCGCCTTGTGCTTGACTACAACGGCACGCTCGCAATTGACGGATTACTGATCCCCGGAGTTAAAGAACTATTGGATTCATTAGCAGGGAATATGGAAATTCATGTTATCACGGCCGATACATTCCGAAAAGCGGAAGATGAGCTGCGGAATATCGAGTGCACTATTGTCGTATTAACCGGGGAGAATCAGGCGAATAAAAAGGCAGACTGCATCTCCAAACTGGGCGCTGAAAAGGTAATCGCCGTCGGAAACGGACGCAATGACGCATTGATGCTGAAAAACGCCGCGTTAGGAATAGCGGTAATTCAACAGGAAGGCGCTTCAAAAGAAGCCGTGCTGAACGCCGATATCATCTGTAACGATATAAAAGACGCGTTGGAATTAATGCAAAAACCTTTACGGTTGATCGCAACATTAAGAAACTGAAAATGAAGATAGTTCGTTATTGCATCTTTATCAATAATTAAATTCACGCCCTGCATCCGGTGGGCGCTGACAGCTTTTTTGTATATGCCGAAAAAATTTCTTGAAATAAATCACAAAACTGCGGCACACTACTCTACAGGTAAAAAACTGCCATGTTACATAAGCCTTTGGAAGAAATTTTCAATAAAATTGTCGAATACAATTCACGGGGCAACCATGAGTCGATCCCCCATTCGGACTCCTTTGAGAAAGAGGTCGAGCTGCTCATAGGGATTAATAAATTTGATATTGAACAGATAATCAAAACCCTGAAAGACGGCCATAAAATCTTCAGCTTTGAGATCATCAAGGAGGACCAGGATAACGATATTAAACGGGTCGACGGATACGTCGAGGCCGACCTTCATACCATTCGCAAATTGAAAAACATATTCCAGAAGCTCCTCATGGATGAATATGAAAAGCAGTACACCAAGCGCCTTCTGGTGCATCAGATAATTAAGGATATCTATTCCCGGCCGAATACTTATAAGAACACTCTGATCGGGCAGATCGCCAATAAAGCCATCATGCTTAATGAATACGAAAACCTCATGGAGCGCAATTTCAACGAGTACACAGATTCATGGAAATCCAACAAGCTTGAAGAGCTTGCCGCTATAGCGGACAAGATAAGGCAGGAATCAGGCCCCGGCGAAGCGGATGATACCGCGGACAACAGGCCGCCGGATTCCGGACAGCGGGCAGTCGACTCCCCCTTATATAATAAATATTCTTCCGACAGATCGAAACAATCCCTGGACAAGGTACTGCAGATATACGGCGTTGAATTCTTCTTTCGAATCAATTTACGAAAATATAATTTCGACCTTTTGCGCGAGATACTGGAAAGCGGGATAATAAACCGGCGGGCAGACCTTACGATCGTGAAAGAGCTCATCCAGAAAATGAAGGCGAATATCGGGAAAGACCGGAAGCTCGCTGAGTATAGCGACAAAATTTATAAGCTGGAAAGAATCATCTCACGGCAGATGCTTTACAGCCATTGAATAAAATCCGGTCGGCCGGAACAATAGAACCGAAGCACTGATATCAAGCTCAGTATCACTTCTTTTTGCCGCAAGGCGTCTTGCCCTCCACATAGTCATTGAAAGAGATCTTCTTTATATAACATTCCTCGTCAATATACCCCAGCAGAGAAAGGAACACCTTCTTGCTTATATAACCGGGAATCTTGGTTATCAGATCGGCATCCCGGTCCATGAATACAATCGTGGGTAGACCCTGGATCCCCAGCATAGCGGTAAACTCCTGCTTCGAAAGGGTATGATTTTTATAGCGTATGGTCTCATTGGGGTCCTTGTCCATGTACACGCGGATGCAGATATAATTATCGTTAAGCTTACTCGCAACATGCGCACTGGAAAATACATCAGCCTCCATTTTTTTACACCACCCGCACCAGTCGGCGTAAAAGTCCATCACCACCGGCCTGCGCTTTTCCCGGGCCTGCCTGATTCCCTCATTAAAATTATGCCAGGTGACCGCGGCCTTCTCCTGTCGGGAAGAAGAGTTTTGCGGAAAAGCCTCATCTTCGGATGATTTGGCGCACAAAGAGAAATGGGATATAATTAAAATCGCTGTTATAACAGCATATCTTCTTTTCATTACCGGCTCCCTGAATGATCAGTCTATTTTTTCTTGGCTGCAATTGACAAAAAATATTCTTTCGCTAATGTAGTGTCCCATCCAAATTAGGCAAGAAAAAAATGCAATTGAATTGTCCATGGGCTCGCACAAAAAATAAAGTATTGACTGTTCCTTCCTTCATTTGAATCTAAGACATTATGAACAATAACAGCCCCCTGGGCATAATCATGGCGACCAGGATTGAAGCCGACCCCTTCATCAGAGGGCTGCGCCTTTCCGCTATCGAAAAAAAACCGTTCGCCGTGTTGGGAAACGAAGAGGTCATACTCGCCATATCCGGTATAGGTAAATCAAACGCCGCCATTGCCGCAGCGCACCTCATCAGCCGATATCATCCGGAGCGGATATTCAACCTCGGAGCCGCAGGGTCGGCAAGCGGCAAGCAGGACATCGGAACGATCATGCATATCAATAAGATCGTCGAGCTTGACCGCGTGCGGCCGTTCTCGGTCAAACCGGTTATTCACAAACCTGACGTGCTTGACGGCTTTTCTCAAGCCGCCCTGGCGACGCAGGACCGGCCGGTGCTTGCGCCGGAAGACCGCGCAGCCGCGGATCAATACGCGGATTGTATAGACATGGAGGGGGCGGCGATAGTGCAAGCCTGCCGTGCCTATGGGATAAAGGTTTATCTGTTCAAAATCATTACCGACACGGCTGAAAGCGGTGAATCAGACATCATCAGGAACATTTTGAACACGAGAATCCGGTTATTTGAATTTTTTATTGAAAAAATCAGGCCGATCATATAATTCGTCCAAAGGTAACTACTCAGGCATAATGATGGAACCGCCGATTCACGCGGATGGTAGTTACTCCAAAAGTCAAAAGGAAAATCTCATGTCCATAACGGTGCAACACTCCATAACTACGCAAGACCTCTGCCTCATAGCAGCAACCTTCCGCACACTCGCCATGGACGCGGTGCAGAAGGCGAACTCCGGCCATCCGGGCATGCCCATGGGATGTGCCGACATCGCTTCAGTCCTTTGGGCGAAAATATTACGGCACGATCCGGATAACCCCGACTGGGTGAACAGGGACCGATTCGTATTATCGGCCGGACACGGCTCCATCCTCCTCTACTCCGCTCTGCATTTGAGCGGCTATGATATATCCCTGGACGATCTGCGAAACTTCCGGCAGCTTCACAGCAAGACTCCCGGTCACCCGGAGCACCGGGTGACCCGCGGGGTTGAAACCACGACCGGACCGCTGGGCCAGGGTTTCGCCAACGGCATCGGCATGGCGGTTGCGCGAGACCTTCTGGCTGCGGAATTCAATACCCCGGAGCGGGCGATAATTGATCATTACATATACGCAATCGTGAGCGACGGAGACATCATGGAGGGAATCTCATCCGAAGCGGCGTCCCTCGCCGGCCACTGGGGCTTAAGCGGACTCATCTACCTATACGATTCCAACGACATCACCATTGAGGGCCCTGCGAGCCTCGCGTTCTCAGAGGATGTGGCCGGCCGCTTTACGGCATACGGCTGGCATGTCCGGAAAATCGACGGCCACGACTTCGCCGAGATCGAGGAATCGATCCTCGAGGCCCGGAAGATAAAAGATCGGCCCTGCCTCATTATAGCCAAAACAAAAATCGCCAGAGGGAGCGCAAACCTCGAAGGATCCGAAGAGTCGCACGGAGCCCCTCTGGGAGCGGAAGAGGTGTGCGCGTCCAAAAAAAACATCGGCTGCCCGGCCGACGAATCCTTCTGCGTTCCGCAGCGGGTGTACGATATCTTCCGGGAGAAAAAAAAGGAGTTGTCTGCCGCTCACGCGGACTGGGAGAAAAAATTTGCGGCGGGCATTACCGGAGAAATGAAAATCAGATGGGCGGGGTATTTCGGAGATCCTGATATCAACGGGATCAGGAAAAAGCTCCCTTCCTTTGATCCGGCAAAACCCGTTGCCACGCGTTCAGCCAGCGGCAAGGTGCTTGAAGCTCTCTTTAAGGAGGTACCTGCCATTGTCGGAGGATCCGCTGACTTGGCTCCGAGCAACAAATCGTTCGTGAAAGGATACGCCGACACCGGTAAAAACAGGATCGGCAGAAACCTGCATTTCGGGGTCCGGGAACACGCCATGGGCTCAATACAGAACGGAATCGCATACTACGGCGGATTTATCCCCTACTCTGCCACCTTCCTCGCCTTTTTCGACTACCTGAGGCCTTCCGTCCGGCTCGCCGCCATTGGCGGCCTCCGCACGATCTATATCTTCACCCATGACTCCCTGTTCGTGGGCGAGGACGGCCCCACGCACCAGCCGGTTGAGCATATCGCGTCAGGCAGGGCGATCCCAAATCTAAATGTGATCAGGCCCGCTGACGCGGATGAAACAAAAGAGGCATGGCTTGCCGCACTGGCAAGAAAAAACGGCCCCTGCATGCTTGCCCTGTCGCGCCAGGAGCTTCCTATCATCTCCCGGCGCGACGGACAGGGTGCCGAGAATCTCCACTGCGGGGCTTATATCATTCGGGAGTGCGGCAGGATCCCGGATATCGTGATCCTGGCCACCGGGTCGGAAGTGCACCTGGCCGTAAAAGCCGCTGAAGAGCTGTCTGCCCGGAACATCATGGCGCGGGTGGTATCCTTCCCCTGCTGGGAGCTCTTTGATGAGCAGCCCGGCAAATATCGTGACGAGATCCTCGCACCGGGCGTTCCCAAAGCCGTGGTTGAGGCAGGAATACGCATGGGATGGGAAAAATACGCAGGCGGCGACGCCCTCTTCATTACCATGGAGACCTTCGGCCTGTCTGCTCCGGCCAAGGCGCTGGGAGAGCATTTCGGGTTCACGGTGGAAAACATCGTTAAGCGGATTGTGGAATTCCTGAAAAAGTAAAACTCCTCGTCATCGGAGGTATAGCGGCGATTCTACATGGAGTCCCGAGAGCCACGTTTCCGAATGATTAATGAGCCTCCTCCCAGTTCCTGCCGACCGCGACATCAACCTTGAGCGGGACTTCCAGGTCAAGGGCGTGCTCCATCTTGTCATGCACGATTTTCTCGACAACCCCCCTCTCCTCCTCCGGCACCTCGAACACCAGCTCGTCATGCACCTGCATGATCATCTTTGTCTTCAGCCTCTTTTTCCCGAATTCGGCGCTGATATTGATCATGGCGATCTTGATCATGTCCGCGGACGTTCCCTGGATGGGGGTGTTGATGGCGATCCGCTCGGCCCCCTCGCGGCGGAATGAGGTCTCGGAATTTATATCGAGAATCTCCCTCTTTCGGCCGAGCAGGGTCCGCACATACCCGTGCTCGCGCGCAAAGGCGATCGTGTTATCCACATATTCCTTGATTGCGGGATAGGTCTCGAAATAGATCCGTATGAATTCAGCCGCCTCTTTCATGCCGATCTCGGCCTGCCGGGAAAGGCCGAAGGGCGAGACGCCGTATATGGTGGCGAAGTTGATGACCTTGGCATGGCGCCGCATCTCGGGCGTTACCCCCTCCAGGGGAACCCCGAACACCCCGGACGCGGTCATGCTGTGTACGTCTATCCCGTCCTTGAAGGCGCGGATCATGTTTGCATCGCCCGACAGATGCGCCGTGACCCGGAGCTCTATCTGGGAGTAATCGGCGGACATGAGGAGATGTCCCTTTTCAGGCACGAAGCCCCGCCTGATGCTTTTGCCTAATTCGTCCCGCACCGGAATGTTCTGTAAATTCGGATCGGACGACGACAGCCTGCCGGTGGCTGCCACGGTCTGGTTATAGGAGGTGTGTATCCTGCCGGTTTTTTTCGAGACCAGCTTCGGCAGGGAATCGATGTAGGTATTCTTGAGCTTTGACAGGGTGCGGTACGCTATAAGATGGTCGATAATCGGATGGATGCCCTGGAGATTCTCAAGAACCCTGATGTCGGTTGAAAGGCCGGTCTTGGTCTTGCGCTGGGGCTTGAGCCGCAGCTCTTCAAAGAGGACCTGGGAGAGCTCGCGCGTTGAATTTATGTTGAATCTTCTGCCTGCGGCCTCGTATACCTTCTCCTCCACCTGATTGAGCATCTCACGGTTCTGCTTCTCAAGCTTTTTGAAATACCCGACATCGATCTTCACCCCCGCCCGCTCCATGTCCGCGAGCACCGGAACCAGGGGCATCTCGATGTCGCGAAAGAGGCTCAGGAGCTCCTCGTCCTCGAGCTTCTTGCTGAAAATGTTGTAAAGCCGGAAGGTAACGTCCGCGTCTTCGACGGCGTACACGGCGATCCGATCGAGCGGCACCTCATCAACCGGCACCGCCCTCTTTCCAGTGCCCACAAGATCCTTGTAAGTAATGGTTTTGTAATTCAGGTATTTTTTCGCCAGGTCGTCGAGATTATGCCGCCGCTCATGCGGCGAGAGCAGGTATGACGCCACCATAGTGTCAAAGGCGATGCCGCCGAGGCTGATCCCGTGATTCATGAGCACGATCTGGTCGTATTTGATGTTCTGCCCGATCTTCTTGATCGATCCGTCCTGAAGAAGAGGCTTTAAAAGCTCAAGCGACCGGGAAGGATCACCATACCCCCCGCTGAACATCTCCTTGTTCAGAAAGGGCAGATACCATCCCTCCCCCTCTTTGATCGAGAAGGACATGCCCACGAGCTCGGCCTCCACCGGCGAGAGCGACGTGGTCTCCGTGTCCAGGGAAACCCCCCCGGCCTTTTTAATCCGGCGTATCAGATCATTCAGCTCGTCCTCAGTGCGTATGATTCGGTAGGATTTCCCTTTATCCCGGTATGCGGATTCCTGATCAGGGCCGCCGGCAACGTCCTTAGCCGCGTCTTTAGCCGCGACTTCAGTCGCGGAAGAAAAAAAATCCCTGACGATTGAGCTCATCTCGAGCTGCTGAAAATAGGACACCGCATCGCCGGTATTGATCCCCGAAAATTTAAGGCCCGCTAAGTCCAGGTCAAGCGGCAGATCGGTGCGCACGGTTGCAAGCTCCCGGCTGAGATACGCCGCGTCCCGTCCGTTGACGAGCATCTCCTTCTGCTTTCCGGAAAGTTCGTCGATATGCATATACAGATTATCCAGGCTCCCGTAGCGGGCGATCAGCTTCTGAGCGGTCTTCTCCCCTATCCCTTTGACCCCGGGGATATTGTCCGAGGAGTCCCCGGCAAGGGCCATGTAATCGATCACCTGATCGGGTCTCACGCCGATCAGATCCGCGACCTCCTCCGGGCCGTATATCTCATATTCGGATATCCCCTTCTTGTTCGCGTAGATTCTGACGCTGTCGCTCGCAAGCTGGTATGCGTCCTTGTCGCCGGTGACGAGCATCACCTCCAGGTCTTCGGCGCCGTACCGCCTGGCCGCGGACCCGAGCACGTCGTCGGCCTCGAATTCCGCCTCTTCGATCCGGGGTATTCCCAGGCCCTCGATCATCTTCTTGATCTCCTCGATCTGACTTCTCAGGTCTTCGGGCATCTGCTGCCGGTTGGCCTTATACTCGGAATAAAGCGCGAAGCGAAAGGATTTCGTCGGCGGATCAAAGGCCACGGCCAGATAATCGGGCTTCTGCTCGGCGATGAGCTTGAGGAGCATGCGCGCGAACCCATAAATGGCGGAGGTATTCTGGCCGCTGGAATTGAGCAATGGGTTGCGGATAAAAGCGTAATAGGCCCGGTAGCAGAGAGCGTGGCCGTCTATGATGAAAAGGCGTTTTTTCACGAATGGCTCCTTGGGGGAGACCCCCCTCCGTCCTCCCTTCGTAAGGGGGGATGAAGTATCAAAAATACTTTCTTATTTTGTCCCGCGCCAATCTCTTTTTGTAAACCAAAAAAAGCAGAAACGCAGCGCCGCCCGTCACCGCGAACATCAGGGACTGGCTCATCTTCCCCTCCCCATAAAAAATAAACGTGCTTATGCCGCAGACAAGCCCTATCATAAAAATGATTATACGGATGACGAATCCCTTGACCTCGTCGATCTTGTCGATGATCTCGCCGTAATCGACCTTCATCTTGAAATATCCCCGCTCGAGATTATCCATGAAATCGGATATGCGGCCGGGCATAGCTGCTGCTGCTGAAAGATTCATCTTGACCGAATCGAGCAGGCGAGCCGCTTTTTCCGCCGCATTGGCGGACAGGAGGCGCCGTGCGTACGGCTTGAGCTCGCCGTAGAGGTTGAACCCGGGATTAAGAATGGAAATGAGTCCCGCTATGGTGCTCAGGGTTTTGCCGATATACGCCCAGTCGATCGGTATGGTGAACGGCTGGGTATAAATGATCTCCACCAGATCGTCGCGTATCGGCGTAAAATCTATGCTGTAGAACGATTCGCGGTCGAACTTAAATGTCTCCAGAACTTCGTCGATGAAAAAATCGACTATGGGAAGAAGGGCGTAACGGTTGGCGCCCTTTCTGATGAACCCGAGCGCGAAAAGGGCGTCGATCAGCTTCCGGGGATTTTTATTGATTAGGGCTTCAAGAGAATCGGCAAAGCCTTTGCGCATCCGGTCGGATATCTCCCCTGCCATGCCGTAGTCCACGAGCACGATATGATTATCGCTGGTTATAAGGATATTGCCCGGATGCGGATCAAAATGGATGAAGGGATCTGACAGAAACTGCTCCAAATACATCTCCACGATTCTTTTGGCTATGATTTCCGGGTCGTTGTTTCTTGTTATCCATGCGTCGATATTGTTTACCCGGTCGCCGTCGTGGTATTCCATGACGATGATCCGGTTGGTACAAAACTCCTGGTAGATATCCGGCACGGTTACATAGTCCAAGCCTGCAAGATGCTTCTTGAATTCCCGGGCGATGTAAACCTCCCGCCTGAAATTCAGCTCATCGCCGGTCACCCGGATGAACTCGGCCAACAGGTCGAAAAAATCCGCATGCTCCTGAAAAACCCTGAAGCGGGACAGGAGCTTGAACACAAAGTAGAGTATGGCGAAATCCGTATCAATGATCCTCTCTATGCCGGGCTTTAATATCTTCAAAACAGCTTCCCTTCCGTCAAGAAGCCGCGCCCGGTGCACCTGGCCGAGTGAAGCTGAGGCGAGGGGTTCCCGGTCAATGCGCGCAAATAGCCTTGTATAATCGCCGTACTCGCTTTTGATCACCGCCTCGATCCGGTCAAAAGGCACCGGCGGCACGCTGTCTTGGAGGGGCGAGAGCGCCTTAATATACTCCTCAGGGAACACATCGCGCCGGGAGCTGAAGTACTGGCACAGCTTTATGAGCACGCCGCCCATGCTCACTGCCGCCCGGTACAGCTCGGCGGCATGCCGCTCGTGCGAGCGCTTCATCTTTTTAAGGGCATGCCGGTATCCTTTCTTCCTGGCAAGCCGGAACTCGCGGCTGAAGTCCATGAATATCTTGAAAAAAATCTTCGCGACCCGGAAAAACCGCTGCCTGACGCTCATTCCCCTATTGAAATTCCCCGGGCTGTCCAATCATTTGCCGAGCTTGTCTATCTTTTTGCCGAGCTCGTCGATCTTCCGGTTCAATTCATCCATCTCCTTCCGGGACGCAAACCCGAGCTTGGAAGTGAAGTCTGCGAGCTTATCCTTGGCCTTGTCTATTTCTTCCTGAAAGGCTGAATTGAATTTCTCCTTTTTCTCTTTGAGCTTCCCCTCGAATTTCTCGTACCGCTCCTCCCGGTCGGCCCTGAATTCCTCGGCCTTTTTTTCTATCTCTTCGCCGGCGGAAAACAGGAGTACCGCGATATCCTTTAAAATGTTAGCCATACGACACTCCTCTATAATAATAATATTTTACTCCCCCCTCGTCTCACCCCATGGAGGCACATCTCATTCTCTCATGCCCCCCAACCCCCCCGGAGGGGGGCCGACCTCATCCCCCCCTTCCCCCCTTCTCCTCAATAAGAGAAGGGGGGTGCATAAAGCTTATAGTTTTAAGCCCCCCCTCTCCAATTTGGAGAGGGGCTGGGGGTGAGGTCAAGTCCCCTCGGGGGATTTAGGGGGCAACTTCAAAGAGTCTGAATGACCTTCCATATATTGACATGCCCTCTCTATTTAAATATAACGATAGCTTATACGAGGTCAAGCATTTATGAATTTTTCAATTGGGCGGATTCGGCTCTTTCAGCCAGTCAACTATTGCCGCATCAAGGAACGTAATTCTATCCTTCAGCCGTGAAGATATATACGCGTTCAGTTTCTGATCAATCAGAATCACGTCTATCTCCGCGTGGCGCGTTAGAAATTCCTTGGCGCGTTCAAAACCCATGACGAAAATCGCGGTCGAATAAGCATCGGACAGAACCGGATTCTTGGATATCACGGAAACTGACGAGAAGGTATCGGCCGGGAACCCGGTGCGCGGATCGATGATATGATGATATCGCCTGCCGCGGTACACGACGAAGCGCTCATAGTCGCCGCTCGTGGACACGGCATCCCCGTCGTCAAGCCCTATCGTTAGCATGATGGAATTTTTTCTGGGATTCTTCAGGCCGACGATCCATCTTTTCCCATACTTGGTTCCCATGACCTGAAGGTCGCCGGCAGCCGCGACAATGGCCGAGCGGATTCCCCTCCTCCGGAGGATCGCAATCCCTCTCTGCGCCGCATATCCTTTGGCTATGCCTCCAAGACCGATTTTAACACCCGGCAGCGCAAAGGCTATGCTTCTCTTTTCAGGATACAAAATAATATTCCGGTAATTAACCAACGGAAGCAGGCTCGCCACGGTTTTGCCGCCGGGCGGTATGAAATGTTTGCTCTTATAGTCCCACACCTGCGCGATTGACGCGAAGCTTATATCAAAACAGCCGCCGGTCTCAACCGACACGTCGATGGATTTCTTGATAAGATCATAGGTCTCTGCGCTTACCGCAACCGGGCCCGACTCCTTCATCCGGTTCACCCGGTACACGTCGCTTGACGTGCGCACCGGACTCATAAGATTCTCGATCCTCTCGATCTCATCAAACACGGCCCGGGCTGTCTCGGGCGCGCGTTCCTCATCATCTATGAAGGTGAGATTCACCAGGGTACCGAGCTGCGGCCTGCTTATATGAATGAGGGATCCCTGGCAGGAAGACATGAGAAGAATTAAAAAAAGTAGTAACACTCGGTTCAATCTATTGCCCGTTTCAGCGAGTTTAAATCGAATAGATATTTCGGGCAGGCCCGTAATAAAAGTCAAGATTATTTATTAGTTAATTTCTCATGTCGGCTAAGCCGACATCCAGAAATGATAAAAATTGGTTCAGCCCGCAGTATTTTTGTGTTAGACTTGACTAATATTTGTAATTATTGTATATTCCTATAATTAATAGGTATTGTAAATCATGAAAAGGAGTGATTATCATGAACGAAAATTACAAAGTTTGTCTGAATGACGATTGTACGTTGATTGAGTCGGGCTCAAGGGACGATTTTGAGAGCTATTTCGAAAGATTCTCCTGGATTTAATATAAAAAACCATCTTAATAGTCATTATCCTCTGGAAAAAGACAGGTTTTCTGTCTTTTTTTTCTGCTCCGGCCCGTGCCGACGGGCAGGGAGCCATTTTTTAAACCGGCCAGATTTTCTTAAACGCGGTTGAAGGGAAAAAGCATGAGGGGCACTCTTCAGGCGGAGTGTCGCCGTAATGGACATAGCCGCACATGCGGCACCGCCACGCGGTCTTGCCCTTCATCTCATCGTCAAACAATTTCGTGCTCCCCTCGCTCCATAAAATAGGCAAATCCTCAAGCGGCGGCATCACCGGCTTGTAACCGTCAAGCGCATGACCGGCAACGATGATCCGCTGGATCTCGCTGGTTCCTTCATATATCATGAGGAGGCGTATATCCCTGAGAAGCTTCTCGAAAGGGAACATCTTCGTGTATCCGTAACCGCCGGCGATCTGCATGGCTTCGCTTGCTATCTCAAACGCCGCTTCAGTGGCATAAAATTTCGCGATTGAGGCGCTGATAATCGGGTCTATACCGTTAGCGGCTTCCCACGCGGCCTTAAGAACCAGAAGGCGGGACGTTTCTACCTTCTGGTACATCTCCGCGATTTTAAATTGAATCGCCTCGAAATTCTGAAGCTTCATGCCGAACGCCTGCCTTTTTTTCGCATAATCGATCGCAAACTCCATGGCCGAGCGCGCCGCGCCAACGGCGAAAGCCCCGATGGAGGGTCGCGTGCGCGTAAAGGTTCTCATGGCAAGCACGAACCCCTCGCCCGGCCCGGCCAGAACATTTTCGGCAGGGACAAGCACATTTTTAAAATTGATGCCTGCCGTGTTGGATGCCCGCTGCCCGAGCTTTTCTATATGCCGGCCGACGGACACCCCTTCCCAGTTCCGCTCCACAACAAACGCGCAAATCCCCTCGTGGTGGGATTGGGGATCCACGGTGGCGAACACGGTCATATAATCGGCGATTCCGGCGTTGGTGATCCAATACTTTGTTCCGTTCAGAATATAATCATTTCCCTTCTTCACCGCACGGCAGCGCATCCCCGCTACATCGGAACCCATGGTGGGCTCTGACGTGGCAAAGCATATAAATTTAGGCTCTTGGGTGAGAATCGTGAGGTATTTCTTCTTTAAATTTTCCTTGTCTGATAATATTATAGGCTCCAGTCCGAGGGCGTTGTCGGACAACGAGGTGGCAAGGCCCAAGCATGCCGCCGAGAGCTCTTCGGTAATGAGCACCCCTTCGATCGGACCCAATTCCCTGCCGCCGTATTTTTTGGGTACGGAGCCGTTCAGCAATCCGGTATTGAAAGCCTTTTTTAAAAGATCAACCGGAAGGTCGTTTAATTCGTCATAATAGGCGGCTAGGGGAAGAAGTTCCTTGAGCGCAAAATCCCGCGCCTGCTGCTGTATTTTGACTTGCTCCGGCGAAAGTGTAAAGTTGAGCATTCCTTCCCTCCTTATCGGCCTTGAACAATAGGGTGTGAACAATGATAAGCATTCAACAAAAAAAATCAATAGATTAATTTCATCCAGGGTCTGCCTGATCATAATTCTCCCTTTTATTTCTTGACTCGCGGAGAATATGCAGGTATCTGGTTTTGGCACCGCGGACGGGGACGATTATGAACCTCTCAATCAAAATCAAAGACCTTGTGTTGAAAAATCCGGTAACGGTCGCGTCGGGAACCGCCGGATACGGCGAAGAGCTTTCACATTTTATCGACCTCTCAAAGCTTGGCGCGATCTTCACCAAGGGCCTGACGCTACAGCCACGGCCCGGAAACCGGGGCAACAGGATCATTGAGACGCCGGCGGGAGTGCTCAATTCCATCGGCCTGGAGAATGTGGGACTGGAGCGCTTTCTGTCTGAAAAGCTCCCCTTTCTCAAGCAGGCGGGGGCCACGGTGATACCGAACGTGGCGGGCCATTCGGTGGAAGAGAATGTGGAGCTGTGCAGAACTCTGTCTTCTTTGTCGGAGATAGGAGCCGTGGAGTTGAACGTCTCCTGCCCCAACGTCAAGGAAGGCGGCATTATTTTCGGCACGGATATAGGCCTGTTTACCAACCTGGTTGAAAAGGCCCGCACGGTAACCCGGTGCGCGCTCATCGTAAAGCTTTCTCCGAACGTCACCGATGTCGGGCAGTTCGCCGCTCGCGCGGAAGCGATCGGGGCAGACGCCGTATCCGCCGTAAATACCTTCCTCGGCATGAAAATCGACATCCGGCGAAAAAAGCCATATTTCGGCAACACAGTCGCGGGCTTAAGCGGCCCGGCGATACGGCCGCTGGCGGTCAGGATTGTGTACCAGATCTATGAAGCGGTAAGCATTCCGGTAATCGGGCTGGGCGGAATCGCGAGTTTCGACGATATGCTTGAATTCATCATGGCAGGCGCAACCGCAATATCCGTGGGCACCATGAATATGGTGGATCCGGGCATTTCCATAATGCTCATAGAAAAATTCGGGATCTATATGGAATCGGAAAAGATCGGGAATATGCATGAAATCATCGGCATCGCGCATTCCCCGGGCGGTCTGTCGGAGGAGTGCCCGTAAGGGGGCCGGAAAAAAGCGAGGAATGAATGTCAAAAGACGGCGACACGAGATACTGGAACGCGCGGCTGAAAAACGCGGCGGAATACGTCCCGGGCGAACAGCCGGGAGAACCCGGGCTTGCAGGATACATTAAGCTCAACACCAATGAAAACCCCTTCCCTCCCTCCCGGTTCGTTCTGGAGGCGATCAAGGCTGCTGCGAATGAGACTCTCCGGCGATATCCGGATCCCTCGGCGAGCAAAGTCAGGGAAGCCTTGGCGGAAGCCAAGGGGCTTGATCCTGCAAATATTCTCGTGGGAAACGGCTCGGATGAGCTGTTCACCCTGATCTTCCGGGGATTCATCGAGCAGGACGGCATCGCGGCATTTCCGTATCCCTCGTACGCGCTCTATTACACGCTGGCCCAGATGAACGGTATACGATACGATACAATCGATCTAAACAAGGACTTCTCATATAATCTGGCCGGATTCCGGAAAAAAAAATACGACCTTATCATCATCGCGAACCCCAACAATCCTACCGGGACGTACTGTCCGGCGGAGGATATACGATCGTTCCTGTCCCGCTTCAGGGGCCTTCTGGTGGTGGACGAGGCATACATCGATTTTTACGGCGGCTCGTCGGCCGGCCTGGTGAGCGAGTTTGAGAACCTGATCGTGACTCAGTCAATGTCTAAATCCTACGCCCTCGCCGGACTGAGGATCGGCTTCGCCATAGCGGGAAAGGGCATCATCCGGGGGCTCATGAAGATCAAGGACTCATATAATATCGACAGCGTCGCTGCTGCAGGCGCGGTCGCAGCGCTAAAAGACAGGCGCGGCTTCAATTATAATATACAGATGCTCCTGAACAATAAGGAATATCTCGAGGAGAGCCTTACAAAGATCGGATTCTCCATCTCGCCCTCACGGGCTAATTTCATCCTCGTGAGGCACGGGACAGTCAGAGCCGTGGATATTTACGAGCGCCTCAAGGAAAGAAAGATACTCGTCCGTCATTATACCGGGCCGGTCCAATCGGATTATATACGCATCAGCGTCGGCTCGATGATGGAGATAAAATCCCTGTTGAAGGAGCTCACCGATATAGTTTGAGCCTGATGACCCTCCCGGTAGTGTTGGTAATGCTGCTCCGCTGGACAAGCTCGTCAAAAGTGATCTTCCCTTCTTCGAACTTGGTGAAATCCTCTTTGACGATCCACAGACTCAGATGCTCGACCCCGCCGCTTGAGCTCCATATCCACCCGATCACCATGCCGATGATCTCCTTTTCGTTGAAAACGCTCCGGCAGGAATTGAACGTCTGTATTATTTCCTTGAGATCCCTTCCGATCAGAGTAGCGGCAGCGACTTCAAAAGATTGATCAGAGCTCGTTTTCGTGTCTATGTCAAGGCCCAGATAAAGCCTGTTCCGGTCGCCCGATCTCTTGTCAAAGTAAAAACCGATGCTCCCTTTTTCAACGGCCAGCTTCTTCTTTTCAACGATGTCGCCCGCGATGCCTATCAGGTGGCCGTAATATTTTTTATGAAAATCCGTGCCCGCGGTTGTGTAACGCTGGGGATCAACAAGAAGGTCGGCATATTTTTGCCTATTCGCCTCCGTGTAATAGTCGAGTATTTGACGCTCCCGCTCGCCGGTGGTCAGCGCACACGTGGCAAATAGAACCATAAGGAGTTGGGACACAGCGATGGATGTCTTTCTTCCGCAGATCATGACCTCGTACCCGTTTGTAAAAAGTAAAATTTTTCCGTAAAATGATCGAAAATAATAGCAGATCAAATGTCAAGCAGGATACCGCTATGCAAGAACTTGTTTCAAAATTTAAGTTAATATCAATATTCAATAGGGTTAAGGGGCGGAGCCCCTTAAAAAGCCCTCCGCAGGGGCTCCCTGCGAGCGCGAGACGGTGTTTTCGCAACAAGTTAAATTTAACAATTATTATCGGCATATTGATTCTGGTCGCTGGATGCGCCTCGGAAATTAATTATCACTTCCAAACCGGCGGGAAAAAGGTAAATACGGGACTGCGGAGGAGCGCAAATCTTCTACACCGGCGGAAGATTCAGCCCCACGGAGGTATCATTCGAGATCGTCAGTGCGATAATAAAAAATTATTCTTATGCACAATGGGCAAGGTCTGACTATCGATACGCTATGGACGCGCTTGCCGGAA
>MIBJ01000057.1:0-81365 GCA_001829495.1 Spirochaetes bacterium RBG_16_49_21 | reverse complement strand
GGTTTAAACCCGCCGTTACCAGACCCGGTATTTTTGTGATGATTTTATCGGTTTGTGTCGATAAATAATATATGGATGTTAGAAAATGCACATGGATGGAGCGATAATCATGGATGATTGCAGGTTATGGGAGTTCCCCAGGAATATCAGCATCGAGAAAGTCTCTGAATACGAGGACCAATTAAAAGAGATAACCAGAGACGACGTAATCACCTTTGATCTGAGAAATACGGTGAGGGTCCATTCTTCTTTTATAGGATTTTTAATTCACGCCAAGCATCATATCAGGAAAAACGGCGGGAACATGGTCCTTTTCCTTTCCCTGACTATAGAAAAGATACTTATCATGCTCAATATCATCGATCACTTTTCCACGGAGATAGCACCGTCCGTTAAAAAGAGCGCATGAGAATCATGTGAATTATTTTTCGGGTAAAACTGAAGCACTCACATTTTTTTAGACCCCCCTGTCCCCCGAAGGGGGCACGTGTAAGACGAATGTAATTATGTAGAAACGCCCCCTCAGGGGGATGGGGGGTCTAAGTGAGAAATTTCCCGAATTTTAATTCACACCCTCCCTTCCCTATCTTACGCATCTAAAAAAAAATTGACATAAACTGATATATGAAAATACAGTGAAATACTAAGATTTTTTCAAAACTCAATAATTATGCAACAAGTCTATTTCAAAATCCCTTGAAGGTCATATTATGAAATTCAACGAAGAACAGGTTGAAGTAGTAACCGAGATATTGAAATCCATAGCCCATCCGATCAGGATGAAGATACTCTGCTTTCTTATGGACGGGGAAAAGAATGTCGGGGAGATCGAGCAGCAGTTCGGATCCACGATATCCAATATCTCCCAGCATTTAACCGTCCTCCGAAAGGCCAGCATTATAGACCGAAGAAAAGAGGCGAATTTCATGTTCTACGGATTGAAAGACAATAAAATCCATAAATTAATGGAGACCTTAAAGAACAACTACTGCTAAATGCCGAAACATTTCTTTAAACTATTTCTGCTTGTACTTCTTTTTTTTCCTTTCGACAGCTTTCCGCTACAGCGGATCCTTGAAATATCCGGATTGAAAATTTATTCCGAGGGAGAACTGATCGCTCTCCTCAACCTGGAACGATATGGAAAAAATGAGATGCCCGCCAAGCAGGTCATTGATTCAATCGTTACGTTCTACAGCAACAACGGTTTCACCCTGGTAAAGGCGTATGTGATAGAGAACTCGCCGCAGGCGCTCCGGATATATGTTGATGAAGGCGCCCTGGGGAAAATAATTTTTTTGAATATTGATGACTTCACCACCATCTACCTCAAGATCGTATTCAGGCTCAAATATAAAATATTCAACAGCTATACGGTTAAAGAAAATATTGAAAAATTGAGGAACTCGGCGCGGTTTAAGGACCTCCAATACCAGTTGAAACCGGTCGGGGAATATAATACTTCACTGTTCCAGCTGGACCAGGAACTGAACTTGCCCATCATAGGAAAAAAACAGCTCCCCATCTTTGATAAATTCGGCCCCCGCTACGATCTGATAGTATTTTTGTCCAAAAACATCGAGCTGGAGAAGCTGAAAGAAAATAAATTAAAAGAAAGCGACAAAAAAACCGACCACAAAAAAAGCGATACCGAGGCTGAAAAGCCTGCAAAAAAACTTACGTTAAACAAATTTGACTACGGATTGAGAGTCCACTATTACAAAGGTTTTATCCCCTATTTGAAATATTATCATCTTGGCTTGATATCCGACGGCGATTTTTATGCAGGAGAGGCCTCGCTCGGTGTGATGTACGGCATAGACCAGGAGTTCACGAGGCCGCCGCGGTTAACCTATTCCAACGTCAACTCATCTTATTTCTTTACCCCGACATTTAAAGACATATTCACGCCGCATCTGAGGTTTGATTTGTATAACTCACAAACAGCCCGGCCGGACCTCAACTTGCGGAAGTACGATTACCTGACGTTCAATGCCATGTTCGCGCCGGGCATCACCCTATTGAGCAAGGCCAATCTCTATACCGGTTTCGGAGCGGAGACCGCCTATTTCTACAATAACCCGAGCAGCATTACCAACCCGTTGGTGCGGACATTAATACTTCAACAGCAGTATGATCCAACCCAGATATCATTGGGCAATAATCCGCAGAAAGGAATCGAGAATTACAAAGAAGCCGCAAGGCTCCAGAGTGAAATTGAAAACAGGACCGACGTTTATAACTTTGTCGAGGTCGGTGCGATGTATGACTTCGCGAAAAAAAGCACACAGGTATATGAGCTGCGGAAAAACCGGCTGAAAAAAGAGATATCGGTCGCGTATGATTTTTATTTCCTGAAAAGAACATTCCATAAGATACGGTTGATCGGAGCATTTGATCATGAGTTTAAAGACAGAAGCATCTATTCGGGAATGTTGATTTATCAATATCTCTTTAAGGATCCGCCCTTTTACCAGGAAGCTTCCGTGAACAATCCGGCTTTTAAAGGGCTCAATGCATCCTCGTATTTTTCGACAAACTGCCTGTCCCAATCCAACGAATATCGTATCTCCGTATACAGGGACTTTTTTTACGTCGGCGTCTATTTTGATATGACGCTCTTTAAAGGGTCGGGCCGCGATGTCAGCGGAACTCAGTTCGCTTTCGCCGGAGGCCCGACGGTCAGGATCCTGCTTCTCGACACCTTTGAGCTCTATCTTCAAAACGGCTGGGATTACCTGGTTTCAACGAAGAAAAACAAGAGCTACTTCTATTTTAATATATATAATAAATGGTGACGCGTGATCGTGAACTTTCATTTCCGTCAAAATACGCCGACCATCTTTATTTCCGTTTCAAGCCGGATGCCGAAATACTGAAATACCGTCTCCTGGATGAGGCAGATCAGATTCCGAATGTCCCGGGAGGTTGCACCGTCCGCGTTAATGATAAAATTGGTATGGAGTTCGGATACGCGCGCTCCGCCGACCATCCTTCCCTTAAGGCCCGCCTCATCAATGAGCTTCCAGGATGAATAGCCGTCCGGATTCTTAAATACCGACCCGGCCGAAGGATAATCGAGGGGGTGCTTCTTTCTCCGGTCGCCGAGGATATCCTCGATGTCGCTCCTTACCCTGGACGCGTCCGCAGCGCGGGACAGCTTGATCCGGGCGCCGGTTATGATCGCTCCGTCGCCGATGCCCATTTTCCGGTACGAGGACATACTCCGGTCAATCAAAGCGGCGGTCCGGTTCCCTCCAGAATCCACAAGATCGACATCCACAAGAATGTCGGCAAACGCGCCCATTGAGGTTCCCGCGTTCATGATGATGCCGCCGCCGATGCAGCCGGGGATGCCGGCCATGAACTCCATTCCGGAATATCCGAGATTCACCGCAAATTCAACGAAGCGCTCCTTGCTTGCGATCGAATCCGCATAGATCGTGCCATCCTCCAGAAGAACGATCTCCCCCTTCCGAAGGGAATCCTCGCACAGGCGGATGACTATCCCCTCCAGGCCCTTGTCGCCTACGAGAAGGTTCGACCCTCCGCCGATGACGGTAAGGGGCAGGCTCTCATCCGCCGCTATTCTTACTATCCGTGATAATGATTCATTGTCGCCGGGGAAGACAAGCAGATCCGCAGGCCCGCCGGTCCGGTACGTGGTGTAGGTCTTCAACGGCTCCTTTTCTTTAACCCTGGCGCATTCGCCGAGGGCTTGGATAACGTTACGGGGTATATTCATATCAGCCGACAATCGCAGAAAAAAAATGGCTTAATCGAGTTGAGTTAATTAATTTAAAATGATTGCATAATGTCAATGATTTACTTGAATAGGCATATAAAATATGATCCATGATGCCGATATAATGTATCAGAAACGGTCGTGGTCGGATTATGAAAAAAGCAAAAAAACATAGCGTACCTGACATCACCGAATACACCGATGCTGACGGCAAAAAGTGGATCCAGACATCCACCGCGGACCTTTTTTCCATTAAAGAGCTGAATGAGGTTCTCGAATCCATAGACAAGGAAGCGGAATCCGAAGAAATCATTCTCGCCAGAATCGATTTTCAGAAAGTCAACAAACAGTATTACGAAGCCGCGGGCCGGCTCCAGAAGAAGCTTCGCCGGCAGAGCGCGCTCCTGAAAAGAATCATTACCGAGGTAAAGGACAAAATCGACCGGAAGAACAAAAAACTCAGGGAATTGATTGATTACATAAAAAAGCTCCATCTCCTGCTGGTACACCTCACCAGCGATGAAGAAGATTTGAAAAAGCTTAACATCCCTACTGACATGCTTTTACACTCTTTGAGCGACACGGTCACCGGACACGACGAGGTCGAGCAGGACTACGAAGAGATCGAGGAAGTCATCCTTCCCCTCAATCACTACCCTTAACCATTCCGGAGAACACGCAATGGCGCTCAGAATATACAATACCCTGACCGGGTCAGCCGACGAGCTTGTTCCGGGAGGCATCAAAAAAGAAAAAATTGGAGATTATCCCCCCGTCACTATCTATTCATGCGGGCCGACCGTTTACGGCTATGCTCATATCGGGAACTTCCGTACCTTTGTATTCAACGACTTTCTGAGGCGTTACCTCAAATTCCGGGGCTTCAGGGTCGATCACGCGATGAACATCACCGATGTAGACGATAAAACAATAGCCGGAGCTGTAACCGAAAGCATCTCGCTCAAGGAATACACGGAGCGGTACACCGCGATATTTCAGGAAGACCTTACGGCTCTTAACATCGAGCCGGTTGAACACACGCCGAAGGCGACCGAATCGATCGGCGCCATGATAGAGATCATCGACCTTTTAGTGAAAAAGGGCTATGCCTACGCCATGGAGGGATCGCTCTACTTCCCTGTAGACAGGTTCAAAAGCTACGGCAGGCTATCCCGCCTGAACTCGCGGGAGATCAAATCCGGGCTGCGCTACGACACGGATGAATACGCGAAGGACGACGTACGGGATTTCGTGCTTTGGAAGGCGCCGAAGGAAAACGAAATTTACTGGGACACGCCCGTGGGCAAGGGAAGGCCGGGCTGGCATATCGAATGCTCGGCCATGATCCGGAAAATATTCAAAACCACGATCGACATACATACCGGCGGGGTCGACCTCATCTTCCCCCACCATGAAAACGAGATAGCGCAAAGCGAAGCGGCGTACGGCGAGCAATTCGTGCGGCACTGGATCCATGTGGAGCACCTGCTGGTCAACGGCTCCAAGATGTCCAAGTCGCTCGGTAACTTTTATACCCTGCGCGACCTGCTCGCCAAGGGATATTCGGCGCGCTCGATCCGGTTCCTCCTTGTGTCGGCGCATTACCGGAAGCAGTTTAATTTCACCATCGACGGGATCAGCCAGGCAGACCAGGCCCTTGAGCGGTTCGATAACCTGCTTATAAGGTTGAAGGAGATAAAAAAAGAAGGAGCGCCGAACCCCCATGTTCCGAACCTCATCGATTCGATCTTCGCGGACTTTACCGGAGCTGTGGACGACGATCTCAATATATCGCGGGGCATGGGCATGGTATTCGAGTTCATCCATGCGGTGAATACGATGATCAATGATGAAAAACTGACGCGGATGGACGCAGACAGTATCATGCTGGCTTTGAAAAAAATCGATGCGGTTCTGGGATTCATCTTCTCAGAGGGCTCTGAAAAACCCGGCATCGACGCCGCCTGGGTCGAATCGATGATAGCGGAGCGGCTGGCGGCGAGAAACAGCAAGGATTACGGCCGCGCGGACGCGATACGAAGGATCCTTTTAGAAAAGGGGATCATCCTTGAGGACACCAGGGAGGACACCCGGTGGAAGATAAGGAATTAGTCTTCGGCCGCAATCCGGTTCTGGAGTATCTACGCAACGCCGCGGAAGGGTCGGGCATGGAGCTCTATGTAGCGCGAAACGCCCATGGAAAGATCATCGGCGCCATTATTGAAGAGACAAGGGCCCGGAACATCCCGGTGGAATACAAGGATAAAAATTTTTTCTCCGGCCTGGGCCCTTCTTCAATTCACCAGGGCGTCGCCCTGAAAATTCCTTCATCGATCCGCGGCTCCGGAGGCACGGCCGAACGCCTCATGGAGCGAGCAGCCGGGAACAAAGGAGTGCTCGTGCTGCTTGACCAAATAACCGATCCGCAGAACGTCGGAGCCATCATCCGCACCGCCGAGGCCCTCGGCTGCTCCGGCGTCATTTTCCCGAAGTCGCATGCACCGGGAATAACCCCCGTCGTGATCAAGGCCTCCGCCGGAGCAACCGCCCACATCGATATCGCACCGGTGGGCAACGTGGCTTCTTTTCTCGAAGAGGCAAAGGCGGCGGGGCTCTGGATCATCGGCACATCAGAGGGGGGCGGCACCGAGCTCCGGAAGCTCGGGAACGTGCGACCCTGCGTCGTGGTCATCGGAAGCGAGGATTCGGGCATGCGCCGCCTTACCGCTGAAAAGTGCGATTTCTTAGTCCGCATACCCCTTGCCGGAAAGATATCATCCCTGAATGCCTCGGTTGCAGCCGGGATCGTGCTGTATGAGATTATGCAAAATTAAAAAATACTTGCCAATTACCGACACCTGAAAATATCTGCATACCATGGATTTAAGCCATATCAGAAACTTCTCCATCATAGCGCACATCGATCACGGCAAATCAACGCTCGCTGACCGGATCATAGAAAAGTGCCGGCTCGTTGATCCGCGCAATCACCGGGACCAGATCCTTGACACCATGGACATCGAGCGGGAGCGGGGCATCACCATCAAATCAAACGCCATCACCCTGGACTATACCCCCCGGAGCGGACAGGAATACGTCCTGAACCTCATCGATACGCCCGGGCATGTGGACTTCACCTACGAGGTTTCACGCGCCCTTGCGGCGTGCGACGGCGTTCTCCTCGTGGTCGACGCCAGCCAGGGGGTGGAAGCCCAGACGATAGCGAACCTGTACCTGGCGCTCGACAATAACTTGGAGATACTTCCGGTGATCAACAAGATCGACCTGCCGGCCGCGGACATTGCCGGAACCAAGGAGAGCATCGAAAAGAACCTCGGCCTTGACGCCGGCCTGGCAGTGCCCGTGTCCGCGAAAGAGGGGACCGGCATCGACGAGCTCATGGAAAAGATCATAGAGCTGATACCCGCGCCAACCGGTGATCCGGAGGCCCCCCTGCGGGCGCTCATCTTCGATTCATTTTTCGACAATTACCAGGGAGCGATAATGAAGGTGCGGATATTTGACGGCGCAGTGCGGAGGGGCGATGAAATCATGTTCTTCTCAACCGGAAAAAAATACGAGGTCACCGAGGTGGGAATTTTCAGGCTCGACATGGAAAAGACGGACCGGCTTCAGCCGGGCGACGTCGGGTTCATCGTCGCCGGGATAAAGTCGGTCGTGGATACCAAAATCGGCGATACGGTCACCGGCGCCGCCAGACCGGCAGGAACGCCGCTCAGGGGATTCCGCGACGCAAAGCCGATGGTCTTTTCAGGGTTGTATCCGATGTACAGCGACGATTACGAGAACCTGAAAGACGCCCTGTACAAGCTCAGACTCAACGACGCCGCCCTCATCTTCGAGCCGGACAACTCATACGCCCTGGGCTTCGGATTCCGGTGCGGGTACCTGGGCCTCCTCCACATGGAGATCGTGCAGGAGCGGCTTGAGCGGGAATTCGGCTTGTCCCTCGTGACCACCGCGCCGAGCGTCGAATACCGGGTGCACGGCATAAACGGCGAGACGATGACGATCGACAACCCGGTAAAGATGCCGGATCCGTCCCTCATCGACCGTATCGAGGAGCCGTATGTCGCTGCCACGATCATAACGCCGACCGAATACATAGGGAACATTATGTCCCTGGTCACCGACTGCAGGGGGATACACAAGGACATGCAGTATATTGACCGGCAGCGGGTGCAGCTTCACTACGACCTGCCCCTCTCGGAAATCGTGTTCAACTTTTACGACAAGCTCAAGTCGATTTCGCGCGGATACGCGTCCTTTGATTACGAGCTGAAGGATTTCCGCGAGTCAAAAATGGTGAAGGTCGATATCCTGGTGAACGGCGAGCCGGTTGACGCACTCTCCTTTATCGTGCACCAGGACAAGGCACGGGCGCGCGGGAAGGACATCATCTCCCGGCTCAAGGATATAATACCCCGGCAGCAGTTCAAGATCCCGCTCCAGGCGGCCATAGGCTCAACCATCATCGCGCGCGAAAACATATCGTCGCTGCGAAAAGACGTGACCGCCAAGTGCTACGGCGGGGATATCACCCGGAAAAGAAAGCTTCTGGAAAAACAGAAAGAAGGCAAAAAGCGGATGAAACTGATCGGCTCGGTCGAGATCCCCCAGGAGGCGTTCATGACGATATTGAAGATCGAATAGCCCTGATTACGCCCAGGTGATCTTAAGATCAGGATCGAACTTTCTCGCCATTAGTTTGTGATGCGGTATGACCCGCACGGTGAATCCGAACTGTCCCGACTGGAGGCAGAGCATCTGGCCCGTAAACAGGTAAGAGCCTGAATCATTCTTCCCGCCGGCGCTCATAGGGAGAGCGACCCCCTCGTGGATCTCGCCGTTCCGGTCAAGGTTGCCGAAATAGAGCTCCACCTGAACGTCATCGGCGGAAAGCTCTCCCAGTCCCACCGCGGCCCTGACCAATATCCGTGAGCCGACCTTGATCTCCTTTTCCTCCGCGATGTCGACATTGACGACCTTCACCGCTTTCCATCTCTCCGCGGTAGCCGATTTCCATGATGCGTACTGGCGCACCGCCTTGAAATCGTCGACGCTGAGCTCGGTAAAATATTTATGCCCGGGCTTGTAAAATTTTTCAGTATAATCCTTGACCATCCTGTTGCTGTTGTACCGCGACGTGATCGACTTCATCGACTCGCGCATCCTTGCCAGCCACTCCCGCGGCAGACCGTCAACCCCTCTTGTGTAAAAAGCGGGCTTCACCTCCTTTTCCAGAATGTTGTAGAGAAAAAGGCTCTCAACCTCGTCCTGGTACGTGAGGTCGTCGTACTCCTCCCGTCTTCCGATCGCCCAGCCGTTATTCGTGTTATACGCCTCATCCCACCATCCGTCAAGAACGCTGATATTGATGCCGCCGTTAGGCACGACCTTCATGCCGCTCGTGCCGCACGCCTCCTTGGGGCGTATGGGCGTATTGAGCCACACGTCCACGCCCTGCACCAGGTACCGGGCGACGTTGAGGTCATAGTCCTCGAGGAAGACTATCTTCCGGCGAAAGTGTTCGTTATTGCAGAGATGGATGATCTGCCTGATGAGCTCCTTGCCCATGGTGTCCCGGGGATGGGCCTTGCCGGCGAAGATGATCTGGACCGGGCGCTCCTTCTCATGCAGGAGGGCGGCGAATTTTTCCATGTCCCGTAGGATAAGGGTGCCGCGCTTATAGGTCACGAACCGCCGGGCGAACCCTATGGTCAGGGCCTCAGGGTCAAGCACTGAATTGGCGATCTCCGCCTCCTTGGAGGCATGTCCCCGGCCGAGAAGCTGCTCTTTGAGCTTGGTCCGCGCGAATGAAACGAGCCGTTCACGGAGCCGGTCCCGGCACCGCCAGAGCTCCGAATCCGGTATCTGATCTATATTTTGCCAGATACCCGCGTCAGTCGGGTTGTCGATCCAGCGCGGCCCAAGATATCGGTTGAACAGGCGCATCATTTCGTCCGAGGTCCAGTAAAGGGTCTGAACGCCGTTGGTTATATGATCAATAGGAATCTCATGTTCCGGCAGGGACGGCCATATCCGCTTCCACATGCCCCTCGAGACTCTGCCGTGAAGCTTCGATACGCCGTTGCATCCGGCGGCAGTTTTGAACGCAAGCACGGTCATGCAGAATTGCTCCTTGTTGTCTTTCGGGTCCTCGCGGCCAAGGCCGAGAAACTGCTCTCTCGTGAGGTTCAGCTTCTTATAATAATCCGCGAAATAGGTGTCGATCATTTCCGGGGGAAACCGGTCGTTGCCCGCCGGAACCGGCGTATGCGTGGTGAATACATTGGTCGCCGCGACGAATTCATACGCCTCCTGAACGGGAAGCCGGTGATCTTCAATAGTCTGCCTGATCCGCTCCAGGGCCAGAAAAGCCGCATGCCCCTCGTTCATATGATATACGGTGATATTTCTATTGAGCGCCCTGAGAGCGCGCACGCCGCCGATGCCGAGCAGAATCTCCTGCTTTATCCGCATTTCCATGTCGCCGCCGTACAGCTCATCGGTGATCGCCCGGTCTTCTTTAAGGTTCCGGTCTATATTGGTGTCGAGGAGGTAGACCGCTATTTTCCCGACCGCGAGTTCCCATATCCGGGCGTACACGCTTCTGCCCGGAAATTCAACGGATATGAGCAGCGGCTCGCCCCCTTCAACCGTGACAAGCCGCGCAGGCATGTTGTAGAAATCGATTTCGGGGAAATTTTCCTGCTGCCACCCGTCCGGGTTCAGGTACTGGTGGGAATAGCTCAGCCGGTAAAACAAACCCACGCCGATGAGGGGAAGTCCCAGCTCGCTTGAAGACTTCAGATGATCTCCCGCGAGCACGCCGAGGCCTCCCGAATACATGGGAAGGCACTCATGGATACCGAACTCGGCGGAAAAATAAGCGATGCCGGCGTTCTCAAATCCCTGCTTGTTGACGTCGCACCATGTCTTTCTGGTCAGATGCCACTCGAGCTCCTGCTCAACCTTTTTCATGTGAGCGATGAAACTCTCGGAAGAAGCCGCCTCATCGAGCAGATTCTGCGAAATGGATCCGAGCATCTTGATCGGATTATGACCGACCTCCCGCCACAGGTCGACATCCAGGCGCCTGAAGAGCTCTATCGCCTCAAAATTCCATATCCACCAGATGTTGTTGGCTATCGCAATCAGGGACTTGATTTTCTCAGGCAGATTCGGTACAACCTTGAATTTTTTAACCAGTGCCATTATTACCTCGTTCTCATAATCTACGAATCAGCCACGGGCAGATAGATATAAAAAGTCGCCCCTTCCCCGGGCGTGGATTTGACGTCAATAGAGCCGTGATGTCTCTTGATGATCGCATAGCTCGTTGCCAGGCCCATCCCGCTTGCCATCTCTTTTGTCGTGAAGTACGGGTCAAAAATACTTTGGATGTCATCGGGATTTATACCCACGCCCTCGTCGCGAATGGCTATCCTCACATACCTGCCCGGCTGCAGGGTCAGCTCATGATGCGACTCCTCCTGCTCCACCACGATGTTTTCCGCTGAAACAGTAAGCGCACCCGGCTCCGGCATCGATTCGACCGCGTTATTCAGCATATAGATGATGACCTGGCCGATCTGAAATTCATCGACGTCAACCCTCCACAGTCCGGGCTGGATGTCCAGCTCGTAGGCTCCGGGATATCCGAACAGCACCGAACCGACAACGCTCCTGAGGGAATCGGCGTATTCAATTACTTTCCGCTCGGGCTTCCCTCCCCGGGCGAAGATGCTGAGTCTCTTCGTCAGCTCAACGGCCTTCAAGGAAGCCGCCTCGGCGTCATCCAGGATATCCATTAAATTGCTGTTTCCGGGATCCGCTTCGTTTTTGGCTAGGGAGATATTCCCCAGTATTGCGGTCAGCGCGTTGTTGTAATCATGAGCGATTCCGCCGGACAGGATGCCGATCGCCTCAAGCTTGCGCGCGCGGATAAGCTCCTTCTCGAATTTATCCTTTGCGGTGACATCCCTGATGATCCCCCTGAAGCCGGTTATTTTTCCTGCATGATCGGATATCAGGGATATGGAGCCCTCGATCTTCTTCTTCCTGCCGCTCCTTGAAGATAGAGCGATCCAATAGGTAAGTTTGACGGGTTTTCCGGTGATGAACACTTCATGGAACGACCGATAGATCTTATCTATATCATCCGGACTGAAAAAACCCCGGTAATTTTTCCCGATTACCTCATCATGGCTGTACTCGGCGATCAAACAGAAAGCCCTGTTCACATATAGCATGTTGCCCTTGAGATCGGTTTCATAATAACCATCCTCGAGTCCTTCCAGTATTGCATGAAGCCGGTCATCGCCGGGCGCAGGGCCGTACGACGTACAATCGTGCATGATTATCACGCAACAGCTTACGCCCTGGAACTCAGCCAGGCAGGCAGTGCCGATCAATTGCCTCATCTCTGAAGAATGCGCCTGAAAGCGGAATTCCCTGTTCACGATCATTTTTTCTTTTTTAACGGTCTCAAGTATGCAGTTAAACATATCCGAGATATCCGATATCCCTGTTACCGACCGGATATCCGACCGACCATCACTCTTCAACAGATGAAGCATGTTGTTATTGGCATAACGCACTGTTCCATCGAGTTCGCACACGCAAACGATAATGCCCGCGCGTTCGATTTCACCGCCGATCACCATGAACAGATCTTCATCGAGGTGCAGTCCGGCCATGAGCCTTCTCCTCTCCTTGTCAGAGCGCTTCAAACCCGACGAGAACAAGGTCATCTTCCATCGGTTCAAAATCCCGGAACCTGCCGACTTCATCGATAATATGATCGAGGGTCTCGCCCAGGGTCAAGGCACCGCTACCGGCGACAATCGCCTTAAGCCCTTCAGGATCAAGCATCACGTTCCTTGAATTGCGGGCCTCGATAACTCCGTCGGTATACAGATAGATCCTATCGCCGGGAGCGATAGGCGTGCGGATCTCCTCGAATTCGGCGGTCGTGGATAATCCGACCAGCGTACCGCCGGAATGCAGCAGGCGGGTGGTTCCGCCGACGGCGCGGCGCAGCACCGGAGGCGGATGTCCTCCTTTGGCGAAACGAAACACGATATCTCCCCGGGAAAAATCGAAATACCCGTACAGCGCGCTGAGGAATAACATCACCGTACTCCGGTGTAATTCGTCGTTCAGCTTTTTTATATAAAGCTCGGGATCACCGCCGGATATTCCATCCAGGCGGTCGGTCAGCGATCTGATAAGGCTGAGGAACAGCGCCGCAGACACCCCGTGTCCCGGGACGTCTCCTATGAAGACGCCAAGACCCTGTTCATGTAAAGTATTAAATGAAAAAAAATCGCCGCCTATCGCGTCGAGAGGAACATACCGGAAATCGATCTTGAGATTGTCAGTAACCGGCGGTTTTACCGGCAGAATCTGTTCGACCACAATCTGGGCATATTTAAGCTCCTGCTCCATTTCATAATTCTTTTTTCTAAGACGTTCCTCGCTGACGCGCAGCGCCTCTTCCGTTTTTTTCCGCTCGCTTATATCCTCCTTGATGGCGACATAGTGCGTTATATCGCCGTGCCGGTTGAGTATCGGGGATATCGATGCGGATTCCCAATACGAATCGCCGTTCTTTTTCTTATTGTGGAACTCGCCTCTCCACTCCCTGCCTGAACTTATGGTTTCCCACATGAGCTTGTAAAACTCGGGAGGCTGCGCGCCGGACTTTAATATCCGCGGATTTTCACCCATCGCTTCATGCTGGGGATATCCGGTGAGGGCGCTGAATTTCGGATTGACATACTCGATTGTGCCGTGCTTGTCGGTAATAACGACCGTTGCCGGGCTCTGTTCGACGACCATGGCGTATATTTTCAACTTTTCCTCGACCCCGGCGTCCGGAAAGGGCGTCCTCCCTATTATTCCTATCGAAGACTCCGCACCCTCTTTCATAGAACGATGATGGAGAATCACGCATCTGAGCACCGATGAATCCCTCCCGATGATCCCCACCGCGCATCGGGCGGTCTTCCTGAATTCAGTTGTGAAAAGGGCGTCGATTGCAGCATGATCCTCCGGCCGGACATACCCCTGAAGCGGAGTGCCCACAAGCTCCTCGGCCCGATAGCCGATGATCTGCTCGATTACCGGGCTTATAAAGGTGAACCTCTTCTCCGAGTCCAGGGCGTATACCGCGATATCGAGTTGCTCAAAAAACGTCGCATACGGATCGTCGACGCCGCTGATTTTGTTAACACTGTCACGAGCCATTTTGATGAATCCCGCCGCCGACCGTCAGCCTGTTCGACGTTATGAGACTGCGTCTATAAGGCTGTACGAATCCTTTCCGTCAAGGGGAAATTCCGCAGTCATGAATGTTATAAGGAGCTGGACGTGCCGCGTGCTGTAGCCATGGACCATTTCATTGATTATCGTATTGGCAAGCGGCACCGCGTACCTCTTGTCTCTCCCGGGCAGAACGATCAGAATCTTGTTCCGATCGTACCGCACCGAGAAATCTCTGCCGGACAGCCTCGCTTTTATGAAGCTCTCAACATGCCGGAACATCTCCCTGGCTTTCTCGTTGCCGAAGATGCCGAGTAACCGCTTGTAATTCTTGACTATTATGACAATGAGAGCCAGCGGAATCTTCAAATCGCTTGCGTATCGTATCTCCTCATCCATCCGGCTGAGTATCCTCTCTATCGAATCAACATAATTGCCGCGGCGGTATTCGATATTCTGCGCGATATGGATGTACGGAAATATGAAATTGCAGAACCGGGCTATCCGGCTTCCCGGAATCTCATCGTGAGAGGAGTCCGACAATGAAAAAACGATCGTAAATCCGATCAGTTCGCCCGCCGCCTGAAAAGAAAATATGGAAAGCATCGGAAACTTCTTAACAGGAATGCGGGGGAAGGCCCCGGCAAGGACTCCGGGCTTATCAAGATCTTTATACGAGAGGCGGGTCCGGGTCTTGGCGATCTCCGTGATAAGGGACGCGTTGGACGGGATTCTATACCGCACGCTGCCAAGCCGCAGCCGGTCTTCTGCTTCGCAGGCGAAAAGGGCGTATTCACCGGAGAATTCATCCCTGATGAACACCGCGAAGCTTTCAACCCCCATATTCCTGAATTTATCCCGTATCATATCCCGCACGGAGTCGCCGTCCGGATATGACATGATTTTTTCCTGAATTTCATCAAAGCCGGGCTCTTTTGATTTTTCCGGAATGGCGGTATCCCCCCCTTTCAGGAGTATTGTCCGGTATGAATATGCGGAGAATTCAGCGATCGCAGCGAGAAAATCCTTTTCCTCCGCGGTGTAGTCTTCAGCGGTCAGCTTGTTTCCCAGGATGATAACGGCCATGACTTCATTTTTGTTCATGACGGGGACGAGGATTCGACCGTCCACGGCGATATAGGCATAGTAATCATCAAGGTACCGGGCGTCGTCTTTGAACTCCTCGATATCAATTATCTCTTTTCTGCTGATCACCTGTCCAAGGATCCCCGCTGTCGGCAGGAAGCCCGGCTCGTCTCTAGGCAGGGTCACTCCCCGCGATTCGGCGATTACCCACCGGTCGCCGGAAAACTTCCCGGGTGTCATGATGGAAGACGACGAGACGCCGATCTGTCCCATGATGGAAAACAAAAGGACGTCAAAGAGCTCCGTCTCGGATTCCGCCCGGAGTATATCCCTGCTCAACTCAAACAGGGCCATATAATCGAAAAGGAAATTATTTACCGCATCAGCCTTCACCTCAACAAGATCTTCTTTTTTAAGATACACTATATCGTCATTAAAAAATGATGCCGGGTCCGGTCCGGAACCGGGGGCAAGAATTCCGGAATCCAGGCTCTCGGATTTCGGCGCAAAGGCGATCCGGTCCATGATGCTCTTTTTGCCGTTGCTTACGATCTTATTCTTATATCTAAGGGCCTTTTCAAGTAAACCCATGTCTATACACCCAGTTCGTTCAATACTCTCAGATACAGATCAAAATATTCAGAGTCGGTAAATTTTTTGATTACCTCTTCGGGAAGCTTCTCGAAAAGGCCGTCCAGATATTTTAACAGGAGCTTTATATCGGCTTGTTTTTTTTCAGGAAATTCCTTGAGGAAACGGTCAACATCGGATTCGTCATCAAGAATGACGACCCTGTCGGTAATATCCATGATCGGAGCGGCAGAGAAAGCCTCGGAGACATCCCGTTCCGCCATCTCCGTGAACTGCCTCCTGATCTCTTCCACATCCTCTTCAAATATCAGGGCGCTCTCCGATGATAAATCATTCTCAATGGATGCCCTCTCATGATCCATAAGGCTATCGGCGCTGGGGATAAGATAGCGGCAATATCTCCGGCCCGCTATCGACGTGCCGCCCTTCGCCTTTCCAAATTCAAATAACTGATAGCGGTCAAAAATGCCCGTATGCTTAAGTTCCTCTTCAAACAGCGCGTCCTCGATCGAGTCATACTCCTCCGCGGTCAAACCGAGCAGTTCCACCGCGTTTGAGATCGTTTTCACCCCCTTGATTCCGTAAAATTCATCAATCTCCCTGATATAGCTGCGGTAGTCGACCTCGACTATGGCGGCGTGTACATAATCAAGCTCTTCATCCCGGTACTTACGCGCCGTGTCGATAAACAGCTCCTCATAAGAAGGCTTCAGGCCATCGGGAAGAACGGCGATCTGTTCCCGGTCTTGTTCAACGTCCGCTTCCTTCATGACATACGACACGCCCTCTTCAAACTCAACGATATCGCTTACTATTGCATCAAGCTCCGACTCATTAAGAGCCTCCGTGGTTACCTGCCGATCGGCAAGCCGGCCATCGGTCACCGGCATCAGTTCTTGATCCTTTTCCGGAACCATCATCTTTGCAGGCGATCCGACATTCTCCTCCGGCTGAGCCGGGTGCGGTTCCGGCTTCCGACCCACCTCCGGTTCAGGTTTACGCTCTTCCCCATCTTCCGCCGCTGCGATTGCGGTTGTCCGCGCCGCTGCCGCACCGGCATCCTCCGGTACGCTCTTTTCCTTCTGAGGTTCCGCGTCCGGGGCTTTCATCTCCTTCTCTCTTTTTACTTCGGTCTTGACCGGCTCGGATTTTTGTTCCGCATCCGCGTCATCCCCTGTTCCGCCCTTCCGGAGTATGAGATCCATATCCTCAAGAGTGCCGATCAGATCATCCTCGGTAAAAATCGGCATGTCTTCGCTGGCGATGCTCTCGGCTTCCCTCAAATCTATTTTTCCGATATCATGGATATTGAGTCCTGTAGGAAGACCCTTTTTTATGTTTTCCGGAATATTGATGATCGTGCCGGACTCGTTCCCGGGGATCCCTTGTTCGCTTTCTTTCGGCATACGAATTTTTTCTTAAGTAAAGAATTCCGAGATGTTTAATAACCCCCTAAATCCCACTTCGACGGGCTCAGTGCAGCGCCCAGAAAGGGACCTAAAAAAGCGGGTTGGGGGGCTTTTCAGACAGCCCCTAAAAATAAATATTAAAAATGAATATTTTCTTTAGATACTATACCCTATATACAATATCGTTTATTTGATAAAATAAATCAAGGATTATTATACCAGTATGTGGGCTTCGCCCGCAGCCCAAAAGAAAACGCAGGGGGGCCCCCGCGGGGGGCTTTTACAGGGGCTCCGCCCCTGTACCCCGTTTTGGATAATGAAAAAGGATGGTGCAATGCCATCCTTTCGGGTAATTTCATGAAGATTGTATCTATCTGCCGGCAACCTTGATTCGTGCTTTGAGCCTGTGTTCCTGATCCACCAGCTGCATCCATTCAAGTGAAAAAGCCTTATATTCTTTCTCCTTCAACTCCAGCAGCTCATGTAACTGTATCTCAAGCTCCCTTTTATCAAGCTCCTCCTTCTTTGAAGCCTTTTCAGCAAGGATGATCATCTTGTTGGTCCGTATTTCGACGATGCCGCCTTCAACCACAAAATATTCGGTGGACTTACCGTCGCTTAAGCGCACCTCGCCGACTCCAAGCTCGGAAATCAACGGAGCATGATCCACGAGGAAGCCCATTTCGCCGTTATGTGCGTCGACGACGGCAAACGCTATTTCCCCATCAAAAAGATTGCGCTCCGGGGTCAGTATGGTACACGCGATTTTTTTCATTATCAGCCGGCCTGCAATTTTTTCGCCTTCTCCACCGCCTCGTCGATAGCCCCGACCATATAGAAGGCCTGCTCGGGAAGATGATCGTATTCACCGTTTATCAAGCCTTTGAAGCTCTTTATCGAATCCTCCAGCTTGACGTATTTGCCCTTGAATCCGGTGAACTGCTCCGCCACGAAGAAGGGCTGCGACAGGAACCGCTCGATCTTTCTGGCGCGCTGCACGAGAAGCTTATCCTCATCAGACAGCTCGTCCATACCGAGAATGGCGATGATATCCTGAAGATCCTTGTACCGTTGAAGTATTCGTTTTATTTCCATGGCTGCATTATAGTGTTCTTCGCCCACCAGCTCCGGTGCCAGGAGACGCGAGGTGGAATCCAGCGGATCAACCGCCGGATATATTCCCTTCTCAACAATCTGCCGCGAAAGAACAGTCTGGGCGTCCAGATGGATGAATGCGGTCGCCGGTGCGGGGTCGGTCAGGTCGTCCGCCGGCACGTAAATAGCTTGTACGGAGGTGATTGACCCGTATTTGGTCGAGGTTATCCGCTCCTGGAGCTGGCCCATCTCGGTTGCCAGCGTGGGCTGGTACCCTACGGCTGAAGGCATCCGGCCGAGGAGGGCCGATACCTCGGACCCTGCCTGGCTGAACCTGAAGATGTTGTCAATGAACAGGAGGACCTCCCTGCCGGACAGATCCCTGAAGTATTCGCACATGGTCAGTGCGGAGAGGCCTACCCTGAGGCGCGCTCCGGGAGGCTCGTTCATCTGGCCGTACACCAGGCAGGCCTTGTTGATAACGCCCGATTCCTGCATCTCGAGCCAGAGGTCGTTGCCTTCGCGGGTGCGTTCGCCGACACCGGCGAATACCGAATATCCGCCGTGCTGCTGGGCAACATTGTTGATGAGCTCCATGATGACGACGGTTTTGCCGACGCCCGCGCCGCCGAACAATCCTGTTTTGCCCCCCTTGATGTACGGTGCAAGAAGATCGATGACCTTGATGCCGGTCTCAAAGATCTCGGACTTGGGCTTGAGCTGGTCAAACTTCGGCGGCTCCTGGTGAATGGAACGCCGTTCTTTTACCTTAATCGGCCCCTTATTATCCACCGGTTCGCCCAGAAGGTTGAATATCCTTCCCAGCGTCTCCTCCCCCACCGGCACGCTGATGGGCGCTCCGGTATCCAGTATTCTGGCCCCCCGCTTGATCCCGTCGGTTGACGCGAGCGCGACGGCCCTGACCCGGTTACCGCCCAGGTGCTGCTGCACCTCGCTTACGACCCTTCTCTTCTCGTCCATAACCTCAAATTCAAGTACGAGTGCATTGTAAATTGCAGGCAGCTTGCCCTCCGGAAATTCCGCATCAAGGGTCGAGCCGATTACCTGAACCACCTTCCCAAAATTTTCGCTCATGATAAACTCCTTTCGTTATCGATCATCAACGGTGCGACCTTATTTCAAAGCGGCTGCTCCTCCGACAATCTCCGCGATCTCCTTGGTGATCTTGGCCTGCCGTGCCCTGTTGTATGATATAGTCAAGTCCCTGATCATCTCAGCCGATGCATCGCTCGCATTTTTCATCGCCACCCTTCGTGCGAACTGCTCCGAAAAGGACGATTCGAGGAAACAGGTGTAGAGCCGCATCTTCAGGTACATCGGTATGATATAAGAAAATATCTGAACCGGGTTCGGCTCAAAGTAGTACTCCAGGTGCGATCCGGAATAAAGATCCTTGATCTCCTCCTCCTCGATAAGGATGGGGAGCAGCTTAATTACGGCCGGCTTCTGCGAAGACGATGAAATCACCCGGGTGTATGACAGGTACACCTCATGGACTTCGCCGCTGATGAACAGATTTCTCAGCTCATTGCCGATGTTAACGGCATCTTCAAAAGTCAGCTTGTCTTCCGGATTCAGCATTGATTTGTACATCGGCGTTTTCATGAAATTATAGAATCCGATCGCCTTCTTGCCAACGACATACAAGAGCGTCTCCTTGTTCTCGTCGGCAAGCTTATCCTTGAAGGAGAGGGTATTTTCAATGACATTGGTATTATAGCTGCCGCATAAACCGCGGTTCCCGGTTATCTGGAAAATCAATATCCGGGATGGATTATCGACCTCGCGGAAATGCGGATCATCCAGCACCGTGACTCCCGTGTTGAACAGATTTACCAGTATTTCATTAACCTTCTGGTCATACGGTTTAGCCATTTCGACGCGCTGGTGCATCTTCTTCATCTTCGCGGTTGCAACCATCTCCATGGTTGAGGTTATCTTCCGGGTGTTGGTTACGGACCTTATTCTTTTTTTAATATCCCTCTGAGTAGCCACGGTCTAATACCTTACCTCTTATTTCCCTGTTTCCGCAATATACCTGCCGGCAAATTCCTGCGCCGCGCTTCTGAACTTATCCTCGCTTTTCATCTCACCCGTAGTGGATATCTCCGAGAGCAAATCACGATGGGAGCTTCTCAGGGAAGCAAGGAACTTCGCTTCAAAATCCTTGACGCGGTCGACGGGCACCTTGTCGGCGTATCCCTGCGTGCCCGCAAAGATTATCGCAACCTGTTCTTCCACCGCCATGGGTACATTCTGCCCCTGCTTTAGAATCTCGACCAGCCGTATCCCCCGGTCTATTTGCTTCTGGGTGGCAGCGTCAAGCTCGGTTCCCATCTGGGCGAATGCCTCAAGCTCGCGGAACTGCGCCAGATCAAGCCTGAGCGAACCCGCGTATTTTTTCATCGCCTTGATCTGTGCGTTGCCGCCGACCCGGGATACCGAGATGCCGACATCGATGGCAGGCCGCACCCCTGAGGCAAACAGGTTCGGCAGAAGGTAAATCTGGCCATCGGTAATGGATATGACGTTCGTGGGAATATATGCCGAGACTTCGCCCTCCTGAGTTTCGATGATCGGCAGGGCCGTGAGGCTGCCGCCGCCGCGCGCATCGGAGAGTTTGGCGGAGCGCTCAAGAAGCCGGGAATGGCAATAGAAAATGTCGCCGGGATACGCCTCGCGTCCGGGAGGCCTCCTGAGCAGGAGTGACATCTCCCGGTATGCGTTCGCCTGTTTCGTCAGGTCATCATACACGCACAGGGTATGGCCGTTCTTCTCATACATGAAGTATTCGGCCATAGCGCAGCCGGCATACGGAGCTATGTACTGCATCGGGGCCGGGTCCGAGGCATTGGCGGCAACGATGATCGTGTAGTCCATCGCTCCATACTGCTCGAGCCGTTCCACTACCGCAGCCACCGTCGAGGCCTTCTGACCGACGGCAACGTAAACGCACATGACATTCTTACCTTTCTGGTTAATTATCGTGTCGACCGCTATGGTCGTTTTTCCCGTCTTACGATCGCCGATTATCAGCTCCCGCTGCCCCCGTCCGATCGGGGTCATAGAGTCAATGGCCTTGAGGCCGGTCTGCAACGGCTCCTTGACCGGTTGCCGCTCCGCAATGCCGGGCGCATTAAACTCGAGCGGCCGGTATTTGGTGATATTGGTCGGCCCTTTGGTGTCAAGGGGCACGCCGAGGGGCGTCACGACCCTGCCGAGCATCTCCTCTCCCACCGGAACAGCCAGAACTCTGTTGAGCCGCTTAACTGAATCGCCCTCCTTTATCTTGACATAATCGCCGAGTATCGCGGCGCCGATCGAATCCTCCTCCAGGTTGAGGACCATCCCCTGGACGCCGTTTTCAAATTCCAGCATCTCGCCGGACATCGCGTTTTGGAGGCCGTGGATCCGTGCAATACCGTCGCCGACCTGGATAACCGTGCCGACCTCGCTGACGTCAAGCTCCGATTTATACCCTTGTATCTCTTTTTTTATAATTGATTTGATCTCTTCGGTTTTAATCTTCATAGACCGCTTCGCTCCTGACTTTGGTGGTTAAGAGATTGTTCTTTATATTCCTTAAATCCTTTTTTAAAGATCCGTCAATGACACGGTCGCCGATTTTTATTATGATTCCGCCCAGTATTCCGGGGTCGATCACCTCGGTCAGAAGAACATCTTTACGTATGATGTCCTTGATCTTCGCTGTCAGCTTAACTTTCAGCGATGAATCAAGGGGAACTGAGGAGATGACGGTTATCCTCTGCCTGTTGAGGACCTCATCCATCAACTCAATGAATGCTTGATTGATATCAATGATGCAGGACTGACGGTCATTATCGATCAGCACCTTGAGGAAATTAACACTATAGTCGGATAATTTTCCCTTAAAGACTTTTTCAACAAAATTCTTTTTGGCATCCCGGGGAATTCCGGGGGAATCAAAAAATTGACGAATCTCGTTGCTTTCGGTTATCTGATCGGCCAGAAATTTCACTTCCTCTTCAATATCGGATAGAATATTCTGTTCCTGACCGATTTCAATCAATGCGGATGCGTATACGCGAGCTATATCATTCGCAGACACGATACTACCCTTTTTCCTCGATTAAATGGGGACGGTTCAGTGATCACTGAACCGTCCCCATTTTACTTAAAGCCTCTTCAACCAGGGCTTTCTGGTCTTCGGGTTTAATATTTTTGCTCAATATTTTTGATGCGATCTCAGTCGAAAGAAGAACGACCTCGGTTTTGATATCCGCCAGTGCCTTGTCCTTGGCAAGCTCTATCTCTTTTACGGCCCGATCAGCGATATCCGTTGCTCCGGCGTGAGCCTTTTCAATGATATCGTTTTTCATTTTCTCGGCCTCTTCCTTGCCTCGTGCAATTATCTGCGCGGCTTCATTTCTGGCATTGTTCATCATCTCCCGGTGCTGGGACAGAAGCTTCTCCGCCTCCTGGCGCGATCGTTCCGCATTATCAATATCGAAACGGACTTTTTCCGCTCTGGCGTCCAATGCTTCAACAATCGGCTTCCATGCCGCTTTCCACAAGATGAGAAGAAGAACGATAAAAGTAATTATGGTCCAGAGCAGAAGCCCGGGATCTACCTTTAGTAATCCTTCCTTTAAGAAGTCCATATGCTTACTTCTTCTCTTCCACTTTTTTCTCTTCGGTCGGAGCCACACCCTTCTCAGGCGGCTTTTGAATTGCCAGCATGAAGGTTACGACAAGAGCAAAAAAGGTAAAACCTTCGATCAGTGCTGCCGCGATAATCATCGCTGTCCGTAAATCACCGCTCATCTCAGGCTGGCGCGCCATACCCTCGAGAGCGCTGGCGGCCAGTCTGCCGATTCCCAGAGCAGCCCCGATAACAACCAAACCGACACCCAGCCCGGCAGCCAGATACGCGAAACCTAAATATTCCATCATTTCCTCCTAAAGTCTTTGGTTTACAAAAATTGTATCAAACTTCTTTAACCCTTTCAAGGAAACATCCGTACAAAGTACCTTTGAAGTTTCCTTAACCGATTATGGGCACCTCTAAAAACTGTTTTTCTATTGAAAATGGAAACCTTAACTGTGCCCCAAAGGAAACATTCATAAAAAATTTTTAGAAGTTTCCGTGTATAATATATAAATTAATCTATAAAAATTAATTTATAAGTTCAACGAGACGATCAATAGACTTGTTGCATAACTACTTATAATCAATGCGCATGCATTGATGAACCGATAAACATCGCTGATAAAACTGTGAAGATATACGCCTGTATAATCGCCACCAGCATCTCCAAAAAATAAATCATGAGCGAACCGATCACGGATCCTATTCCGATAAAATATGTTTTAAACATCATCACCAGGAATATGAATATGATTATGACGACATGGCCGGCCGTCATGTTTGCGAAGAGTCGGATCGTGAGCGCAAAGGGTCTGATGAGCAATCCGATCAACTCAATAGGCCAGAGCAGCAGAAGCCCCAGAATAAAAGGAACGCCATGGGGCACGGTACCCTTGTATATCCAGAGCGGGCCCTGTTTAACCACTCCTACGACGATTATACTCAGTAACGTAAGCATGGCCAATCCGCCCGTCACCGCCAGGTTTCCGGTGGCGGTTGACATCCCCGGCAATAGTCCCACGAAATTACAAAACAGTATAAAAAAGAACAGGGTGAGGAAATAGGGCATTGCCGTATTGATATATTTGCCTTCAAAATTCGGCTCAACTACGTTATCGTGCACCCAGCCGATGGCGAACTCCCACAGATTCACCCATTTCGATTCCGAACCGAGTTTGTCCTTTTTTATTCTGCGTGCCAGAGGGACGAATATGAAAACGCACAGAAGCACCGTGAGCCACATCATCATGACCCGTTTGGTTATTCTCATGTCACTCTGAATGAAACCGAAATTGACCCTGATATTTTTCAGGATGCTCTCATTGATCTTCGCGATGAAATTGTTAAAGTGCTTGAGCTGGATTACGATGAAGTTATCCGTCGGATTGACGGCAATCTTTCCGATAGGATAATCGGTGAGCTCGCTGATGACAATTTCACCGACGCCGCCCTCTTCATGATGGCCGCCGCTCGGTGACAGCAGAAACATGAGAAAAAAAATATATGCGATAATTGCCAAAAAAAGCGGAATTGCCCGTTTCAAGGGATATCTCCTCCAACTTTATTTAATCCGGTCGATAGTTAATAACGTTTATTACACTCGCGCAATCGCATTATTTGCTTCTGGTGACCATATAAAAAAATAAGGCTTAAAAATCAAGATAATTTCTCTATAGCCACTTTTTTCTTTCTTCATTTTTTTCTTTTTTTTCTGATTTCTCCATATTGAATAGCTGCTTTATAAGATGATAAAAACCGATCGCCATTCCCAAAAACGCGCCGATGGTAATGAAGACCGGCGATTGATGAAGATATTCATCAAGCTTATATCCTCCGATCACAAAAGCTATCACCGTCACGGCCAGTTGTATTCCAATAGTCGAGTATTCAAAAAAGGCGCGGCTTGTCTTTTTCTTTTCCAAATTCGGAAGATGCTCCTTGCTTCAGTAGGGAACGGTCGCGACCGTTCCCGGCTTTTTCAGGATTTTTCATGACGAAGGATTGTCAAGATTTTTTCATGCATAAAGTTGTTAATGTTACATCACAAATTTATTTATACGGCAATACCCAAGTTTTGGGATGCACGTTTAGCCACCTTAACACAGATACGTAGAGTCGCGCTGGTCAGAAGGTTGAACCATTTAAGCATATTAGACGAATTGACGATAATAAAAAAGCAAGGCTGAATATTCAGGCAGGTCCGGGCCGGACTTGATGTATCTGTTGAATTCAATTAAAAGGTTAATGTATGAAATTGTCCATCAGACTGATCCACAACCAGGATGAAATCATCGCCAACTGCCCTGAACTCGATATAAACTGCTACGGCGCGGACAGGAATGAGGCGATACGAAGAATAAAAAAAGTGATCAACTTTTATGTTGATTCCGCAAAGGAGCTCGGCCTGGACGTCGAGACGTTAAGTGAAATTTCAATCGAAGGGGAAAACAGACAGGAGATCAATGAAGAACTGGCCAATTCTTACACAAATACGATTAATTAACGAGGACGGGATTCCCGCGTAGGGAACGGTCGCGACCGTTCCCTACGCGGGAATCAATTGCATCTATTTCCCCTCCAGCTCTGAATCATTTATTTTAAATTTATTTTTTTTGAGCAGCTCATCGGCCCAGCTCTTTATTTTCTCGGAGCGTTTGATATTGACGAGCCGGTACTCAATGGAATTTCTTACGGTATCAAAGGGAACGGGTTTTTTAACGGTTTTCTTTCCTTCCTTTAAATTTCTGCTGAACATCCTCTCAAGATTTTTATTGTAGTACTCACGTACATCCGGGGGCGTGACCTTGATATCGGCGAGGACAATTTCGGTCTGATAGGTTCCGGAAAGATAATAATCCATGGTGAACTTCAGTTCTTTCTTGAATTTTTCCTCCTTGTCCAATCCCCTCCGTATCGCCTCCCTCATGAGAGCCTCCTGCTGGAGAATGTTCTTCGCTGTTTTTTTCTTGTCCTCCTCGCTCACTCCTTTATCCGGGAACCCCATCCCCTTTTTGCGCTTGGCAATGAAATCAATGAGTTTGTTCAGATCAGCAACCTTGAATTCCTTGCTGCCGATTTTATAAACCGGTGCAGCGGGATTTCTAAGGTCTGCTTTATCAATATTATTCTCAATGTCTTTTGTGTTCAGCAATTTCTCCTGAAGCTTGGCAGCGGAATTATACATGAGGCGCCGCTTCATACCCATCTGCTGGCTTTTGTCTTTAATGACATCGTCGATGTTATCCCCGGTCATGGTAACGATGTCCTCCACCTGGATTATATAGACAGCGTTTCCCTCCTTGAGCGGCTCCCTGGTGAAGGAGCCCTCTTTAAGAGAAAAAACGGCGCCGGTGAAAGCCTTGCTTCTCATGCCGTCAATGACATAGCCTATGTCCCCCCCTTTTCTCTTGGAGAAATCCTCTGAATGCTTTTTCGCAGCCTCCTCGAAAGAAGCCCCCTTGTCCAATTCTGAAATTATGGATTTTGCCTTGTCGACCTTTTCCTTGAAAGCGGATTCAAGTTCATCTCCGGTGAGATTAATTCTCCGGTTATTCACAATTTTGTAGTTCCTGACCATGAGCTTGATGATTCTGACTTTTGCCGCCTTTTCCTTGAATGCGCCTTCAGTGCTGACGGCCTTGGACAGGTATTGGGCATAAAAATTCTGTTTAAAAAAATCGTTCAGATACCGGAAATCCTCGCCCTGGTCGAACTTGGCTTTCTTTGCCTCCTGACCCGCCAGCTTTTCAGTAGCAAGCTGCTCAAGCTGGCTCTTCTGCTGGGATTTATTCTTCAGAATGGCCTCTTTGGGCATATTCCGGAAATCCATCCAGTCATAGAACTCTCCCCTGGTGATCCGGCCTCCGGTATAGGACGCCAGCACATCCGTAGCCCGCTTGCATCCGGGAAGTAAAATTATAAAACTTAACAGAATAACAGAAAGTCTTTTCATGGTATTAAATTCTCCCCTACGTTGATAATATGTGTATCAAATCGGTAAATCATGAAGAGCATTCAAGCACAATGGCACTATAGGTGCAACAGGTGATAAAAAGTCAAATGAATTTCAAGCGGTAAATGAATATCTGATCAGCTATGGCGAATGTTCATGAATAAAAGCTAAAATTGGCACCTGGTTCCCACCTGGACATTTATATCTTTGCCGTTGCTTATGTTTACCATGGTCTCAACATTCAGCTTCAGCACCCAGATATTTATCTCAAGCCCGGCTATGAAGAGGCCCATAAAAGGACGGGGATAATAGTGATACCGCGCAAGGCCTAATATGCCGCCCAGAACAATCGGATCAAAAATATTTGTCAGATTAGGCCTGGTCACCTGGCCGAAACCGGAGCCGTTAAGGTCGATATAACCGTAGGTCACGGACAGCCCGAATCCCGTGTACAGATCGAATATCCATAGGAAGTCAATGTAGACAAGCGCCTGGGCGTTTCCCGCGAGCATAAACCATTTGAGATCAAAATCGTAATATGCCTTGAAAGTAAGCGGATACGGAGTACCACCGACATCAAAAGTCCCAAGGCTATAATCATATTGACCCTTGACGTCGATAATTCCTTCGGTATAATCAAGGCCCGCGCTTAGGGTGATTCCGCCGAAATTAAAAATATCAGGAATAAGCGTCTTTTTCTGCACCAGGTTTTTTCTCAATTTACTCCCTAAAGAATAGTAGTTCAATTTATTGAGTCGTGCCGACTTTTGGTCCAATGGCGGGCGATAAATGTCGCTGTTGAACGCCATTGCTTTAAATAAAACATCAAATCCCTTATTCAGCCCAAAACCGAAATAGAGAGAAGCGTTTGGAGCATACGCAGGATATATGTTCTTCTGTCGCGGGATATTTTCGTCATAGTACTTGAGGTTCCCTAATCCCATGGTCCCGGAAACGCCGAAGAACATATGGGGAGGATCGCCGATAGAGGCATCACCGATCGGGTATCCGCCGACGTTGGCAAGAGCAAAGGCGCCCGGGTAATTTTTTGCATTTCCGGAAAGGGCATGGTGCAGCTCATACACGACCTGAAGGAAACTGTTCATGAAGGCAGGCACCGGCACCTGGGAGGTGTCAATGTAGATCCATGAATGAGCGGCTGTATGAAAAAAAAACAAAAAAATGCCGGTACCCGTTATGCGCGCTATTGTTCTCTTCATCATTACCCTGCACGATATATACTTAATTATCGGCAAAATCGATAACGGAAAACCGCATTAAAATTTAACCTTTCCGGCATCCCTGATTTTTTTAATCAGGCTTCCGCGGCCTGCACGTCATCAGATGACTTGGTACCCTTTGTTTCTTTTGTCAGAAGCCCGGCGCTGTCCTTGATTTTTCTCTCGATCTCCTGCGCCACTGCGGAATTCTCCATCAGATATTTCTTCGCGTTCTCCCTTCCCTGGCCGATTCGTTCGTCGCCGTATGAGAACCAGGTTCCCGACTTCTTGATAATCTCGTACCTGACGCCCAGATCGAGAATGTCCCCTTCCCTCGAAATGCCGGAGTCGTACATAATATCAAATTCCGCCTGCCGAAACGGCGGCGCTACTTTGTTTTTCACTACCTTTACCTTGACCCGGTTTCCGATGGCCTCTTCCCCGGATTTCAGGGTTTCCACCCTCCGTATATCAAGCCGGATCGAGGAATAGAACTTGAGCGCGTTACCGCCGGTCGTGGTTTCAGGCGAGCCGAACATAACGCCGATCTTCATGCGTATCTGGTTTATAAAAATCACGCTGGTCTTGGATTTGGCTATGACTGCGGTGAGCTTACGAAGGGCCTGGCTCATGAGCCGCGCCTGCAGGCCCATGTGTGAATCCCCCATGTCGCCGTCGATCTCCGCCTTGGGCACGAGCGCCGCGACCGAATCGATGACGATGATATCCACCGCGCCCGAGCGCACCAGTGCCTCAACGATCTCCAGAGCCTCCTCGCCGGTATCCGGCTGTGAGACCAGAAGCTCGTCGGTCTTCACCCCCAGCCGGGCCGCATAGGCCGGGTCCAGGGCGTGCTCTGCGTCGATAAAGGCCGCCACCCCGCCCAGTTTCTGGGCCTCGGCCACGACATGGAGCGAAAGGGTGGTCTTGCCCGATGATTCGGGGCCGTATATCTCCGCGACCCTGCCCCGCGGCAGGCCGCCGATTCCAAGGGCGATATCGAGATCAAGAGAGCCGGTTGATATTGCACCTATCTGAACCACCGTGCTGTCGTCGCCGAGCCTCATGATCGAGCCCTTGCCGAACTGCTTTTCAATTTGTAAAATCGCAGACTCCAATGCCTGGGCCTTCTGGTTTGTTTCTTTTTGATCAGCCATTACTGCACCTCGATTTTAGATGTATCCATAGGATAATAGACTTGTTGCAAAACTGCAATAATATTTAAATTTGTGCCTCCGCCGCCGAAGGCGGCGGAGGCACACTTCAATTATAATTTAGTTATGCAACAAGTTTAATGATATCCTTCTAAGGGTATACGAATAGGACCCTCTCCGTATTAAAGCTTATGTCTCATAAATTTGTAAAGAATAAAAAAAATCTTAATACAAGTTAAACCAATGATGCTCTAATGTCAATTAAAATACTATATTTTTGTTAAGTATTTGTTCCGATTGCCCTGCGCGCTGGCGCAGGGCATAATTTAAAAGAAAAAGTCTCATAAAGATACATTAATGACGTCCTTACGGAGCTTTCCGATCTTCTTCATGTGCTCCAGCTTGTTCAAGGCGTCCACGAAAGAGATGATCCCGGCCACGGATATATCGATACTCACGCCGACGCCGAAGACCTTGAGTTCTTTTTCTTCAACCTTCTCAACAACCGTGGAATGAACCTCGGAAAGCGCGTCAGATCCTCCGGTGATAGCCACCAGGTTAAAGGCCTTGAGATACGCTCTTGTGCCGGTAATCTTTTTTACAGCGTTTATGCCGGCATCAACACCTCCGTTTCCGTGAGCTACTTCAAATACCTCGTTACTGCCGCTGTAATGATCCTTCAGGGTTACCATTGCCATGGGCAGCGACTGCATGCCTGTGGAAATCTGAATGTTCTCAACCTTGTACCGCCGCTCATCCCCGCTCTTGTACATCGATTCGCCGACAAGGGCCATGAGGTCTTCATCGTGTATTTCTTTCTTCTTGTCAGCAAGGTCCTTAAAATACTTGATAAAACGATCCAGCTCTTCCCGGCTGAGCTTGAATCCCAGAGCTTCAAGCCGGTCAAGAACCGCGTGCCTGCCGGAGTGCTTCCCCAGCACCAGCGTGGATTTAGCTATTCCCACATCCTCAGGCCTCATGATCTCATAGGTGACCGCGTTTTTCAGCATGCCGTCCTGATGTATCCCGGATTCATGGGCAAAGGCGTTATCGCCCACCACCGCCTTATTCGGCTGCACCGCCACGCCGGTGATGTTGGTGAGGAGGCGGCTCGTGGGAACTATCTGCTTTGTATTGATATCGGTGCGGACATTGAAGAGATCGCTTCTGGTCCGTATCGCCATGACAATCTCTTCCATGGCGGTGTTCCCGGCCCGCTCGCCGATCCCGTTTACCGTGCACTCCACCTGCCGCGCGCCCGCCTCGATCGCTGCCAGGGAGTTCGCCACGGCGAGCCCCAGATCGTTATGGCAATGGACTGATATTACCGCATCGCGTATATTGGGGACATGCTGGAAGAGATGCCGTATCATCCGGGAAAAATCCGAGGGAATGGCATAGCCGACCGTGTCCGGTATATTGACGGTTTGAGCGCCCGCTTCGATGACGGCGTGAACCATCTCTGAAAGATAATTCAGGTCGCTTCTGGTCGCGTCCATGGGCGAGAACTCCACGTCTTCCGTGTATCCCCTCGCGTAACGCACCGCTTCAAGCGCGGCTTTAAGCACCTCTTCCCTCGTCGATTTGAGCTGGTATTGTATATGGATGTCCGAGCTCGATATAAAGGTATGGATGCGCGGATGCTTCGCGTTCTTGAGCGCCTTCCAGGCGATATCGATATCCCCGGCGTCCGTTCTCGCAAGTCCGGCCACCGTAAGCTCGCCGGCGCGCTCAGCTATGAGCTGAACTGCCTCAAAGTCTCCTTCCGAAGCCACGGGGAATCCGGCCTCGATCACATCAACCCCCAGCTTGATAAGCTGATCGGCGAATAGAATCTTTTCTTTTATATTCATGGTAAAGCCGGGAGACTGCTCACCGTCGCGAAGCGTCGTGTCGAATATTATGATTTTTTCTCTTTCCTTCATGATCGCACTCCTGTTATATAATAAAAAAGCCGTCACATTTTGTGACGGCTTTTACGCTCGGCTAATTTCAAAAGGCATCACAAAATCCGGCCGGTAAACGAAAAAAACAGGCTTAGCAACAGATTGTGCAGCAACAAAGCCGGGATCGACGCCCTATTGATTTTCATCTCGTGCATGGTCTTTCAGCCCTTGGATATAAATTCCCGTGTACACGGCTCAAGCTAAAATATACCGGAAATATTGTCAATTGAAAATATAGATTTCTAAAAAAAAGATTAATACCCCTTGACTAATACGCACAAATAATTGATTATACGGAGCCTCCGCCGTCCTCGGCCGCGGAGGCTCCGTATAAAAAAATAATCCGTGCCTAAAAGATCGATTCTGTTTGAAGGAATTATGCACCAGGTTAAAGGTTTCATACAGATATACAGCAGGCAGGCCAGAGACCGGATTGTTGATGTAGGGAAAAGATTCCTCGCACAAGAAGGCCTGGAGGAGATATCATCCGAGCTTTTTGCCTGCGTCGACGAACTGATCAAAAATGCCGTAAAGTCAAATTACAAGTTCATTCTTATCCGGGAGCGGATTTTTGAAAAATACAAAGAGACCTGGCCGGAAAAAACGCCCTCCGATATTGATGAGGACATCAACGACATCGTGAAGGTCCCTGAAAGCTTCAACCATCTGGCTGAGGATATTTTGAAAACCGAAAACATATCCGCCCTTGTCCGCGAGATACTCAATGAAGAATCAAAGCTGTTGGATATAAAGAATAGGGCCCATCTTGAAAAGAGAAAGTACACTGAAAATGAGACAAGGATCATCAATACCCTGAGCAAAATCAACGGCATCAGAAAAACTTTAAAGGAAAAGGATATACGGATACTGCTCCGCGTTCAGAGCGATGACGATTATATATATATTGAAGTCACCAACACCGCTCCCATACTGCGAAGGGACCTTTACCGGATACATAAGAAGCGGGACGAGCACCGGCGGTACAAGGAACAGGGAAGAGAGCATGAATTTTTCGTAGACAATCTCGATACCAGTGAAGCCGGGTTCGGCCTCGGATACGCCAAGATCGATTTGATCCTCAACCACTGGGGACTCTCAGACGAACAGGCCATTACGATCATATCAGCCATTAACACGACGGTCATGATTACTCTCCCGATCAAGCAGCTGCGGAAGAGATTTAATGTAACAGAAAAAGCCGGAGCCAATGCAATTTGATGGCTTAATGAGACGGGTGACGAGCAATATGAAGGCGAGGATGCGCATCCTCGCCTTCATATTGCTCGTCACCCGTCACTCAACATATACACGCGGTACGCGGGAGCCGATGGTGCATAGAAACTCGTAAGTGATGGTGCCGATCTTTTCGCACAGGAGCTCCAGGGGTATCGTGTGCCCATCCATTTCGCCGAATAGGAGCACGTCGTCTCCGTTATAGGCGGTTCCGTCGGCGCCAATGTCCGCCATGATCTGGTCCATACACACGGCACCGACCACCGGATAGCGCCTCCCCCGCACGATCACCGCACCCTTGTTGGAGAGCAAGCGACTGTATCCGTCGCCGTATCCGAGGGGGAGCGTGATGATCCGCGTCTGGTTCCCGGTCACGTACGTATGATTGTAGCTTATGCCGGTGCCGGCAGGGCATACCTTGAAGTAGGAAACCTTGGTCTTCAGACTCATAGCCGGCAGGAGTTTGCGGCCCCCGAATTCGCCGCCGGCATGAAGGCCATGGGGATTATACCCGTACAGCATAATGCCGGGCCGCACCATGGTGAAATGAGAACGGGGACTGCCGATGATCGCTGCCGAGTTGGCAAGGTGCACAAGGCCGGGAAGGATATTCTTCCGCTCCATGTAATCGGCGACCTTGTCAAATCGCGCAATTTGATTTTCAGTATATGCCTGGTCGGCCTCCGCTTTCGCAAGATGAGAGAAAATCCCCTTCACTTTTACATTGGGGAGATCGAGCGTGCTGCCTATGAATTTCTCGGCGTTATACCAGTGAACCCCGATCCGCTCCATGCCGGTGTCGATTTTGATATGCACGGACGCGGTTTTACCGAGCCGCTTCGCTACAGCCGATATGGCTGAAGACTTGTCGATAGAAGAACTGGTAATCTCGATGTCGTTGTTTATGAAGTCTTCGATCTGATCCGTGTTGATCGCACCGCACACAAGAATAGGCGCCATTATGCCGCATCGGCGAAGGTATACGGCCTCTTCCAGATAGGCAACCCCGAGATAATGAGCCCCCGCCTTCAGGAATTCCTCGGACGCGGCCTTGATTCCGTGGCCGTAGGCGTTCGACTTCACCATGGCCATTATTTTCACATTACCGCCGACAAGGAAGCGCACAATCTCAACATTATTCCTGAACCGTCCCAGAGAAATCTCGGCCCTGGTTGGCCGGTTTTGGTATGTCTCAATGCTGTTCGTCATACAAAAATTTTTTTCATTTATCATGAATAATCTCAACGCCCTTCTGACTCAATGCATCGGCACTGCGCAAGATGGCGTATTTCTTCAAATCGTATTCATGATTTAAAAATTTTTCAAATTCGTCCGCGCGTTTGAGAAATTCGTTTAATCCGATATTTTTTGAATCATCGTTGAACGACATCAGGACGACATTAGCCTCATGGAATTTTTCCAGATTAAACCTGAAAACATATTTGAAAGAGCTCCGGTATGTGGCTACCAGTGATTCGTATATCCGTTGATCGTGGTTGATGAGATTGGTTATAACGATTCCCTTTGGCGAAAGACGCGATTTCACCTGATGTAAAAACTCGATTGACGTCAGTTGATGGGGAATCTCGTTATCGCTGCCAAAGGCATCGAGGATGACCATATCGTACGCTGTTTTGACGGTTTCAATGAATTTCCTGCCATCTTCCACGTATATCTTGAATCCATCCCCTTCCCGGACAAAAAAATATTTTCGGGCAATATCCACTATTAAAGGATCAATATCCACGTTATCAATATGTATCTGCGGATAATATCTCTTTATAAACCGAGGTAAAGAGCCTCCTCCAACTCCGATCATCAACACCTTTTTAACCTCTTTTTTCGGCTCCCTGAACAGAATAAAACCCAAGGTGCTGCATAGGGTATAATTAAAAAGCAATCTGCTTTTATTTTTTAAATCGATTTTTGATTGAATCGCGCCGCCGCTTCCTGACCCGAACTGTAAAGATCGATATTCTCCGTCATCGATTACGGTGACCGTACCGTTGAATTTACTGGAAAATGACAGCGCACTATTAGGCTGGATAGCGGGATATTTCGATTCATTTTTTTTCTTTGAAATAGATTCAAGAGCTGCAGGAAAAGAGAGCACCAGAAAGGCGATCGTCAGAAAAATTATTCTCGTATTTTTTTTCATAGTAAATTCCTAAGAGAATTGTCCAATTGCAACTCGAGTTAGACAGATTTTGTTATCCCCCTCCCTCGATGGGAGGGGCCAGGGGAGGGTGATTAGATTGGCTCTTCCTTCACCCCCACCCCTGCCCTCCCCCATCAAGGGGGAGGGCGTTCACTAGTACCGGTAATGCTCAGGCTTAAAGGGACCCTCGACCTCTACGCCGATATAATCCGCCTGCTCCTTGGTCAATTTCGTAAGCTTAACTCCCAGCTTGCCCAGGTGAAGCCGGGCAACCTCTTCATCAAGCTTTTTGGAGAGAGTATAGACCCTGTTCTCATGCTTATCCCGGGCGAGCTCGATCTGGGCCAGGGTCTGGTTGGTGAAGCTGTTGCTCATGACGAAGCTGGGGTGGCCGGTGGCGCAGCCGAGGTTGACGAGCCTCCCCTCTGCAAGGACTATGATCGACCTGCCGGATTTCAGGGTCCATTTGTCGACCTGGGGCTTTATGGTCTCTTTTCGGCATTCAGCGCAGGACTCGAGATACCGCATATCGATCTCATTGTCGAAGTGGCCGATGTTACAGACTATCGCGCCCTCCTTCATCCGCTCCATGTGGGCGCCGGTGATGATGTCGATGTTGCCGGTGGCGGTCACGAAGATATCGCCTATCGCAGCAGCATCGTCTATGGTGGTCACCTCATATCCCTCCATTGCCGCCTGCAGGGCGCATATCGGATCAATCTCCGTGATGAGTACCCGGGCGCCGAACCCGCTCATCGATTGCGCGCATCCCTTGCCGACGTCGCCGTAGCCGCACACGACCACTATTTTTCCGGCGACCATGATGTCCGTCGCGCGTTTGATGCCGTCCGCCAGCGACTCCCTGCATCCGTACAGGTTGTCGAACTTCGATTTGGTCACTGAGTCATTTACGTTGATGGCGGGAAACAAGAGCTCGCCCGCCTTCTCCATCTGATAGAGCCGGTGCACGCCCGTGGTCGTCTCTTCGGACACGCCCCGTATCTTTTGGGCGATCGCGGTCCATTTCCCGGGATGGTTCTTCACGCTCCGGCTGAGGCGGTCAATGACTATGCTGAATTCCTTGTTATCGTATGCTTTCTCCAACAGTGCAGTGTCTTTCTCAACCTTGACTCCCCAGTGGACGAACAGGGTCGCGTCTCCGCCATCGTCGACGATGAGGTGCGGGCCGGAGCCGTCCGGCCAGGTAAGCGCCTGGTCCGTGCACCACCAGTATTCCTCAAGGGTCTCCCCTTTCCATGCGAACACGGCCGCCGTGCCGGCAGCGGCGATGGCGGCGGCAGCGTGATCCTGGGTCGAGAAAATATTGCACGACGCCCATCGAACCTCAGCGCCCAGTTCATAAAGGGTCTCGATCAGGACAGCCGTCTGGATGGTCATGTGCAGGCTCCCGGTCACCCTGAGCCCCTTGAGCGGCTTCTGCGGCCCGTACTTTTTCCGTACAGCCACCAGTCCCGGCATCTCGTCTTCTGCAAGCCTGATCTCCTTGCGCCCCCATTCCGCCAGGGACATATCCGCCACCTTGTAGCGAAGGTCTTTATCAAGCGGCATAATATCTTTTTTTGCACTTACGTTCATGAATTGCTCCTTGTTGTTTTTTTATTTTTTAATATTAGACTTGTTGCAAAAACTCAGTGTCATTGCGAGCTTAGCGAAGGCCGCTCTCGCACATCCTTGTGCTCCGCGGCACTCGGCCATCCTGGCCAGCGCAATCTTTAATTTTACTTTAATAAAGATTGCTGAAACCAAGGATGGTTTCGTGCCGGCGCGTACAGGATGTACAAAATGCGCCGGCCTTCGTCGCTGGCGCTCCTCGCAATGACATTTGAGGCAGTTCCGTATTAAGTCTAATATATTCAGAAAAACTTTCTCAGTTTGTACTCGTCACTCGACCCCCGTCCCTATTTCCTTTTTTCCGACATATACAGATCGATCTTCAAATCGTTCAACGCGTCGAATTGCGCGAACTCCGCAAGCATAAACCCCGCCTCCGACAGCCAGTGCTCGATATTTTTCCGCTTGAATCCCAGCCAGCGGTGCCCGTATTTTTCGCGCATCTGTTCATTCTGGTGCTTGTCGAGATCCACGATGACGAGGGATCCGCCGCTCTTCACTACCCGGGCAGCCTCCAAAATGGCAGCGTCAGGGGAAAGGAGGTAATGAAGCACCATGTTGATTACGGCGGCATCAGTCTCATTGTCGCGCATCGGAAGGTGCTCGAGCTCTCCGATCCGAAGCTCTATGCCGTTCAGGTTGAGGCGGCGCTGAGCCAGCTCCAGCATCTTCGGCGATTTGTCTACCCCGATCACCTTTTTGGCTTTTTGCTTGATATACGGAAGCAGCTCGCCGGTGCCGCACCCGAGGTCAGCGGCCACATCGCAGCGCCTGATCCTCTCCGCTATGGCTCCGGATACATTGAAATCGCCTAAAATAGCGTATTTAATCTCATCCCACTCCGGCGCCAGTGAATCAAAAAACCCGGCCTTCTGCCGGTACCCCTCCTCGATCACGCTGCTCAGCCGCTCATAGTCCGCGCTCAGCTCCGTGTCGGAAAAAAGGTAATCCGACAGAATACTGAGAAGCTCGGCTCCGGGGCCGTCCTTGCCGGAGCTGTAAAACGACCAGAGCCCGTCGCGCCGGTACTTCAGAAGGCCGCAGTCGGTCAGTATCTTCAAATGGCGGGAAATCCGCGACTGGCTCATCCCCAGAAGCGTGACTATCTCATTCACGTTAAGCTCGCGGCGCATCAGAAGATTGAGGATGCGCAGCCGCGTCGCGTCCGCAAGTGCTTTGAAGTATACAATCGCGTGCATGGCTAATATATTACTGTATCAAGATATATTGATATATTAATACAGCTCCCGGAGCGTGTCAAGATTAATTTGTAAAATTTTGCCTTTGTTGTTATCATTAATCTAATCGTAATCTGATCGTAACTTTCAAGAACGTTCGTCTCAGAGCTCATCCCCCCTGCCCCCCTTCTCTTTGAAAAGAGAAGGGGGGGCGCGTCATGCTCCCCCTCTTTGCGCAGCAGAGAGGGGGCCGGGGGGTGGGTCGAACAACCGGCAGATGCCCATGAAGATAATATTTTTAACCGACATCCATGGATCGTTTAACCAGACCGCGGCCCTGATCTATGAATCGATGGCCGACGTCTACATCATAGGCGGAGACCTCATCGATATTCCCTTCTACGGTATAAATACGGCGATCAATTATCATGATCTGCAGACCGACCTGAAAAACCTGAGAAAAAAAATGAACAGGGAAGACATGATTCTGGAGGATTTCGTCGACAACCTCCTTGATTTTCCCAACGTCCCGGATGACATCGCCGACAAGGGAACCGATTACCAGCAGCTCACCATCCGGGCGCGCAGGGTCATGCAGCAGAAGTACAAGGTGCTGGAAAACATGATCTCCTTCAAGTCTTCGTCCCAGATATTCACCCTGCCGGGTAACTATGACATGGACTTAAAGTACACCTCGCTCCACGAGCGGGATCTTCACCTGCACTGGCATAACCTCGGCGGGCTGAAAGTGGCCGGATACGGCGGGGCAGAGGTGTGGACCGCGGGCATACCGGAGCGCTATATCGTGAAATACAATGTCGGCATCGGGATCAACGACTTCAACAATGAGATGTATACTTTTTTTAAGGCGGTCAAGCCGGATATCATCGTCGCGCATCAGCCGGCTCACGGGATCCATGACCGTATCTCCCACATCGGGCCGTCCGGCTCGCCGGCGCTCAGGAGCTTCTGCGAAAACAACCCCGTCAAGCTGTGCCTCACCGGCCACATACACAACGACTGGGGGTTCACGGCGGTCGAGGGCTGCGTATACCTGAATCCCTCGAACTTCGGCGAGGTGACCACCATCCAGGGGGAGGTATCCGAGGGGGGCTTTTTTTACCAGATTGAATTCGACTCCGCCGAAATGGCGAGGGTGTCCCTTAAAAAATTCGTGAATGACCGGATTCATGACATTGCCGAGTATTATCGCAAAGAAGGCAAATGGGTTGAGGATATCATCGATAATGAGCGCTTTCAGGCGCGGCGGATCGGCGAAAACTACGACATGAAAGTGGAAAAATATTCGCACATTCCCGAGATCGAGCTCTTCAAGGATATCAAGAATTTCTTCCGCATGTTCCGCACCCTGGAGACTGAAGCGCGGCTCGACGAGCTGGAGAAGGCGATCGAGGTTTTACAGGGCGAGTTCACGGACATCGCCATGGACGTGGTCGGCTCGGTGAACATGGGCATCTCCCAACAGAGCTCCGACATCGACGTGGTGCTCTATCTGCGGTGCGGCCAGAACTGCCGGGACCTGTACGAACAGTGCGGCTGCTACCGGCAGGCGAAGACCAAGATCGAGGAGATAATCGGCGGCAAATACGAGTTCGAGATCATCGATTGCATCGACCTCAACGTGGTGGAGCAGAGCATCGTAACCAAGAACTATGAGTGCGAGGTCACGCAGCGCTTCGTCGCATACCGATCCATCTGCCGGCCCATTAACTACAAGGTCATCGCCCCGATTGAGGATATTTTGAACGAAAACATTGAATTCCGCCGCGAGCTGGAGGGGAGCATCAGGTCATACTTCAGAATATTCGCCACAACCTCACAGCACATGCGCTCTTTTGACAAGTACGAATCGAGGCTCAAATCGATCGGCATCAAACTGCCGGAATCGATACGGGACAAGATACGGCAATACCTGCAGGTCGCGCATCCGGACAATTGAGACCTATTTTACCAGCGCCGCGGACAGGTATCCCACCACCTGATCCCTGCCGCCTGCGGTATCCCCGGAATTTGCGTATTTGAGTATCTCCGTCTTGGTGGCGCCCAGCATCTTACAGAGAATCATGCCGGCCAGGACCGGCCCCTCACCGCATGCCTCTGCCGCGCCGCTGTCGATCACGCTTTTCACTTCTTGTGCGTCAAAGCTCTTCAGCGCCTCTATGAACCGGTTGTCCATCGCCTGGGCCGCCCCATAGGAATAATAGTGCGACAGGTCGGTGGATATCACCACGACGAATTTTCTCGCTTCACCGGCCAGGGCGTCGCGGATCCCCTCCGCGACCTTGCCGCACACGGCGATGTCCGTCGATCCCACGATAACGGGGACGATCGAGAGCTCCACCAGCACCTTCTGGAGAAACGGCACCTGCACCTCAAGGGAATGCTCCATTTCATGAGCCTCCTTGATGGCGCCGAAATAGCGGGCTTGTCTCAGGACAGCGCCGATCCCGCCGTCGATCGGAACATCGCCGAGGGGGGTTTCATATATCCCTTCGGGCAATACCGAGGCGCCGTTGAAGCGGGCCCGGTGCGGGGGAGCCAGGATAATCGCGAGGGTCACGCCCGAGCCCAAAAGCTGGACGAAAGAAACGGCGGCCACGGGCCCGGAATAGATGTAGCCGGCATGGGGGGAAACAAGCCCCACGACCCCGCCCTTGACCGGCGCGGCCTTGGCGTCTTGAAGATAAGCGTCGATCATCTTCCCCAGCTTCTCCGGATTTGAGGGATAGAAGGATCCGGCGACTGCGGGTTTTCTCCGGTACATAGGCACCTCCTTCGTATGATCAGATCAGATATCGGGGCAGGCGGTTCTCGATCTCATCAAGTATCCGGGCGGCAGCCTCCTGTTTGGACATCATGGGAAGCTCGAGCCGCGAGCCGTCCTTCACAAAGATGGTGATTATGTTCGTATCCGTGCCGAAGCCGGCGCCCTTTTGCGACACGTCGTTAAGGCAGATCATGTCCAGGTGCTTTTCGGTGAGCTTGTTCAGCGCGTATTTCTCCACATTCTCCGTCTCCGCCGCAAAACCTACGGTAAAGAGATTCCGTATCAGTTCTTTGCTTCTCATCTCTTTCAGCTCTTTGAGAATATCCGGGGTCTTGGTAAACTCGATGCTGAAGAGCCGGTCGGTCTTTTTAATCTTTTGTCCTGATTTTTTCACCGGCGCAAAATCCGCGGGAGCCGCCGCCATGATGACCACCGCGTTTTCTTCTATCTCTTTTCTGACCGCAGCGAGCATCTCCTCGGTGGTATCAACGGGCACGGCGCGGAATCTCTTGTTTGAAACCAGGGCCGCATCGATCGGCCCGTATATGAATACGGCTTCTCGTGCCCGGCGGAGGCTTTCATCCGCCAGGGCCACGCCCATCTTGCCGCTTGAAGGATTCGATATGAAGCGGATAGGATCGAGCCACTCGCGCGTCGGTCCTCCGGTGACGATTACCTTTCGCTCACGCAACAGCATCGGCCGCAGCCCGGTATATAGTCTCTATATCGGCAAGCTTTCCCGCGCCCTCGTCTCCGCACACGACTTCGCCGAAAACAGGGCCTATGAACTTCACGCCCCAGGATTTGAGCTTCGCCATGTTCTCCTGCACCGCCGGGTGATTGTACATGTTCGGGTTCATGGCAGGCGCGATGAGCACCGGGCAGGTGACGGAAAGGAATGTGGTGGAGAGAACATCATCGGCGATGCCGTGGGCGAACTTGCCGATGATGTTCGCGGTCGCCGGCATTACCAGCAGGAGAGACGCGTCCGTCTTGAGCTCAATATGCTGCATCTCCCGCCGCTCCTCGGGATACGGGGAGGAGTAGACCGGATTCCCCGAAAGAACCTCAAGGGCGAGGGGGGAGACCAGGTTGAGCGCATGCTCGGTGGCCACCGCATGAACATCATACCCTCCCTTTACGAAAAGCCGTATCAGGTCGCAGGCTTTATAGGCCGCAATGGACGATGTAATGCCGAGGATTATTTTTTTCATGAGCGTTTGAACATCCTTTCGATATCGTGCCGGTCGATCCGGTAAACAAAAGGCCTTCCATGGGGGCACCGGAGCACGACACCCTCCCTGAATATCAAGCCGACCAGCAGGTCAGTATCCTCATGCGTCAGCCGGTCGCCCGCCCGCTTCGCCGCATGACACGCGACAGCTGCCGCGATCTTGTCTGAAACGCCGCCGGGCTCGCGCTCATCATGGAGCGATGTGAAAAAATCCCTGAATATCCCGGATATATCCGCTTCCCCCGCGAGAGCGGGAACGGCGCTTATCTTTATCGAATAATCGGAAAAATCCTCGATGTCAAATCCTATTTCTGAAAATTTTTCAATATTTTCAAGAAGGAGCGCATGATCCTGAATGGGGAGCTCCAGTATCACGGGAAACACGAGAGCCTGGCTCTCGAATTTCTCTCCCCTCCGGACAAGGGAGTCGTAGATAACCCGCTCGTGTGCAGCGTGAAAATCTATAAAAAAAATGGAATCGTTCCTCTCACAAACAACATAGGCGCCGAAGGCTATGCCTAAAATTTTTCCCCTCTTGCTTTCTTCAACGTCATGGTATAATTCAGCCGGCTCCCTCACGAGCGGCGGCGGTACGGCATCCTGAGCGGAAGACGAGGAAAACCCGGGTCGCTCCGGCGCGGACTCCCCTTCTATCGGATGCGGGGCGCCTTGTTCCGCTTCAGAAGGGATGAAGAGCCGGTCCTGAACCGTATGCTCCCGGCTCAAGGCCTTTTCCGCCAGGCCGGTGATGAGCTGCTCGATATAGCGCCGGTCAAAAAGCTTCACCTCCCTTTTCGCCGGATGGATGTTGACATCCACCAGCCCCGGGTCCAGATCAAGGAAGATGATCCCTGCCGGGTATTTGCCTTTAACGGCAACAGCCTCATATGCCCTGGTGATGATAAAGCCGAGATATTTGTATTCCACCGCTCTCTTGTTCACGTACAGAATCTGCATCGAGCGGGAGGACTTCAGGAAATGCGGCTTGGAGAAAAAGCCGCTTGCCGCAATCTTCAGATCCTTGAGCCGGACGAAGCAGAGATCATTCATGATGCCTGTGCCGTATATCTGCTCAATCCGTCGGCCGATGCTTTCGGCTTTGCCCAGCGTGATCCGGCGGCCGTCATCAGCCTCCAGGGTGAAGGCGATGTGCGGATGGGGGATTGCGATCTTGAGAATCGTTTCCCTGATGGCGCGAAGCTCCGAGCGCATCGATTTGAGGAATTTTTTTCTCGCCGGAATATTATAAAACAGGTTTTCCACGATGACGGTCGTGCCCGCCGCTCCCGCATATCCGGTGGTCTCAAACCCGGCCTCGGTTCCGTAAAGGCGCGCTCCCGCCTCGTCCTCCGCCCTTCTCGACAGGATGGTAATCCGGGAAACCGCGGATATGCTCGACAGGGCCTCACCCCTGAATCCGTACGATCCGATACGCTCGATGTCATGGATATCCCTGATCTTGCTGGTGGCATGCTCGGCAACAGCCAGGGACATATCATCATGATGGATGCCGCTGCCGTTATCACGGACGACTATCTTTTTAAGACCCCCTTCTGAAACCTGGATGTCGACCTGCGTGGCTCCGGCGTCGATGGAATTCTCGACCAGCTCTTTTACAACCGAAAAGGGGGCTTCCACCACCTCACCCGCGGCTATTTTTTTTTGTACGGCGTCCGGTAATATCCTGATTCGTTCCAAGGACGGCCCCTAGGAGGATTGTATCTGCCGGAGTAGCTCGGGAAGGGTCGTGCCCGCCATGCCGAGAATGAAGATATCCGTTGCATAGCCGGTGAGGCCGGTGTGCTCGGTGTTGCATTCGATTATGGCGGCGTTATTCTGTTTGGCAATGAGGGGTATCCCGGCAGCCGGGTACACGACGGCCGAGGTGCCGACGACCAGAACCGCATCCGCCTTCTGTGCCGCTTCCTGGGAGCGGGCCAGGGCGTCCGGGGGTATCGTCTCGCCGAAAAAGATAACCGAGGGCTTCAGTATTTCGTTGCACTTCCCGCAGCGCGGCGGCGTCCTCTCGCCGAGCAGAGCGGCGGCGAATTGCTCCCGCTGGTACTGCTCGCCGCAGCTCAAACACTCAAGACGACTCGCGTTGCCGTGATATTCGATCACGCTTTTGCTTCCCGCCTCCTGATGAAGATTGTCGATGTTCTGGGTGATGACATGCTTGAGTACGCCGAGCTTTTCCAGCTCGGCCAGGGCTCTGTGCCCGGGATTCGGCCGCGCGTTTCGGGTGATTTCCGACATGTCGAAGAGCATCCGCCACACCTTCTCCGGGTCGGAGCAGAAAGCCTGGATGGTTGCGTACTCGGCAGGATCATATTTTTCCCACAGCCCTCCCCTGCTCCGGAAATCCGGTATGCCGCTTTCAGTCGAGATCCCCGCGCCGGTCAATGCGATAGCGTACCGGGCACTCTGAAGAATCTCGGCTGCCTTTACTATATTTATATCCATGCTTCTCTAACCTCTTCCGCGAGCTGTTTCAATTATTAAGACCCCCAACCCATTGCTACCCATTACCCGCATCTCATTCTCTCATGCCCCCCAACCCCCCGGTGGGGGGCTAATATTGCTTTCTAAGAGCAATAATAATATCATTTTAATATATTTCTTTATAATAATACCTACTCTCCAAGTCCCCCTCCGGGGGATTTAGGGGGCCGAGAAGCTCGATTGAAAAATGCGGGTAAAGATGAATAACGAACAAAGAACGTTGAGCAGATATTGAGAAACAAAATTATTTTGTCAAGAAATTCTTGACAATTATAATTTAATCATACAGCTAGTCTAATAATAACAGGAGTACATTATGGATTGCGATTGCGGAGGCGCCCTCCTCGACGGCAAAAGTTCATATCGGGTGAGCAAAAAGTATTTCTCCCTGATCATCGACAATATACCTGCCCATAAATGCACCAGGTGCGACAAGGTCCTCTTCGACGAAGACACGGTGGACAAGATCCAGAAGCTGGTCAACCTAATCGAGCGCGATACGAAAGAAATCGCTACCAGGACAATGTCTTCAAATCTGTATGACTATTAAAGGATTTCCGTCATGAGAGTCAGATTTGCTCCGAGCCCCACCGGATTCCTCCACGTGGGCAACGCCCGGACCGCCATCATCAATTATCTCATCGCGAAAAAAAACAATGCGATAATGATCCTCAGGATCGAGGATACGGACAGGGAGCGAAGCAGCACGGAGTCCGAGCAATCGATCATGCGGGATCTGGCATGGCTCGGCATCAAATGGGACGAGGGCCCGGACAGGGACGGCGGATACGGCCCCTACCGGCAGTCGGAGCGGCTTGATATCTACCGCACCTATACCGACCGGCTCCTCAGCGAAAAAAAGGCCTATTACTGCTACTGCACCAGAGAGGAGCTCGAAGAGATGAAGAAAGCTCCGGATCAAGGGGCGGAATCCTACATATACAGCGGCAAGTGCCGCAGCCTCACCGAGAAGCAGAGAGAGGATTTCGAGCGGGAGGGAAGAAAGCCGACCGTCAGATTCAGGGTTCCCGACAACATATCCCTGACCGTTCAGGACGGGATCAAGGGCGCCGTCCAGTTCAATACGAGCAATATCGGCGGCGACTTCATCATAGTCAGATCCGACGGGATCCCGGTATTCAACTACATAGTCATTATCGACGACGCGCTTATGAAGATAACCCATGTGATCCGCGGCGACGATCATCTCTCGAACACGCCGAAGCAGATACTCGTCGCGCGCAGCCTCGGTCTGCCGGAGCCGGAGTATGCGCACCACACCCTTATCCTGGGACCCGACCGGGCCAAGCTGTCCAAGCGCCACGGCATCACCTCGGTGGAGACGTACCGGAGCCAGGGATACCTGTCCGAGGCGCTGTTCAATTACCTGGCCATGCTCGGCTGGGCCGCAGAAGGCGGTGAGGAGATCCTTCAGCCTGAACAGATCATGAGCCAGATCGACCTCTCAAAACTTTCCAAGAATTCACCCATATTCGACTTCCAGAAGCTCAAATGGATGAACGGCATATATATACGCAAGTACGAGCTTGATGCACTCACCGATCTCTTTATTCCGCATATCGCGCGGGCGGGATACGCCGTTGAAACCGTTGACCGGCGCCATCTGGAAAATATCGTGTCCATTTTGCGGAAATACTGCGATCTCCTGTCCGATATCGGCAGGCTGATCGGCATCTTCCTTGATGAGATATGCACCCCGGATGAAGAGGCCGATTCAATCCTCAAAACCGATGAAGGGATACAAGTCGCCAGAGCGGCCTATCAGTTTATACAGAGCGAAATAAACGAGACGAACTTCTTCTCCAGCCTGATCACCCGGATGCCCACTTCCCTGAAGGGAAAGAGCCTGTTCATGCCCCTCAGGGCTATCATAACCGGCAGGCAGAAAGGGCCGGAGCTCGACCAGGCTCTGCCGCTCATCGGTTTTGACCGCTGCAAAAAGAGGATCGAGTACTGCTATGAGCGGTATGGTAAAGGTATTCCATGAAAAAATTAATTCTCAGTTTAATTATCTTAACGCTTGCTCTTAGCTATTGCCAAACCAGACTTACCACGATACCCACGGGAACCTGGAAATACAAGCTTCTGGTAAACGGGGCGGCCATCGGCACGGCAACGATATCGAACGCGGTTGCGGGGAACAATTACGTATCCACCCTGGACATGGAGATTGACGCAGGGCATATCAAAAATTCGACGCGCCAGATCGTCACCGAAACCCGGGATTTCAAGCCGGTCAGGCTGGAGGTGTATAATAGAATGGCGCAAAACGGCCGGGTCAATGAGATAAAGACAATAGCCGCGTTCAAGGGCAGCGCGGTCGAGCTGGATACCGGCGATTCAAAATCGACGATCACCATAGACAAGCCCTTCATGCTTGAGGGGAACTACTTTATGCAGGAGCTGATAAAAGCGGAATTCAAGGAGGGCACGGTCATCAAGGGATATGTGTATGAGCCGTCGGTGGACATCGAGACCCCCGTCCTTATTCTGGTCAAGGTTATCGGCAGAGAGGAAGTTTCCATCGGCGGAAAAATGATGAACCTGCTGCACCTGGGCTATTCGATCGAGAATCTGAAAAATATCGACGCGTATATCGACGACCGGGGAATCACGCAAAAGACCGTCATCGTGATGTTGAATAATAAGCTGGAGCTGATTCTTGAATAACAGCGCATCAGCCGTTATGGTGTCACTGCTCCTCGCGTTCCCCGCGTTCACTTCCGATCCCTTCAACTATTACGTTAAGGTTAAAAACTTCACGGAACGGATATTGAGCGAAAAAGCATCCCGCTTCAGGCTTGCATCGAACGATGCGGGCTTCGCCCTTCTTGAAACCGATTATCAAAAAATCGTAAATCAGCGCGTCATCGGCGGAAGGAAAATCATCGAGATACGGACCGGAATGATCGACCGGCCCCCGGCTGAAAATGAATCGACCTGCCAGTATCTGGCAGACACGAAGTTCCTGAACCTCGATTCGCCGGAGATAACCCGGAGCGCGGAAAAATTTAAAAAATCAAGAAATATCCTCAAATCCGTCGAGGATTTCGTGTACCGGCATATAAGCGAAAAAATGACGGGAATCCCTCTTATGCCTGCTGCCCAAATCTTCAGAAACCGGCAGGGCGACTGCACCGAACACAGCGTGCTCGCGGCCGCCGTTTTGCGGAAGCTCAAAATCCCTTCCCGCGCGGTGGTGGGGATGTATTTGACCGATACATTCCAGGGGAGGAAAAACATCTTCGTCTATCATATGTGGGTCGAGGCATTGCACGATCGAAAGTGGCGCATCGTTGACGCGGCCATGCCCGGGGAAAAGCACCCCAACCGCTACATAGCCTTCGCCTACCACAACCTTAAAACCGAGGCGCCGCTCCCCTATCTGCGGGCCGTATCCTCAATTCAAAATCTCACGTGTGAATACAGGGCACCGTAGTACTGAGTAGTTACAACAAAATACGATCAGGCCTTCTTCTCTATTTTCGCCCAGGAGTCCTTCAGGGATACGGTTCTGTTGAATACCAACCTGTCGGGCCGGGAGTCCTCGGCGTCTGCGCAAAAATAGCCGATCCTCTCGAACTGGTACCGCGATCCGGGAGCCGCGCCGGCAAGCGACCGCTCGACCCGGCATCCATGCAGGACTTTCAGCGAATCCCGGTTCAGGTAGGTCTTGTAGCCGGCGCTGTTTTTCGAGCTCTCCGGCTCGGACACGGTAAACAGGTGATCATACAGCCGTACCTCAGCCGGGAGCGCGTGCTCCGCCGAGACCCAGTGGATCGTTCCTTTTACCTTGCGACCGTCCTTGGACCATCCGCCGCGTGTTTCCGGATCGTAGGTGCACCGCACCTCGATGACCGTTCCGCTGGAATCCTTGACGATATCCGTACACCGTATGTAATAAGCGAACTTGAGGCGCACCTCTCTGCCGGTCGAAAGCCGGTAGAACTTGGACGGCGGGTCCTCGCGGAAGTCGTCCTGCTCAATGTAGAGAGTACGCGTAAAAGGAAGAGGACGCTTCCCCATTGCTTCGTCTTCCGGATTGTTGACCGCTTCAAGCTCCTCGGTCTTCCCATCGGGAAAATTCTCGATCACTACTTTCAGGGGGTTCAGCACCGCCATGACCCGATGTGCTCTCCGGTTAAGGTGCTCCCTGAGGCAGTGCTCGAGAAGCGCCGCATCCACGATATTGTCGGCCTTGGCCACGCCGATCCGCTCGGCAAAATCGCGGATAGATTCAGGCGTATAGCCCCGGCGCCGCAGGCCGGAGATGGTGGGCATCCGCGGATCGTCCCACCCGGTCACGAACCCGGTCTCGACAAGCTCCAAAAGCCTCCGCTTGCTCATCACCGTGTAGCCCAGGCTGAGCCGCGCAAACTCGATCTGGCGGGGCCGCACCCTGCCCGGCTCTGCTATCTGATCCAGGAACCAGTCATACAGGGGCCGGTGAACCTCGAACTCCAGGGTGCAGATGGAATGCGTGATACCCTCTATGTAATCGGATTGGCCGTGGGCGAAATCATATATCGGATAGATGCACCAGGCGTTGCCGGTGCGGTGGTGCTCGGCGCGCTTGATCCGGTAGAGCACCGGGTCGCGCATCTGCATATTGGGCGAGGCCATATCTATGCGGGCGCGCAGGCTCCGGGAGCCGTCCGGGAACTCTCCCGCTCGCATCCGGCCGAACAAGTCAAGGTTTTCCTCCACGCCGCGCTTCCGGCCGGGGCTCTCCTTCCCCGGCACGGTCGGGGTGCCGCGCGTGGCAGCCACCTCCTCCGGTGTCATGTCGCAGACATAGGCCAATCCTTTCTTGATCAGAAGCAGCGCCCATTGATAGAGCTGTTCAAAGTAGTTCGATGCATAATAGAGGTGCTCGCCCCAATCGAATCCGAGCCACTTCACGTCGCGGATGATGGACTCGATGTATTCGACGTTCTCCTTCTCCGGATTGGTGTCGTCCATGCGCAGGTGGCACCTGCCCTTGTATTCGGCAGCGAGGCCGAAGTTAAGGCATATCGATTTCGCGTGGCCGATATGGAGATAGCCGTTCGGCTCGGGCGGGAAACGGGTCACGACCTGGCCGTTGTTCTTATTATTCCTTATGTCCTCGTCGATTATGTCCTTGATGAAATTGGACGGTCTGCTTGTTTCACTGTTGTCCATTGAACGTTCACCTGTTGCCCGTTATATTCAGAGCCATTATTTGCATGACATGCACTATAATAACAGTACAAACGGCCGATACCCGTCAACAATTATAATTACTACCCACATCTTTAAATCAAGCTCCTCGTCCCCTAAAGCCTGCTTCTGACCTCACCCCCCTGCCCCCCTCTCCAAATTGGAGAGGGGGGGTATAACTATAAGCTTCATGCACCCCCCTTCTCTTATTGAGGAGAAGGGGGGAAGGGGGGGGATGAGGTCAGAAGCAGGCTTTAGGAGGATATGAATGAATGAGATGTAAGTAATGGCTCGGTCCCCGCAGGGGGGACGAGTGAGAAGAATCAACTATAAACGGACAGCGAAGTCCTCCCATATTTTTTCGTGCTCCGGAGATGATAGGGGCCGATTTTCTCATCAAGGATGTTGGCGCTGAAATGCTGGATGATGATTTTTCCGTTTCTCCGGAGAATTCCTGAGTCGGATATTTTTTGGATGATTCCCCAGTGTTGAACGACAACGTTTTTTATTTTATTGTAGGGAGGATCAAGGAAAATATAATGAGCCGTAATATCAAGGCTCTTGAGATGATCGAGAGCCTTCTGATCAGTCAGGTTGAGCAGCAGGGGCCGCGTAGCCAGGTCAAGCCCGTCCAGATACGATGTTATGAAGTGAAACCTCCTCGCATCCGGCTCGTTCAACACTACCGGATCGGCTCCCCTGCTCAGGGCCTCAAGCCCGATCTGGCCCGAGCCGGCATACAGGTCGAGGAAGCCCTTGCCCTCCAACCACTCGCCGATCATGGAAAAGACCGCGCCTTTGACCTTTTGAGGGGTGATGTCGGCGTCATCAAATTTTTTATTCGAAAAGGGGATCACCCTCCCCTTGAGACCCCCGGCGATGATCCTGATGCGGCTCATATCACTCCAGCGCGGAGTTCAGGTCTTGCAGGAGCTTTTTTACATCCAGGCCGTTGTTGACCGCGACCTTCTCTATGGTCTCCTCTCCGGCCCCTTTGCACGCGGGGCAGTAAAGCCCGTAGCCCTCAAAGACTTTTATGATTTTTCCGGACATCCGTATGGCGTCCAAGGCTCTGGTGTTTTTTGTTATTTTCATAAGCGGTTGTAAACGATCAATTCAGGTGCCAAGTTAGATTACGATAATGAAGCACCGTAGCATGTCAAGAAGATTCAGGCATCTTTAAATCAAACTCTTCGGCCCACTAAATCCCCTTCGACCTCACCTGCGCGCTGCGCACCCTCTCCCATTAATTTCGGAAGAAAGGAGAGGGTTTCCGTGGCATCAAGCCCCATCTAGACTCCCCCTCTCCTTTTTTCATTTCTAAATGGGAGAGGGGGCCGGGGGGTGAGGTCGAAGGGGATTTAGTGGGCATGAGAGTTTGAAATGTGTGTGATGACTAGTCGTAAGGGGGGAGGCTCTTCAACCCAAAATTTAATTCACTTCCGAAAAGAGGACAAGTTTGGCAAATAATGCTTGAAAAAAAAGGACATAAATTAATAGTGTCAGACCATATTAATTCAATGCATAACCTGTTCAACGCCCGTGAGCAATCTGATAAGGATCAAGGAAGGAATAATCCATGGCTAAATGTGAAGTTTGCGGTAAAGCTATTCAGATCGGGAACAACGTAAGCCACTCCAATAAAAAGACTAAAAAGATATGGCGTCCCAACGTGAAGAGGATCAAGGTCCTTGAAAATAAGCAAACGGTGAGAAAATACGTGTGCACCCGGTGCATCAGGTCGGGAAAGGTAGCCAAGGCGTAACGAGGGGTTTAAACCCCTCGTTAACAAAAACGTCACCCGTCACACAAAATCAGAATCGCTGATCTGATTCCGTATTTCAACAAGCAGGTCCAGATAATCCTGCCGGGCCTCTGTATAGCGCAGTATCAATTCGTTCGCTGAGATAAGATCCCTCATATTCTTCAGATGTTCCATTTCATAGCTCTCGATAGTATCTCCCCTGTCCTGCCGTTCTTTGATTGAACCGGACAGACGCAGATATTCATCAAAAAAATTCGCAGCATCCGGATCCGCCCGGAGCAAGCCGGACAGGCGCTGGAAATTCTTGTAAATCTCGGTATTTCTGATAAGCCTGCCCAGCTCATCAGCCTTTGCCATTATTTCTTCCATGAGAATAACTTTTCGCGCACGTTTTGAATAAATCAAGACAAAATTAAACTTGTTGCGCAACTCCCGTCTCGCGAACATCCTGTTCGCTCAGGCTGCGCCGCCTGATCCCGTTAAGAAATTTAGTTTTGCAACAAGTCTATTATCCCCTCTTTACTTTTAGTTGACATTTCTCGACAGCTATTATAACCTACCTTTCACAATTCGGATGGTCATTTTCCCGTGAAGATGACGATTCTTGAAGACAAACAGGGAGAGAATAATGGCAGAACCAAAAGAAGTTGTTGAGGATGAGAACAAGATTGATACGGTCATCGCCGATGACATTTCATTCAAGGGAAGCCTGAATTTCAAAAATTCCCTTAAGATCAAAGGCTCTTTTGAGGGCAAGATCGAAACCGACGGGCAGCTCATCATCGGCCGTGAGGCCAAGGTGAGCGCGGATGTCAGGGCGAGCGAGGTAAGCAACAGCGGCGTCTTCAACGGAAAGATAAAGGCGACTAAAAAAATCGAACTGTTTAAAAAAAGCAAAACCTACGCGGATCTGGTGGCTCCGGAGCTTGATATAGAATCCGGATCAATTTTCAACGGCACGTGCATAATGGAGGAAAAAAATTAAAGACAGCTGATATCATGAAATATCTCAACCCGAGCTTCCTATCTGCGGCTGTTATACTCCTGGGTTCCCTGCATCCGGCGGTTGCGCAGGATACGGCAGAGAAGCCCCCGAACACTTCGTTCGGCATCGCCGGTTCATACAACTATTACAGCGCATGGCTCCGCAAAAAAAGCGATCAATACAGTGCGTATAATCTCGCGCCGGGCTACGGCGGCGGGGTCGTTTTTGAAAAGGATCGATAAATCAATATTTACCTATAAAAAAATTTTGATCTGCTGCCGCATCTCAATCACCTGCAGCTCGGGTTCACCCTCGGCATCAGCGTTAAATTCAGGATCATGGATTACGTTGATCTATTCCTCGGCGGGACCGGGGCTTTGTACGTGACGGAACTGATAAAGGGGAACAGCGATATCACCTCCCTGTTTGATATCGCCGCGATATCCGGCGTCATGTTCAGGACGAACATATTCCCGATGAAAGAATAATGAAAGCGCGGTTGCGTAACCGCGCTTTCATATTGTACAGCACAGGGGCACTGAGAACAAGTATTACAGGCTCGCCAGCATTGCCGGTATTACTTCAAAAAGATCGCCGACGATCCCATACGTAGCGATATTGAATATGGGAGCTTCCGGGTCTTTATTGATGGCTACTATGCATTTTGCTCCCTTCATGCCCGCCACATGCTGGATTGCCCCGGATATGCCGACTGCGATATACAGGTCAGGGTTCACCGTTTTTCCAGATTGTCCGACCTGACGCGCGGCATCAGTCCATCCGGAGTCGACAACCGGCCGGGACGCGCCGTACTCGCCGCCTAATTTCTTCGCCAGGGAGACTATAAACTCTTTGTACTTGTCGGCATCCTTGCACCCGCGTCCGCCGGATACGATGATCTTGGCCTGGGAGATGTCGACCGCGCCGGCCATGGTCTCAATAATGCCCTTGACCGTGGTTCTGATTGCGCCGATCGAGGCTGATACTGCGGTTACCGTTCCGGGGCTTCCCGCCGGTTCCATGTCATAGGCTCCCTTCTCAAAGGTAGCCACGAATTTGTCGGTATTGACCTTTTTCTCTTCCTGTATCTTGCCGTTATAGGTATTCCGCGTGAATATTACGGCGCCGCCGTCTATCCTGGCTTTGTTGCAGTTCGAAACAATGCCTGCGTTGATCGCCATGGCGACCTTGGCGGCATAGTCCACGCCGTCGTATGAATGGGATATCAGCACCCCTTTGACATCCTGTGATTCAACGACCGCTTTTACACCCTGGACATATCCGTCAGAGGTGTATTTTTCAAGAGCCGCATTGGTCACTGAAAAGACAAGGGGGATGTATTTCGCGACTTCCTTGGCGACTGAATCGTCTTTGCCCAGCACCGCAGCAGCCGGTTCGGCTCCCAGCGCCGATGCTATCGCTTTTGCCGCCTTGCAGAGCTCAAGCGTACCGTCGGTCAATTTTCCGTTTTTATGTTCAGCTATTGCTAATATTTTTGCCATAGTTCCCACCTCCTTATATCACCTTGGCTTCTGTCTTGAGTTTTTCAATGAGCTTTGCTGCGGCTGTGGCAGGATCGCCCTGAATAATTTCAGCCTTATGCTCGGAAACAGGGAAGAACATCTTGATGAAATCCGTCTTGGACTTTGGCGATACGCCTAAATCCGCACCCTTTTTTACATCGAGCCGCTTCTTCTTTGCCTTCATGATGCCCGGCAATGTGGGATACCGCGGCTCATTGATGCCTGATTGGATTGAAAGGACCGCGGGCGCGCTCATTTCGATCACCTCGTTAAATCCGCCTTCCAGCTCCCGGTTGACGGTAAGATTGTTACCGTTGATTTCTAGCTTTTTCACGTTGGTGCAGTGGGGCAATCCCATGAGGTCCGCCAGCATAACGCCGGTTACCGCCGCCTGGTCGTCCTCTGCCTGAACGCCGGTCAGGACCAGATCGACTCCCCCGATGGTCTCAATCGCCTTTTGTAAAACGGACGCTACCACGAAATTATCGCCGGATTCAACCGCCGGATCATTGACATGGATGCCCCAGTCCGCACCCATGGCAAACGCCTGCCGGATATCCTTGGACGCACGGTCGGGTCCGCAGGTAACGATGACAACTTCTCCGCCGAGCTTTTCTTTCAACTGCAGCGCGGCCTCAACAGCATAGTTGTCGAAATCATTGATTTTGAAAGCGATCTGAGATTCATCGATCTTTTTGCCATCAACGATTTTAAACTTGGATTCCATATCAGGAACCTGTTTAAGACAAACAGCTATCTTCATCTCCTTTCTCCCTCATTATTTAAATTTTTTATACTCGACTTATTGTAAAATTAGATCATTATAATTAAAATGTGCTCCCGCCGCCTGCGGCGGGAGCACATTTTAATATTATTGCAGTTTTGCAACAAGTCTATACACGTATATCTTCAAAAAATATCATTCAATGCGCGGCAGGATAAACACTGAACATTTTTTAAAACATAGTCGCAAATGTCAATATTAATAGGCGTCTTGCAGGTTTTTTTATGAGACTGATAAGAGCGCGGTGATTAGATCTATGAGCCCGTCCTTCTCTATCTTATGCACTTGAGTTTCCTTGCGCTGTTTGACCTCAACCTCGCCGTTCCGGAAATAATGCTTGCCGATCGTCACCCGGATCGGCAGGCCTATGAGATCGGCGTCTGCGAACTTGTACCCGGGACTGGCCGTGCGGTCGTCATACAGCACCTCAAATCCTTCTTTAAGGAGCATGTCATAGATTGCGTCCGTGTCCCGGATCTCCATCTCGCCCTTGCCCAGCCTGACGAGGTGCACCTCAAACGGAGCCACGGAGCGCGGCCATACTATCCCCTTTTCGTCGTTATGCTGCTCCACTATAGCGGCCATGGTACGGTTTATCCCTATCCCGTAGGTCCCCATAATAGGAGTCACCGCAACCCCTTCCTCGCTCAGCACCGTAACGTTCATTGACCGGGTATATTTATATTCAAGCTTGAAGATATGCCCCACCTCGATCCCCTTCTTGCTTGACATGGCTGAACCGCATTGGGGACAGGCGTCCCCCTCCTCGGCAAAGGAGATGTCGGCTTCTTCCTTTATAGAGAAATCCCTCCCGGGGTTCACACCCTCGAAATGAAGATCCTTCTTGTTTGCGCCGGTGATGCCGTTCACCACGTTTTTCACTGAAAGGTCATACAGTATGCGGATATCTTTTTTCGTGACCGGTCCCGCGAACCCGACCGGCGCCCCGGTAACCTCCTCCACGACTGTTTCAGGAGCAAGCTCAAGGCTGCTTGCGCCGGCGGCCCGAGCCAGCTTCTGTTCATTGATCCCGCGGTCGCCGGTGACCACGGCCATGACCGGCCTGCCGTCCGCAACATAAATTATGCTCTTTAACAACCTTTCAGCCGCGCACTTGAAAAATTTCACCAGGTCATCGATGGTCTTCACATCCGGCGTGACAACCTCAGCCAGTCCTTTCAGCTTCTCGCCGCTCTTTGTGTCTTTCCGCTTATATCCGGCCTTTTCCCTGTTGGCCCGGTATCCGCACGAGCCGCACAAGAGCAGGACTTCCTCTCCCACTTCAGAGGCCACCATGAATTCCTCTGAATCGCGTCCGCCCATGGCGCCGGTGTCCGCCTCCACCGGTATGGTGTCCAGCCCGCACCGTTCGAAAATCCGGCGATAGGTCTTCCGCATAACCTGGTACGAATATTCAAGACCCTTTTCGTCCATGTCGAACGAATAGGCGTCCTTCATGATGAACTCCTTGCTCCGGATCACGCCGAAACGCGGCCGGATCTCGTCCCGGAACTTGGTGTTGATCTGGTAAACGTTCTTGGGCAGATCGCGGTACGATGAGATCAGGTTGCGCATGACGCCGGTGAATGCTTCCTCATGGGTCGGCGCCAGCGCATACTCAATGCCGTTCCGGTCCCGGATGCGGAACATCTCCGGCCCCATGGCGTCCCATCTTCCCGATTCCCTCCATAAATCAGAGCTGGTGAGCTCCGGCATAAGGAACTCCAGCGCTCCGGCCTTGTCCATCTCCCCGCGTACGATCCCTATGATCTTCCTGAGCGCACGCCATCCCAGAGGAAGATAGATGTACATCCCGGCCGACTCCTTGCGTATGAGGCCGGCCCGTATCATGAGCCGGTGGCTCAGAACGACCGCGTCTGAGGGGTCTTCTTTCAGCGTGGGAAGGATATATTGGGATAATCGCATGGATACATGATCATGATAGCTCAAAATCCATGTCAATACTTTTTGGATATGAGGAGTGCGCAGGCGCGTTTCACCGCGTCATTTTTCACTTGATTCCTTACGCATTTTATTAACTATATGACGAATCAATCAGGAGGTGAATGATGACGACAGCGATAACCGGCGCGACAGGGCATGTCGGCGCAAGCCTGGTCCGGGCGCTTCTCAGCGAAGGGAGGCGCGTAAGGGTCCTGGTACGAAACGACCTGAGAGCGGTTGAAGGGCTCGCGGTTGAAAAGATAAGAGGGGATGTCCTTGATACCGATTCACTCATGGAGCTTTTCCAGGGAGCGGATACCGTATTCCACCTGGCAGCGAGAATATCGTTGACAGGATCCGAAGGCGGAATGGTTGAAAAAATCAATATCCAGGGAACGAACAACGTCATTGAGGCCTGTATCAAACGAAAGGTGAAAAGGCTGGTCCACTTCAGCTCGATTCACGCCTTCACCGCGCACCCGGTCGGCGAGATGATTGACGAGAAAAGAACGCTTGCCACAGGTGAAAATGAATTCCCCTATGACCGGTCCAAGGCGCTTGCCCAGCAGGCGGTAATGGATGCCGCCAAGCACGGCCTTGACGCGGTGGTTGTCAACCCCACGGCAATTATCGGCCCCTATGACTTCAAGCCTTCATTCATGGGAGAGGCGCTTCTCGACCTATATCATTCACGGTTTAGAGCGGTAGTTGACGGAGGATATAACTGGGTGGACTCCCGGGACGTCGTCGCCGGTGCGCTCGCCGCAGAAAAGAAAGGAAGAACCGGAGAATGTTATCTCCTGAGCGGACACTGGCATCACTTCAGCGACGTGTCCCGCACCATCGGTCAAGTATCAGGTAAAAAAACGCCGTCGCTGATCGTGCCGGTTTGGCTCTGCATCGTACCCGCGTACTTCTCCCTCCTCATATCAAAAACAAGCGACACGGCGACTAAATTTACTCCATTCGCCCTGAAGACGATCCGGACCCATGACCGCATCTCCCATGAAAAGGCATCCCGCGAGCTTGGATACAATCCCCGGCCTTTTGAAGAAACAATCCGGGACAGCCTGGCCTGGTTCAAGGGTCGGGGAAAACTCAAGAATCATCATGATTAAAATAAACAACACGGTATCCATCCCGGATGGCGAAATCATCATCACCGCCTCTCGCTCCTCCGGCCCCGGAGGTCAAAACGTGAACAAGGTGGCGACTAAAGTAACGCTCCGGTTCAATTTATCCGACACGGCGTTTCTGACCGAGGAGCAAAAAGAGCGCGTGCGAAAAAAATTGAAGAACATCATAAACAGAAGAGGCTGCATCGTCTTAAACGAAGAATCGCGCCGCTCCCAGATCGCGAACCGTAAGCGGGTGATCGAAAAGTTCGCCGCCATGATCGCGCAGGCGCTGAGGGTTTCGAAAAAACGCAAGCCCACTACCGTGAGCCTGGCGCAGAAAAAAAGAAGGCTGGAAGAGAAAAAGATTCAGGCCAGAAAAAAAAGCGCGCGGCGCAAGATCGCGGACGCGGAATGACCGCGAAGGGCATGTTTTTTCACGCACGTACGAGTCGAATCGAGGTGATTTCCGACGGGGAGCCGAGGCGCAGGGGCGGGCCCCAGTACCCGGTGCCGCGGCTCACATATATCCACGTCTTTTTGTAAAGATGCAGGCCGGCGATGAACGGCTGGACCAGGGCAACGAGGAGATTCCCGGGGAAGTATTGGCCGCCGTGGGTGTGCCCGGAAATCTGGAGGTCGTAGCCTGCTTTTGCCGCTGCAAAAATGCTGCGCGGCTGATGAGCGAGCAGGATTCTGACGTCGGCTTCGGGAGCATCGGCTAAAGCAGCATGCGGGTCAGACCGGTGCGACGGCACCAGCCGCCCGGCGCTGTAATCCGGTACGCCGGCAAGCACGAGGCGGCTTCCCGCCTTGCGGATCAGCCGGTGCTCGTTGGTGAGTATAGTGAGCCCCAGCCGGCTGACCTCCTCCATCCATTCCAGCGCCCCTGAATAATATTCATGATTGCCCGTGACAAAGAACACGCCGGAACTCGCGTGCAGCTCCCGGAGCGGAGCCACGTGATATCCCAGGTGCTCCACCGTGCCGTCAGCCAGGTCGCCGGTGACGGCGGCTATGTCCGGCCGCAGGGAATTCACCCCCTCTACGATTGCTTCGAGGAAGCCGCGCTTGATCGTCGGCCCGATATGAATGTCGGTTATCTGGACGATATGAAACCCGGCCAGGGCCGGCGGCAGATCGCGGATCGGCACCTCAACAGGGACGACCCGGGGGCGCCGGCGCGCCTCGTAAAATCCGTAACCGCCCAGGAGTGCCGCGGCCCCGATGAGGCCGATGTTGACCGACTGCAGCAGGAACTCGCGCCGATTGATCGATTCCACGGAAGTTTCCCTGACAAAGCGCGGGGGACGAAAGGTCTTCCGCAATCTGGTGGCGAAAAAGGCGGCAAGGCGAACCAGATCCCAGATCAAGAGCAGCGCCGCAGCCAGTGACATGAAGCCCAGGCCGATATAGGAAATCCAGGAAAGCAGTTCCGGAAACGAAGATCGCCCGAAGAAAAACCCGCTGATAAATCCGATCGGATTGAGTAAAAAAAGCGCCATGGTTACCAGCCAGACCACACGGCGCCAGGATGAAGAGAGGCGGCTGTGGGTTACGAATTTCCAGCACACATAACCGTAAATAATCGCCATCATACTGGAGGAAACGAGAAGAAAAATGATCAGTTCACCGCTGAATGGCCGCATCTGATTTACTCTCCGCTATGAAAATATTGAAGCCATGGATGCTCGCTGCTTATGAAAGAAGCTCCAAAATATTTGCATTTAACAATACTGAGGGTCAAGTAAATTAATTGAATTTAATTGGCTTTTTATTATACTTTATTATACTTTATTATAACACTGATAAGAGTACGGCCGTCATGAGTAGCTCATCCGCATCCAAACCCGCGTCCCCGAACCGCTTCCCCGGGATCTATTCCGCAGTGAGGCGGCTGGCGGCGGTGGAGCGCGGGGAGCTTTGGCCGCTCTTCTGGGCATTCGCCTTTTTTTTCGCGCTCCTGTGCGCCTACTACATCATCCGTCCGATACGCGACGAGATGGGAATCGCCGGAGGGGTCGAGCATCTGCAATGGATGTTCAGCGCCACCTTCCTCTCGACGCTCGCGGTCGTACCCCTGTTCGGCTGGGTGACCAGGCGCTTTGCCGTCAAACAGTTTTTGCCGTATGTATACTCCTTTCTCATCGGAAATCTGCTGCTGTTTTACATTCTTTTTATGTCAGAGCTCAGGCACGAATATGTGGCGCGCGCCTTTTTCATCTGGGTCAGCGTTTTTAACCTGTTCATCGTATCGGTCTTCTGGAGCCTTATGGTGGATATTTTCACGAGCGAACAGGCGAAGCGGCTTTTCGGCGTGATAGCAGCCGGCGGCACAGCCGGGGCGCTGGCGGGCCCGGCATTGACCGCGGTACTGGTCATTCATATAGGAACCGCGAGCCTGCTGCTCATCTCCGCGCTGTTCCTGGGCTGGGCTCTTGTGTGCATCAACCGGCTCATCGCCGGGAAGCGGTCCGGGGATACGCAGGCAATCGCCGCTGCAACGGACCGGCGCGGCACTGCAGGGTCTTCAATAAACGATAAGCCTATGGGCGGGGGAATATTCGCCGGTATACGGCTGGTGCTTCAGTCTTCGTATCTGGCCGGGATCTGCCTGCTGATGCTTCTATATACGGCCCTCGCCACCTTTTTATACTTTCACCAGGCACACATCGTACGCGACAGTATCGGGGATCCGGCCGGGCGCACCGCCCTGTTCGCATCCATGGATTTCTCAGTCAACGCCATCACCCTCGCGATTCAGATATTCCTGAGCAGCCGCGTTATCAGAAAATTCGGCCTTGCCGGGGCCTTGTTGCTTGCTCCTCTGATATTGGGAACGGGATTGCTCACGCTTTGGGCGGTACCGGTGCTGGCGGTAGTCGTGGCAGTACAAATTCTACAGAGAGCGGGTAATTATGCCATCATGCGGCCGGCGCGCGAGATCCTTTTTGTGGTTGTGGGCACGGAAGAAAAATACAAGGCGAAAAACTTCATAGACACCGTGGTCTACCGGGCCGGGGACCTTTCCAGCGCCTGGATTTACGCCGGTTTGCAGGCTCTGGGCATGGCTGCATCCGGCATCGCACTGTTCGCGCTTCCGCTGGCCGGTGCGTGCGCATGGCTCTCCTTCAAGCTGAGCCGGCGTCAGGAAAAATTGGCGAAGCCGTAAGAAAGAGGCTGTCCAATAAATCAGCCACTTAACGTCTACCCACATCTCATTCTCTCATGCCCCCCAACCCCCCGGAGGGGGGCTTACGTTGACTTGCAAGTCAGCTCATCGGCTCCCTATGCTCCCAAAGGAGACAATGATATATGTTTATCAGCTACAATGCCCGTTTGACAGAAGCTTTTAAGTCCCCCTCCGGGGCTAACAACTACCCACAAGTGTGTAAGCAAGGGGGATAAGAAGATAGAAGAGATGATAGAGATACATTTTTAGCGGAATATTGTTAAAATTGAAGAGGAAAAACAATCATTTAAGCTCAAAAAATAAAATTATCTCTGATATCTCTTCAATTCCCCTATCCCCTGTTCTTACACATGGAGATGTGGGTAGTTGTTAGCCTCCTCCGGGGATTTAGGGGGCCAAAGGATTGGCGTGTGAGAGATGTGGGTAGAACTAGCCCTTGAGGGGAAGGGAAACTTTGGCATACAAATAATTTACTTAATGGCTGAATATCAGTATTTTAGAATATCCTGATTAAGGAGGCAATAAGCATATGAATATACATGACAGAATGACTCGCCGAAGATTTTTAACGACAATCGGAGCTGTGTCCGCCGGCCTGGCGTTTGCACAGCAGATCCAGGCGGAAAAGCGCGTCCCGATCAAACGCCCAATTCCCCGTTCCGGAGAAACGTTGCCGGTCATCGGCATGGGCACGTCGGGAACCTTTGAGATCGGCAACGATTCCGCTGCACGGCGCCGGCTGGCCGAGGTTCTGCGGATATTTTTCGATAACGGCGGAACGCTAATCGATTCGTCGCCGATGTATGGAAGCGCCGAGGAGGTCGTGGGCGATCTTCTCAAATCGGTCGGGAAACGAGGCTCCCCGTTTATCGCAACCAAGGTCTGGACGTACGGCAGGCAGGACGGCATCGAGCAGATGCAGCGATCGATGCGTCTCCTGGGAGTCAAGGTAATTGACCTGATGCAGGTACACAATCTGCGCGACTGGCGGACACATCTAAAAACCTTGCGGGAATGGAAGAAGGAGGGCAAAGTCCGTTACATCGGCATCACTACCTCACACGGCCGCTTTCACGAGGAGCTGGAGCAGATCATGCGGAGCGAACCCCTGGACTTCGTCCAATTCAGCTACAGTCTGGAGGACCGCAGAGCCGAAAAGGTGCTGCTGCCGCTGGCCGCCGACCGGGGAATCGGCACGCTGATCAACCGTCCGTTCGAGCGCGGAGGGTTGTTCGGCAAGGTCAGGAGCGCAAAGCTGCCGGAATGGAGCAAGGAATTCGATTGCGAAACCTGGGCCCAATTTTTTCTCAAATTCGTCGCGGCCCATCCGGCGACAACCTGCGTGATCCCGGCCACCGCCAAAGAGCGGCACATGCTGGACAACATGGCTGCCGGCTTCGGCAGGCTGCCGGACGCCGACCAGCGCAAACGCATGATAGCATACGCGGCGGCGCTGTAAATCCCGGCCGGTCTATTTTCCCGCGATCCCGCCTCCGGCATCCGCAAGGTCCGCCTTGTACTTGTCGGGCACGGGCTTGCCGACGAGTCCGTACACGCCGATGGAATACTGCTTTGAGCGGCGGCAGGCATTGATCGCCAGGACCGGATTGTCGTTAGCGAACGCCTTTTTCGCGTCCTCAAGATTTCGGTAGGCGAGCTTGAAATAGTCGTCGACCTTCGGCTTGTCGATTGCGTCGACAAGCTCTTCCGCGATCTCGTCATTGATCGTGCGCGTGCGCTCGATGTATTTTTTCGCAAGGCTGACGTATATTCCCCATTGAAGCTTCAGGTAGCCGTTGTAGATATCGATGGCTTCCGTGTACTTGGACTGCGTGATCTTCAGCTTGCCGAGCTTGAGTTTTTTCGCCCCTTCCTGTAAACCGCTCTTGTCGGACGGGTCGCCGAAATTGGCGACGCTCACCTCGATGGGCTTGAATTCCTTTTCGCACCGCTCGCGCAAAGCCTCTGCGTCTGAGGTGTCGCTCGAAAGCAGCGGCACGGTGAAGAATAGCGCCACGGCGAAAGCAATGATTGTGCCCGGAAAAAGTTTACGTTTCATGTCCCTGCTCCTTAACAGTGAAGTTTCCAAGTAGAGCAGATATGAGGCTTTATGTCAAGAAAGTAACGGGCTAAATTTTTATTGAAACTATTTTTAATTTAAAAGGATTGTCTGAACGTACGGTTATAAGAGAGCACGTGATTAATTGCTGGATTTTTTTAATTACAGTCGCATATATTGCATCATGCTGACCTTGAAACGGATCCGGGCATACGTTTGTTGTTGATCGCCACGGCCTGATAACGAAATATAATTTCGCCTAAGTCAAATTATATATTATTATATATTACGGAAAGGCTGAATATGAATCTTGCCAGAACGTTGCTCATAATAATTGTCTTAAGCGCAGCTCCCGGCATGCATGCTGCATACGGAGCGGCGCAGGGGAATGAGCCGTTCATGATCCTGCCCGAGGGCGGGAACATGCTGATCTACGGCACCAATGCCGGCCATTTCCTTCTGAACAGGGAGAAATACCTGAATGCGGAAATACAAAAGAACTTCGAAAAGCTCTCATCCGGATTACGGATCGTGAATCCCTCGGATGACCCTTCCGGGTTCGCAGTTGCCGAGAAATTGAAGAGCATGATCCTTGAAGTACGGCAGAGGGCGGTGAACGAGCAGGACATGCGCAACTATCTCAACTATGTCGAGTCCGCCCTTTCGCACGATTCTGCGCTGCTCGCCCGGATACGCAAGCTCTCGATCCAGGCGTCAAACAGCATCCTGGGAGCCGAGGACCGGGAGCTCATCCAGGCCGAGGTGGCCCAACTGGTACGGGAAATCGACGACAACGCTTCATATTCCGAATTCAATACCAAGAAGGTGATCCCGGAGCTCACCGCTGTAAGCCTTGGAATCAGCAGGATCAATGTAGCGATTGATCCCCCGGACTGCATCAAGGCCGTTGATGCCGCGATGAGTACCGTCACGAAGATGCGCTCCCATTCCGGCGCCCGGGCCAATATCCTGGAATTCCGCATCAAGGGGAGGAGCTTCTATTACGTTAACCTCCAGGCCTCTGAAAGCCGCATACGCGACCTTGACATGGCTGAAGGGATATCATCCCTGTTGAAGAATTACACGCTGCTCAAATTCGATTACGGATTGATCATCATGGGGAAAGGGGCTCGCCGCTGACCCTCTGAATCCCAGAGGATTCCGCTCCTTTACGGGGCGAGGCCGCCGAACATCACATACTTGATCTCAAGATACTCCTCGATCCCGTATTTGGAGCCCTCGCGGCCGATGCCCGACTCCTTGAACCCGCCGAAGGGCGCAACCTCGGTGGATATTATCCCCTCGTTCACGCCGACTATGCCGTACTCAAGCGCCTCAGCGACCCTCCACGCGCGCCCCAGATCGCGCGCGTAAAAATATGATGCAAGCCCGTAGCGGGTGTCATTGGCCAGGGCAATGGCCTCATCCTCTGTTTGGAACCGGTAAAGAGGAGCGACCGGACCGAAGGTTTCTTCTTCGCTCAGCTTCATCAGCCGGTTGACCTCTGCAAGGACCGTCGGCTCGAAAAAGGTCCCGCCGCGCGCATGGCGCCTGCCGCCGCTGATGATGCGCGCGCCCTTTGCCACCGCATCCCTGATGTGCTCCTCGACCTTTTCCACCGCAGCCGCATTTATGAGCGGCCCCTGCTGGACGCCTGCTTCAAGACCGGGCCCGACCTTGAGACCGGCAACGGCTTCGGCGAGCTTGGCCGCGAAGGCGTCGTAAATGCTCTTCTGGACAAGAATGCGGTTGGCGCAGACGCAGGTCTGGCCCGAGTTGCGGAACTTGGACGCCATCGCGCCCGCCACCGCGGCGTCCAGGTCAGCGTCGTCGAAGACTATGAACGGCGCGTTGCCTCCCAGCTCGAGCGAAACTTTTTTCACCGTGTCCGCGCACTGGCGCATGAGGAGCTTGCCTATCTCGGTCGAGCCGGTGAAGGAAAGCTTGCGCACTATCGGATTGGCGGTGAGCTCCGCGCCGACTTCCGCCGGATGTGCGGTCGTCACCACGTTGAGCACTCCGGCAGGAATGCCTGCCTGCTCCCCGAGCGCGGCCAGGGCCAGGGCGCACAGGGGGGTGTCCTCGGCCGGCTTGATCACCACGGTGCAGCCGGCGGCAAGACCGGGCGCAACCTTGCGGGTGACCATCGCCACCGGAAAATTCCAGGGCGTAATAGCCGCGGAAACCCCTACCGGCTGCTTGAGCACCACAATGCGCCGGCCGGCAGCCGGCGCCGGGATCACGTCGCCGTATACCCGCTTCCCTTCTTCCGCAAACCACTCGATGAATGAGGCGCCGTATGCAACCTCGCCGCGCGCCTCGGTCAGCGGCTTGCCCTGCTCGGATGTGAGGAGCACTGCAATATCCTCCTGGTTGGCCATGATGAGCCGGTACCATTCGCGCAGAATGGCCGCCCGTTCCTTGGCAGGCCGTGAACTCCACGCGGGAAACGCGTCCCGCGCAGCCTCAATGGCGCGACGGGTTTCTTCGGCTCCCATGTCAGGCACCCGGGCGATCTCGCTCCCGTCAGCCGGGTTCGTCACCGTCAAAACATGCCCCTGCCGTGCCGGCACCCATTCGCCGCCGATATAGGCTGCGTGTTTCAACAATGAGGTATTCTTAACTGGTAGATTCATCTTTCGTATCCTCCTGACGTTAAAACAGTATCACCTGCCGAACCGCCTTCCCCTCCCTGAGAAGATCAAAGCCGATATTTATGTCCTCCAGGGACAGACGTCCGCTCAGCAGCCTGTCGACCGGCAGGCGCCCCCTGCGGTACAGCGCGATATAATTCGGCACGTCGCGCACCGGGACGCAGGTTCCGATGTAGCTCCCCTTTATAGTCCGCTCTTCAGCCACCAGGATCACGTGGGGTATGGAAAGCATGGCGGTTGGCGGAGAGAGCCCTACGGTCACGGTGGTGCCGCCGCGGCGGGTTATCCTGAAGGCGAGCTCCATAGCCTTTACCGACCCGGCGGTCTCAAACACGTAATTGGCCCCGCCCTTGAAGGCTTCTCTTATCTCGTCCGCGCCGGCGCCCGATGACGCGTTGAAGCAATCGGTGGCTCCCAGGACGCGGGCGAGCTTAAGCTTTTCATCAGACAGGTCTATTGCCGCAATGCGGTCCGCCCCGGCCAGGACAGCACCGAGCAGGGCTGAAAGCCCTACGCCGCCGAGGCCGATAACCGCGACCGAGGATCCCGGGCTGACCCGGGCGGTATTGACAACCGCGCCTACTCCGGTCAGGACGGCGCAGCCGAACAACGCGGCCGTTTCGAGCTTAAGTTCCGGATCGATCGGGATAAGCGACCGCCTGGATACGGTCGCGTACTCGGCAAATGCAGATACGCCGAGGTGGTGGTGGACAGGCTCTGCGCCGCGGTGAAGCCTGCGCTCCCCGGACAGCAGAGTGCCTGATGAGTTGGCGGCCGCGCCCGGCTCGCACAGGGCGGGCCTCCCCTCTGCGCAGGGAAGGCAGTGCCCGCAGCTGGGCACGAAAACCATCACCACATGGTCTCCCTTCTTAAGATCGGTGACGCCGGCGCCGGGCTCCTCCACTATGCCGGCTGCCTCATGCCCAAGCGCCATGGGAACCGGCCGGGGGCGGTCGCCGTTGATCACCGAGAGATCCGAGTGGCACAAGCCTGCCGCGGCTACCTTCACCAGTACCTCTTCAGGCCCGGGCGGGTCAAGATCAATCTCCTCGATGGATAACGGCCTGGATTGCGCGTATGGCGGCACTGCTCCCGTGATGTTAAGAATTGCTGCTTTTATTTTCATATCCACGCATCTCTTTTCAACAGGTACTCTGGGAAGATCGAGTGAGTGAAACAGATGCACAAATAGTTTATTAATAAAACATACTGCTCTTCGATACAAGAGTCAAGATTATTAGACTTTTTGTGATTCTACTCGGATGGCCGGAAAAATATATTGACATAATGCAATTAAATAGATTATTTTTGCGGCGATGGATGAAGTATTTTCCATATAAAAACCATTATGATTGAAACATCAGATACGAATAAAAACAAGCAAAAACCGGTAAACGCCTTCTGGGGGAACATCTTTTCACGGTTCAAAGCGGCCGAGAATATTACCACCATGGAGGTTTTAAAGCTCTGCCCCCTGTTCCAGCGGCTGAGCAGCCGCGAGTTGAAAAAGGTCGCCGGCATCGTGTATGAAAGAAGCTATCAGGCCGGGGAATACCTTTTTGAGAAGGACCAGCCGGGAGCCGCGATGTTCATCATCAAGGGCGGCATGATCAAAATAATCGTGCCGGGGAAAGACGGCGCAGATGCCGAGCTGGCCACGCTGAGCCCCGAGGATTTCGTAGGAGAACTCGCCCTTCTGGACGATACGCCCCGCTCCGCCTCAGCCAGGGCGGCCGAGAGAACGGAGGCGCTCGCGTTCTTCAGGGAGGACCTGAACGAGATGCTGGAGACCTATCCGGTGATAGCCAGCAAGATTCTCAGAGAGCTCTCGATAGTTATCGGCCAGCGCCTGAAGGCGTCCAACGAACAGCTCTACTCCAAGGGCATACAGCATGAATGAAGATATGCCCGGCCGAAAACAGGGCCATCCCCTCATCCTCCGGGCCGATACCCGCAAAAAGACCCGAAGAATCGTGTTCACCATCACCGCCGTAGTCGTTGTCCTGACGGTAGGATTCCTTGTCTGGTCGCTCCGGCCTATCATCCTGCCCATCATCGTCGGCACTTTTGCCGCCTACATTTGCTTTCCGCTGCTCAGCCTTTTTTTAAGAATCGGGATTCCCCGGCCCGCGGGTATTCTGATCCTGTTCGGCGCCTTTTTTCTGGCGGTCATGGTCATCGCCAACCAGATTGGGTCGATCATGCCTGACGAAAGGGAGTGGCTCGTTCTCAGGACGCGGTTCCAGTACAAGCTCAATGAGCGCTACCGGAATTTCATGGGCCTCGGCGAATCGGAACAGACCGGCAATATCATATATAAATATTTCGGCAACGACTTAAACCGGTTCATGGACAGCATCAACCAGGTCCTGCACCTCAACAAGGAGGAGCGCCTTCTGTTCATGAAATACCGCTGGGGCTTTCAGAATAAGCCCAGGATAAAAGACCGTTACTATGAATATTTTCTAAAAAACACGGAATCGTTGCGGAGCGAGGATGAATTCAAAAACGGCGCGTTTGACGAGGGGAAAGGAAAAAACGGCGATCTGAAGAAAGAATCCAATATCGCGGTGGTGATGGAAGCGATCAAGCTCTGGATCATCACGCCTCTGGTGTTCCTGTTTCTTTTGATCGATGACGGCGAGATCAAGCGCTTTTTCGTGAGCCTTGTTCCCAACCCTTATTTTGAGGTCTCACTCGCGGTGTTCGACAAGGTAAACGGGGCGATCGGGAATTATCTGCGGGGGATTCTCATCGAAAGCTTGCTCGTGGGGATCTCTTACCTGATACTTCTCTCCATCATCGGATTCGAGCTCAAGTTCGCCGTAATGATAGGGCTCATAGCCGGTATCGCCAACGCAATACCGCTGCTCGGTCCCGCCATCGCTCTGGCGATCGGATCATCGTACGCGCTCATCGCCGAAAACGTCGACTCCATCCTCCCCTTCATCACCCCGGACAACCTGATCATAGCCGTTGCCGCGTGCGTGCTCATCGTGATGATTATGGACAGCGCCCTGTTCCAGCCTTTTGTCGTGGGCGGCGCGGTGCAGATCCACCCGCTGGCGGTATTCATCGGCGTAATCGGCGGCTCGATCCTGTTCGGGTTCGCAGGTCTGATACTGGCCATCCCGACCATAGTTGTGCTGAAAGAATCGATATCCACCCTGTTCAGGGAGCTGAAGAATTACTATATCATCTGAATCCGGCTGCTTCAGGACGCCTGGTCCGGATCTTCGCCTCCCTTGTGCCCTCTCCCCCTGGCCTCATCCGCCAGCCTTTTCGCGCGGCTCCCCAAATCCTTCGCCTTGGAGCTGGCCTCGCCATATTCCTTTTTCGCCTCTTCGGCGAGCTTCTCGGCGAATTCACGGAGCTCTTCGCGCATCTCCTTGCCGGATTTGGGCGCGAACAGGACGCCGAATATGGCGCCGATCGCGGCGCCGGTTATAAAGCTCATGAAGGTCTTGAATCCATTATTGCTGTCGCTCATTTTTCCTCCTTTTAAGCTTGCTGACCGCTTTCCATCCCCACATAACGGCCGGAATCAGGGCCAGCCACTCAACTTTTGTAAACGGCAATTTGCTCAGCAGGTTTAAGGCTGTGCCGAGGTTGGACGATATCCGCTGGGACTTTGACAGCATGCCGCCGAAGCCATCGAGCTTCCCCCCGACGCTGGAGCTGATCCTGTTCAATTCCTCGGTAAGCTCACGCACCTCCGACGAGGTCATCCGGAGATCAGAGAGGAGCGCCCTCAATTCCCGTATGGCCGGCACCAGTACGATCACCAGCGCCAGAAAGCCGGCAGAGAAGGCCAGGGCAACGATGAATATGATTATTTGAGTTGCGGTTTCCATGACAGTGAAGGTTACTGTACCCGAGCATGCGGGTAAAAGTCAAAGCTTTTTTGACGGATGGACCTCCACCGGCTTTTTCGGAAACCACGGGATGAATGCCGAAACGGCGCGCCGCCGTTCCGCATACCGCGGCCTCCGGCTCAGCATATGCCTCTCCATCATCGGGATGCTGATCGTGAGAAACATGACGGTAAGGGCAACAGGACCGACAGCGCTCCACCAGTAAAATTTATCAGCGGCAATTGAAAAAATGAAAAGCCCCCACCAGAAGGAAACTTCTCCGAAATAATTCGGATGCCTGGAGTAAGCCCACAGACCGGTTGACAGTATCTCGTTTTTTGAAGGATCTGATTTTATGAATCGGTGCAGCTGGCGATCAGCGGCAGCTTCAATTGATATGCCTCCTCCGGCGATTATAATGCCGGCGATATCCAGCGCGCCGATATCCCCCCTTGCGGAATTCATGACCGGATACAGGGACAAGCAGCCGAGGAAAACTATTGCCGTGGGGAAAAAATGTATCCCCCAAAAGCTGACCGGCCAATACCAGCGGCCTGTTCTGCCTCTTAAATCAACGTACCGCCAATCTTCATGTGCGAGTCCTTTCCACTGTCTATGCCAGTTGTATGTGAGCCTCCCTCCCCACAGCACCACCAGAGCGATTACGATGATCTGCCTGAGATGCAATCCATCCCCGGCGCCACCCCCCGCCGCCCAATAAAGGGCGACGGGCAAAGGGGCCAGGCTCCAGTAAGGATCATAGATGCTGGAATTATTGAGTCCCCGGCTGAAGCAGAAAACAATGAGGGTGGCTACGCAATCGGCGCAAAAGGCCGCGATCATAACATTATCGTTATCTATCAGATAAATGGTTGCACCTGCGGCCAGAATTGCAGCACAGTATGCCGACAGGCATAGGAGCGAAGAGGCTTGTTTGTTAAACCCGGGTGAATTGGCTGTTCTATTCATATTTTAGCCGGACACAGCCTATCCGAGAAAATGCCCGATAGAAAAAGTAATGGCAGCGGTGACTGTAACGTTTACTCTCGCCGGATACGGCCATGGGTCCACGCCCGATAGAAATGATACAAATCAAAATCACATTCTAATTGCCCCGGCATAATAATCAAACATAAAATTGATGAAGTTACCAGATTGTTTTTTAAAGACCCGGGCATGCGGAACCGGGCGGGCCGACCCCTGTTAAATGCTCGGACACTGAACACGCCCGGCTTTTATTCCGTTTTCGGATTCGGGATCACGCCGTAACGCCCGATGCCGCAATGATCTAAAACCCTGAAGCCTTGCATTCCGGATTGTCGATGCAATACCGTTCAGCGAACTCTTCCCTCGCGAATTCCTCAATCGGGGTTTCAGTCGTGTTTTGCGGAGCTCGCCCCATTTCTTTCTCCGCTCCTTTAATAATCAGTCCCTCATTCACGCTGCGCTCCATTTCCATATAGGAACGGGCTGCATCGGACGACATCCCCATGCCGATCAATGCCTTTTCAGCGTCCTCATAGGGGAACTGAACATATCGCAACCCCGGTTTCCCGATCGCCTTCCCGATTATTTCGGTCGCTTCAATCAGGGTAAGGTCTCGCTGGCCCAGGAGGTAGCGCACGGATTTTCCGCTAAAGCTGAGATCGGACAAGCATTGTGCGGCAATCCTTGCGATGTCCCTGGTCGCTATCATGGGAATCGCCAAATCCCCGTTCAAGGGATAGCCGTTTATTCCCTGATGTCTCATAAGCTCTACATTGAATAAAAGATTTTCCATGAAATAGGCCGCCCGCAGATGCACGACATTCAGGCCTCTCAATTTGTTCAGAGCCTCTTCATGGTCATGAAGCCCGGCGATTGGTCCGGTTTTCCCCGGCAAATGCGCGCCTATGCTGCTCAGATTCACCACATGGGTAACGCCGCTTTTTTTCAAAGCCCTTATGATAGAGTCGCTTATCCTCTGCTGATATTTCCTGACCTTTTCTGCTTTCATATTGGGCGGTATCATACTGAACACCGCGGTCGCTCTGCTGAAAGCCTTTGCAAGAAAATCGGTATCTTCCAGATCGCCTTCATAAGGCTCTGCGCCCATGATCATGAAGGGTTTGAGCCTTTCAAAACCCCTGCCGATTACGCGAACCGGTTTCCCTGATTCAAGCAGGATTTTTGAGATCTTGCTTCCTACCTGGCCTGTTGCTCCGGTTATTATATACATGATCTAACCTCCCCTTTGATTCAATTGCCCTCACTCACCCTCTCCCCTTAAGAAATGAAAAAGGAGAAGGGGTGCGCAGAAGGCCCATACGCCTCCAGAATTTGAATAGATTAGAAGATAATACGCAAAATAAAAAGGAAAGTCAACTTTTATGAATTATTGTAACCTGCTCATACACGCAGGTACTTACCAATAATCGAATAGATTTAATTAAAATTAATTAAACCTACTATTTAATTGTGCGATGGACAATTAAATTTCTATATTGTTATATGCTACTAAGTTATCAAGGAGGAACATGATGAATAAATATACTCTTCCCGATCTTCCCTATGCTTTTGACGCATTGGAGCCCTCTATTGATGCAAAGACCATGGAGATACACCATGACAAGCACCATGCGGGGTATGTAACCAAACTGAATGCAGCTCTGGAAAAATATCCCCACCTTTTCGAGGTGCCAATAGAAACTCTTTTGGCTAACCTGTGCAGTATCCCCGAGGATATTCGCAGGGAGGTACGCAACAACGGCGGCGGGCACTACAATCACTCCATGTTCTGGAAGCTCATGGGAAAAAACATGGGAGGATCGCCGGTCGGGGAGCTGTCCGGCGCCATAATCAAGGCGTTTAGCTCAATTGATAATTTCAAAAAAATGTTTGAAGCAGCGGCAACACAGCGTTTCGGGTCCGGCTGGGCATGGCTCTCGCTCGATGCGTTCGGAAAGCTGACCGTACATTCAACGGCGAACCAGGACAGCCCCATCATGGAGGGACTGATCCCCGTGTTCGGCCTCGACGTGTGGGAGCACGCGTATTATCTGACCTATCAGAACAGGCGGCCCGATTACATCAACGCTTTCTGGAACGTGGCGAACTGGAAAGAGGCGGATATAAATTACCGCGAGGCCCTGAAAAATATCGACCGGTGCCTGTCGGTCGCTGATCTGAGGAAAGTGTCATAGACACCACTCGTTAAGGGGTGAACAGATATGTGGAGGCGAGCAGGGTCTTTTTCCCCTGCGTGGCCGCCCAGAGCGCCGCCGTACCCGCCATGACGGTCTTGCCGACTCCCCCCTTGCCGCCGAAAAAGAGATACTTGAGTCTCGGATGGTCTTTTATATATTGGGTCATGCTCTGAGTTACTTGGTTCATTACCCTGCTCCTCCAACCGGTTTCTGCGAGAACATGCTTTCAGCGACCTTGGCTATCATCGGCAGGCCGGTCACGTCGCGCTCCAGCTCCGGCACGGACGCCAGTATCTCGCCCTTGAACCGGTCATTGATGACCTTCAGATAATGCTCCTGCATGCCGAGGCGATTGCGGAGATATTCAGGTATGTCCATATCCTTCAGCTCCGCGGGCAGCACCCTGTTGATTATATAACCGCTCAGGGGGACATCGAAGTTGCTGAAAAGCCCGGCCGCCTTTATCGTATCATTGATCACCATCTCCTCGGCCGTGACGACGAAGAAGAACGCCGTCTTTTCCTTATCGGTGAGAATCCCGGACGATTTATTTATCCGCTCTTTTATATAGAGAAGCTCATTGAGAATCGCGTCTTCATCCAGCTCCTTGTCCCTGCGTATCACGGCCGCCACCTGGTCGAACTCGCGCATCTGCTGCTTCAGGTTCGTGATCTTATCGATCCAGCCCCCCTCCGGGGCTAACAACTACCCACAAGTGTGTAAACAAGGGGGATAAGAAGATAGAAGAGATGATAGAGATATATTTTTAGCGGAATATTGTTAAAATTGAAGAGGAAAAACAATCATTTAAGCTCAAAAAATAAAATTATCTCTGATATCTCTTCAATTCCCCTATCCCCTGTTCTTACACATGGAGATGTGGGTAGTTGTTAGCCCTCCGGGGGGTTGGGTGGTATGAGAAAATGAGCTGAAATTTTCCCTTGACAGAGGCGGTTGAGAGTGTCCCTCTACCTATAGGTAAGCAAAGTAATGGACTTGGGTCTGAAAGATAAAATCGCGGTTGTGGCCGCATCCTCAAGCGGGCTCGGCAGGGCGGCGGCTGAAGCGCTGGCGCAGGAAGGGGCGCGGCTTGCCATCTGCTCACGCGATGAGCGCCGGATCAGGGAGGCAGGCGAATATTTAAAAGAAAAATATCGTGCCGCCGTGTTCCCCGGCGTATGCGATGTTGAGGACAGAAGCAGCGTAGATATATTCACGAAAGAAGTGATTAAAAGGTTCGGAACGGTCCACATCCTGTTCACGAACGCCGGTGGGCCGCCCTCCGGAACCATCGGCAATTTTTCTGCCAAGGATTTCGAAAAAGCCTTGAACCTGAATCTCATAAGCGCCATCAACCTGATTTATGCGTTTCTTCCCTGCATGAAAGATCAAAAATGGGGCAGGATAATAGCCTCAACCTCAATAACCGTGAAGCAGCCGATCCCCACGCTTGCGCTCTCAAACGTGTCGCGGGTCGGCGTGATCGCGTTCATAAAAAGCCTTTCATTCGAGGTCGCGCCCTTTAATATAACGGCCAACGCCGTTGCCCCGGGCTATATCATGACCGACCGCATCGTCCAGATCGCGGCGGACAAGGCGAAGAATGAGAACCGGTCTTTTGACGATGCGGTGAGCGACCTGGAGAAAAGCATTCCCCTCGGACGGATCGGCAGGCCCGACGAATTCGGCTCGCTCGTGGCTTTCCTCGCGTCCGAGCGCGCCGGTTATATAAACGGCGAGACCATCCTGATCGACGGCGGCGCGTACCGCGGGTTGATGTAGATAAACGATACATCCGGAGGAGCTATGGCGACCAGAATCAATCCGAGCAAGGTCATTGCCGTGGGGCTCAACTATCTCGACCATGCGAAAGAGCTCAATATGCCCATCCCTGACCGGCCTTTAATCTTTATGAAGCCGTCAACCTCGGTCATCGGCGACGGCGACGCGATCGTCTATCCCCAACAGACGAAACTCCTCCATTATGAGGGCGAGCTCGCCATCGTCATAAAAGATACGGCAAAAAATGTCGGGAGGGAGGACGCTGCCCGCTTCATCGCGGGGTATGCGTGCGCCAATGACGTTACGGCGCGCGACCTTCAGGCTGCGGACGGGCAATGGACCAGGGCTAAATCGTTCGACACCTTCTGTCCGATCGGGCCGGAGGTTGTTTCCGGCATAGACCCGAAAAACCTGGCGATCGTCACGCGGGTCAACGGCGGCGTGAAGCAAAACTCGAACACGAAAAACATGATCTTTGACGTATACGAGCTGGTCTCCTTCATCTCCGGGATCATGACGCTGCTGCCGGGCGACGTGATCATAACCGGGACCCCTCCGGGGGTCGGTGCTCTGGAGGTCGGGGATACGGTGGAGGTGGAGATCGAGGGGATCGGGGTGCTGAAAAACAAAGTTGTTTTGGCCTCCTAAAGAGAATGCCGATCTGAGGCGCGGCATTGCGGTAAGGGATACTACCGCGGAGAAGTTTTTTCAAGTACATTTTTTTGAGCAGAGTAGGATGCCGCGAAATGAGGGGAGCGCCGTCTTCCATGTCTTGGCGCGAGCGCCGGAGCGACCGCCAGGGAGCGAAGCCCGCCATCGGGAGCGGCACAAAACTTTAGCAATCCCGTGGCCTATACAGCGGTATCGACTGATGCCTCGCTACAGACGGCGACAATAAGGGCAGCAGTCGTCGGGTTCGGGCTGTCCGGGCTTTTTAACAATTTAGCAGCCAGGATTTTGCTTCCTGCTTGTTTTCGAACATCTTCACCCTATATCCACGATTAACTGCAACTGTTTCAACAAAAAGTGAGTCAATAAATCTTTCATTATGCGTATATACCACCGCTAATTTAAAATGACGATCCCAATTGCATTTATTTGCGGAATCCACGATTTCATATCCGATCAATGCCCGTATATGCCCCGGTACATCCCAGATGGCCAGAATACAATTTATGCCCTTCTTATGGCAGATATCGGCAACTTGCGTTAACACATCTATTGCGTCTTCCAGCTCCTTGCCCGGAGTCCAATCACCGGATACCTCCACTCTGATATGATCCTGGTTTTCCTGAATGACGAATTCGTAGGGCATGAATTTCTCCTTATATTAAATAAAATCAATTATTTAATATTCGGAACGAATCGTCATGAACATGAGATTTGGTGTTTTAGCAATTTTCTCGGCCGTCGGCCGCTGCCGATCATCTTGGCGGAGCGAAGCATTAAAGGCTCAAATCAGAGGTCATTGCACATCGGCGAATTTATCAATGCTAAAGAATTAAAACATGAATCTTAGTCAGAGTAATGATATGCTAGCGCGATCGCTGGTTAGGCTGAAGGGGTCTATTGGTGCATCAACAGATTCCCATTCCGCGCATGATTTATTAATTTCTTGACTACTAAACATATATTTAGTAAATTGACTAAAATTGCTTCAGCCTTGTATGATTGAGCAAGCAGAAAAAATCATGGCAGAGATCAGGATCGGAACATCGGGATACGATTACCTCGACTGGAAGGATAGCTTCTACCCATCAGGCATCGACCGCACGGAATTTCTGTCCCACTATAGCCGGAATTTCACCACGGTAGAGCTAAATTTTAGCTATTACCGCATGCCGTCGGCCAGACAACTTGCGGGGATAAAAGAGCGGGCCGGAAGCCTGCTTGATTTTTCCATCAAGGCGCACGAATCCCTTACTCACAAAATCGATCATGCCTCATGGAAGGACTCAGCGCGCGCTTTCCGGGCGGCGCTCGCGCCCCTCCTGGAGGCGGATCGGCTGTCGGCGGTGCTGTTGCAGTTTCCATTCAGCTTCCACTATCAACCCGAAAACCGTCGCTACCTTGACCGGCTTCTCGCCGAGATGCAGGGACTCCCCCTGGTGGCGGAGTTCCGCGGGGCGGATTGGCTCAACAATCGGGTGTTCGATGCGTTGCGCGAGCGCGGGGTGGGCTACTGCTCCGTGGACGCGCCTCAGCTCAAGGGCCTGCCTCCCTCCCTGGACGTGGTGACCTCATCTCTTGCCTACATCCGCTTCCACGGAAGAAACGAAAAGAACTGGTGGGGCTCGGACGCGGCCGCCCGCTTTGATTACCTCTACAAGGAAGACGAGCTCAAGGGGTGGATCGCGCGTATCAAAAGCATGGCTCAGAGCACCCGGAAAGTTCGCATATATTTTAACAACCACAGCCGGGGCCAGGCCCCGGCCAATGCAATTCTTCTTAAGCGACTCCTCTCTGAAGAGGGTGTTCCCGGCCTGTTCTAAGAGGAGCGGTCATGGAAAGGCGGATCGTTCATCTTAACATCGCACACTTCTACGCTTCGGTCGAGGAGATATGCGACCCCGGCCTGAAAAATGAGCCCTTCGTCGTAGCAAAGGGCGGCCGCAGCCGTACTGTGGTGATCGATGTCTCCCGCCCGGCCTACGAGGAAGGCGCGCGCCGTGGCATGAGCCTCGAGTTCGTGCAGCGGCGGCTAAAAGGAATCAGGATCATAGCGCCGCGGGAGGAGCTTTACCGCAGGGCGGAAAACCGGGTCTACAAGCTCGCATCGCGCTTTTCCCCGGCCGTGGAATCCCTCCCCGGCGGGCACCTTTTTCTCGACATCTCCGGTATGGGCCGGCTTTTCGGCAGGCCCGTGGACCTGGCCGCGCGTATCAGGCGCGAGATCAACGATGGAGCGGGTATACTCCCCGTTGCGGGCCTGGCAGCGAACAAGCTTGTATCCAAGGTGGCAACGCGCGTGGTGAGGCCCGACGGCTTTGTTGCCGTGTCTCCCGGCGACGAGCGGAATTTCCTGCGCCACCAGACCGTGTCCCTTCTCCCCGGGATAGGAAAGAAGCTTTCGGAGCGGATGGAGTTATTCGGCATAACCGAGATGGGCGAGCTTGCGGATCTCACGGACCCCGAGGTTTCCGCCCTTTTTGGTAAGGCCGGTCCCCGCCTGCGCGATGCAGCCAGAGGAATCGACCTGAACCCCGTGGCCCCGCATCCGTCCGGGCTCGTGAGGCTTCGTACGCAGCGCGTGCTTGATACCGATACGATCGATCAGACTGTGCTGCGGCTTCATCTCTATCTCCTGGCTGAGGACCTGGGAGCCCGGCTCCGGAGCGACAACCTTTCTGCCAGGCGTGTGGAGCTTTCGGTCGTTTATACGGATTCAGAGCGCGTCGAGCTTCGCGTAACGTTTCGGGAGCCGATCCACCTGGACCGCGATCTTTTCGCCGCTGCCGAGGGCCTGCTTGATCGGGCCCTGGCGCGCCGCGTGCGCGTGCGGAGCCTGGGACTGTCTGTATCAAGCCTCATGCTCGAGTACGGGCCGCTGGATATTTTTGCTCCGCCGGAGAGCGCAAAACAGGAGTCGCTTCAGCGGACAATAGATAAAATACGCGGACGTTTCGGCCGCGAAGCGGTGCGCATGGGCTTTACGCTTATACGTCAGCCGGAGGAGGCCTGACATGTTCACGCACCTTCAGGTTCATTCATGCTATTCCCTGCTGTACGGTCCGCGCACTCCGGCGGAGATCGCGGCCGCGGCCAGGGCGTCGGGCTTCGAGGCCCTGGCGCTCACGGACATCAACAGCCTGTACGGAGTCCATGCCTTTATCAACGCGTGTGTGCGCGAGGGGCTGCAACCCATTGTGGGCGCGGAGCTACGGCACGGAGGGGAGCGTGCCGTAGTCCTGGTAAAGACACGCGAGGGCTTCTCGCACCTCACGCAGATCCTCACGGGGCTTAAAATGCGAAAAGACTTCAATCTCGCGCGCTCCCTCGCTGACCACGGCCGGGACCTCACTATCCTCACGGAATCGGACCGGCTCCTTGAAACACTCGCGGGCAAAGGACATGATCTATACGCCCTGATCACGCCTTTCACGCAAAAGACGGTGCGCGCGGCCCGCAGACTTTCCCTTCCCCTGGCCGCGGCGGGCGACGTGACATTTTTATCGCGGGAGGATTGGGCCGTGCACCGGGTGCTCCGCGCAGTTGCCGAAAAAAGCGCTGTCCCCGCCCTCAAGCCTGAAACTCTGGCGCCTGCGGATGCCCTCCTATTCCCAGTTGAGGATGCCGGCCGGCTCTTTTCCGACTATCCGGAGGCCATCGCAAATGTAGAGAAAATCGCATCCGGGTGCCGTTTTCACGATATCTTCAACGGATTTATTTTTCCCGAATACGGCGAAAAAGGTCGGAGCGCGGCGCTCCTTCGGCGGCGGGTGTACGCCGGGGCCGAACAGCGGTATGGCGAGCTCTCGGAAACCGTGGTGGAGCGGATCGAGTATGAGCTCGGCATCATCGAGGCAAAGGGGTTTTCACCCTATTTCCTCATCGTGGCCGACATCGTGAGCCGCGCCTCGCGTACATGCGGCAGGGGAAGCGGGGCCGCGAGCATCGTTTCGTACAGTCTGGGGATCACCAATGTGGATCCCATCCGCCATAATCTCTACTTCGAGCGCTTCCTGAACCCTGAGCGGAAAGATCCGCCCGATATCGACATCGATTTTGCATGGGACGAGCGTGATGAAATCATCGCGTCTGTGATGAGCTCTTATGGAACGGACTATGCGGCCATGGTCTGCACCCACATTCATTTTAAGGCCCGATCGGCGATCCGTGAGACTGCACGCGTGTTCGGCATGCCCGATTCCGAGATTGCGGTCATGGAAAAATCCCTTTTTCGTTTCAATTCATCGCCCGAGCTCGACGCATCGTGGCGTGAAATCCTGCGCTTGGCGGAGCGCGTGAAGGGACTCCCCCGGCATCTGGGGGTGCATGTAGGAGGGGTGGTGCTCACGCCGCGGCCGGTATCCTATTATGCACCTGTGGAGCGGGCGCCCAAAGGCGTGCCGGTGATCGCCTGGGACAAGGACGATGCGGAGCGGGCCGGCCTGGTGAAGATTGACCTGCTCGGCAATCGATCGCTTGCCGTGGTGCGTGACGCGCTTGCAAACCTGGCTTGTAACGGGATAACGATCGACCCTCATACCTGGAACCCGATCGATGATGAGAAAACCAAAACGCTTCTGGCAGAAGGGCGCTCCATGGGAGTGTTCTATGTCGAGTCCCCGGCCATGCGTCAGCTTCAGAAAAAGACGGGAAGGGGCGATTTCGAGCACCTGGTGATCCATTCCTCGATCATACGACCCGCGGCCAACAAGTTTATCGCGGAATACGTGCGCCGCCTCAAGGGCGGCGCCTATGTTCCTCTGCACCCGGATCTTGAACATATCCTCTCCGAAACTTACGGCATCATGGTCTACCAGGAGGACGTGTCCAAGGCCGCGATTGCCCTGGCCGGATTCTCCTCGGCCGAGGCGGACGGGCTGCGGAAAATCCTTTCGAAAAAAGACCGCGACCTAAAGCTTGCGGAATATAGGAAAAAATTCTTTTCGCAGGCCGCCAGCCGCAGCGTGTCCATCGGCGTCATCGAAAAGATATGGGAGATGATCGGGTCTTTTGACGGATATTCCTTCTGTAAGCCGCACTCCGCTTCCTACGCCATGGTCTCCTTTCAGTCCGCCTATCTCAAGGCCCATCACCCGGCTGAGTTCATGGCCGCGGTGTTGTCCAACGGCGGGGGATATTACTCCGCTCTTGTGTATGTGAGCGAATGCGGCCGGATGGGCCTTGCGATCCATCAGCCTGACGTGAACCAAAGCGCTTTGCGCTATACCGGAAAGGAGGGAGTCGTTCGCGTGGGGCTTTCTGCGATCCGCCGCTTGCGCGCGGAAACCATGATTGCAATCGTGAGGGAACGCGAGGCAGGCGGCCCGTATGCGGACTTGGAGGACTTCGTACACCGTGTGGACCTTTCGCAGCCCGACGCCGGGGCCCTGGCCGCAAGCGGCGCACTTGACTCGATTTCCGGGGGCCGGAGCAGGCGTGAGCAGCTCTGGGATATGGCCTTGTGCCGCTTTCCTGAACCGACGCGCGACGCCGCTCCCCGGCTCTTCACCGGACCGATCATCGGAGCCGGCCGCTCCCTGAAGAGGGCGTCCCGAATTGATATCCTCAAAAACGAATACCTGAGCCTGGGGTTCATCTGTGGCGCCCACCCGATGGTATTATGGGAAAAATCCATTGCTTCCGTAAAGCGGAAGAGGGCGGTCGATCTCCCGCGTCTTGTCGGTCGCGAGGCGACCCTGGTTGGGTGGCTGGTGACCCGGAAGGAGGTGCTTACCGCAAAGGGAGAACCTATGGAATTCGTAAGCTTCGAGGACGAAAGCGATATTTTCGAGACCGTGCTCTTTCCCCGCGCCTACCTGGCGTTCAGTGACGAGCTTGACGAGCCGCGTCCCTTTCTCATTCGGGGAAAAGTGGAGGATGATAATGGCGCCGTGAGCGTGACGGTGCGGCATGTAGAGAATCTCCCGGCCTGACCTTCATTTGATCTTTTGCAGCATCTCGCCCATCATCTTGTGGACCAGGTTGATGGCTTTGAGCGGGCGAATCATGACCTTGAAGTCGATAATCTTACCGTCTTTGTCCCAACTGATCATGTCCACGCCGTTGATGGAAATGCCGTCTATCACAGTTTGAAACTCCAGAACGGCATTGTCGCCGGAAATGACCTCTCGCAGATATTTAAATGTGTCGTTGTTGAGTACATGCAAGGCTGCGGTGAGATACAGAGTGGTTATCGGTTTTCCCGTTTGCGGCGTGTGAACCACCGGGGAATGAAAGACAACATTGTCCGCAAGAATATTATCGAGACCGGCTGCGTCTCTTGCTTCAACTATTTTGTGCCATGCTTCAATAGTATTTTTTATCATATGTGTGCCTCGAATTGAATATGTGGCTAATCTTAACTATATAGCAAACTGCGCCTTAATCGGTACCGGACCAAGCGCATGAATGGAGTTTATGCCCATCAGCTTCCGCTCATCTGATGCGTCCTGTTACCCAAAATAAAATATTTTTTTTGCTACTATGATTAAAGGGTATGGATTCGGCAACAGCTTCAGGTTTCGGCACCCTTAAATTACACGATAATATTTATTTTATTTTTAAGGCAAGAAGAAAAAAAGGTTTTTAGGGAGCGATCGCTGGTTAGGCGGGAACTGCTCATTTGTTTTTCGCGATCCCAGCAGTCAGGTTTTGGCTTCCTGCTCGTTTTCGAACATCTTCACTTTATATCTTCTTTATTTATATATTTATCTATCAATCCATTTCATATAATGCAGACATATTAATTTTCCCCCGCAATCACAAATATCGTTTTTTTTATTAAATA
>MIBJ01000056.1:73231-91660 GCA_001829495.1 Spirochaetes bacterium RBG_16_49_21 | reverse complement strand
GAGGGAAGGCCTTAATTCTGTTTTTTGAGGAAATTCAGCAATAAAAGGTATTGACATTACACATCATATTGTGTATAATATTACACATAGAGGTGTGATATGGCTACAAATTTGGCAATTGACGATAAACTCATTAATCAGGCTAAAAAAATTAGCGGATTAAAAACTAAAAAAGATACGGTCACTCTTGCGTTGAAAGAATTTATCTCCAGAAGAAAGCAGGAAGAGATAATTGATTTATTCGGCACCATCGAGTATAATTCCGATTACAATTATAAAAAATTAAGGAAACGTACATGAAGGTATTAATTGATACCTCTGTATGGTCCCTGGCTTTTAGAAAAAATGCAAATCTTAATGATAGAATAATTAAAGAATTATTTGAGTTAATCCATGAATTACGAATTGTTATAATTGGACCAATACGGCAGGAACTGTTATCCGGAATTTCTGATCCAACTAAATATGAACAGCTTAAAGAGAAATTAAGGGTGTTTAACGATATTCCCCTTGAAACAGAGCACTACGAATTGGCGGCACAATTATTTAATAAATGTCGTAAAAATGGAATTCAGGGTTCTCATATTGATTTTTTAAAATGCGCAGTCAGCATAAATAATAATATATCAATATTTACATTGGATCACGATTTTGAAAAATACAAGAAATATATAAATATAAAATTATATAGCGTCAGAAATAATTATTGATACTATCCATATGATTACTGTCATCCGTTACTTTTTGTGACCCACCCTAAGGTCATTCACCCCCTATGTCCATGGGCACACTATAATGTATTTGACAGCCGTCTTTATCCATTCCTACACCATGGATTAATAACTCATGGAGCATGCATGAAAAGGATACGGCTTGATCTATATCTAACCCAAAAAGGCCTTTCGCAGACCCGCGAGAAGGCCAGGCGCGAGATTCTCGCCGGCTGGGTTAGGGTCAACGGCGAGACCGTGACCAATCCGTCGCGGACGATTGCGGGGTCAGAGCAGGTCATAGTCGAGCGTCCGGGCGGCATGTACGTGAGCAGGGGAGGGCAGAAGCTTGCCCATGCTCTGAAGACGTTCGGCATCGACCTTCACGGCAGGGTAGCCGCCGACCTGGGAGCCTCCACCGGAGGTTTTACGGACTGCATGCTCAAGGCTGGAGCGGCCGGGGTTTATGCGGTTGACGTGGGATACGGTCAGCTCGACTACTCGCTCAGGCAAGACAGCCGGGTCAGGGTCATGGACCGGACCAATGTCCGGAGCCTTAACGCCTCTGATTTTCCGGATAAAGTCGATTTTGTGACTGTCGATCTTTCCTTTATTTCGATCCTTAAAGTATTTGATGCGATCAAGGACGCGTTTGCGCCAGTGCAGGGCGTAATCCTCATCAAGCCCCAGTTCGAGGCTGGCCGGGGAGAGCAGAAGAAGGGAGTGGTGAGAAAAAAAGAAGCGCATACGCGGATCCTGATAGCCGTAATATCCTCCCTTGCGGAGTCCGGGATGCGGATGAAAGGCCTGACGCACTCGCCGGTAAAGGGGCCCAAGGGTAACATCGAGTTTCTGCTCTATTTTGATTGTGAAAAGCAACCGTCTTCACAAATCTCACTTTCTCCTGAACAGGAGAGTTCCATAATAAAAGCAGTTGAGACTGCTCATAAGGAATTAGGCTAGCTTTCCGGATAGTGTGTGGCAGGCCGGCTGATAGTGGGGAGTGAACTAAGATTGCTTCGCTTTGCTCGCAATGACAAATTTCACTATAAATTAACAGATCACCTGAAGTCCCACGAATATAAAAAAATATTTCTTGACCGCGTGTTGTTGATGTAATAGTTTAAAAATGAAGAAAATTATTATAAAATGATACGTGCGTCATTGCTACTATGAAATATGCATTATCCGCATCATTAACCATCTGTTTTTTAATATTATGTATCCAGGAGTCCCATGCCTACAGAACAAACGGGGTTATCGTATACCCGGTGCCCTATTATCCGGGCAAGGGCGTGTTCCAGGCCGTTGACCTGTCCGGAACGACCTTCAACAAGGTGAAGATGAAGATATACAATATCGAGGGCGAGCAGGTCTTTTCAGGCGTATATCCGGGATATCCGGTGATCTGGAACGGGAGAAATGACAGCGGGGAGCGTGCCGATCCGGGCATGTATACGGTCAAGATCGAGGCGGATAACATATTCACCGGCCTCCATGCCGAAAAGACCGTGAGCATACTTACCAACGGAGGAAGCAGGGGCACATTCACCCGTGGGGGATGGATCGGGGCGAAGTATATTGCCATGGGCAAGAGCGGAGAGGTCATAGCCGATGACGTATACTCCATATACTGGAACCCGGCCGGATTGACCGAGTTGCGGCATACCCAGCTTTTAACGGCCAAGGAGATCAAGGAGAAGGCAGAAAAAGGGAAGGTGCAGGACATCACCGAGCGCGATCTGATCAAGTTCTCTGAGGAGGAGAAGAGCTTTTCAGTGCAGTTCGGCGTCACCGGATCAGTGCTTGCTTTCGGGAGCAACACGGGCTTTGCCGGAATGGCGATAAATCTGCCGAAAGGAGTCCTGGGTGTCGGTCTGTATACCATATATTCAGGGGGAATCGACCGGCGGGACTTCAACGGATATAAGACCGGGGAATTGCAGTATGTCGGATCGGCCTTATACCTTTCCTACGGGGTTTCTTTGGGCATATCATCCTTCGGGTTCAGCCTCAAGGGCTTGTATGAAAAGATCGGCAACAACCGGTTCATGGGCGCCGGCGCCGATGTCGGGACCCAGGTGTATGTGCTCCCGTTCCTGAAGGTTGGTTTGATGATACAGGACCTGGGATCCGGCATGTACCCGCTGGAAACAAGCTACGGCACCCCCCACCGCTATAATTTCACGTACCCTACGCTGAGGCTCGGGATCGCCATTATCACCAATAGAAACTTCACGCTTTCGGTGAGCGGGATCAAGAAGCTGGACGAGGAAAAGTTCGGCTACAGCATCGGAGCCCAGTACGACATAGTGAAGTGGGCGTCGGTGTATATCGGCATGCAGAACCTCGTGTTTTCCGCCGGCCTGACTTTTCACGTGGTCCAGTTCGACGTCTCCTATGCGTTCACGATGGATACCGTCAACAAGGGTTTTAACCATATTGTCTCAGCCTCCGTGATGTTTTGAGGTGCTTGTATGAGCCTCGTCAGGATCATGGGGATATTGAACATCACGCCCGATTCATTTTATGACGGCGGGCAGTATTTCGACAAAAACCGGGCAATTGGGCGCGCGTACCGGATCCGGGACGAGGGTGCGGACCTTATCGATATCGGCGGCGAGTCTTCCCGGCCGGGGTCAAGGCCGATCACCGCTGACGAGGAGATCGACCGGGTGTGTCCGGTCATCGAGTCGATAGCGCCAGACATCGGCATTCCGATTTCCGTGGATACCTCCAAGGCCCCGGTGGCCCGCGCCGCGCTTGCGGCAGGTGCTTCAATTGTTAATGACATCAGCGGGCTCACCCTTGACGCGGAAATGGCGGCCGTTGCGGCCGGGCACGGCGCTGGGGTCGTGCTCATGCACATGCAGGGACGGCCCCAGACCATGCAGCAGGATCCCCGGTATGGGAATCTGATTATGGAGATTTACGAATTCCTGGAACATGCGGCACAGAGGGCGGTCCAGGCCGGGATCGGGCACGACCGGATAATCGTTGATCCGGGGATAGGCTTCGGCAAGACCCTGGAGGATAATTACCGGATCATCAACAACCTCCGGCAGTTCAGGAAGCTCGGTTTTCCGGTGCTCGTGGGCCTGTCCCGCAAGTCATTGGTCGGAAAGCTCTATGACCGGGAATCGGACCGGCTGCCGGCGACCATCGCGCTGAACGCGGTATCGATCCTCAACGGAGCCGATATCATCAGGGTGCACGACGTGAAGGAACACCGGCTCGCGCTCGCGGGCCTTGAGATGCTGCAGAGGGTTTCATAAGGCATGATGGAATTGGCGAACAATTTTGCTCATTTCATGAAGACGTTCTGGGAATATTTCAGGAACGTGATCGATATCATCCTGGTAGCGTTTATTTTCTACCTGGTTTACCGGTTCCTGGCCAACACCAGGGCGATTCAGCTCCTGAAGGGCGTGATGATCATCATCGTGGTGGCGATCCTCTCGAAGTTTTTGCGGCTGGACACCCTGGACTGGCTCATAACGAACATCGCCTCCTCTGTGGTGATCGCGGTCATCGTCCTGTTCCAGCCGGAGCTGCGGCGGCTCATTACGCAATTCGGCCAGCGGAACTGGATAGCTTCCGACGCGGGCAAGGAGACCTTCCCCCTGGACGAGCTCGTCAACGCGGTCGTATCCATGGCTGATGAAAATATAGGCTCTCTCATCGTCATCGAGAGGAACACGGGGCTTAAGAGCTACGCTGAATCGGGCGTGACCGTGGACGCCGCACTATCCGAAGAATTCATCAGAACAGTCTTTTATCCTCTCACTCCCCTGCATGACGGCGCCATCGTCATACAGGAGGGGCGGATAAAGGCGGCCGCCTGCTACCTTCCGCTGAGTGACTCCAAGCAGCTCAAGAAGCAGCACGGCGCCCGCCACCGGGCTGCGCTCGGGATCGCGGAGGAGACCGACGCCCTGGTACTCCTCACCTCCGAGGAAACCGGGAGCATAGCGATCATGGTGAACGGGAGGTTTTATTCCAAGGTGAAGATATCCGACCTCAAGAACATGATACTCTTTTTCATGAATCCGAAAACGGCGTATGAAGAAAAGTTCAAAATAATAAAATGAAGGGATTTGCAGACAAGGTCAAAAAACTCACGGCCGGCAGGGATTTTCTTGCGAAGCTGATCTGCCTTGCGCTGGCGGGCGCAATGTGGGCGCTCGTATCCAGCAGCAAGGTTGAAACCCTGAAATTCAAGATACCGATCATGCTGAAAAACCTGCCGCCGAACCTGACCGTATCCAACATGTCGGAGCGTTTCGCGACCGTGATATTCGAGGGGAGAAACGACGACCTTAAAAGCCCGATGCTGAAAAGCGTCAAGGCGGTCGTTAATCTCGAGAACGTCTATCCCGGCAAGCCCCGTTACTACCCGGTGGAGATCGAGAAGCAGGAGATTCCGGAGGAGATCGTCGTCTCCACGCTGACCAGGGAGGTACTCCTGACCGTTGAGCGGAAGGAGGATAAGTGGATAGAGGTGATTCCGTCGGTTACCGGCCGCGTCCCTGCCGGCGCGATAATCATTGACAAGATCGTCGTTCCGGAGCGCGTTAAGGTATCCGGCCCCCGGTCGGTCATCAATGAAATCCAGTCTGTGGAGACCGAGGACGTGCCGGTGGACAACGAAATCGTCGAGTTTGAGCGGCAGGTGGGTATCAGGAAAGACGACCGGCTCAAGGATCTGACCTTCGGCGACACGGTTTTCACGGTGAAGGTGGTCATAGTCGACGCAAAGGATATCATCGCCCTTAGCTGCCCGCTCAGGATCAGGGGCGCGGTGAAAGAGTATGGATATGAGATGAAGGGTTCTCCGGTAGAGGTGTATGTGCGCTCAAAGGCCAACCGGGCCGTGACCGCGGCCGATCTCGACGCCTTTATCGATGTGGGAGATATGAACGTCAAAAAATTGTTCGAGAATGAAAAGGTGCCGGCCGTATGGAGGGAGCTGCCGATCATCGTGGCGGGGAAAAATGCGGTAATCGCCGATATCGTTTCTTACCTGCCGAAAAAGGTATGGATTAAAATTTCGAGGAAATAGGGCGCGGAACGGATGTCCGATATACGGCTCTGCATTAACATCGATCATATCGCCACCCTTCGCCAGGCCCGCGGTGCAGCGTATCCGGACCCGCTTGAGGGCGCGCGGCTGTGCGAGGAAGCGGGCGCGCACGGCATAACCGTGCATCTGCGCGAGGACCGGCGCCACATCCAGGACCGGGACGTGTACGGCCTTAAAGAGATGGTCCGGGGCACGTTCAATCTGGAGATGGCTCTTTCCGACGACATCATCGCTGTTGCGAAAAAGGTGGTCCCGAGCCAGGTCACGCTTGTTCCGGAAAAGCGCCAGGAGCTCACCACCGAGGGCGGGCTGGACGTGGCCGGCAACTTCAGCCGGATCAGGTCCGCGGCGCGTCAGTTCCGCGACATCGGCGTTGGCGTGTCCCTGTTTATTGAGCCGGAGCGCGACGCGGTGTACCGCTCCCGGGAGGCGGGCGCCGACTATATCGAGCTGCACACCGGCGCCTATTGCTCGGAAGCGGATGAGTGGGGCGGTGACCTCGGCGGCACGCTTCCGCCTCGCGTTCAGGCTGAGCTTGACCGGATATACCGTGCTGCCGAGTATGCCGCGGAGATCGGCATCGGCGTGAACGCCGGGCACGGGCTTAACCATTATAATTTAAAGCCGGTGCTTTCGGCCCGGGATCTGCACGAGCTCAATATCGGTCATTCCGTGGTTTCGCGCTCGATCTTCATCGGCCTGGCCGCCGCAGTTCAAGAATTGCTTGCCATAATCGGAGGCCGGTAATGAACTGGCATTGCACGGAGTTTATAAAAAAAACAAGTGGGGCTTATCGTTCAATTGTTAAAGATTCTGTTTATAGCGGCTTTTATATATATGCTGTACAACCTGATCGTATACGTTATCAAGGTCGGCAGAATTGTGCGGGCGAAGCGGAAAGAGCAGGAGATAAGAAAAGATGCCGGCCGTAATGACCGGAGCGGGCAGGGCATCGGGAAACAGGTGATTGAGCTTGATAAGGACCAATACCGGGTTGAATAATAAGCGGGGATTTTCGGGGATGCGGTATGCATCGCAAGCCCTGCTCCTCTTCATGACGGTTCTGCTTTCCTCCTCATGCATGCAGATGACCGGGAATTTCGCCTTCAAGGGTTTCTTTGACGACACGTACAAAAAAATCGAAGGCACGCCGGAGTTCCCGAGCGATGAGGAGGTCAGATGGGTATTTGCGTTCAGCAAAAAACAGGCCGAGCGGGAGATCGGCGTCGTGTACCTGAAAAGGGAGGCGATATGGGTGGAGATTCTGACCGCGACATCCAGGATAGATCTGGCGAACAGCATCGTGTACGGAACGTTAAAGGGCCTGGAGCCGGGGAAATACCAGATCGTGCTCACTGACGTACGGAATGATAACCGGGAAATCGCGCGCAAGGATTTTGTCATTTACGCCCGGGAAGATGACGACGACCGGTGAGTTATTTTCTGAAACCGCGCGGAAGCGTCCTGACCCCGTCCCTTTTCAGGGTATCGATCTTTTTGGCTCCATACTCTATAACCTCCTGCTTTGTTTTCGGCACCCTCTGGCCCGTATACACCAGATATCCGATATAGAGTATGAGAATCGCGAGGAACACCACCGCTACCTTGATAAGCTTCGTAAACGCCGATAAAACAATGACGATGCTTATCAGCACCGCCACCGCAAGGACGACTTTGTTCGCTATCAGGGCATCGATTATTGTTTCCATAGGGGGCCTGTGGAGAAGAATTAGCGAGGGAGGGACTCGAACCCCCAACACCGCGGATATGAGCCGCGTGCTCTAACCTGCTGAGCTACCTCGCCCTACATTAGCGCGGGCAGGATTTGAACCTGCGACCTTTGGGTTATGAGCCCAACGAGCTTCCAGCTGCTCCACCGCGCGATCTGTTAATCACGCTATATATTCATGGTATGGTGTCAAGATTTTTTTCCCTCTTTTATGACTTTGAGAGCTGGGCCGTGTATTAATTGAGCGTCACTGCTCTGTCATTGCGAGCGAAGCGAAGCAATCTGCTAATGCATTATATACTGAATTATGACACGGAAATTACTTGTAAATAATGATATTTATGGAATAAAACGCAGATTGCTTCGTCGCCGAGCTCCTCGCAATGACAAATTTTATGTTAAATTAATACACGACCGAGAGCTGTGTGATCCCGGATGGTTTTGGATGTGGTCGCCGGATATTTTTTTACTTGCGCTATACGTTATAGTGGTCTAATTTAATACCAATAATAACAAACGGGTAAATAAAAAATGCAGCGAAAGGTTACCGGAGCACTGGTCCGCCGTTCTGCGGCTGAAGAAAATTTTTTTGATCGGGATTTCTGGCGGAAGGCTGGTCATGAAGCCCGGTTTGCAGCCGCATGGGAAATGGTGATTGAAGTGCGGCTTTTTCGCGGAGAGGATTATGGGGGCGAACCCGGACTTCAAAGAACTGTTCAGCATATTCAACGCAGAGCTCGTTGAATACCTGGTGGTAGTTAGGTCGGCGTTGAACCCAATCGTATCGATATCTTGATGGGGATCGCCGGGGTTTCCTTTGAAGAAGCGTTTCCCCGTTCGGAATCAAGCACCTATGCCGGGGTGCCGATAAAAATAATCGGCAAGGCGGATCTCATTACCGCAAAGAAGGCGACCGGCAGAAAACAGGACCTCCTTGACGCGGAGCGTCTGGAAGAAGATCAATAGCTGCAATTCCGTACCATGTTTTAGCTTATGGCGCAAAATCTGGAAAAAATAAAAAAGCGATATGACGAGCTGTGCGACCTGATCATCAAGTACAACTACCATTACTATAATCTGAACGCCCCGCTGGTCGACGACTCCGAATACGACGCCCTCATGCAGGAGCTTGCCGTCATTGAGAAGGAGTACCCGTCCGTCAAGCGCGACGATTCCCCGGCTGCGCGGGTAGGCGGGTTCGCGTCCGAAACCTTCTCACCGGTGCGCCATGACCCGCCCATGCTCTCCCTGGGCAACATCACGTCGGAACAGGAGCTTGCGGATTTCGACTCCCGGTGCAGAAAGAATCTGGGGGCCGGGGATATCATCTACTCCATGGAGCTCAAGTATGACGGCCTTGCGGTGGAGGTGGTGTACGAGAACGCGCGGCTCAAGCAGGGCTCGACCCGCGGAGACGGGGAGGTGGGGGAGGACGTGACCGCGAATCTGCGCACGATCGGCGCACTACCGGCGATCCTTTCTTCCGCGGCCGGCCTTGATTACCTGTCGGTGCGGGGCGAGGTGTTCATGCGCCATGACGAGTTCGAGCGCCTGAACCGGCTCCGGGAGGAGCGGGGCGAGCCGGTGTTCGCCAATCCGCGGAACGCATCCGCCGGGTCGCTGCGCCAGCTTGATCCCGCGATCACCCGGGAGCGGAATCTGGATGTCGTCTTTTACGCTGCCGGCAGGGTTTCCGGCGCTCTATCAATACCCGATCAGGGCGCCCTCTTTGAGACATTGCCGCTGCTGGGCATCCCGGTCGGCAGCCACTTTCGGGTTGGCACGCTGGACGCGGTGAGGGAGTTTTACGGCCGCTGGCTGGAAGAGCGGCATACCCTTGATTTCGACATAGACGGGGTTGTCGTTAAGGTGAACGATTTCCGTGTGCGGGAGCGCCTGGGCGCCACGAGCAAGGCTCCCCGCTGGGCTGCCGCATGGAAGTTCCCGGCGCGCGAGGCCATAACCGAGCTTGAATCCGTAGATTTTCAGGTGGGGAGGAGCGGCATCATCACGCCCGTGGCCAATTTGAGGCCCATCAATATCGGCGGCGTGATCGTGAAGCGCGCCACGCTCCACAACTTCAAGGAGGTGGAGCGCCTGGGAGTGAGGAGCGGCGACAAGATCAGGGTTATACGCGCCGGAGACGTTATCCCCAAGGTCGTGGAAAAAGTGGGGGAGGCCGGCCGGCAGGCCGGTGCCGGCATCGTACCGCCGCTCCGGTGCCCGTCGTGCGGGAGCGCGCTGCAACAGGAGGAGATTTACCTTCGCTGCGTGAATCCGAAATGCGAATCAAAGCGGCTGGAGATGTTCAAATTTTTCGTTTCCAAGTACGGCATGGATATGGAATTTTTCGGGCCGGAGCTCGTTGCACGGCTTTATAAGAAGGGGAAGATATCATCCCTGGCCGATTTTTATCGGATCGACCGGGAGGCGCTCCTCGGGCTGGAGCGGATGGGCGAAAAGCTGGCTGATAAGATCCTTGAATCGATCAATGCGCGACGGCACGTCCCCCTGTCGCGCTTGCTGCAGAGCCTGGGGATACGGAACGTGGGCGAGCATATCGCCCGCGTCATAGCGGCGCAGGCGAGGAGCCTCAAGCGGCTTTACGCCATGAGCGTCGAGGATCTGATGAAGATACGGGAGGTCGGTCCCGGCGTGGCTGAATCCGTTTACAATTTCCTGCACGACGACAAAAACATGCGCCTGGTAAAGGAGATGCAGGATTCGGGCCTGGCAGTTGAGGACGAGCCGGTCGCGCAGCCGGTGGAGAGCGCGGTGGCGGGGAAGACCTTTGTCGTCACCGGCGCGCTTTCCCGCCTCACCAGAAAAGAGGCCGAGGATATAATAACGAGGCTCGGCGGCAGGGCAGCCGGTTCCGTGAGCGGTAAAACCGATTATGTTGTCGCCGGCTCCTCCGCGGGGTCGAAGCTTGACAAGGCTCTGGAGCTGGGCGTCCCGGTACTGTCCGAGGAAGATTTTATCGCAATGATCGGCGGGGATATTGATGCGTAGAGTTACCGCGTTTTTCAAGAACAACTATTATCTGCTGACCTCTCTCCTGATATTCCTGTCGTTCCCCTCGTATGACCTGTGGATATTCAAGGGTTTCCCCTTTTTCGCGTGGACCTCGCTCGTGCCGGTATTTGCATACGTGCGGGGGAAGAGGCTCAGGGATGCTTACCTCGCCTCTTTTATCGCCGGCCTCGCCGGCAGCCTGCTTGCGTATGACTGGATCGGGCATTTCGGCCAGAAGCTTCCGGGCGGCCATATTTTTGTCATGACGATACTCTCTTTGTGCCTCGCGGTATTCTTCGCGGTCAAGATATCCGTTGCCGAGCTTTTGTCCTCGCGCTTTGAGAGCCTGCGCGTCCTCATATTCCCCTGCGTCTGGATACTGGTGGACTGGATAGAATCGATCGGATTCCTCGCGTTCCCCTGGCCCTACTGGGGGTATTCCCAGTATCCTTTTACCGCATTCATCCAGCTTGCCTCAGTCATCGGCATCCTGGGGATCAATTTTGTGATGGTACTGTTTAATTACTTACTGGCTGAGCTCATCCGCGCATGGCCGCGGCGCGGGATGCGGACAAGGCAGCTTTTTGCTTTAAAAGAGGTCAGGCTCTTTGCCGCGCTCCTTTCATTCCTCGGTGTCGTGGTGTTGTCCGGTAGCTTGGCGCTCGCGGTTCATGGCGGACGGGTCGGGAAGGATATGCGGGTCGCCATTGTGCAGTCATGCATATCACCCTGGGAGGACTGGGAGGCGAATAAGTTCGGGTACCTGGCTGAGCTCAAAAAATTAACCGAAGAGGCCTTGAAACAGAACCCGGATTTTATCCTCTGGTCCGAATCGGCGACCCTTGCCACGATCTCGTACGATTACGACAGGGGAATGCTGGACGATTTCGATAAAGAGGTGCTCGACTTTGCACGGGCGGCAGGCAAGCCGCTCCTTACCGGTGAGATCGGGATCGTTGATGAGGCGGAGGGGATGTTCGTCAGGCGGTATCCGCAGAATAACGCGGTCCTGATAAACCGCAGCGGGGAGGCGGTCAGGAGCTATCCGAAGATACACCTGGTTCCCTTCGGCGAATGGTTTCCGTACGAGAAGTGGCTCCCCGCGATCAAGCGCCTGACCATGGAGTTCGGCGCTTCAAGCTTCATGCCCGGTGAGGTGCCGGTTATTTTCGACCTTGACGCACGGAGGTTTGGAGTCCTCATATGCTATGAGGGGATATTCCACCGCCTGTGCAGGGAATACCGGAACAGGGGCGCCGACTTTCTCGTTAATATAACGAATGACGGATGGACCCATACCTATAAGGGGCATATGCAGCACTTCGCAGCCTCGGTATTTCGGGCTGTTGAGAACGGGATATGGTACCTCAGGGCGGGCAACACGGGATACACCGCTTGTATTGATCCTTACGGCAGGATACGCGAATCGATTCCGATATTAACAAAGGGCTTCCTGACCGGGGACGTTGATTTCTCGCTCAATCATCGGACGGCGTATTCCAGTACCGGAGACCTGGTCTTGTATGCGGCAGCGGCGTTCATCATAATTCTTGCCGGCATATATCTGGCCGATAAAATGCGGGGCCGCTCGGGCCCGCTGCGCGACCGATAAAAAATTCTTGCCTTCAGGAATGCAATCCAAAAGAATAGTGCGTTAACAATTTGTGACAAATTAATCAAGGAGAAATATAGATGTTAAAAACAAAACTGACTGAATTGCTCGGGATCAAGCATCCCATAATCCAGGCCGGCATGGGGCCGTTCAGCAACAACAACCTCTGTGTCGCCGCCGCCAATGCCGGACTACTCGGCCTCCTTTCGACCAGCGGGCTTTTCAACAAGGAAGGGGAACCCTGGATATATAACGCGTTTGTGGAGAGCGCCGAGGCATCGATGGATGATGATATGCCCACCGTGCTCGAAAAAGTACTGAAACGGACATATCGTCTGACCAAGGACAAGGGCGGCATGTTCGGCATTAACGTGATGGTGTCTGCGGAGATCCTCGATAAATCGAAAGTCCTTATCGATACGGCCATCAGGGTCCGCGAGGAGAACCCCGGGATGAAGGATCACTTCAAGGTGATCTTTACCTCTGCCGGGGATCCGGTCCCCTGGCAGGATAAGATCAAAAGCGCCGGATTTACCTGGCTCCATGTCGTCCCCTCGGTAAAGGGTGCCCTGCGGTGCAAGAAGGCGGGAGTGGACTGCATTGTTGCGTCCGGGCATGAAGGCGGTTTCCATATAGCCTGGGAGCCTGTTCATTCCATGGTACTGCTGCCGGCGGTGATCGATGCCATTGCCGATCCGAGTTTCCCTCTGGTGGGGGCAGGCGGATTCTGTGACGGGAAGACCCTGGCTGCTGCGCTCGCGATGGGCGCGGCGGGCGTCCAAATGGGAACGAGGCTTCTGGCGACCGAAGAGAGCGACTTCCATTCCCTGTGGAAGGAACAGGTTGTAAAAACCGGGGACCGGGGAACCCTGGTGGCCCGCGGTCTTGTAGGCCCGGCACGGTGGCTGAAAACCCCTTCGAGCGAGCTGCATCTGCAAAATTCCATTGTTAAGTCTCCCGGCGTGTTTACGGGTATCCCGGATGATTTTAGAACCGTCCCATCCGATTTGATCCAGTATGAAAGAGACGCGATTAAAGCAGTGTGCACCGGCGATCGGGAAAAGGCGATGATGGCGGGCGGCGAATGCGCGCAAAGGGTGGATGACATGCCTAAGGTTCAGGATCTGGTGGCCCGGATTATCAGGGAGGCTACGGAGATTGTTAAAAATATGCCGCGACACGTGGCGGTTACCTAGACAATGAGCAGGAGAGATACAAGACCACGGTTTGGGATGCCCGGTCGCCGATTTTTCAAATCAACGGCCTGGATTTTAAAAAAATCTGTTGACAGGAAATATTAAATGATTACCGTAACAGGAGTTCATTGTTTAAATGCACAACTATTTGATAAAAATCTGCTTATAGGGAATTTGTTTTAAAATAAGGGCTGTAACTAATAAGTGTATCTATCTGTTTAAAAAATTGAATTTCGTCCAAATCCGGGAGGATAAGAAGCATGATGAAAGGATGGAGAGTGATACTCTGTTGCGCGATTCTTGTGATTATTTCGGCTATTTTTATCTCCTGCAAAAAAAAGGCACCCACTGATTTATCTCTATTAACCACGCATGTGGCTTCCCAGAGCGGGAAGGACCAGGTAAATATACTTCACCAGACTCACGAAAAGGCGGAGGTGACCTGTATCAAGTGTCACCATAAGTTTGAAAATCCCGCAAGAATAAAAATATGCTCCAAGTGTCATGGCGGCGATGAAAAACGGATCACCGAGGCCTTGTGTGTGAAGTGCCATATTGAGAGAAACAAGTGAAACGGCCTTTAATTGATTATTTTTCAGGTGTCTGCTGATTATAATGCGCAGGGTTTTGATTCTCGGCATAGGCAATCTATTGAAGAGCGACGACGGGCTGGGGGTCCACATCATACGATATATGGAAGAATCCGCCGTAACTCTTCCGGACGGGGTTGAGCTCCTGGACGGAGGAACCGCCGGATTCGACCTGCTGGGACTCATTGAAGACTACGACAAGATCGTTATTGTGGACGCCCTGAAGACTGACGACAAGCCGGGGAGCATATATCGTTTTACACCCGAGCATGCGGTCGAGACCCGCTCCCGGTTTTCGCTGCATGAGGTGGGTATCATGGAGGTTATCCGGGTGCTGAAAATCATGGACCGTAATCCTGAGATCGAGTTTGTCGGAATTGTGCCGGAGAATATACGTGATATTGATATCAATATAAGTCCGGCGGTCAAAGAGTCAATACCGCGAGCAGTGGAAGTGATTCTGGACGCCGCTATTCATTAAACAAAGAGGAGGATGGTATGTCTTTGAATAGAAGGGACTTTTTAAAACTGATGGGCGGCACGGCAGCGGCTTTCGCCTTTCCATCGGTGATAGTGCAGGGATGCAAGAGGGCGCTGGAGAAGGCATCACAGCGTCTGCCCGTGATATGGATACAGGGTCAGTCCTGTTCCGGCTGTTCGGTGTCCCTGCTTAATAAGATCGATCCGGGAATCGCGTCGGTCGTTACCGAGTACGTGAGCCTTGACTTCCACCAGACCGTAATGGCGGGGACCGGCGACGTGGCGGTCAGCGTCATCGAGGAGGCCGTGGAGAAAAAGAGGAAGGACTTCATTCTCGTGGTTGAGGGTTCGATCCCGACGAAGTCCGACGAGTACTGCACCATCGGCGAGGTTCGCGGCAGGAGGGTCGGCGTACGCGAATGGGTCGAGAAGCTCGGCGCAAACGCGAAAGCAATCGTTTCCGTTGGCTCCTGCGCGGCCTTTGGCGGCATCCCGGCAGCCCTGCCGAGGGACGGCAGCGGCAATCCCACCGGGGCAATCAGCACCGCGCAGCTTTTAAAGGGCAAGCCGGTGGTCAACATCTCAGGATGCCCGCCTCATCCGGATTGGATGGTCGGCACCCTTCTCTATGTGCTTTTGAACAAGGGTGAGCTGCCCAAGCTCGACGAGTACAACCGGCCGCTCCTCTACTACGGCAAAACCGTTCATGAGCAGTGCGAGCGCCTGCCGGACTACAAGCACAACCACTTCGCCAAGCACTGGGGCGATGAAGGCTGCCTGTACAACCTCGGATGCCTGGGCATGGACTCCGGCTGCGACATTCCGAAGCGGAAATGGGTCGGCACCTTCAATTCATGCACCAACTGCGGCGGCGGATGCATCGGGTGCACCGAGGACGTTTTCCCCGATTACGGTAACCGGGGCATATTCCAGCACCTGAACGCAAGCAGAGAGGAGCTTAACAAGCTGGAGCACCGCGAAACAATAGAGACGATTCTGAAACTGAGAGACGGAGGTGTCATAAATGGCTAAGATATTGATTGATCCCATAACCAGGATCGAAGGTCATCTTTCAATAGAGATCGACGTGCAGAACGGCAAGGTAGTCGACGCCTCGTGCATCGGCGACATGTACCGGGGATTCGAGCGGATATTCGTGGGCAGGAATCCCCTGGACGCGAACCAGCTCACCCAGCGCATCTGCGGCGTGTGCCCCATCTCGCACGGCATCGCGTCCAGCAAGTGCCTTGAGTCCGCCTTCGGTATAAAGCCGAATAAGAACGGCAGGATTCTCCGCAATCTTATGATCGGCGCGAACTATCTCCACTCCCATTTAATCCATTTCTATCATCTGGCGGCCCTGGATTACGTGGATATCACCGCGCTGCTCAAATACAACGGCGGCGATTCAAAGATCAACAATCTGAAAGAGTGGGCGAAGAACGAGCTCGATGTCAAGAAAAACAGGATAGACGCCATCACCGCGGTCGCTCCCTTTCTGCCGCGGTACGAGGGCAAGGATTTTTATATAAAGGACCTCGACACCAACATCTCGGCGATCGCCGGGTACGTGAAAGCCCTGGAGATGCGGATGAAGGCGCACAAAATGGTAGCCGCGGTCGGCGGCCGGACGCCCCACGCCATTAGCCTTGTGGCGGGCGGCGTCTCCCAGGTCCCCAACCGCGCCATGATACGCGAATACAAGAAGAACCTGAAAGAGGTCGAGAAGTTCATCAATGAAACCTACATCGAGCACGTGAAGGCGGTTGCCGGCGCTTTCAAAAATTATTTCAAGATCGGGACGTTCACGAATTTCCTGTCGTACGGCCTGATGGACCAGGATACGGAGAATAAGCAATTCTTCCTCCAGAGGGGCGTGGCGTACGGCACCAAGCTTGACTCCTTCGATCCGGGCAGGATCACGGAACAGGTCAGGTTCGCCCGGTACAGCTCCGGCTCGAACCTGCATCCCTTTAAAGGGCAGACCCAGGGAGCGCCGGGCAAACCGGGAGCGTATTCATGGGTAAAGGCTCCGCGCTATAACGGCAAGCCTATGGAGGTCGGCCCGCTGGCGCGGGTGGTTATTAGCTATCTGTCGGACAACAAGAGCGTCAAGGCCGAAGTCGACGGTTTGCTCAAGGTATTCAACGCCGACATCTCCGCGGTATTTTCCGTGCTCGGCAGACACGCGGCGCGCGCGATCGAGGCCAAGCTCATCGCCGCGCAGCTCTGGGAGTGGCTCGACGAGCTTGACGTAAACGGACAGCCGAGAAATTACTTTACTATACCGGACACGGGCGAGGGCATGGGCCTGGCCGAGGCCCCCCGCGGAGCACTGGGCCACTGGATCGTGATGAAGGACAAGAAGATCGCCAACTATCAGGCCGTGGTGCCGACTACCTGGAATTGCAGCCCGCGGGGCGACGACGGCGTGAAGGGACCGGTGGAGCAGGCCCTCATCGGAACCCCGATATCGGATCCCAAGAATCCGATCGAGGCGGCCCGTGTGGTGCGGTCTTTCGATCCGTGCCTTGCCTGCGCGGTTCACGTAGTCGAGGGCGACCGCGAGATCGGCACCTTCAGGGTATGTTAACGAGGGGGCTTAAGCCCCCTCGTTAACAGAAGGCGGGGATGCGCATCCCCGCCTTCGCATTCCTACGCCGGCAAAGGCCTTCGCCGGGCTTTTTTCCTTGCCGCCTTGGCGAGCTTCCTGTCCATGATTTTGTGGCTCAGGTTGGGGAAGTGCCGCACGATTGTCCACAGTAGCCGCGACTGGCCGGGCATGATATAAAATTTTTTCCCGGCGAGGCCCCGCATCAGCCTTCGGGCTACCTGCTCCGGCGTCATGAATCCCCCTCCCGCGGACATGATTTTTACTTCAGCCGGCTTTGTTTCATTCTCCCGGGCAAAGCCGGGGGTATCCGTGTCAGGCGGGCAGAGGATCGAAAATCGTATGTTATACGGTTTCAGCTCATGCCTGAGCGACTCTGTCAGACCGTAGAGGGCGAATTTGGTCGGCGCGTATGTCGTGTATCCCATCATACCCAGGAATCCGGCAACCGAAGAGCAGTTTACAATATATCCCTTTTTCTCTTTCATGAAGTAGGGAAGGAGGGCAAGGATCGGGGCGAGTTGCCCGTAATAGTTCGTTTCCATATTTTTCTTGAAGTCTTCGAAGGTAAGGTTCTGGATGTAGTCGGGATAGGAATATCCGACAAAATTCATAAGATAGTCCGGAACCCCGTTTTTTTTGATATGATCGGCCAGCACGGCCTTGATGCGCTTCATGTCTGCGGCGTCGCAGGGGACTGCCGTGACCGTCTGGCTGTCGCGTACGCGGAGCTTTGAAACGTCATCCGCGGCTTTGCTCAGGTCTTTCTTGTTCCGGGCGATTATGCAGACATTGCCGCCGTGCGTTACAAATTCCCCGGCAACAGCCTTGCCGATCCCTTTTGATCCGCCGGTGATTACGGCTGTTTTTCCGGAGAAGGTTTTCAATAAATTCGGCATGGTGAATCCTCTTGATACCGTAGTCATGAAATTCTTACTTTTTCCGGCAAGCAAATAAAAAATCGGACTGGATTACAGAATTAAAATGTCCTGTAAATCGAATTAATCTTTTAATCCGGTCCATCCTGTCAAAAACCTTTTTGGTTCCGGCTTTGCCGGGTTAGGTATTAAAATTCCGATCATCAAGCTGAATTATTAAGACCCCCCAACCCCCTGAGGGGGCTTTTATCTTTTCCTATAATATTTGTTCAGAAAGCGTCATCTTTTTTCTTAACTTTCTCGCCAGATTGATGATATAGCATTGAGCCCCCTCGGGGGGTTGGGGGGTCTACAAAAGCGATGTAGACATTCACTTCCTGCTTCATGCAGCAAATAAAAAATTTTAAGGGATTAACACTGAAAGTCAATGATAATTTTTTTTGCTTGTTGCGGATATGATACAGATAGAGGATTTTTATAACATTTTATTGAAATTTTTGAATAAATTTTGTATAAAACTTCAGA
>MIBJ01000056.1:0-73213 GCA_001829495.1 Spirochaetes bacterium RBG_16_49_21 | reverse complement strand
CGATTCCCCCGCCGCCTTCGGCGGCGGGGGAATTATTAATCATTATTTTTATAATGTTATATTTTTTAGCATACTGAATAGTTACAAAAAATATAACTATTGAGCAAACTTCATAAGTTGAACATTAAATAAGATAATGTAACCATAATTTCCCACAGTGGTCTAAAAAATTCTCTAAATCCCCCTTCGGTGAGGCTCGGCGCAAGCTCAATGCATGCCCTGAGGGAGAATGATTACAAAAAATTATATATTGGCATGAATTTTGCATAATAAATAAGGATGTTGGATAAATAAATAAAGACAAGAATCTAATTTTGAAAATTTTTTTTTCTGTCTTGACTTTTATAAAAGAGGGTAATTATTGTTCTGTTCTTTGTGGACATATGTCCGTGCCGTTCGATAATGAGACTTGCCGGGTTTTGCCGAGCAGCCGCGGGTTTTCACAGATTTATAAATAAGGAAGTTGAACTATGAATGCAATAATTGAATCAAATAAATTGGCTCATCAAAAGAACAAAGCAGCATATGAATTGAAGGCTCATACCCTCATCAAGGCCCTTGAGAACAGGATACGCACCAAGTCGGACTTCCTGATTTTCATGGATTTGCGGAACAGGGAGTCCCGGGTTTCAGCCGCGGACATCATGGAACACGGCCTGACCGTCGCCCAATATCTCCTTTCGCGCGGCCTTGAAAAAAATGACAAGGTCGTGGTGATGCTCCCGACCTCCGCCAATTTTGCCTATATATATTTCGGCATATTGATGGCCGGGGGCGTGCCGGTTCCGGTGAGTCAGCCTGCAGGGACTAGCAACATCGCCAAATATTTAGATAACCTCACTCATATCATCCGCGATTGCGAAGGTAAATTTTTTATTACATACGAAAAAATTAAGGCAATAGCGGGCAGCCTCATGAACATAGCGGACCTGGTGAAGGGCTTTATCCTGGATAACGAGATCTTCGGCAATCCCGTATCGCATGACCGGTTCCGTCTTCCCGAGATTAAATCCGACGACCTCGCGCTTATTCAATATACTGCCGGTACGACCGGCAAGCCAAAAGGGGTAATGCTGACGCATAAAAAACTTCTCCATAACATTCACGGCATCGGTGTTGCCGGCGCAATGAGCGCTGATGATGTGGGCATAAGCTGGCTCCCCATGTACCATGATATGGGGCTCATCGGCGGATTTTTCACCCCCCTGTACTGGAATATAAATATGGTGCTGATGCAGCCGGAGGCCTTACTATTCAGGCCGTACTGGTGGCTTGAAAATATAGGAAAGTACCGGGCTACCATCACCGTAGCGCCAAATTTCGGGTATCACTACTGCGTCACCCGGATCGACGATGTCAATCTGCACCGACTGGATCTCGGCTCCTTGCGGCTGGCCCTGAACGGCGCCGAGCCGGTCGACCGTATAACCCTGAATAAATTCCTTGAAAAGTTCAAGCCCTGCAACCTCCGGGATGATATATTCCTGCCGGTTTACGGCATGGCTGAAAACAGCCTCGCCGCAACATTCCCTTCTCTGGACAACCCAACCGTTGTAAGCAGATTCAGGAGGGATAAGCTTGAGGAGAAACATCTTGCCATGGATTCTGACAGTCAAAACTCAATGGAATATATTGATCTTGTCTCAGTAGGATATCCCCTGATAGGCCAGGAGATAAAGATCGTGAATAAGCGCGGAGCGACTTTGCACGAACGAGAGGTGGGCGAAATATGCGTTAAAAGCCAAAGCCTTTCGTCCGGATATTATAAGAATCCCGAAGCTACGCACGCGGTGTTCAAGGATCATTGGTTCCATTCCGGAGACATGGGGTTTATCCTTGATGGCAGGCTTTATATATCGGGCCGTATAAAAGAAATGATCATCAAGCGGGGTAAAAATATTTATCCATACGATGTCGAGCGGATAGCCTCTACGGTTAAGGGAGTACGGCTCGGTTGCTGCGCGGCCTTTGATGTTCACAATGAAGCAGAGGGCACGGAAGACCTCGTTCTGGTTTGCGAAACCACGGCAAAAGAAAGGGAAGCGCTGGAACGGCTCAAGCAGGAGATCCACAATGAGATATTAACCAGGCTCGGTATTGCGCCGGATGATATCAAGCTGGTGCCTAAGGAATCAATCCCCAAGACGACGAGCGGGAAAATACAGCGAATATTATGCAAGAAGATATATTTGGAAGAAGACGACTTTATACCCAGGAAGTATAAAAACATAATAATCCTTGTCAAAACGTTCGTCATGAGCCATTTTCATCTATTCCGTAGATATCTGCACCGTTGAGTCTGCTTAGTGAACTGCAATCTGCAAGTATGTAAGTGTGTAAGAAACGGGGATGTGGAGATAGAAGAGATTGTAGAGATATGTTCAGCTTGACGCGGTATTGAATTTTTTTTGTTATGTGCACACGCGCACGTTCAAATGCTATTAGAGGAGAGAACCATGGAAGTCACTGCTGCGCAGATCAGAAAGGATTTTTGTGCAATTATCGCCAAGCTGGCTGGGAAGAAGCCGGGGGATCTGAAGGATGGGAACAGATTCCGGGATGATCTGGGTTTTGACAGCCTCAAAAGCATGGAGGCGATTTCCCGTATTACTGAAGTCTACGATTTTGTGCCGGACCTGGATGAGATAATGGACCTGCAGACTATCGGGGATGTCATACATTATTTAGAAAAAAAGCTGTTGTAATTTAAACTTCCTATTTTTGCTGCGTGAGCCAAGAAGACCCCCCTATCCCCCTGAGGGGGCAAAGAGGATTCAAGGTTATTATTTCGTGCCCCCTGCGGGGGACGGGGGGGTCTTTGTGAAATAATGTTGCCTTTAAGACTGATTTTATTTTATAAATTTGTGTGAGGATTTACGTATGAGTCAATTAGTTAGCGATGCAATGAAACAGCAGTCAGCTCTCCTGTCGATGCTGCGGAAAGAAAATATATACACATACAGTCTGGAGGTAAGTTCCGCGTGTGCGAACCATATAGTCGTGAACGGCAAGGAGCGTATCAATTTTATTTCAAACAATTATCTCGGATTTTCCACTCATCCGGAAGTTCTCAAGGCGGTCAGGAAAGCCGTGGATACGTACGGCCTGGGGACCGGGGGTTCTCCGATGATGTGCGGCACCACCGATATGCATTACCGACTCCAGGAAAAGATCGCCCGCGTTTACGATAGGGAAGCATCTGTCATACTCCCGAGCGGCTACCAGGCGCTCCTGGGTTCCATCCAGTCAACCATCGGAAAGGGTGACGTCGCGCTGATGGACAGCCTGGTGCACCGGAGCATCGTCGACGGAGTGATCCTTTCAGGAAGCGACCGGAGGATGTGGCTCCATAATGATACCGAAGACCTGGAAATGCTCCTCGAACGTGTGAAGTCGAAGTATAAGCGGATGCTGATTATCGTCGACTCGGTATACAGTATGGACGGCGACTGGGCCGACCTGCCCGAACTTCACCGTCTTAAAGAAAAACATGGCGCGCTTCTTCTCATAGACGAAGCGCACAGCCTGGGAGTTCTGGGCAAACGCGGTTACGGCCTCCCGGACCACTTTGGCATGATGCACGCGCCCGATGTGATCGCCGGAACGTTTTCGAAATTTGCCGGCGCGGTCGGCGGTTTCGTGGCGGGTCCGGCCGATTTTATCGACCACGTGCGTCATAATGCCTCTGCCTATATTTTCTCCGCGTCGCTCCCGACAATGACTGTCGCCGGCGTTTACAAATCGTTCGAACTCCTTGAAGAGGAGCCGCAGTGGCGCGAACGGCTATGGGACAACATACATTATTTCCTCAATGGCCTGAAAAGTCTCGGGTTCGATACCGGTCCGTCGCGAACAGCGGTTGTCCCTGTCTTTATCCGTGATCAGGAAAAGACCATGATATTCAACAAAATGATCTTTGACGAAGGCGTATACGGATCACCGGTCGTGCACCCGGCCGTGCCGCCGACGGAATCGCGCATCCGGCTGGGGATCATGGCCACCCATACACGGGATGACCTTGACCGGAGCCTGGAGATATTCAAGAAGGCAGGGAAGAAGCTGGGGATAATACCATAACGAAAGCGGGGATGCGATGTGAACGAAAGCGGGGATGCGATGTGAATGAAAGCGGGGATGCGATGTGAATGAAAGCGGGGATGCCATCCCCGCCTTCTAATCCAGATCGATCGACGCCCCGGACATGGCGTTCACCGGGCAGGCGATCTTGCATAATCCGCAGGCGACGCAGACCTCATGGTCAAAATCGACTTCCATGGTCGTGCGGTTGATGCTCAGGGCGTCGACCCGGCACACCGAGGTGCATGCCCCGCAGTGCACGCACCGCTCATCGTCCCGTACTATTTTATCAGCCAGGGTCTGCACCTGGACGCCTTCACCGATCAGATAATCGATGCTCTTTTGGATCGACTCCTCGGTGCCGTGAAGCTCCAGGATAAGCCTTCCTTCAAGTTTCGGCAGTATTTTTGCCTCCAGCACATTGAAGATTATGTCAAAGTCCCTTGCAAGCCGGTATATGATCGGTTTGTACATGATTTTTCTTTCAAAAATGAGCAATACGTTCTTAGATTTCATTGTATTCTCCTCTCATAGGATCGGCCAATTCAACGGCTCCCAGCGCGACGAGCCGGTCACGGAAGATTATGACCGCGCCTGAGGCGCCGCATCCCATGGCGTAGGAGGCGGCTTTCGCCATGTCCTCCTCGTGTTTCACCCGGTTGCATGCTTCAGTCGCTATGGCGTCGGACAATGCTGCATCGGGTGAGATGACGGTCACTGCGTCTGCCTTTCCGTAGCTGAATGATGGCCCTATCCGCGCCGATGAGGTGCAAATCCCGCAGGGGGTTTGTTCCGGCCGCAGTTTCACTGCCACGGCGCTGAAGGCATATCCGCCCGGATAGAGGGCCGCGATTGCGGGTTTGGTGATTTTCATCCATATATCGCCGCCGTTTTCAACTATTATCTCTTCGGATAACTGTGCCAGTTCAAGTCCCACAAGCTGGGCTACCGCTCCGGCAACAGCCGCCATCGGCCCCACGCCCGCTTTTTCGGAAGCATAATACATTAGTGTGATGATTTCCGGGCATCTCTCAAGGCGCTCGACCGGCGTGAAGGAATAAAGGAACGAGCTCTGCCGTTCGATATGGTATCGGACCTCTTCCCTGAGCTTGCGTATGATTCTTTCAGCCGGGCCGGACAGATCCGAATGAGCACGGATGTACAGGTCGGAGGTCTCGACCCTGACTCGGAAACTGTTCCACCGCGGAGTTTCCGTGAAATTCCGGTAGAACCTCTCAGCCTGTTTCATGCTGCCTTCCGTACGGCACGGTCGGGAGAGGCGTCTGCGGAACCCCAAGGGTAAAACCCTTCATGATCCATTCCTTGAGGGTTTGGGCTATCATCCGCGCCATCGGATAACTTGAGAGCGGGGCAGTCTCGATCGTTTTGCCCATGAATTCGATCCTGCCGCTTTTAAGCTCTGTATAACTCACTTCGCCGAGCGTCCTGCCGTTATTCGAGGGGTAGTCGCTTCCATAGTCGACGACCTGGCAGAAAATATCCTTGTCCGACCGGCCGGTAAAATAGGCCATGTCTTTATTAAGGACCGGGATGGGAATACCGATTCCGACCATGAGCGAGCAGCCATATCCGGTGAACGACGCGCCCCGGATAAACCGCCGGTCCATCTCCTTCATGTTACCGATGACTGATATCGTGCCGGAGCCCTCGCGGGGTATTCCGTTCCGGCCCCGTTTGGCTCCCGGCGCGTGCTGTGTGCCGCTATAAACGACCGATCCGGCCGCTCCGCAGAGAAAAATTCTGGTGCCGGTCCCTATGCTCCAGTAGAAGGGGTCGTTCAGCAGCGGCGAGAGCTGTCCTGCGCTTGAGTAGGCGGCGTTGACCATGTCGGGCTTCAGGATGCCCATGTACGTGTATATGGTCTTCCCGGACAGGTTTACCGCGCAGTTGTAATTCTGATAGGCGTTGCGCGGATTGAAGAGTATTGCATCCCTCAGGTCGTCGATCGTGATCTCCGCCTCATATTCCTTCAGCGGATAGCAGTCGGTCCCGTATCCGACCGCTTTGAGCTTCACCCGCTTCCGGGCTATCAGGTCTTCGATCACATGGCCGCCGCCGTATTTGAACCTGCCCGGATGGACCATGTTGAGCGGATCGTTCTCCCGCACCTGGGTTGCGCCGATGTAGCAGTCGACCGCAGCTATGCCGGCATACGCCTCCACATTGTTGAGCCAGACCTTCGAGGCCTTGATGCGCGGCCGGGTGTGGCCGAAATTTAAAAAGGCGCCTGAAGAGCACATGGCGCCGAAAGTGCCGGTGGTCACGACATCGACTTTTTTGAAGGCGCCGTCCGCGCCTTCCCGCGCGACAATTTCGGGCATTTCCTCGGCGGTCACGACAACCGCCTTTCCTTCCTCTATTTTTTTGTTTATCTCTTCATAGCTTTTTTTGATTTCAACGCCGCTCATCGTATGCTCCCGTTCTTGATGCGTATGCACGGTCATGAAGGCGGGGATGCGCATCCCCGCCTTCATGACCGTGCATACGCATCATATTATAATTATACAACCGTTTTTTTATTTTTTCTTGCCACCGAATGCCGTGTACATTAGTATTACCCTCTTAGCCCCTGACCTCATCCCCCCCCGTCCACCTGCCGGACAGGGATGTCCCAATGGCAAGCTCGATCGGGCCTTCCTGGCCCGTGCTTGCAGGCGAACATCCTGTTCGCACCCGCCGAATGGATGGCGAGAGGCGGCCTTCTCCTCAATAAGAGAAGGGGGGTGCATGAAGCTTATTGTTATACCCCCCTCTCCAATTTGGAGAGGGGCCGGGGGTGAGGTCAAGAGGGGGATAGATGGATGAGAGGAGTATCTAATGAAAAAATTGTTGCCGCTTTCACTCGTGCTTTTTCTGGGTACTGCTTCCGGGGTTTACACCCAGGAGCGGGCGGATCTGGTCGAGGCCTTTACCCCCTCCTCGGCGATGCTGTTTGTGAAAACCTCACCTCTTAAGAAGCTCGTTGAATCGGCGAATTTTGCTGCCGGCAACATCCTCTCCCGCGACTTGGCGGACGCGTTAAAGAAAAAAAGGGAGGAATTCAAAAGCAAAACGGGCGTTGATCCGTTGGACGTGGAGTCGCTCAAAAAAGCGGGGATTGATGCGGAGCGGAGCGCGAGCCTTGCCCTGTACCCGCCGGTCGGGAGCCATGAAGACAGAGCCGTCCTTTTCATTCCGGTGAAGGATGAAAAAACATTCCCCTTGAAATTCGTTGAGATTCTGAAAAAGATGAGCAATAGCGAAAAGCTGGACCTGTATCCGGTAATAACCGAATATAGAAATCACGCCGTATTCCAGATTCAGAAGGATATTTTTACCACCGCATTTGACGGCGTTTTCATGCTGGCATCCACCGGCGAGCTGATTCAGCTGGTCATCGACGTCAAAGAGAACAATTCCGGATATCTCTCCCTCGACCCTCTGTACATGGATTATACGGGCAAGACTGCGAAGAATTATGACCTCCGTGCGTTTGCGACCAGGGATTTTCTGAAACAGGCATTGCGTTTCCGGAAAAAAATTAATGACCGGCTCAGGGAAAGGGAAAAAAAGCCGGAGCCGGAAAAGTCAAAAGGGGAGGCCGGGCCGTATACGCTCGGCACTATGTCTTTTCAGTTGATATATGCGGCAGCCACGGGAGGAGACGGGACTTTAAAAAAATCAGAACCGGATTTTTCCGCAGGGCCTTCCGTGTTCAATTCGGTCGAATATGCGTCTCTGGGCGTAAAGGTCAAGCCGACCGATGTGGCCGTGGATCTGGCGGTAAAGTTCAACAACACGAGCACCAGGGTGAATACCTTTCTTGACGTAATCAAGACCGGCATGTCGGATAAGGCGATTTACGTCAATAATGCCGCCGCATACGCCTTTGTATCCGTCGATTTTAACAAGCTCGAGGAGCTGTGCAAATCCCCCGGGGCTGAGTGCGCCTATTATGCTGAATTCAAGAACAAGATGCGCACGGAATTGGGAATTGATCTCAGCACCGATTTCATCCCCTATTACAGCGGCGTGGTCAACATCATTGCAGGCCAGCCCAAGGGGGCGGGAGGCGGATATCTTATTTACCTGCCCCTGAATGATCCGGGACGGGGTAAAAAGTTGTGGGATACGATCGCGGCTTATTTAAAAGATAAATTCAAAGGCACGGGGCGCTTCGGCACCGCCAAGATCGGCGCTGCGGACTCATTCTGGTACATCGATTCCAAGGACTCGAAAATTTATCTCGTGTGCGACGTACGGGGGCTCTATATCGGCAACGACACCGGGCTCGTCGCCGCCGCCTTGTCCGGCAGGCCCATGAAAGAAGCGCCCTCAGGCGATCTCTTGGTCAAAAAACTTGACGGAAATGTTTTTTCACTCGCCTATGCACGCAAGGAGAGCCTGTTCGGCGCGCTCATAACCCTGTTCGCCTACCGGCACAAGGAGATAAGCCGCCTGGCTGAGGGTATGGCCGATATCTATATGGTAGGAAAAAAACTGGATTTCTATGTTTCGATCGACACGGTAATAAATCTTATGGAGCGGAAATAACCGGCAACCGTGCATGAAATACCTGTTTGGCCCTGTTAATTCGCGGCGGCTCGGGATGTCGCTGGGAGTCGACCTCGTACCGTACAAGACCTGTCCGCTGAACTGCGTTTACTGCGAATGCGGTGAAACGACCAGACTGACCGCTGCCGTGGCCGAATACGTGCCCACCGATGACGTTATCGCAGAATTGGACGGTTATCTGTCCGGCTCTCCCCGGCTTGACGCGGTCACGTTTTCCGGCTCCGGCGAGCCCACACTCCACTCCGGCATCGGCAGGATAATCGACTTTCTTAAAAATAAGTATCCGCGCTATCCCGTAGCGGTGCTCACCAACGGCGTAATGCTCTGGAACCCGGGCGTAAGAAAATCGATCGCCCGCGCTGATATCGTTATTCCCTCCCTTGACGCGGTGAGCCCCGATGTCTTTGCCCGGATAAACCGTCCGGCCGGGGATATCACGCCGGAGCGCGTGATCGAGGGGCTTGTCGCGTTCAGGGAGGAGTACCGGGGGGCGATATATCTTGAGATATTCATCGTTCCCGGTCTGAACGACACGGAATCGGAGCTTATAAAATTAAAAGAGGCGTGCCGGAGGATCAAGCCCGACCGGATACAGATCAACAGCCTGGACCGGCCGGGAGCGGAGGAGTGGGTGCAGCCGGCGGATCAGGTACGGCTTCTAAGGATCAAGGAATTTTTCGCCCCTTTCGGCGCGGAGATCATCGGCGGACCGGCGCGGAAAAAGTTCGCGGACCGGCACGTCAGCGATCTGGCGAAGGCCGTCATCGAGCTGCTCCGGCGCCGGCCCTCCACAGTGGATGATCTCGTGGCCGCCACCGGCGCCGGCCGGGCGGCGCTGGAAAGTACCCTTGCCTCGATGATGGAATCGGGGATGATTACCGCGGAAAGGCTCGAGCGCGGCGAATTTTACCGGATGGCTTAAGCAAGCGGGACCAGGATGGTGGCGTAGGTCTTCACCTTCCCATCCGTGGTTACCATGAAATTCTTATGGGATATATTGATGTTCTTGAGCAAGACCACGACCATGGAAAGGCCCAGGCCCATTCCCTCGGCTTCAGGGTCGGGATTTTCCATATAAAACTCGGCGATACTGTCGTATTTTGAGGAGACGTCGATTCTTTCGGAAATCCTCTTCAGCTCCTTGGCCGAGAGGGGGACGTTGTTTACCACCTCGATGATCAGGTTGTTGTTGTGTGTTTTTAGATATGTCCGCGTCGAGAGCTTGTGCTGCTTGGCTTTTATTCCGTACTCGAGGAGACCCTCCTCGTTCAAGACGCTCTGTATCTGTTTCACGACATGAGCCGGATCATCGGGGTTCGTTATCTTCCCCTCGCTTATGAGGATCATTTTCGCATTGGCCTTTGCCGCGTTCGCTATTAATTCCTTGATGCAGGAGAGGAGGGGCGTGAAGATTTCCTCCCTTCTGAATTTTTCCAGAATCTTCGCCAGGGCGTATTTTATTTTTTCCTCGGTGTTTTCCAGTCCGGAATAGGTGATAAACACAAGATCGCTTCTGTTCTTTATCGCCGTTATTATCTCCGTCTGGTAGGCTGCGTCGAAATTTTTTTTTAGCATGATGCAAAATCACCTGAAAATAGATTTTCGAATTATTTATTTTTCCCCCGCCGCCGAAGGCGGCGGGGGAAAAAATCATTGAATATCGGATTTCGCAACGAATCTATTATTACAAATTAGTTATTGATTTTTTTCAAGCATAAATTACCCTGATCTTGGGATTCCTGACGTGCGGAAACAGAATCATGCTTGATATCATATTCCCCTCAATAGCTTCCATTGCCGCGGTAACGCTCCTTGGAGCGGCTTTCGGCCTCTTTCTCTCCATAGCGATGATAAAGCTTCGGGTAGTCCCGGACCCCCGGATCATGGGCCAGGAATCGCCGACCGCCATGATCGCGAACACGGCCCGCGTTCATTGTCAGGGTGGCACTGCCGAGACGGCGGTGCGGTTCCTATACAGCGGCCTTCGGCAGTGCACGGCGGCAAACGGCGTCATGGGCGGATTCAAGGTCTGCCGGTACGGATGTCTCGGATTCGGCGACTGCGGCCGTGCTTGTTCATTCAACGCCATCCATATGGGGGGCAACGGGCTTCCCATCGTCGACTACGACCGGTGCACCGGCTGCGGCATGTGCGTGATGGCCTGCCCGCGGAACATCATCGGCCTGGCGCCGCGTCAAAACGACGTGCATACGCTGTGCAATAACGAGGAAAAATCGGCGGTCATGAAGCTCGAGTGCTCGGCCGGCTGCATTGCCTGCAGGCTCTGCGAAAAGGCCTGCCGGAAGGCGCTGTCTGAAAAGTATCCGGACCGGGATCCGTCGCGGATAGAGCTCGCGATAGAAGTCGATAATTCTCTCGCCCGGATCAATTACGACCGGTGCATCCAGTGCCATCAGTGCGTGTACGTGTGCCCGGTTCCGGTCATCAATCCGATCGTGAGATCGATGAAATTTCAGGAATCAGGGGATCAAAAACCCCGTGAATCCGCGCCGAATAAGGTTGAATCGCCGGTATGAAATCCGTATTTGACATGAGCGGCGTCGAGCGTGCGGCTGCCCTGCTGGTTGCTCTCGGCCCGGGGATCGCTTCAGATATCATGAAGCACCTGGACGAGGAGAGCATAGAGAAATTGACCCAGGAGATCGCGAAGATCGAGAAGCTGACGTCTCAGGGGCGTGAGGAGCTCATCGGCGAGTTTCTCATTGATTTAAAGAAGGAAAAGCGGAGGCTCAAAGGCGGGGAGGGCGCAGCCAAGGAGATACTGACCAAGACCTTTGGCAAGGAAAAAGCAGAGCGGATACTTGAAAAGTTGTCTCCTATCGATGTCGACAAGGAATTCACGTCTCTCGCCGAGATCGGGGATGAGGCGCTCGTATCCTTTCTTAAAGACGAGCACCCGCAGACCATAGCGGTCGCCTTGTCATTTCTTCCTCCCGAGAAGTCGGCGGCGATACTGAAAGCGCTCGGCCCTGAAACCGTGAAGGAGGTCGTGCTCCGCATGGCCAAGATGGACAAGGTGATGCCGGACGCGGTTGCGGGCATCGTCAAAACGATTAAGAAGAGATACAAGGAATATCAGAAAAAAAGTCAGGGGCTGTCCGCGGGCGGACTGGACACCCTGACGGACATTCTGCGACACATGGACCCGGAGAACGAGCGGAAGATCATGCGCGATCTTGAGATTAACCTGCCGGAGGTGTCCCGGCAGATACAGGAGAAGACCTTCGCCTTTGAGAATATCGTGTACCTGACGAACAACGAGATTCGGATAATCATAGACGAGATCCGCGACGACCGCCTCATAGCCATGGCGCTCAAGGGCTCCGGCGACGACGTGCGCTTCAAGTTTTTGCGGAACATGAGCCAGAACAGGGCCACCGATGTGCTTATGGACATGGACGCCATGGGTTCGGTCAGGCTTTCCGAGGTGGAGGATTGCCGCCGCCAAATCGTGTCGATCATGAAAAGCCTGGATGAAAACGGGGTGATTTCCCTGAAACGGGGGGATGATATATACGTGAAATAGCAGGCGGCGCCTGCTCTGTAAGGGCGAATAATTATTCGCCCTTACCCGCCCCTATCGGCTATAGATTACTATCGTGCCGTCGCGCTCGATTTTTTTGTATAAACGCCTGACGGAATTTTCGGCCTGGCCCGCCGTGCCGGTATACAGGCGCATGACGCTGTTCACGTAATCGATGGTGGCGCGTATCGGCGGCAGGGTGCGGTTCTTCACCCTGCCGAGGCCCGCGTGGTAGGCGGCAAGGGAGAGCTCCACGTCATTGTTGAAATAGGCGAGCAACGATTTGATGTGCCTGACGCCGGTGGCGATGTTCTGCTCAGGATTGAAGGGATTCTCGAGCGAGTAATAGTCTGCGGTATCCTGCATGATCTGCATGAGTCCCATGGCTCCTGCCACTGAAACCGCGTCCGGATTGAAATTCGATTCAACCTTAATAATGCATTTCACGAGAAGCGGGTTAACCCCGTGCTTTGTACACACCTTTTCAATGAGGCCGTCGTATCTGCTGGATACGCTCCCGCCGCTGTATTTACGAGCAGGCTCGTTCGTATTATAGTACTCGATTGACCCGTCCTTATGTACCCGCTTGTGCACCTTTGCCGGAAGGGGCCAGGGATAGGACAGAATCAATAGAAAAATTTGTACGAATACCAATGCCTTCATCAAAGGAGATTGCATTGATGGGTTGGTGATATTATTCATTAAAATGCATGATCTTGAGCGACGATTTTTTCGCCGGCTTGTATTCTTACACCGCCGATATCTATGTTATTATTAAAGGTAATAACCGTTAGATTTATATTTCCTCCTGAACTGCTCAAAGACCCGTATTGTGGTGTGGTAAAATCCTGGCTGTAAATATTTTGGCTTTTCAATCTTGTTACTGATATGGCTCCAGGGTCAGTGATGACGCCGGAATGGCTTGCGCCGTTTAAGATAATAGTGGCATACCACCACGGCGATCCGATCGCCCTGAAGATCTTCATGCTGAAGACCGGCGTAGCCAGGTGCCGGTCATTGACCGCAATTCCCTCGGCATATATGTTTTCTTCGGCGGTGAACCAGTTGCCATACACTGCCGCGCATTCTTGGCCACCAGGAAGGCCGGGATCATCAGGCGGGAGAGTGGCGGGGCCGCAATCCTGATCGAATGAAGCATGATTAAAGTGATACTGCTTTTCTCTAGCAACTCCCGTAGGCCTGAAATCTCCCGGGCTTATGTATCCGGGAATAAACCGGGGATTGTTGCTGTCTTCAGTGCAGAAGGTGAATGATAAAATTATGCCGAGTACGGCTAGTGCGGCAACGTGTTTCATTTTGATTTCCTTACGGGTTTAATCTTATACGGTAAGAGCGTTTAACCTTATAGGGTTAAATCATGGATAAAATGTTTCATAAATTTTATTGATGCAGAATATCTCTGCGTTTTTTTTGGCGCGAATTAAATTCCGGCTAAAACTGCTGTGTCCACATTTTTTAAGACCCCCCATCCCCCTGAGGGGGCTTCTTATGAGGAAAAGGGAGTCTTAATCTGGAATTTCCCGGAAAATAATTTAGCCCCTTTCTGCGGGTAAATGATTAATATTTGTGCATATTTGTCAATCACCAATCCAATCCTGCCTGAATAATATCAACTATCTTTTTTCTTGACTAAATTCATTCATAGAGGCATATAGAGTGTTGGAATCCATTAAGCTTCATCTCTAGCGGCAAGACGGACAGATTGGATGATGGGTTTTGACTACTCGCGCCGCGGGCTTATCCCGGACGACATCCTTTTGATTATCTTTGAGCAGATCTCGGGAATCGAGCCGGCGATGTCGGATTGCATCCAGATAAGGTCTTTTGACCTCACATCAAGACAGCGTATCCAGGCTCCGGTCTTCAGATTGTTGAATCCGATGACAAGGATTTTATCCATATCATGTGCGGCGCTCATCTTGTTGAGGATTGCGGCTTTTGCGTCAAAGTAGTTTTGGTCGTAGATCCGGTAGATTTTTTTTATATAATTCAGTTCCGTGATATATCCCGGACCGGCCCAGGTTCCGTAGCGGAATCCCGCACTCCGAAGATCGGTGATCGTCTGATATGAATTTTCACTGCCGGACATGTATTTGAAGCTTTCTATCATGTCGGTAGAGAGATTATTGTTCAAGGAATTAGCCTGAATACCGGCGATCCGGTAGCCGCCGGACAGAAATGAATAATAGAGATAATTAAGGTCTTCTCCGCTCAGATTGGTAAATATGCCGATCTTCGATCCCCCGGGGATTATTCCGGACATGAACAGCTTCTCTTTGCTCATGAAATCTATAATTATATTCGCGATACGGTCGACGAGTTTAAAAATTTCCGCTTCCATCCTGCCGGTGTTGGAGAAGGTGAAAAGCCTGCCGCCGCTGGAGCAGAGGTTGATGTTGATTCTGATCCTGTCTTTGGGGAGTATGATGAAATTCCCGTTGATGAAATAGTCGGCCGATAATTTGCGGGCGATGTCGACGAGCTCATAGGGCCTGTATTCCTTTTCCAGCCGGAGGTTATATTTTTTCATGATCCGGTTGACACGGATCGGTTTAATCACGTCGACCCAGAATATGTTTTGGATGGAGCCTGCGAACGAGTTCGGGAAGATGGTCTCGAGATAGTCGTAATTGCCGTCTTTGGATTTATTGGCAAGGTAGCCGAAAGCCATTACGGGAGCGGCTTCGGCCGCTGCTGCGAGCAGGCAGGTCATGATACAAGAGGTTGCGACGCGCGATAATTTCATTTATTTTTTTCCGGTCATGCTGTCTATGAACTTATCGACTATCTTCTCCGTGTTGTCGATGAATGAAGTGGGATAATTTTCAATCCATATCAGATCATTGGTTCGAAGATCGATCGCTCTGCCCCAGCTTGTCCTGGCGAAAGGCTTTAATTCAAGGAGCACTAAATACTGGACATTCCATTTGTTCCTCATTTCGGCCAGCACCTCCGCCTTGTTCACCTCAAAGTTGTAGTAATGCATTTTGTACAGATTATCGAATGTTTTCTCCAGAGAGAGTAAATTGTGCTCCCGCTCCAGGTATGATATCTTTTTAAAATCTCTTATATCGAACACGTTATCCATGGTGTAGAAATCGGAGGCATTAACCGCCTTTACGGCAAAGCCCCTGGCGAGAAACCGCGCCATGATTACGTTTTTCACCCTGTTGGAGGCATCGACTATTACCGCCACGCCGGTATTGGGCGGAAGGGGCCGGGACAGGTATTTGACGGATCTGCTCATGCAGGAGATGAGCGTCAAAGCGGCGAAGAAGAGTGCTATAAGGGTTGTTTTCGGCTTGTTTAGCATCTATATGCTCCTCTGTTTAATACTTCCCCCTAAATCCCCCAAAGGGGGAGCAGCCAGATATTATATTGGCCCCCCTCCGGGGGGTTGGGGGCTTTTCAGTCAGTCTCTAAGTCAAGTACTTATGTTATCAATTCCGATTCGCGACTGTCAATAAAAAAACAGCCGTGTGAGAGCGGCTGTTTTTTCAATGTGCATATGGATTATGACGGGCAGTTAACCCGCGGCTCATCCATACTTGCCTTATTATTTTTTACCGGTTTGGTTGTTCGGGGCTTGTTTCTCCTTTTTATCTTCTTTTTTGTCTTCTTTCTTCTCTCCGGCCGTCTTTTCTTTATTTAATTTGGCAATGTATTTTTTGAATCCTTCCTTGTTGACCTTGATCTCCCCGAGTATTTCAATTATGAACTGTTGAGATTTCTGCTCCAGTTTTTCCATGAATATCTGCTGCTTTATCCTGTTTATCACCTCGTCATTCATCGGGAGGCCCTTGAGCTGATCCTTGTTTTTATTGTAGAAATTATTAACGTCTTCATCCGAGACTTTAATATCATCTTTGAGCTTCTGGCTTAAATAGTACGATGATATGAACTGCAGCTTCGCCAGATCCGCCACCGTATTCAGATCGTCTTTATTGACGGCATCATCCTGAAATGCCTTGATGTAGAGCAACTTTCTGCTGACAAAGTATTCCATGAACTTGGATTTGTTCAGAAGATTCAATGTTGGATTATTCTCTATTTCGGGATTGGCGGCCATTTTATCCACATCTTTCTTATCAAGGTTAAGCATCATCTTCGCGAACATATAGTAATAGTTATTGAACTGGTTGATGCTGTATTTTTCATCATCGATCTTTACAGCCGTCTCATCACCCTCTTTCTTGCACGTCGATATCAAGAAAAGCGGGGCAATGAGCATTATTGAAAATATTAATTTTGCCTTTTTCATAGTACTAATCCTTCACATAAAAATTTAAGCTTTATGACTGTTCGATCCAATTGGGAACAGTTGTGATAATTTATTGTTACATAAAATCCCGATCTGCCTTGGGAGGCGGGGAAACTGAAACCATACGGTGCAGTCATTAATGATCACCCTAATTGTTGCAACAATTTTTTCAACGGCACGACCTTTTTTTCTCCCTTCATTGATTCCGGCGTGAAGACAAGGGTGTCCTGCTCGCCCGCATCAATGGCAAGCCGCTTGTCTTTCGTAATCAGGGCGATCACCTTTTCTATGTCGACCTTCGAGCTTCCGGAAATCTTAATCCGAATTGATCGGGAATCCTCAAGTATCTCATCAATGGCCATAAGCGTCGCCATGGCCCGGATCTTTTCAATCTCGATCAGAACGCGCACCTCCTCGGGATAGGGGCCGAACCGGTCCACGAGCTCCTTTTCAACCTGTTCCACCTCATCCAGGGAATCGCATGATTCGAAGCGCTTGTAAAACTCGATCTTCTGTTTTTCATCATTGATATATTCATCGGGAATGAAAAAGTCGGTTTTCAGGAAGATCGGAGTTCTGAACAGGGAAGCAACCGGCTCTCCCTTGAGTTTTCTGATCGCCTCGTCGAGCATCTGCAGGTACAGCTCAAAGCCGATTTCATAGATGTTGCCCGACTGCTCCACGCCGAGTATGTTTCCCGCTCCCCGTATCTCCAGGTCTTTCATGGCGATTCTGAATCCGCTTCCCAGGTCGGCGTATTCGGCAATGACGCGGAGCCGCTTCATCGCCTCCTCGGTGAGGGGCCGGTGCTTCGGATAAAAGAGATAGGCGTACGCCTTGCGCATGGAGCGCCCCACGCGGCCTTTAAGCTGGTAGAGCTGGGCCAGGCCGAAGGCGTCGGCGCGGTTTATGATGATGGTATTGACGTTCGGCATGTCCAGTCCCGACTCGATGATGGAGGTGCTCACCAGGGCGTCGTATTTTTTATCCAGAAAATCTATCATCACGCGTTCAAGCTCGTGCTCCCGCATCTGTCCGTGCGCCACCGCCCAGCTTGCCTCGGGCGCGAGCTGCCGGAGCGCGGCCGCGTGCGCCTCGATGGTCTGGACCCGGTTATACACGTAAAAGACCTGGCCGTTGCGCTCGATTTCGTTCAGCACGGCCATGCGGAGTATGTCCGGATTCTCCTCCAGCACATACGTCTCGATCGACTGGCGGTTCTCGGGGGGCGTGAGGATGATGGACAGGTCGCGGACCCCCGCCACCGCCATGTGCAGGGTCCGGGGGATCGGGGTCGCCGAAAGGGTCATGACGTCGACCAGGGTCCTGAATTTTTTCAGCTCCTCTTTGTGCCGGACGCCGAAACGCTGCTCCTCGTCGATGATGAGCAGGCCGAGGTTCTTGATCACCGTGTCCTTTGAGAGCATGGCGTGCGTGCCGATTATAATGTCGATGTTCCCTTGTTTGAGCCTTTCTTTGATCTGTTTTATCTCTCCATGGCTTCTGAAGCGGGAGATCATGTCGATTTCGATCGGATAGCCTTCGAAGCGCTTTTTGAATGTCGAAAAGTGCTGCATGGCCAATACCGTGGTGGGTACCAGCATGGCGACCTGCCTTCCCGCCATCACTGCCTTGAAGGACGCCCTGATGGCCACCTCGGTCTTGCCGAATCCCACGTCCCCGCAGATGAGACGGTCCATCGGCCGCGGGCTTTCCATATCATCCTTCACATCTTCAATCGCCGTGATCTGGTCGGGCGTTTCCTCGAACTCGAACAGCGCCTCGAATTCCTCCTGCCACTGGGTGTCGGGCGGAAACGGAAAACCCCTCAAGGCTTTCCGGGCTGAATAGATTTTGATGAGCTCTGAGGCAACTTCCTGTACCGATTTTTGAACTTTTTCCTTGATTCTGTTCCAGGCTGATTTTTTCCCCAGGTGGTCGATGTGGGGCTTTCTCCCTTCGATGCCGAGGTATTTCTGAACCATGACGATCTGGTCCAGCGGAACGTAGAGCTTGTCTCCCTCCGCATACTCGATAAGGAGGAAATCGCGCTCGACCCCGCCGGCGGCCATGCGCTCCATTTTCCTGAATATCCCGATCCCGTGGTTGATGTGCACCACATAGTCGCCTGATTTAAGATCCATAAAAGAATCGATCGGCCGGGAGGTCTTCTTCTTGAACTCGCGTTTTTTCCGGTAGCTCTTGCCGAAAATTTCATGGTCTGACAGTATAAGAACTTTGCACAGGGTTATCTCGAGCCCCTCCGTCAGGGGTGAAAGGAGGATCTTCACCGGAGCATCGGCGAAAGTCTCGAACCGGCCGTCGGGATGGAATTCGGAAAAGAGATCATGGAGTCTCCGCGCCTGTCCCTCGAATCCGGTCGTGATGATGACCCTCCAGTCCTGCGAGATTTTTGCGGCGATCTCCTCGCGGACCTGCTTGATCCTTCCGTGGAAGTTGGGGATGCTCCTGAGCCGCCATTTCAGGGAATGCGGGGAAGCGGTGAAGGACTGGAGCGATATCGCGTTTCGGGATGCGGCGTCAAGGGATGCAGCATCGATCAGCTCATCCGGATGAAGGCAGATCGTGGCCGATCGATTTTTTCGGTACAGCTCATGAAACGTTTTCTCAATGTGGCTCTTCCGGGCGGACAGTTCGGCCGGCTCAATGAGTATGATCCGGCCCTCGTCGCGCAGATATGAGGTCAGGGTCGTAGCCTGTATCACGCGGGGAAATAAATCTTCAATTCCGGCCACCTCCGTTATCGCGCCCTCGTCGAGCTGCTGTAAAATGCTTTCCGGCAGATCCATCCCCCGCTCCCGCGCATCCGCTAAAATCGCGAAAAGCCGGACTCTTTCATTTTCAAAGAGGATAAGCTCCTTTCGCGGATAAACGGTCATCGAATCCCGGCTCGCTTTTGAGGTCTGATCGTAGATATCGAATTCCCTGATCGCTTCAAGGGTATCGCCGAGGAAATCGAGCCGCAGCGGATTCTCATTGGATGGGAGGAAAATGTCGATTATACCCCCCTTTACCGAAAATTGGCCGAAGGAATCGACCCGTTTTTCGCGCGAATAGCCGTATCCGGAAAGCATTTCCATGATGTCATCAAAGGGATATTCCCCGCCGGACTCCAGCACCACGCCTTTTTTATTGAAAAAATCCCTGTCCGGAATTTTCCGGATAAGCGACTCAACGGTTGTGACCACCAGGGCAGGTTCTCCGCTGAGGAGGCGGTAGAGGGCGGTTAGCCGTTCACGTTCTGTTTTTTCAGGCGGGGATACGAACTCATACGGGAGGGTCTCCCATGGAGGAAACACAAAAAGGAGCCCCGGGTCGACAAAGGCTGCGAGGTTCAGATGCAGGTCATACATTTTCTGGTAATTTTCGGTTATAATGACGGTTTGAACCGGAGAAGCGTTGAATATCGAAGCTGAAATCAAGGGGAAGGACGCGGGTGAAATCCCCTCTATCAGGATTGTTCCCGAAACACCCGCGGTTTTCTTGGATCGTTCCTGCTCGAAAGCAAGAAATTCTTCCGACCGCCTGAAAATATCGGAGACCGGCTTCAGTATCATGGGTGTAGATTATCAGGTTTTTTGCGGCTATGCATAATGATCGAGATTGTAGGTAAACTGCTCCAGGTGCTTTAATTCGTCTTGCAAGGAGGATATTTCCTGGATCGTCGTATTTATGGAAATCATGCCGTCCTTGAAGGATTGCCTCTCATAGGATGTGATCCATTTTACCTCTTCGAGGTTTATTTCCTCGAGAAAGGTCTTGAGGGTTTTGATGATCCTGTCCATGTTCTTGTATAGAATTCCGATATTCTCCAGCATTTCCGAAAGGTAAATGAAGCGGAGCACTTTCTTGTTGCTGCTCGCCAGGGTCTCCATAATCTCGCGTCCCCGGTCGTCCATTTTCGCCTGATAGTAGGATACGGATCGCGGGTAATTGATGAGCTCTTTCTGATGGTTCAACAGATTGTCGACGCCCTGGATGACGTCTATATCAAGATTTCTAAAAATATCCTCCAGCTGGTTGCCCTCTGTTTTGTTATCTTTATGTATGATATTGGAATTTCTAACATTCATGATGATGCCCTTGATCCTCTCCCTGTGGGTTCGGGTCAATTCCATTGCCTTTTCAATAAAGGCGTCGGGACTGAAAAATGGCTCTGATGCCTCCTGAAGTCCTTCTTTCCTGCCCGCAAGCATGCTGTTGCCGTTTATCGCCGATTCGCCCAGACTCCGTTTTTTTATGAGGATTTTCTGTTGGTAACTGTCCGCATTCTTCTCATGGGTTCTGACGATTTTAATTATCTCCATTCTCCGGAGGGCCTTATTATACTTGAGGCCGTACATGTTGCCGTGGCTGTCCACATAGCGGTTATTCAGATCGTATACTGATATTTTCGAGGTGTCGATATCGGATATATCATTGATTCTGATAATGATATTTTTCATGGTTCACAGCTCATCGTGGGATAATTGTATGGGCTCCTTGAATTCCACGGCTATATATGAATCGCCGAGAGCTATATATTTTAAAAAGATTTTTGCAGCTTCAGTCGGGTTGTTTTTCAATAATCCGGTCCTCACGATCCGGGCTTGTACGGAATATTTGCTTTTTTTCGTCTTAAATTGAAGCAGAGCCGGGATACCCACCGTCACTCGTTCCTTTGAAATGATGAAGACTCCTCCCTGGCTGATATCGCATATTATCCCTTTTCCCTTGCTCGGTACGGTGATGTCGTAATCGATTTCATCCGGGTTCCCCTCATAAAAGTTGAATTTTGTTTTTAATTTACAGTGGTACCGTTCGTATTTTCTTTTTTCTACCATATCGTCCCCTTCTTTGACCTCACCCGCGCTGAATTAGCTTCCTTCTGCTGCCCCCCTCTCCAATTTGGAGAGGGGCCGGGGGTGAGGTCGTCTCTGCGCGAGCATCTTTTTAGACAGCCCCCGTAAAAATGAATAATTATAATTAGTTATGCAATAACTCTATTAATATATTCCAAAAGAGAATATGCTGTCAAGCCATGTTTTGCTGAATCACTATACTAATAATCGGAGCGGCGCTTTTATTTCTTCCGTATTTTTTTAGTTTTCCTTTGAATTGATCTCCTCCAGAGCCCGGAGTACCGTGTCATATTCGTTAGAAGAGTTCCAAAAAAGATATCCCCGGGTGCCTGAATCGTTGCAGGCTTTTATCTGTGTCAGGATATAATCGGTATTGTAATGGGATACATTCCAGCGGAAGGCCTGGAGCCAGGGGCGCACGACGCTCCGGCCGCCGGCGATGCGCGCCACTTTGATGCAGCCGTTGTAAATAAAATAATACGGGTTGTCGCCGGGCCGCGGGTATCCGTCGAAATCATCATTAAAGTGCGACGGATAGAGCATGGGAGAAATGATGTCGCAGGAGCGGGCGAGAAGCTCTATCCGCTGGCCGGTGTTGTTGATGTCGACCGCCTTGCCCCAGGCCACAACGCCGAAAATATCTATCGACAGGCGGGCATTATGCGCTGATATTTTCCGATACGCGCGCCGGAGGAAATGGGTGATCGATTCATCGTTCGTCATGGCGCCGAAATCATATTTGAAACCGGCATCGGAAAGATCGCCGGTCGTCGGGAAGCGGATATAATCGAATTGGATCTCATCAACCCCCCGGTCGGCCAGCTCCAGGGCGATGTCGATATTGTAGTCCTGGACTTTTTTACTGGTCGGATCGCACCATTTCTCCTTGGATTCCGGATTCCACACCCCGCCTGTTCTTTTCGAGCGGATGGCGAACTGAGGCGCTTTTTTTCGAAGAAGGTGGTCGTGGAATACGGCTATCCGGGCGATGGTGTAGAAGCCGTTCTCTTTGAGCATGCGGATAAGTTTTTCAATGTTGCCGATGGTCCTCTTCCCATGGGTGTCGTATTTCCGGACCTCATTCACCCTGCTGTAATAGTTAACGATCCCGGTGATGTCCTTGGCATCGAATACAACCGTGTTGATCCCCTGCTTCCCGTATCGCTCCAGGTTGTCTATAAACTTCGGCGAACCGGCCGATGTGCCGGTGAAGTAGAGCCCCTTGGCGGCGATAAGCTGCGGCTTGGAATGGTTTTTCGTATCAATGATCAGGGCAGGCGCGGCATCGGGTACGATCACGGTCATATTTTCACGCAGCCTGTTCGATGCCAAGCCGTTGTATTTTTTCATATCGCTTTTGAGCCTGGATTCGCTGTAGTATTCGCTATAGCGGATCAGGTCCGGGGCCAGTTCGTCCAGATCCCTTGTTCCGTGCACTTGGTACAATACTATGCCTCCGGCATGTACTGAGCCTCGGGGAAGATGCGTGAACGTCTTGACGTATTTTTTATATGCGCGATTATTGATGATGGTAAAGTTTTCAGGGAGAGGGAAGAATGTCTCGGCAAGCTCAAGGTATGTTCCATAAATATAGTCTTTTAAATACGCCAGTTCCGCATGATATTTCATGATCCCATACGATAGGGTAGCGGCGCAGAACAGGGAAACTATGAGATATTTAAATTTATCATTCATGCTTTAATGCTGCATCGGTTCTTTGTGCAAAATTATTACCGGTATGCGCCCCATGAAGGCGTGGATGCGCACCCCCGCCTTCATGGGGCGCTATGCAATAAGCTTAATAAGCGCCTTTGAAATCAATTATTTTTCAGAATTGAATCTTTAAATTTTAATTTCGCCGCCATCAAACCGAAAAAAATATTTTCTTGCCAAAATACCGCTCCCGGTATACTATAACAGCGGAGGGGGCCAAGCAGCAGCGCCGAACTGTCACATGAACAGACGGTGAGGAAAGTCCGAACACCGGAGGGCAGGGTGCCGGGCAATACCCGGGCGCCGCGAGGCGATGGAAAGTGCAACAGAAAAGATACCGCCCCTCGGCTCCGCTCGGGGCATCGCCGCAGTGGCGTCGTTCCGAGCGGAGTCGAGGAGTAAGGGTGAAATGGCGAGGTAAGAGCTCACCGCGCCGTGCTGTAAAGCAGGCGGCATGGCAAACCCCACCTGGTGCAAGACCAAGCATACAGCCGCATGAGAACGGCCCGTTCGAGGCTGAGGGTAGGTCGCAAAGAGCCGCATGGAAACATGCGGTCAAGATAGATTGCTGCATAAACAGGATTCGGCTTATGTCCCCCTCCTCTCCGGCTGCCGGCGCCCCCGCCTGTAGGGGCGATTCATGAATCGCCCCTACGCGGATGCGCCTTGTCAAAACCTTTTTGGTAAGGAGGTAATGCGTGAAACGGTTGATATTCGTGACGATCATTATTTTCCTTTTTATCTCTTTTGGCGTTATTTACAGCCCCAGCAAGACCCTGTATCAGATGGTTGATACCTATGTGTGCGAAGAGGAGTTAGGCATGGCTGAATTGACTGCAAAAGCGCAGGTGAACAGAAAAGAGCTCCTTACCGTCAGCTATTGCACCTGCGAGGGGGTTGCTGTGGGAAGATGGAGCGGCAAGGCGGATTTGAAGTGCGATCCTCCTAAAGATATAGTGTACGCGTGTTCGTGCATCGGGAAAAACCATTATTAATTAATTCTCGCAAAGACGCCTGAAGGCGGGGATGCTCATCCCCGCCTTCACACAGGGTAATCAGATGGACAGAAACAGAAAACTTATGCTTTCCATACTGACGATGCTGGTACTCACGTCGGTCATCGCTATTGTTGACATCAGCATCAACATGCAGTATAAAAGACCTTCCGGCATATCCGTTTCCGGGCCCCGGATCGGGCCCGGGGTCGGTATCGTGCGGGTTGAGGGCGCCATTGAGATGCTCTCCTCAGGCGGCGCTTTCGGGATGCGCCAGGGGGCCGAGGCTATAATCGACCGCCTCAATGAAATGGAGGAGAGCAGCTCCATCAAGGCAGTGGTGGTGAGGATAAACTCCCCCGGCGGCACGGTGGCCGCGACCCAGGAGATATATCAGAAGCTGTGGCGGCTCAGGAAGAAGAACATTCCGCTGGTTGCGTCCCTGGGCGATGTCGCGGCATCGGGCGGGTATTACGTTGCGTCCGCGTGCAATTATATCATGGCCAATTTCGGGACCATAACCGGCTCCATTGGCGTGATCGCGCTTTCTCCGAATCTGAAGAAGCTGTTTGAAAAGCTCGGGATCGGCATGAATGTCATCAAGAGCGGTAGATACAAGGATATTCTCTCATCGTTCCGCGACATGTCGCCGGAGGAGCGCGAGCTTATTCAGCAGATGATCGATTCATCGTACCGGAAGTTCCTGAAAGACGTGGCCCTAGGCAGAAATCAGAACGAATCCGATATCGCGCCGATAGCCGACGGCAGGGTCATGAGCGGCGACGTCGCTCTCAAGTACAAGATCATCGACGGCTTGGGCACTTTCGAAGACGCCGTCGACAAGGCGCGGCAGATGGGCAATCTTCCTGCGGACTCCCCGGTGTATGACGAGGCCAAGTCCTCTCTGCAACAGCTTTTGTTCAGCATGCAGGGGCTGTTCGGCGCCCGGAACCTGTACCGGTATCCGGCCGTCGATTATGAGAACAACTATCGCGTGGAATACCGGTGGGAGCCATGATCCTGTCCGAGATCCGATCAATGCGCTGGACCGACTTTTTCCTTCACACCCTGCTGGACCCGAGGGCGCTTTACCGCATGATCAGCAGAAACGAGCCCCGGTGTTTTCTGTTAAGCTTTACCGTGCCCGCGGCCGTGGCCGTCATCGACATCATCACCCTTTCGCTTTTGGGAAGGGAAACTTCTTTTTTTTATTACAAGGTCACGTACGGCTGGATACTGGTGTTCCTGGCGGTCTCGCTTAAGATTATCATTGCCGCCGCGCTCATGGACACGGCATCGCAGTTTTTCGGATTTAAGGGTAATATGCGGGAGTTGATAATTCTGGTTAACTTTTCCCTTTTCCCGGATGCCTTCATCCTTCCCCTGGTATATATATTCAAAATATTCAGGTTTGCCCCGATTTTTTTCTTTATTCTGTTCAATATGGGATTATCGGTCTGGTCCGCGCTCATCGCCGTACAGGGGATTTCGGAGATGCACGGAGCGGGCATCGGAAAATCGGTGATGATATACCTGTTCCCGGTTTTGCTGGTGGGTACGATACTGAGCCTTATCGTAATTCTGCTGGTAATCTGCGGGGTCGGATATTTGACGGGCTAAAGACTACCGGTCGGGCTTAAGCCGCTTGGACGCGATAAGCGACAGAAAATAGAGCGCGGTTCCGGCACTGACCACGGTGGCTCCGGTCGGCGTGTCCATGAGATAGGAGAGGAACAATCCGCCGATCATGACCGTTACCGCAAAAAGGATTCCGGCGGCGATCACCGTCCGATAGTTTTTGGAGATGAGAAGCCCGAACCCGGCGGGAAGCACCACGAGTGCCGAGACCAGGATTATGCCGACTATCTTAATGCTCGTGACTACGATGGCTGCAAGAAATACCAGGAGTATTGTATCGAGCAGATTGACGTTTACCCCGCTTACGGCAGCGACCTCCTCGTCCAGCGTCATGAAGAGGATTCGCTGCATGAAGATGAGAACGAACAGCATGAATACGGCCAGTACGCAGACGGCGATGAGGGTGTCTGCAAAAGTCACGCCGAGTATGTTTCCGAAAAGATAGCTCATAAGATCGAAGGCGTACCCGCGCTTGAGCGCGAGAAATATCGCTCCCAGCGCCATGGAAAAGGAGAAGAATATTCCGATGCTCATGTCATAGGATATTTTTCCGTACTTCACGAGCTTGCCGATGAGGATCGCGGCTCCGATGCAGAACGCAAGCGCCGTGAGAAACGGGTCGATCCCCAGGAGCACGCCGAGCGCGACGCCGCCGAAAGCCGTATGCGCGATGCCCGCGCCGAGGAAGGTCATTTTCCGCATTACCACGAAAAAGGAGAGGATGCCGAAGAGTATCCCCAGGATGAGGCTTATGATAAAGGCGTTTCTGAAAAAGTGGAAATAAAAGAGCTCGATCATCACTCATCCTCGCAGCCGTCGCAGTTTTTGTCGTGGGTTACATAATAGACGTTCTTCCCGAACACGCCGGAGAGCGACTCGTTTGAAAAGCAGTCTGCAGGCTTTCCATGGAAGTGTATTTTATTCTTGAGGCAGGCAAGCCGGTCCACGATGCGGGACACCGCGCCGATATCGTGCGATACCATCAGAATGGAGAGGTCCTTCGCATCCCTGAGCGCGCGGATCATCTGGTAAAAGTTGTCCTGGGCAACGGCGTCAAGCCCGGTGGACGGCTCGTCCAGGAGGAGTATCCGGGGCTGGAGGGCAAGGGCGCGCGCGATAAGCACCCGCTGCTTCTGGCCTTCGGACAGGCTTCCGAAATGGCGGAGCCGGTGATCCGACATCTCCACGGACTCAAGCGCACGGTCGATCCGCATCCGGTCATCTGCGGTGAGCCTCTCCAGCACGCGCGCGCCTGCATACCGCGCCATGGCCACAACGTCGAAGACGCTCACCGGCATGGTATAGTCGAGCGAGCTTCTCTGCGGCAGGTATCCGATCGTTCCGCCCGGGACTTTCCGCGGCGGCAATCCCATGACCTCGACCGTTCCCCTCCATGGCTGTTTAAGTCCCATGATCGTTTTGAGCAGCGTGCTCTTGCCGCTGCCGTTCGGCCCCACGATGGAAACGATTTCCTTATTACGGAGCGTCAGGCTCACGTCCTCCAGCACCACGGCCCCGTCGTACTTGACCCAGACGTTTTGCAGTGAAATGACTTCATCCATGATGCGCCCTTTAATCCCGCAAGGCTTCAGCCAGCCTTGATGCATTGTAAAGCATAAGTTTCAGGTAATCCGACCTTTCTTTCTCGTCCGGATTTCCGATGCCGTCGAGCTGCGCGATGGTTCCCCGTATCTCGCGGGCCAAAACCCGCGCAGTCCTGGCCTCGGCGGCTAAGCTCACCACAATGACGGTGACCCTGTTCTTCTTTGCGCGCTCCACGATCTCCTTGATCGATCGCACCGACGCCTTGTCGCTTCCCTCGCGCTGAACCGTGCCGGCTATAGAGAGCCCGTAGTCGTCGGCGAGGTAGTTCCACGCCTCGTGCCACTGGATGAAAGACCGGTTCTTTGTACTCTTGAAGAGGCGCGCGGTTGTTTTATCAACCGCATCCAGTTTTTTCGCGTAAGAAAAAAGATTCAGTTCGTACCGGCCGCTCCCTTCCGGGTCGGCTTCAGCCAGGAAACGGGCGATCTTCTGTGCGATGATTTTTCCCTGCTTTACGCTCAACCATAGGTGCGGGTTCGGGGCGCCGTATTCCGGATCGCTCGACCTGATACCGCGGTCTGCGCCGCCCATCAGGTATTTTCTCGCCGCGTTGTCGGGCAGATATCGCTCGATCCACCCGTCGAATTCCTTCGAGACTCCGATGAAGAGGCGGGCATTCTGAAGCTTTTCCGCGATTGACGGCAGCGGCTCGAATGTATGAGGATCGGCGCCGGCCGGAATCACGAATAAGACGCCGGCCTCCTCGCCGGCTATATTCCGCGCTATGTCATACAATGGAAAGATGGATAGGGCGCAGATGAATCCTTTTTTGTTTTCCTCCTGCTTTTTGCAGTCGGCGAGAGCGATTATCAGAAGGGTCATCAGGGTACACAGAATGATTTTTTTCATATACAGCAAACATATACTATAGACGCCTGTCTGTCAACTCATTGGCGCTTTGATATTCCTTCCATTTGGTGGGCGTGAATTATTCTTCGGGAAATTCCCCACTAAGAATCTTTAACCGCCTCTATACCCATTATCCACATCTTTAAATCAAGCCCTCCGGCCCTAAATCCCCCTCTGGGCTAACAACTACCCACATCTCCATGTGTAAGAACAGGGGATAGGGGAATTGAAGAGATATCAGAGATAATTTTATTTTTTGAGCTTAAATGATTGTTTTTCCTCTTCAATTTTAACAATATTCCGCTAAAAATGTATCTCTATCATCTCTTCTATCTTCTTATCCCCCTTGCTTACACACTTGTGGGTAGTTGTTAGCCCCCCCCTCTGGGGGGGGCTGGGGGGCATGAAAGAATAAGATATGGGTAACGGGTAGCAGCGTGACAGGAGGGGGGGGGCTTAAAATTTTTTTTATAAATCAGGCTCCTTAATTCGTTATATTTATGTTGATATTTTTCCGGAAGTCGATTTTATTATCCGTCCGTTCCCTTAAAAATCTTTCAGGAGTAAGGTATGAAAAAAATTTTGCGGATCATGCCGGTTTTTCTGATTTGTATTCCCTGCACGATTTTTGCTGAACCGCGGAAGATCACCTTTATCCACACGAATGACCTGCATTCCCACCTTCTGGGGTCTTCACCCATTATTGACTATTCACCGGATGCGACCGGCAATGACGCCACCAGAGGAGGGTGGGCGAGAATAATGACCCTCATCAAAAGAACAAAGGCGGATCGGGGTAATCCGGTGTTCGTGGCGGATGCCGGCGACTTTCTCATGGGGTCGCTCTTCCATACGTTGAGCAGGGAGCGGAGCTTTGAGCTCAGGCTCATGAAAAATATGGGATACGATGTTTGTACCCTGGGGAACCATGAATTCGACCTGAAGCCGGCGGGGCTCGCGCGGATAATCGAGTCCGCCCGGACTCGCGGCGGGCTGCCCGCTCTGGTAGCCTCCAATGTCGTATTCAGCAAAACCAGCGACAAGGACGACGCCCTGGAGGCTGTCTTCAAATCAGGCTTCGTACGTCCCTACACGGTAATAGCACGAAGCGGAATCAGGATCGGATTTTTCGGCCTCATCGGCAGAAGCGCGGCGGAGGTGTCTCCTTTTGCGAAGCCGGTAACCTTCCGTGATCCGGTGCAGGCGGCACAGGAGATGATCGACCTGCTCCGGAACAGGGAAAAGGTCGATATGGTCGTCTGCCTTTCGCACGGCGGCGTGTATCTTGATAATATCGATAAATCGGAGGACCTGATTCTTGCGGTCAAGGCTCCGGGCATTGATATTATTTTCAGCGGGCACACGCATACCCCCCTCCGCGATCCGATCCTGGCGGGGAAAACCATCATCGTCCAGGCCTGGTGCTATGGCCGGTGGGCGGGCATACTCGACGTTGTGCTGGATCGCGGCGCAGTTACCTTGAGTAAATATCAGCCGGTCTTGATTGATGACTCTATACCGGGCGATCCGTTTATAACGAACCTGATAAACGACTTTAAGAAAGAGATAAATACCTCAGTGCTCGCTTCCCTCAGACTCTCATTTGAATCCATTATCGCTCACACCGGTTTTGATCTGAAAAAGAAGGAGGAGGAATCAAACCTGGGAAACCTCATCGCGGACGCGGACAGATCGTACGCCGATAAATTCGCGTACGATCCCCGCGACCCCGGTTCCCGGATCGCGGTCAGCCTGGATTCAAACGGCCTCATCAGGGACAATGTAATGAGGGGAAAAACCGGAAGGATCGCGCTCTGCGATCTTTTCAGCGCGCTTCCCCTGGGAATCGGCGCGGACGACACCATGGGGTATCCGTTAGTTGCCGTGTATCTGTACGCATCGGAGATCAAGAAGGCCCTGGAGATCGTAACCAGCATTTATCCTGAAAAGGGAAGCAGGTACTTTTTGCATGTTTCAGGGCTTACGGCGGCTTACAATCCGCACCGGATGATCTTCGACCGGGTGACCGGCATCAATATAGGGAATGATGAGACCGGTTATATTCCCCTTGATTATTCCTCATCGAACAAGAAGCTGTACCGGGTAGCGACCAATTTGTACAATGCCGCTTTCATAAAGATTATCGGCGATCGCACCAGGAATATTCTGAAGATCGTGCCCAAGCACAGGGACGGCAGGCCTATTGACGATATTGCGGAAGCGCGCCTTGACGCTGATCAGGACAAGCCCGGGATCCAGGAGGTGAAACAGTGGGTGGGGCTTATTGAATATGTCCGAAGCTTCAAAGACATAGACGGCGACGGATTACCGGACATACCTGAAAAATATAAGTTATCCGAGGCGCGGATAGTGAAGGAGCCGAGCTGGAATCCGGTGCGCCTCATAACGGGAGGAAATTATTTAACCTGGATAGGGGTTGGGGGAGTCCTGGTAATAGGAGGCCTCGCCGTGTTCATAGCGGTTTATGTTTTCAGGAAGATAATATGATGATGCTCGGAGAGAATAAATTCAAATTATTAATTTGCCTAATCTGTCGCCATGCAGTATAATTAATGGATTAATGTTTTTTCCCGGCTCGACTAATTTTACTAAAATCAACCATCCATAATCGAGAGGCTGCTATGAAAAAACTCTGTGGATTCATTATTCTGTTTATCATCTCCGGGGGAATCGCGCCGGCTTCAGACTGGCCCATATACAAGGGGAATATTTTCTATACCGGCAACAATGACGAGATCACGGTGAAGAATAATAATCTGAAATGGCTGTTTCAGGCGTCGGATATGGTTTATAATCCGATTCTGTCCGACGGCATGGTCTATTTTGTTGATTTGAAAAAAAATGTTTACTGCCTTGACGGGAATACGGGCAAGCTCAAATGGAAGATAAGCCTCAGGGAGTTATCGGCTCAGTTTACGCTGAACGAGAAGGCTTTCGGGAAGGTGAAATATCCCCTGGTGAAGGACAACCGCCTTATCCTCACGGATAATTTCGTCATATACTGCCTTGACAAGAGAAACGGGAGGCCGCTTTGGGCCCGTACCGGCATGCGGGATGAGAAGGAGCTGTTCGATAAAGACAGCCTGTACAACCGGAAGACGTCGAAGTGGCAGAAGGTGGACGAGGGGGCATGGGATCCGGCCAAGCATTCCACTACGCTGGTTGAAGGCATCTACTCCGACCCGGTGGTCAACAATGACATGATATACTACGGCACCAGAAACGTATTCATATCGCGCGAGATAGTGCAGGGCCACCTGAAATGGGACAACAAGAGCGTCAAATCCTACAGCGGCTTCCCCTCTTTTTACGACAAATATATATTCACCCAATCCATGGATTACAGTAAGAACAGGTTCATGCTCTACTGCCTGGACGCGGATACGGGCGCGGTTGTGTGGTCGAACAGGATCAATAAGCCCGTGCAGATTTTCTCCCCGGTCGTTTATCAGAGAAGGGTTTACCTTGCCTCAGGCAGCGTCATGCACTGCTTTAATCTCGACGACGGCTCCAAATTATGGGACAAGGATTACTCGGATACAGTAACCTCCAACCCGAGCTTTACCGAGAGGGAAATATTGTTTACCACAGGGAACCGCGAAGTGGTGATCATCTCCCCGGAAAATGGGAGCGTCGTCTCCCGGATCGATCTCGGAGATCGGTCAAGCCCGTATTTCGTGACCATCCGCGATCAGATATATGTAGTCAGCACTTTTAAGAAGAACGTAGGCGGCAGGGATTTATCCTATGCTTCGCTTAAAGCGATGCGGTTCAATCGGAAGGGTGCGCTCTGGGAGTTTGTTCCGCCGTTCCCCGGGGGCGCGTACCAACCCGCTGCAGCGGGCGGAATAATGTTTTTGCCTGCGGGGAACTATCTGTACGCGGTCGGCACGGACTACTATTCTCGCATAATCGACGGCGGCAGCGCGATATATGATCCTTACAACAAGAAGGATTCAGACGGCAAAAAGGATTCCGGCGGAAAAGCCGCGCCGGACACGACGGCGATGAAGATTGAGAAAGATAAAACGGGGGATCAGGACAAAAAATCCGAGGATCAGGTCCAAAAGCCGGCTCTGCGCAAAATGAATATCACTGTGAACGACGAGAAGGGAGCCCCGCTGCCGGCCCAGGTGGACGTGAAGCGCTGGGACAAGGGGAGGATCGCCTATTCGGAAAGGATCAGAGTCGATGGACGCGGCCAGGAGATCGATGTCCCGAGCGCCGACGACGTGGAGATAACCGCCGATGCGGACGGGTATGTGCCGAAAAAGGTAATCGTATCGCCTCAGGACAAGGACGTATCGATCAAGCTGGTAAAAATCGAAAAGGGGAAGGGGATCGTTGTCGAGAATATTCACTTCGAGGTCGATTCCGCGTATCTCAAGAAGGAATCCCTGAATGTCCTCGACCGCACGATAGATGAATTGAAGAAGAACAGGAAGATCAGGCTTGAGATACGGGGACATACCGATTCAACCGGCCCCCGCGCTTATAATATAAAGCTCTCGGAAAAGAGGGCTGACGCGGTCAGGGATTACCTGATCAAAAACGGCATAAGCCCCGAGCGGCTTGCATCGGTCGGCTACGGGCCGGAAAAGCCGATTGGAGACAATAAGACCGTTGAAGGGAGAAGAAAAAACCGGCGTACTGAATTTTTTATTCTCGATAAATAGATTCCAGGTCCGGGCGCAGCTTTTTTGCGCCGTGAAGATACACGTGGACCATATCATCCTGCCGCTTTTCCGAGTTCACGTGCAGGAGCACCCTGATGCAGCAGGGAAGGCTTTGGGGAACTTCCATCTCCATGGTGCAGAAGAGCGGCGTGTGCGCCCATCCCAGCTCCCGGCCCGCTACGGCCGGGAACTCAGCGTCCAGATCGTTAGTGACCGAAAAGATCACCGAGGCGATATCCTCAACGTCCAGGTGGTTGTGCCTGACCAGGGAGAGGAGAAGCTCCTTTGTTTTCGCGATGACCTCGTCGCTTGTGTTCGAATCAGCGGTGGTGGCTCCCCGTATTCCTCTCACAGCCATATTTTTACTCCGTGCATGTAATATTCGCGTTTGCCGATTCTAGTAGGACAGGGAAGTCGGGGAAAGTTACTGAGACCGATTCCGCGGTTTCAACAATTGTCTCGCCGCTGGCAGCCAGGCCTGCCACCGCCAGGGCCATGGCGACCCGATGGTCGTGGCGGCCGCTTACCCTGCATCCGGCCAGGCTGCTCCTGCGTATGACCAGGCCGTCCGGCTTTTCCCGTATGTTCGCCCCCATTTTTGCAAGCTCCTCGTGCATTACCCTGATCCTGTCGGTTTCCTTGAGCCGCGCCTGGGGCACGTTCACCAGCCTGGTTTCTCCGTCCGCGAAGCAGGCGGCCACGGACAGCGCCGGCAGGGAGTCCGGGATCGCATTCAGGTCGAATGTCCCGGCTTTGAGAGGCTTTCCCTGTATTGAAATCTCTCTTTGGCCGATACTTATCTCCGCTCCCATGGCTTTCAGTATGTTTACGACCTCCTTGTCCCCCTGGGTATCGGTGAAGTCAAGGCCCGTGAGCGTGAGCTTTGAGCCGGTGACGGCAGCCGCAACCAGGAAAAACGCGGCTGACGAAAAATCTGCCGGTATGCTTTCCCGGAATGAGGGATATCTCTGCCCGCCCGGCACGCGGAAATGCTCATAATCCCTGTTGTCATATCGTATGTTCAATCTGTCGAGCCAGCTCAGGGTCATGGCCACGTACGGCTTTTCGTTGAGGAGCGGCACCCGGATCACCGTATCCCCGCTGGCAAGCGGCGCAGCCATGAGGAGGGAGGTCAGGTACTGGGAGGTGACTGCCTCGATCTTGGTTTCGCCGCCGGAGATCTTCCCCTTTACGACGATAGGCGGCATTCCGTTGCCCCGTGTGGAGAAGGCTGTTCCGCCGAGCTGATTGATGGAAGCCAGAAGCCCGTCAGCCGGCCTGGCCCGTATCTGATGGTCGCCGGTGAACACGCTCCAGCCGTTCACCAGCGCGGCGATGCCGAGCCCTATGTAGAGCGACGTACCTGAATTTCCGGTATCGATGACGTCGTCAGGCACCGAGGGAACGCCGGCCGTCCCCGTCACCTTCCATGCAGCGGCGGCCGGTTCGACGCGTGCGCCGAATTTACGGATCATATCCATGCATGACCGGGTGTCCGAGGAATCGAGGGGATGCTCGATCACCGATTCCCCGTCTCCCAGGAGGCCGAACACGAGCGCCCGTATGGTATGCGATTTTGATCCGGGTATGTTGACAGAGCCGTTCAAGCGGGACGGGTGTACGATAAATTCCAATTCTCAATGCTCCATTATGGATGCGCGGGTTTTCTTCTCGCGAATACGCCGATATAGTACGGCTCGGATATCACGCTTCCCTCAAGTTTGTATAATTCGGTAAATTTATTTTTTTGCTCTTCGATCTGGATGAGCGGGTTTTCTCCCGTATCGGGAAAGAGCCCGCTGAAATAATCCACCATCCCGGAAAGATCGGCGCTGTAATGCTCCAGGGAGCCTTTGACGAACGTAAGCTCGTTCAAATCCATAAATGTTTTCAAATCTTCCCGCAGATAATAGTCGTTATGCAGGGGGAAGGCCTTTTTCATAAAATCATCATACGCGCCCTCAAGGTCGTCGTCGTGGAGCACGACGCTGGCGATAAAGAGTATGCCGTCGAACTGCAGCGCCCTCCGGAATTCGTCCACAACCCTGCCGGATTCAAGGAAGTCAAGGTAATCGATGCAGATGAGCAGGTCCGCCGCGTAATAGTCGATCGGGAAGGCGTTGAATTCGCCGTTGATGAATCTGATTTTTTCGCAAGCAGGATCGTCCTTATGCAGGCTCGAGAATTCCCGGATTGTGCCGAGAGAAGGCTCGACCACGACGATGTAGGCGCCTGAATTTTTCGCAAGATCATACAGGAGGCGTCCGCTGCCGAGCCCAGCCTTGACGATGACCCCCGGGTGGTATGTTTTTACAATATCAAACAGGCTGTCCCTCAGTTTATCCAGCCTTTTTTCCGGCTCAATGACCGCCTTTTTCTGATAATCATGTTCAATAAATGCAACGATCTCCGCGAGCCTGCTCATTATACCGCCTTCCATCCAAGTGTTTATCTTTATATATTTCATTTTGCGCAACCCTTTTTTTAATTTCCCTCATGTTTTAAAAAGAAAGTATATACGACATAATCAGAATTTTTATTGACATCCGCGCGCTACGGAATAGATTCATAACAATCGCCCTGATTTGCGGACAATGTGCGTTCCGGGCACAGGAGGAGGATTAATGAGCAATAACACCGTGCACTATGATTCCTATAAAGAGGAGCGGGACCTGATACTGGAATACAACCAGATTGATTTAAGCGATGCGAAAATAACGAACATAGTGGGGATCGGGGTGGACAATATTACCCGGGCCCAGGCCGTGGTCAAGGTCATGGATATGATAAAATCCGGCGGCGTGTATCACGTCATCGGCATGAATCCGTACAAGCTTCTCCGCTATAAAAGTAACGCCGACCTCCGCGTAATCTGCGGCGCCGCGGACCTCCACCTTGCATCAGGAGCGGGAATCCAGTGGGCGGCGGAAATGCTGAAAACCCCGCTCAAGGAGCGGATAGCCCCCCTGAGCTTCATCATGGATATAATAAGAATTGCCGAGATAAAGGAATATACGATATTCCTTGTCGGAGGGAAGCCGGAGATCGTTGAGCGCGCCTTTTTCAACATACGGAAATCCTTCCCCAAGATACGGATCGTCGGAAGGCATGGCGGGTATTTCAATGCCGCACGGGAAAAATCGGTTATTGAAGCCATGCGGAAATCTGAAGCGAACATCATCTTCGTCGGCCTCGGTTTTCCGCGGGAGGACAAATGGATCCACAAGATCAAGGGCGAATTTAAAAATACGGTATTCATCAGCGTCGGCGGGGCATTCGACATCATCTCCGGCGAGATTAAAAAGGCTCCGCCCTTCTTCATGGACCGGGGCCTGGATTGGTTTTTTCGGATTATAACAAAACCCTGGCGGCTCGGCCGGTTTCTCAGGACTGTCTATTTTTTCATCGCGGTTATTGCGAAAAGGCTGTTTACCCGGTGACGGGGCTATCGTTCGTATCTGTCTTTCTTTGCCGCGGTATCGCGCGCGTTCTGGAGCTCGGCATTGCTGATTCTGCCCCTGCCTAACGTGAAATTCGACAGCACCTCCTTTGCGTTGCACGACCTGCACTGCACGACGACCTTGCCGTCCTGCGTCCATTCCCCCGCGTCAACGAACCGCGATTTGCAGTTTCTGCAGAAAATGACCGATACGTAATTGTCCATGAGGAACCCTCCCAAAACTCACTCATAAAAACGTGTCTCCGTCGTCGGGGGTATTCAGGCAACCCGGAGGATGATCATTGATACATCTTCCCTCAGGCCGGTGCCTCCGGAAAAATCATGCGCGAATCTCATCAGTGATCCAATGACGTCCTCGGTTGCGGGAAAATTGCGTTCAAGAAAATCCATCACTTTTTTCAGGCCCAGGTGCTTGCCCATGCTGTTTTTGATCTTGATGATCCCATCCGACAACAATACGAACATATCTCCGGGTTTCAGGGACACGGCCACGATCTTCATTTCCGAGATGTTCTGCTCCAGGCTTCTGTTGCCGAACCTCAGGTAGCGGGACACGTTCTCGCGCACGAGAACCGGGTACGCGATGCCCGCGTTCAGAAAGCGGAGCTTGCTTTCCGAGAAGTCCAGCACTCCGTACAGGAGAGAGGCGTTCTGCATGGGCTCCATATTATGCCCGATGATATGCTTGAGCTCCTTCATCAACCCAATAAGATTTTTTCCTTTTATGTTTGCCAGCGCCCTGAGTGCGCCGCTGAGAATTGAGGCGTGCATTCCGCCGGGCACCCCCTTTTCATGGAGGCTGCCGAGGGCTATCCCTATGTGGTTCTCATCAAGTTTGAACAGACTGTGGAAGCCGCCTCCTATTTCCCGCGCCGTCATGGATTTCGCCGTTATTCTGATATTGCCGAATCTAAGATCAAGATCGGGGTTGAGCGTATCCTGAATCACCTGCGCGGAGGAGAGCTCGCTCTTAATGCGCTCCTCTTCTAGGGCGTCCTGGAAGTATATCGCGTTTTGAACGGCCAGGGCCGCCTGATCGGAAAATATCAGGAACAGCTTCATGTCGTCATCGGTGAATCCGGTCCTGTTTGTCGGGTTGATGGACTGAATCACGCCCAGGAACTTTCCTTTAAAATGAAGCGGCGCGCAGATTATAGCCTTGGTTTTAAACCCGGTTATCCGGTCAAAATCAGGATTGAAACGCCGGTCGGCGTATACGTCATTGATGGATACCGGCTTTCTCGTCTCTGCGACCCAGCCGGCAATACCCTGGCCGGGCTTTATCCGGTATTTCTCCACAAGCCCCTTTCCCGCCTCGCCCAGGGCCACCTTGAAAACAAGGTCATTCGTCTTTTCTTCGTACAGGAGCAGGGTGCTGGCTTCGGTCTTCATGATATCGGTTATTGTCTCCATGATCAGAGCCAGCAGCCTGCCCATGTCGAGGGTGGAATTGATCATGCCGTTGATGTTGATGAGCTTCGTCAGATTCACTATCTGATCTTCAACGATTGCGCGCTCATGAACCAGGTCTTTTTTTTTAAACATAGTCGTATAACAGGCACTTGACGAAACGTTCGGGCAGAATTCGCGCCCCCGCAGCATCAGCCGATAAGGCTGTCAATTTTCTAAATCGGCAGGCTGATTTTGTCAATAATTATAAATAATTATTAGAGTTAATTCCCCCCAGGGGCATCATATTTTTTAAAAAAAGCAATTGACATTTTTAATATATTATAAAATTATACTTTAATAAAATTCTACTTTAATAAAATTTTACCTGGATTTCAGCGGTGTGCAGCTTAAATGCCGTGGATTGAATTGAGTGAGTCAATCTATATACAAAAATAAAGATTCAGGAAATTGTTAGAAACAATCTCAAATAAGGAGGTCAATTAAATGAAGAAGTTATTATTTGTATTCGCTCTCTGCGCGCTATTTATGGGCGCTGAGACCATACTGTTCGCGGCCGGTCCTAACAGTAATCCCAATCAGAGCGCGGAGTATGTTAAAACACAAAGCAGGAGCGCTTCAATTGAGCCGGATGCGGCTTTTTTCAATCCTGCGGGAACAGCCCTGATGAAAGACGGCTTCTATTATTATATCAGCGAGCAGGTTATCGTTGATCCGATACGCATCAAGCCGTTCGGAGGGTATGCGAATGAGTTGATGGGAGCCAGCAGACATGAATACAAGGCTGACAAGTCCGGATTTACCTTCATCAACCTTTATCTGGTTCATAAAAAAGACAGGGTTGCCTGGTCGTTCGGCTTTTTGCCCCTGGGCGGCGGCGGAAACGCCACCTATAACAACGGCCTGCAGATGATCGACCTTGCGCTCAATCCGCAGGCCCTTTTAGGCGGGATCCTCAACCAGTTGTATGGAGGAACGCCGGTTATCGGCGGATCCGTGATTTCTAAGCTTAAGGGTTTTTCGGTTGTTTATACCGCACAGATGAGCGTTGCGTATGAGGCGATAAAGGATATACTGACGCTTTCCCTGGGCGTCCGGGGCATGTACGGAGTTACGGTTTTGGACGCGACCCTGTACGCTCTCGGCGGCAGGTACGCAGGCTATCTTCCCGGCGCCAGCAATTTTCATGCGAACCAGCAGGGATTGGCGTACGGTTTTATCGGCGGCGTGGACCTCAAGCCGGTCAAGGATCTGACAATCGCGGTCAAGGGAGAATGGAATTCTCCGCTCAGACAGAAGACCGTATCAACCGATTATATCGCATTCGGCATGTTTGATAAGAGCAACATGGACGGGAATAAAAGGCATGCGCAGATACCGGGCACCCTGGGCGTCGGAGCGGCGTATCAGATTCAGGGAGCGCAGATCGCGGCGCACTACACCTACTATTTTAACCAGTTTGCGCAGATGAGGGGGAGGGAGAAAAATTTCACCGGCGGTTATGATATCGGCGGCGGAATCGATTATACCTTCAAATCCGCTCCCCTCAATATCGGGGCAGGATACCAGTGGTCCGAAACCGGCGCGCGGCCGAGTGCGCTCAGCCAGTTCAACGATGACGTTGATTATCATACCGTCGGCGGCGGGATATCTTATCTGTTTAATGAAAAAATGAAGTTGACACTGGCGTTCGCCTATTCACACTACATTACAACAGATATAAACAAGGGAACAATGTTTAAGTTTAATCCGGCCAAATATTATCGGCAGGGTTATTTTGGCGCTATCGGTTTCACACACAAGGTTATATAATGCAGGTTATTATAGGAAACATAAAACGGCGGTGCACACACCGCCGTTTTTCTATTAATGCCAGGAGCCGCAGGTGGAGAATTACCGCAGATATCTATTGGGGATGATGATTTTTTTGTCGATCCTTGCTAACGGCATTTACGCAAGCGCGGAGAATACTATTTCCTACCTCAGAATGCAGAGCAGAGCGGCTACCGTAAATTCAATTGACTCAGCCTATTACAACCCGACAGGCCTGGTGAATCTAAAAGACGGCCTGTATCTCGATTTTGAATACCAGCTTATGACAAAAACGATCTCCCACCGGATTTTCTACAGCAACGGAGAGGAGAATACCCCATCATGGTTCATTCCCGGTTTCGCCTTCGCATACAAGCAGGGGAGGGGCGCGTTTTTTGCCTCTCTTTCCGCGCCGGAAGATGTTGAATCCGTTCACTATACCGAGCCGCAGGCCGGGATCCCGCTCTTGGCGTATTCGGGTTTGAATCTTGATCCGGTGCGGATGGGTGTGCTCCGGCAGGCCGGGCTCACGCTTACCCTGGGCCCCCTGGAAGTGCCGGCGCTGAATTACATCAAGGGCAGGAGGTACTGGCTCCAGGGAAGGGTGGGAGGGGCGTTTTCCCTGAGCGACGCTCTAGCCTTTACCGGCGGCATAGTCTGCAGTTATTATGATGCGGTGCAATCCGCGGGCTTGATTAAGATGGGGACCGGCTATAAAACCGAAACGAGCGCTTACGGCTGGTCCGGCTTTGCCGGGATGATGATCTCGTCCGCGAAAAAGGCAGCGCTCACGCTCTTATACGCGACACCGGTAATCGCCCGCGGCACGGAGCACGACCGTAAGATACATTATTCCCGCATAGCCGAGCAGAGGCTTTCTGATTATCTGCTCATCGGGCTTAATATTCTGTCATCTGAAGGAGCTTCCCTACAGATATCATACCAGGTCTCATTTTCCGGCGAGAAAAATTACGGAAGTAAAAATATCCTGACGAGCGATCATGAATTCGGATACCTGGATTGGCTCTATCTGGCGAACAATTCATCGGCCCTGGCTGTTATGCCCTTGACTGCCGGCGGCAATGCCCAGAATTATAAATATAAGAACCGGCACAGCGTCGGTTTCGGACTTGAGCTTGAGGTGGACGGCATGTTTCCCGGCGTCGGCTTCTCATATTCGACGCAGGAGAAATACCCGCGCAGCCAGAACCCCCTGTATCCTGATCTAAGCCGGTTCGGCATAGGCGGCGGATTGAAGGTGCAAACCTCTGATACGGTGAGCATCGAGACCGGGGCGGCATCCTACTTTTTTTTCACGGACCGGATGCTGTTCAAGTCGATCAAAATGAACAAGACCGCATGGACGTGGGGAATCGGCATGTCCATCAAGGCTCTGTGAATGCGCGGTTGCGGCCTTTACTTTTTCATTTTCGATAGGATCTTTTCAGCGTCCTTGTATCTGCCCAATCTCCAGTATGTATCCGCCAGTGCTCCGGCCGTATCCCGATTGTTGTTCATCGCCCGCGCGCGCTCAAGAAAGGGAAGGGCGGCGCGCGGTTCATTGATTTTGGAATAGGCGATCCCGATATTCAGGTATGTTTCATACCCTGCTCGCCCTTTCTGAAGCGCCTGTTGCAACACCGGTATGGCGGCTTTATAATTTCCCGTATTCAAAAGCGATGTTCCGTAATAATAGAGGAGGCCGGGGCTGCCGGCCGCATTATTCTTTTTCATGGTCATGATGATATCTTTATATTGTTTCAGATCATAGAGGGTGCGGATAGTTTCCTCAAGGACAGGTTCCGGCAGTTTTTCGCCGTTTGTGGCCGAGAGGATGATGTCCGAGCCGATATCGCCCCGGCCGAGCTTGATGTAGGTAAGACCTTCGAGTATTTTCAACTCCTTGTTGTCCGGATATACGATCACGAGGGTTTTCAGATATTCGGACAAAAGCGCATATTGTTTGTTGTCATACATCTCCCGGCCCTTGCGAACCAGCTGCCCGATGCTCTGACCCCGTATCTTTTCATAATAGCTCCTCATGTAAAATGAGTAGATCTTTCTACTGTAAAAGTACGAGACAGGTATAGTGCCGACAATGATGATGAAGATCAGGACGTTTTTGATGCTGGCTCTTTTTCTTCTCATGGTCATCTCCTGAATAAACGTCATATAGTATAATGTAAAAATTTCAAGCATAATACTTTACAAATATTTTCCGATTTAATAGTTGAAAAATATCAATCTGTTGAATAGTTATGGATAATAAGAAATTTTTAAAGTTAATTCATAAAGTTACTATATAACATAATAGAAATATTAACATAATACTCCGGGGCTGTCTAAAAAGTCCTCTCCGGAGGGCTACCCATAACCCACATCTTTCAATCGAGTCTCTCAGCCCCCTAAATCCCCCGGAGGGGGACTTGGATAGTATGTTTTCTTATAAAGAAATATATTGAAATAATACATTATTGCTTTTTGAAAGCAATATTAGCCCCCCTCCGGGGGGTTGGGGGGCATGAAAGAATGAGATCTGGGTAGTGGGGGCTTCTTAGACAGTCTCGGAGTATTTAATAATAAAAAATTTTAAAGAATTAGCCCTGAATTTTTTTCATTCTTATTCCCTTAATTCGTAATACTATGAGAGGATTTCCGCAATGAAAAAGCTCAAAATATCAGTAATATTAATGCTCGTCGGACATGCCTCATTTCTTTTTTCCGTTTCAGGAGATGAGGCGGTTGTGAAATTTCAGGCACGGATGCGGCAATTGCCGAGGTTGACGGGTGTCATCTCCTGGACGGCTCTTGACGGGCAAACCTATTCCGGCATATTCAAGTATCTGGCTCCGGACAGGGTATATGTTAAATTCACCGGCCCGACTGAAAAGATACTGGTGTCGAACGGACAGACCCTCTGGATTTACAATCCCGGAACGAAGATGTGCGGGATCCAGGAATTGGCGCGGGGAACCAATTCGGGCGGCATTGCCGCAGCCGTGTCCGGATATAATTCGATCGCGACCGGCGGTGAGTCCGGATATACCATCAAGCTTAAAAGCGACGAAAGGCAGTACCGTGAGATCATCCTGAGCGTGGACCCGTCATATCTGCTTAAGGGGGCTATTTTTAAAAGGGAGGACGGGAGAATAATCAGCTTTTCGATTTCCGACACGAACACCGCGGTTGAGGTCAAAGAGAAATTGTTTAATTTCAGGATCCCCAAAGGCGTGCAGATAGTGAGAAATCCCTTGAATATGCGATAACAGATTGGCCGGGCGGGGGTTTATTCTCAAAGTTGGAAGAATATAGGAATATAGCGCAGAAATTTTTTGTCCCCTCCTTGTTCACGGTATTTTTTATCAGCGCAACGATCATCCTGTCGTATTCAATCATATTAAACGGATACGGCCAAATAGCCGGAATAATTTTTTTTATCCTGTCGGCATTATCGCTCCCTTTTGTTTACCGTAATTCGATGAGGGTTGCGCCGGAGTGTGGAGCGCATCTTCCGGCCGCGCGGGCGCGGGTAGTCTGTTTGATGATTTGTACCGCGGCACTATCAATTTTTTTGTCCGTCCGAATTCGCGATTGTGGCCGGGAAAAACTTCCCTTGCCGCAGGCGGTCTATATCGGCGAGGTGATTCGGGCCGTTGACCGAAGATACGATCAGGAAGTGTTCCTACGATTTCAGAGGCTGGAAAGGGGAGGGCGCGGCTCGCCTGACGGAACAGCATGGCTGACGGGAACCGCCTATATTTCCGGCGGACCATGCCTGCACGCCGGCGACAGACTGGAATTCTACGCCAAGCCGGTCCCGGTGGCCCTTCTCGACTCAACCTCTGCTTTTCAGCGCTCGTTAGTATGCCGCGGAACAGGATACCTGATGTACCTGGAGGGCGATACGGTATCAGTCGTTCGCTCCGAAGCAACCCTCAGAGAGCAGATCCGTGAAAGGCTGTCTGCGGGCTGCGACGCCCTGTTTCGTAAGGATACTGCCTCCGTCGTCAAGGCTCTCTACTTCGGAAATCAGAGCTATATTGACAAGCATATTCTGAACGATTTCAAGAGAGCGGGCGTGCTCCATGTCCTGGCGGCGAGCGGGCTCCACGTGGGGATAGTTGCCGGCACCCTGCTTCTGCTACTCGGCCTCTGCCGTCTGAACCGGAAATGGGCCCTTGCCGCAGCCGGGCTGGCCATTGTTTTATACCTGTACATCACCGATTTGCCCGTGTCGCTCCTCAGGGCGGGAATCATGTTCATGATTTATAGCCTGCAGCGCATCATTGACCGCGAAATCAATACCATCAATACCCTTTTTTTATCCGGAATAGCTATTCTGACGATATTCCCGCATGAGATATACAGCCTTGGGTTCCAGCTCAGTTTCGGAGCGACCCTGGGCATTCTCCTTTTTCACCGGTTATATAGGCGCGTGCTGACCTATCTTCCCTCACGTATATCTGATACCCTGGCTCTTACCATCTCCGCTCAGGTCCTTGTCATACCGGTTCTGCTCCTTCAGGTCGGGGAGCTCAATCTATCCTGCGTCATATCAAATATTATCATTGTGCCCGCTATGTCCCTTCTTCTGATCGTATCGCTTGCCGCCAGCGGGCTTTCTCTTGTAACCGCTTATGCCGCGTACCTGGGATCTGTTGCCGACGCTATTTTCAGCCTTAACAAACTCGTTGTCGGCTCCCTATCGGGACTGATGTGCCATTTTAACGTCTCCGCCGTTCATCCCGTCCTTTTTGCCGCATTCGGCATGCTCCTCCTTCCTCTTTTTCCCTGGACTTCACATAAGAGAGTCGTCTCTCTCTCAATCGCCGCTGCATTCGGTTGCGCGTGGCTTTCATTGGCTATTCCGCAGGCCGCGGATGAAAACCCGAGGGTAATTGAACACGACCGGGGGTCCGCTCTTATTCTCAGGGATGGGACGGCCGTGTCGGTCATCGGCGCTCTTCCCGGAAGAAAACGATTGGGTCTCGTCGAAAAGGAGATCACCAAGACCCCTTTCCGCGATATCTCGTTTTATATACCGCATCCGGATTATCGGAACATCGCCGGTTATTCATATCTTGCAAAGCGATATCCGGTGCGTGTCTGTTATCTGACGGAAACGTTCCCTATCGGAAGCTATGTCAAAAAATTTTTCAGGATTCTGGACCGGGACGGAGTGGTTTTGGTCATGCAAAATTTTGATTCGTGTAGAGCCGCCGGCCGTACGCCATCGCGTGTGAGTGGGAGCGCCGCTTTTCATGATCGAGTCTGCGTTTCGTACAACTCCCTGCTGAAACGCTTGCGATCTAAGGTAAGCCGATAGTGTTTTTTAGTTTTTCCCCCCTTACGAAGGGGGGACCAAGGGGGGTCTAAGTACGGGTCAATGCTAGAGGTCGAATTTTTTTCCACGATATCTATCGTGACTCAAGTTTCAACCCCATCATTCTTTCTAGCACTAGTCATATTTGACCTTTTTCCTTTTCATCGAGTTTGTTAAATAACTCAGTCACTAGAACTCCCATTTATCCATACGCCTTTGACCCCCCTCCTGTCCCCCCTTCGTAAGGGGGGAAGCCCGTAGATTATGCGATGAGGCCCGATATTTAACTTTACATATTTGAAATATCCGCGTTACGATGGCATGCACTTATTCATGATTACGAAAAGCGGCTGCCGGATTGAAACCATCATCATGAGCGCATTATTTGATTCATCGAAACTGGCTAAGGACTTTGACCTTGGGAAAGAGGTCTTCATCGGTTTCCAGTATGTCAGCAGGGATATCGAAAACGATATAAATTCCCTGTTGGTAAAAATCCTGTCGCGCTGTGACAAGCTGTTCCTGTATGAAACATTCGAGCCGGTACTACGGGAACTGATTCAAAACGCAGTCAAGGCAAACATGAAGCGCGTGTACTTTAAAAGCATGGATCTCGATATCGCCGATGATGCGGACTACGAAAGGGGAATGCAGGAATTTAAAAAGGTCGCGTATCATCCGGAGCTCCTTAAAAATATGCTCGTGGACAGCCGGTACCGGATCGTCATTAAATTCCGGAAGCGGGAAGGCGGGATAGAAATCGCTATAATCAACAATGCGCGGATCATGCCGGTCGAGCTTGAGCGGCTGCGGTATCGCCTCGTCAAGGCAGGGGAATGTAGAAATTTCACGGAAGCGTATGAGAACATGTATGATTCCTCGGAGGGCGCGGGGCTCGGCATAATCATGTCGGTGATGCTCTTGAAGAACGCGGGATTGGACGTGCATATCGTCTCGCTTGTTCCGGATGAGGCTTCCATGAAGATCGCCCTGACGGTCCCCTCCGATCTGAGGAGCCTGGAGATCACCTCCTCCATCAAAGAAAAGATACTGGAAGACGTCGAATCCCTGCCGACCTTTCCGGAGCATATCCGGGAGCTTCGGGCTTTATGCAATAATCCGGACACGACGATTGAGGCCATTTCCGACAGGATCAGCAACGACCCTTCGCTTACCGCGGACGTCCTGAGGCTGTCAAACTCCGCCGGGTTCATGGCCGGCAAACGGATCAAGAAGGTGAGCGAGGCGGTAATGCTGATCGGGCTTAAGAATCTGGAGTATATCCTTACCGCAGTTTCGGCCCGGAAAATAATCGACAAGCGGTACCGGCGGTTCGAGCAGGTATGGGAGCACTGTAACCGGACGGCGTTCTACGCCCGATCGATCGCGGGTGACCGGGGGTATTCGGGAATAGCGGATTATGCCTTGATCGCCGGCCTCCTGCATGATATCGGAAAGATCGTTCTGCTCGCTACCGACGCCGACATGGTCTCCCTGATAGCGGACATCGTGAAGAACCGGAAGATACGGAATGCCGCCGTGTTGGAGGAGATATCCATCGGGATCAGCCATTCCACCATCGGTGCGCTCATGGCCCGGCGCTGGAATTTTCCGGAGGAGCTGATCGATCCCATCATGTATCATCATGCGCCCCTGCACCCCTCCATCGTGCACCGGGAGCTTGTCGGGATCGTGTACCTGGCGAATCTGCTCGCCGCAGCCGGCGCACGGGTGATCGATTCTCATTTTTTTGAATCCGAGGTTCTTGAAAAATTCAATCTGAACAGCCCCGCGGTTTTTGACCGGTACCATCAGGAGCTGGCGGTCCGATACGCCGGCCATCAGTCACTCGTGCAAAGAAGCGCGCCATGAGCACCTACCTTTTAAAGGAAACTCCCAGCGGGAAGCTCACCCTGGTGTATAAGAATTCGCGCGAGATCCGGCTTCACTCCGGGTATGATCCCGACCGGGAGGCCGAGCGCGCTGTCGAGGGCTTTTCCATAGGAAGGGCCAGCGTCATCGCGGTCTACGGGATCGGACTCGGGTATCATCTTGACCATCTCAAAAGAAGGTATCCCGGCAAGCAGATCATCGCCGTGGAGCACGATCCTGAGGTTGCGGAAATCTGCCGTAAGACCTATCCCGCGAACCTGGCCGATGTGCAGGTCATAAGCTCGCCTGCCGACCTGTCCGCCGTATTCGAGGATATGGACATCGCCGGGTTCAGGGGTGCGGCGCACTTCATTCACCGGCCTTCTTACCGGCTGCATGAAAAATTTTACGAAACGATCATGAGGGACATGAGCCGGTACATCTCGTCGAAGATAAGCGACCTGCTCACCCGGTTCGAATTCGAAGAGGGTTGGATGGAGAATATTCTGCTGAATCTTCCCCATCTGTTCACCTCTTCAAGGGTCCGCCGGCTGTTCGGCGGGTTCGCCGGCTGCCCCGGCGTTATCGTGTCGGCCGGCCCGTCACTTAAGAAGAACGTCGATCTTTTGCGCCAGATGCGCGGCCGTGCGCTCATCGTGTCGGTTGACACCGCTTTCAAGGTGCTCATGAGAAAAAATATTGTTCCCCACATCGTCATGTCCCTTGACGCGCAGAAGTACAGCATTAAACACTTCATGGGGACCGGGGGCGGCGCGGCGCTTATTGCCGACCTGGTCTCTTTTCCCGCGGTCCTACGGTCGTTCCCGGGAAGGAAAATAGTGAGCACTACCGCGAAGTATTACGCAGACTCAAGCGGCGAGCTGAAGCGCGAGACAACGCCGCTCGTGGGATGGATCGAGAAATACGCGGGCGCGATCGGCGATATCCAGTCCGGCGGGTCGGTGGCGACCAGCGCATTCGACCTTCTCCTGAACCTGGGCTGCTCCCCGATCATTCTGGTGGGCCAGGACCTGGCCTATACCGGCAGGGAGATTCATGCGGCCGGCACCTACCATAACGACGAATGGCTCCCCCGGACGAACCGGTTCAGGAACCTGGACACGATAAACCAGGCCGTGATCAGACGTCGCAAGATCAAGCGGGTGCCTGCATACGGCGGCACGGGGGAGGTCGTATCCGATTTTGTTTTTGATCTGTACCGTTCCTGGTTCGAGGACTCGGCCCGCAAGGTGAGCGTTCCGATCATAAACGCCACAGAGGGCGGCGCCCGGATAGAGCATATGGAGGAGCAAACACTCGCCGGGGTTCTTGAGCGGTGCAGTCTCCTCAATCCTGAGCCTCAAGGCATCCTAAAGAAGATGCTTGCGGCAGGGGAACAGGAAAACCCCGGGCCTCTCATAAGCGCCATGCGGAAAGCCCTTGAGTCGCTTGCGAAAATCAAGCCGCTTGCCGCCGACGCCCTCAAGAACAGGGAGCTCCTCCGCAGCGTGGAAGAGCTGGTGAACCAGGAGGAGCTTCGCGAGATTATGATCCCCTTCCTCAGAAAAGCGCGGACATTCGTATCCCGCCGCCGGGTCCCGGAAGAGGAGTCGGAGCGGATTATTCTTAACGATATAATCGAAGCTGCGGATCGCCTCACACCGGTCATGGGGCGGAGTGTAGCCGAGCTCGAGAAGCTTTTAAGACCCGCTTCAGGGATATAAGGGCCGGATAAGGTCTTAAGATATACTATGAAATAATCCGATAATTCTACTAATTAACTCGAGTTAGGCGAAAATTCATTTAAGAACTCCCTCCCCCTTGACGGGGGAGGGCTGGGGTGGGGGTGAGAAAAGTTAATGATATACAGTTCAGTGTATTTTGTGAAGCAATTACGAAAGAATCAAACAAAAGCAGAAAAAACACTATGGGAATAGTTAAAATCAATGCAGTTAAGGGGACTGAAATTCAGGCGAGAGCAGCCAATAGGTTCATATTCTGCTCTAATCACCCTCCCCTAACCCCTCCCATCAAGGGAGGGGGATAAAAAAATCGCCTAACTCAAGTAATTAATGAAGATTTTCCGTAGCTATTCAGATATAATAATGGAACCGCCGATGGACGCAGATGAACGCCGATTAGAAAAGATAGAAGTAAAACGGATTGTAAATAATTTTTAAATCTGCGTTTATCGGCGTGAATCGGCGGTTCCCGTTACTCTTTTAAAGAGTAATAGCCGAGTAGTTACCATTATTTAATATTTTATATAAATTTTTTTATATTATGCTGAGTCAAATGTTTAGAAGATTATCCATAGTCACAATAATTATATCTTGCTTCTTGTCCGACTCCGCAGCCCTGAACAGGTCTTATCCGGAAGACAGGGTGAGTTGGACCAAAGGAATTATCGTGTCATACGGCATGGAGCGCTTCCCGGTGAAGGAGACGGGCCTGCCGGAGGATAGTATAGACGGCTCGGTCACATCCCTTAATCGGGGAAGGATTGAGGCATACCGGAGAGCCCGCGAACAGGCGATCAGCGGCATTGCCCGCATGCTCGGGGGGATCAGGATCGATCCGGATACCCTGTTCGACGATCTGCTTGAAAGGAGCGACGCGGTCCAGTCGCGCATCGTAAACCTTATAGCACGCAGGGTGAAGCTGTCTGAATTTCCGGTCGATTTTTACACGTCAGGCTGCAGGGCTGAGCTGAAGATCGGGGATCTGCTCCAGGCGGTTCCCTACAAATATCCGGCGAAGAGCTTTCCCACCAGAATCGACAACCCGATCCCGACCGAGTATACGAGCCTCATCATCGATACCCGCGGACTCGGCATTGAGCCGATGATCCTCCCTTCGGTCTTTGATGAGGACGGCCTGGAGGTTTACGGCAGGTACTACGTCGACATACGGCATGCGATGCGATACGGCATCGTCTGCTACGTATACACCGATGACGACGCGGTTAAGAGCCCCGTTGCCGGGGATCGTCCCTATTACGCGGTCGCGGTGAGCAGGCTGAAAGGATGTCCGGTAATTTCAGACAGGGACGTACGAAAAATTTTCAGCAGCAGCCGTACGATTGCGCAGCTGAAAAAAACCAGGGTGGTTTTTATAATTGATAAAGCCGCGAAGTGATAGTATATTGGATAGGGATTGGTACGGGAAATGAAATTCAGACCCCCTTCTATTAATAAGGCCGCTTCCGGCATTGATCGTCTCATCGGGAGAATGCCCTATCGCGCCCAGGAGTCGGTCAAGGGCATGTTTTATCTTTTTGTATTTATGCTGACCGTCGGCGGCGCGGTTTACGGAGTTATACGGGGGAGGGATGCGGCGGTGATTAAAAGCGCTCCCATCATCGAGCATACCAATGATACGTTCGAGCTGGATATAAAGCGCGAGCGGAATGAGGGGAATTTCTCATCCATGCTCGACTCCGACATGATCAATGAGGAAAAAAAATCAGGGCTGGGGAAAATGGAGTTCCCCATGCGGGCGCATATGGAGCCGGAGGCCGACAAGGGAATCATAGAGCCCGATACACAGAAGAAGGTAAAGCCGTCTGCGGACATCATGACCCGGGAGCCCATATTCGAGGATGAAAACAGATCAAAACCCGTTGTCAGCTCCAATGTTGATCCGGTTGAAAAGAGGTCAAAGGCGTTAGACGATAATGAGACGATCGTAGGGGCCGAACAGAAACAGCTCCGGCCCGTCCGGGAGAAGGGCCGGGATGTTCGGGGCAGGTATACGGAGCGGATTGATCGAAAGCCGGGAGCGAAAAAGAGGGAGCGGGGTACAGACATACGTTCTCCCGAGACGCCGAATAATAATAATGATGGGATGATTGAAGATTGAAGCGGGCATTTGTCGTTATAGCGCTCTGCGCCGTGTCCGTTACCGGAGCAGGCATTTTTGCCAAGGATGCTAAACAGACTGAGGATATCATCAGGGATATCCTGAGCGACTCCGGCGGAGAAAAGGCTGTGGAGACGAACAAGGCTCAGGCGGGCCGGTACGAAGCCCTGAAGAGCGATGCAACCGGTCCTCAAAATTCTGCCGGCCGGAAATCGGTTACCCTGAACGCGGCCGGGGAGAAGAAGGGGATATCCTCAAGCTCAGAAGCGGCTCCTCAGATTTCGAATGAGGAGCAGGCGCTCTTGAAGACCGGGATCGATTTTTATAACAGCGGAATGTACGACCATGCGCTTAAAAATTTCCGCGAGCTTATAACGCGATTCCCCCAGAGCACGGTAAGGGACCTCTCCCATATGTGGATGGGGAAGGTATATCTGAAGCAGTATAAATATGACGAGTCGGTTAAGGAGTTTTCCGCGGTTCCCCCGGATTCCGGAGAATACCCGGCGGCCGTATTCTACAGCGGAGAAAGCTATATGATGAAAGGGGATCATGCATCGGCCATAGAGAATTTTGAGAAGGTGTATATGCGGTTCCCGCAGCATGAGCTCGCGGATAAGGCCCTTCTCGCCGCCGGAAGGCTCTACCTGAACCAGAACAAGGGCGAGCAGGCGCTCGAAGCGGCCGTCAGGGTCATCAGAAGCTACAAGGACCGGGGCACGGTCGATGTCGCCTATTATCTGATCGGCAAGGTGTATGAAAGGGACGCCCGGCTGAAGGATATCGAAACGGCGCGGAGGGTATACAAACAGTTTATCAAGAAGGGAGAGACTGATGAGCGGTTCGGGAAGTCTCCGCTAAGGAAACGGGTTGAGCAGGATCTGGCGCGCATCGAGCGGATCTACTTCAAGATGGAGAGATGACGGTTCCGGCCATGGAGCAGGGAAAGGCGAAATACAGCTACCGGGACACCGGCCTGTCTTCCAATATGGAAGATTATATGGAGGCGATCGTCATGCTGTATGCGGCCAACAAGGTGGTGCGCGTCAGGGATATCGCGAAAAAGCTGGATATCAAGATGCCCAGCGTATCCGCGGCGCTTACAAAGCTCAAGGAGATGGATCTCATCGAGTATGAGAAGTACGGATATATCGAGCTTACGGACAAGGGGCACGAGATCGCCGACCGCGTGCTGAAGCGGCACAACTGTCTCATTGAATTTTTCACCAACGTTCTGCAGATCGATTGCGGCAAGGCCGACGGCGAAGCCTGTAAGGTCGAGCATGCCCTGGCGCCGCAGACCTGCTCCCGGATCCATAAGTTTCTCGATTTCTATAAAGAAGAGGACTCCCGGGGGAGCGAATGGATCGGGCGCCTGAAAAGGTCCCTTAAATAACTAGCTCGCCTTTTCCTTCTTTTTAAGCTCGCGCTGCTTCAGAACCTTCTCCTGTATCTCCCTGTTTACCGGTACATATTTGTGGAATTCCATTGAATAATTGGCCCTGCCGCTCGTCATGTTCCTGAGCTGGGTGGCGTATCCGAACATCTCCATGAGCGGCACGAAGCCGATGACCTTCTGCGAGCCTTTCCGGTACCTCCGCATCGATTCGATCCGTCCGCGCCGTTTGGTCAGGTCACCCACGACGTCGCCGATATAGTCGTCGGGGGTGTTCACCTCTATTTTCATCACCGGCTCAAGCAGTATCGGATTCGCTTTGAGAAAGCCTTCCTTGAAGCAGATAGAGGCGCAGGTCCTGAAGGCCATGTCCGAGGAGTCGACCTCGTGAAAGGTGCCGTCGAGGAGCACCGCTTTAACGTCCACGACCGGGAATTCCGAGAGTATTCCCTCAGCCATAGCCGCCTCGATTCCCCTGCGCACCGACGGGATATACTCGGTGGGGATGGCCCCTCCCTTGATCCGGTCCTCGAACTCGAATCCTTTGCCCTCATTCGGCTCGAGCCGCATCACGGTATGGGCGTACTGGCCGCGGCCTCCCGTCTGCTTGACGTGCTTGTATGCGCAGTCGACTTCCCGCGTGATCGTCTCTCTGAACGCCACGGACGGCTCGCCCACCATCGCGGTCACGCCGAACTCGGTCTTGAGCCGGTCGATGATGATCTCTAGGTGGAGCTCGCCCATGCCGGCGATGATCGTTTCATTGGTCTCGTCGTTAAACCGCACCGTGAATGAGGGGTCCTCCATGGCGAGCTTTCGCAGCGCCGCGCCCAGCTTTTCATCCTCTTTTTTGGTGGGCGGGGATATTTTCATCTCGATCACGGACGGCGGTACGAAGATCGACTCCAGATAGAGGGGTTGATCCGGATCGCAGAGCGTGTCGCCGGTCTTGGTGTACTTCATGCCGATGAGCGCCACGATGTCTCCGGGTCCGGCTGCGTCGATTTCTTCCCGCTCCTTTGCGTGGATGCGCATGATCCTGCCGATCCGCTCGGGCTTCTTCCGGGTCGAGTTGAAAACCTGCATCCCGCTTCGAAGCTCGCCCGAATAAACCCGTATGAAGGTCTGCTGGCCCACGTACGGGTCGTGGATGAGCTTGAAGGCGAGCGCGGCGAACGGATCCTTTGCGCTGGGGTGGCGGGTGTGGGATTTTTCCGCGTCGTCGATATCGATCCCGACGACTGCGCCGACGTCGACCGGCGACGGCAGAAAGTCGATCACTGCGTCGAGGAGGAGCTGTGTCCCCTTGTTCTTATAAGCGGAGCCGCAGAACACGGGCGTAATGAGCATCTTGATCGTTGCCTCACGGCCCGCCTTTTTAAGCAGGCCGGCCGGAACATCGGCGCCGCTCAAGTAGAGATCCATTATCATTTCATTATAGTCGGCAAGCTTTTCAATGAGCCGGGTGCGCGCCGCTTCAACTTTTTCCCGGTAGGCTTCCGGAATGTCCATGACCTCGTGCTCCATATCCTTGAAGGTATGGGCTTTGCGTTCGATGATGTCGATGGCTCCCTGAAAGTCGTCCTCGCTTCCGATCGGAACCTGGAAGGGCACCGGATTGGCGTCCAGGTACTTTTCCATCTGCCGGGTCACCTCATGGAAATCGGCGCCGACCCGGTCCATCTTGTTGACGAAGGCTATGCGGGGAACCCCGTACCGGTCGGCCTGGTTCCATACCGTCTCGCTCTGCGGCTCAACCCCGGCCACTCCGCAGAAGACCGCGATCATGCCGTCAATCACCCGCAGGGAGCGCTCCACCTCAATGGTGAAATCCACATGGCCGGGGGTATCGATGATGTTGATCGCGTGATCCTTCCACGAGCACGATATGGCGGCGGAGGCGATGGTGATTCCCCGCTCCTGCTCCTGCTTCATGAAGTCCATGGTCGCCTCGCCGTCGTGCACCTCCCCCATCTTCCGTGTGGTTCCGGTGAAATAGAGCATCCGTTCCGTAACCGTCGTTTTGCCCGCGTCTATGTGAGCCGCGATCCCGATATTTCTCAGTTTTTGTAGCTGCATACATTCCTCATTGGTCTTTGCTTACAATATAACATTTTATTCCACGATTTGCAAAATAGTATGGCATATTCAAATCAGGGGTTTTTTTGTCAATTATTTTTGGAAAATTTTTTATGAGGCCGGATCACTCTTCAAGTACCTGCAACACGTCAAGCTGCAGCCGTGCCTGTTGCGCATAGATTGAATCAGAGTGATTTTCTATTATCTCATTGAAAATTTCAGCAGCTTTTTTTTCATATCCCATTTTATTGTAGCACAAGCCTAGGTGATAATAAGCTTCAACACCGCTGTCCGTGCCGCTGAATTCCTCATACAGCGCCTGATAATTTTGGATCGCCTTAAAATATTCCATCCGGTTAAAGTATATATCGGCGATCAGCTTATATGCCTCATGCCGGTGGTTTCCGGTGTAGTATATTTCAAGGTACTCGTTTAATGTCTCGAGAGCCTTGTCGTACATCTTGAGGCCTATGAAATAGACCCCGTTCTGGAACTTGAGGTCGTCGGCCAGAACATCCAGGCTCCGGTCCCCCTCTTTTTCATCCGCTGCCGGCAGAGCAGCGGGGGTTATAATACATAATGCAAGAATCGCTAATGTCATTTTAAGCTTATGCATCCCGGTATCCTCCATGCACAGAGCAGCTGGTACTCGATTTAGGCGATTTTAATTAAATTAATTCCCCTCCCTTGATGGGAGGGGTTAGGGGAGGGTGCACTTCGGCATACAAAATCATCTGGTTATTGTAATTTAATCACCCCCACCCCAGCCCTCCCCCATGCGGGGGGAGGGAGCAGGAGGTATTAACAAAATTCGCCTAACTTAAGTAATTATATCGGAATTAATGCGACATAACATGACTATTTTTTTGTATTCGTTTTTGCAACCACAACCCGCTTCTGTCTTTCCTTTTCCCGAACATTTCGCTCCACGAAAATTTTTTCCCCGGTGAAGGGATTCGTCCCGGTATGGTACATGAGGGTGGACCAGGTTGCGGGCGTCGGCGTGAATATCTGTACCTGCTCGGGGGTCAGAGCAAGCTCTGTTGCCGCGAATCTGCGCAGCTCGGCCATATCCTCGCCGGTGCATCCCGGGTGGGCTGCGATCAGGTAATAGGTGCAATACTGCTTTTTGTTGTGGGAACGCGAGAGCCGGTTGAATAGATTGCGGAATTCGATCAGGCTTTGCACTGAGGGCTTGGCCATGAGATCGAGCACGCGGGGTACGCAATGCTCGGGAGCCACCTTAATCTGGCCGGACACGTGGTGCAGGACAATTTCAGCCAGGTATTTTTCGCCTGCCGCCCGGTCGGCCATGACCAGGTCGTGCCTGATTCCCGAAGCGACAAAGGCTTTCTTCACCCCGGGGATCATTCTGATCCGCCGGAGCAGGCGAGTCAGCCTCTGGTGCGATATCTTCATCGACCCGCACACGCCGGGGAAAAGGCAGCGCCGGTGTTCGCATGTTCCGCTCCTCTTCATTTTCCGGCAAGCCATGCCGTACATGTTGGCCGTTGCCCCTCCGATATCCGATAGTATTCCCTTGAAATCAGGATGCCGCGTTAAGCTTTCCGCCTCTTTCAGAACGGACTCTTCGCTCCGGGACACCACGCTCGTTCCCTGATGCACCGCTATGGCGCAGAAGTTGCACCCTCCGAAACAGCCGCGGTGCGTAGTTACGGAGAACCGGATCGTGTCCAGGGCCCGCACCGTTCCCATTTTTTTGTAATAGGGATGGACGTCCCTCTCATAGGGAAGAGAGTGCACCTGGTCGAGCTCTTCAGTTGAAAGAGGCGGAGCTGGCGGGTTGTGCACAAGGTAGCGGCTTCCATGCCTCTGCACCATGCCGGCACCATGCGCCGGATCGCTGTTACGGCAAAAGATACGATGCATTTTCCGGAATTCATCGGTATCGCTTGAAACAGCTTCAAACGGCGGGAGCTCGATATAATGCTCCTGTTTCATGTCCGAAAGGTAACAGATTCCCCGGATATTCCGCCAATCGCTTCCTGAATTCAGGCAGCCGGACAGTTCCCGGACCGCGCGCTCGCCCATGCCGTAGATCAGGATGTCCGCTTTCGCGTCGAACAGTATCGAGCGCCGGATTTTGTCGTCCCAATAATCGTAGTGCGCTATTCTCCGTAAGCTCGCTTCGATCCCGCCGATAACTATCGGCGCCGTATTCTTGAAGTGCCGCCTGATACAATTCGCGTACGCGATCACCGCCCGGTCGGGCCTGCGGATGTTTTTTCCCCCGGGCGTGAGGTCGTCGTTCATCCTCTTTTTACCCGCGGCCGTGTAATTTGATACAAGGGAGTCTACGGATCCGGAGCTCACGCCCCAGAAGAGGCGGGGCTCGCCGAGCCTGATTATATCACGGCCCTCACGCGTATCCGGTTGGGCGATGATCCCGACGCGGTATCCGGCGTGCATGAGCAGATGTCCGATGACGGATACGCCCACGGAGGGAGCATCAAGGTAGGCGTCGCCGGACACGAGAACAACGTCGAGCCGTTCCCAGCCGCGTTCCCTCGCTTCCTCCATGCAGGTGGGGATGAACACCCTTCAGACCATCCGCGGCCATGACGCAAGCAGCCGCCTGCTCATCCCGCCGGTACCGGAGCTGCCCCGGGCCCGGTCAAGCGCCTTGACGAGCTCGGTCCGGGTATCCCGCGGATCAATGATTTTGTCGATCAGGTTCATGCCGGCAGCCTCCCAGGGCTCCGACTTTTTCATCATCTCCTGCATGAAAGCCTCCCGCATCTTTTCAACCTCGGGGTTCTCACTGGGGTTTTGGCCGAAGGCCGCGTTGATGGCCACATCCGGAGCCATGAAGGAGATGTCCGCTATGGGCCATGCAAGAATGGCATCGGGCAGCTTGCCGCCCGCCATGTTGTGGTGGGCCATGCCGTACGATTTGCGGACAATGAGGCTGAAGCACGGAACCGACCTGAGCTGGAGCGCCTTGATCATGGACATGATTTTCAGGGGCATCTTTTTTTCCTCCGCGGCCCTTCCCACGAGGAACCCGGGAGTATCGTGGATGAAGATCATGGGTATGTTGAACGAATCGCAGAGGCAGATGAACGCGATGGCCTTCTCGCACGCGCCCGGGCCCATCGCGCCCGCGGTCACGAGCGGGTTATTGGCGAACACTCCCACAACCTGACCGGCCAGCCGCGCCAGGCAGGTGACCAGGCTCCCGTCATAATAGGGTTTGAGCTCCAGAACGCTGTCCCGGTCGAACACCATGTTCAGGAGGTTGTGGATGTCGTAGAGCTGCTTCGGATCCTCGGGTACTGCCTCGAATATCGATTCAATCTTCACGTCGGAGGGATCGCTGCATTGTCTTTGGGGGGGTAGCTCGTGCGCGTTTGAGGGGAGGTAGCTTAAAAGGCGCCTGCAGAGCCAGAGGCATTCCTCGTCGTTCTCGGCGAAAAGATCGACCTGGCCGGTCACGCGGCCATGCAGCTCCCACCCGCCGAGCTCCTCGGCCGTAGAGGTCTCTCCGGTCGCCACCTCGATGATTCGCGGCGACGTCACCGCCATGACCGACCCCTTGACCTGGATCACCACGTCCGATATCGAAGCCTCCCAGGTGGGCCCTCCGTAGCACTCGCCCATGATGTTCACGATAAAGGGAACCTCGCGGGTATGGGCGTCGAACAGCTCCATGGCCTTCATGATGCCCATGGAGCCCATGGTGTCCGGAATGCGCGCGCCGCCGCCGTCTCCGAGATGGATGCAGGGGAACCCCTTCTTGGCTGCATAGATGAAGTTTTTTATCGCCTTGATAACGCCGATCCTTCCGCCCGCGCCGGACATGACCGTGACGTCGTCGCCGGAGACATACACGGTGCGGCCCTCGATTTGCCCGAATCCGCACACCTTCCCGTCCGCCGGGGTCTTGGGAACCGCCTCGGGAAGGTCGCTGTGGCACAGGATTCCGGTCTCATCAAAGGTGCCGCGGTCGAAGAGCAGGTCGATCCGCTCCCGGACGGTGAGCCTCGATTTACCGTGCTGCTTGTCGATCTTTTTTTCGCCTCCCATCTGCTTGTTTTTCTCTATTCGTGAGGCGAGCTCGCTTAATCGGTAAGACTCCTCGTTCCGGCTCATGCGAGATTCTCCGTGTCGATTTCAATGAGTATTTTTCCCATGGTCACGAAATCGCCCGGGCTGATGTAAATCTCCCGCACGGTTCCGGCCTGTCCGGCGTGAATGATGTTTTCCATCTTCATCGACTCCATGACGATGAGCTCCTGGCCTTTTTTCACCGTCTCGCCCGGCCGCACCCGGACGGAGGAGATCTTGCCGTCCATGGGCGCCTCCCGCGTTCCCTTCCGGAGGGCCTGGAATTCCATTGAATGAAAGCGGCTGAGATGCTGGAGCGCGTGATGTCCCAGTATATTTGAATGAAGAAACACCCTCTCGCCCGCAACGGCGTAATGCAGCTTCTGCTGCCGGCCGTTGACGATGATGCGGATGGAGTCAGGGCGCTTTTCCGCAAGAATCAGATCATACCGGTCGTTTTGTATGGATATCTCAAAACAGCTCCCGTCCTTTTTATGGAAATTCGCGGAATACAGCTCGTCAAAAATCCGGAAAGTCGCATATTGCGACGCACGATACTCTCCTTTCCATCCTGATTCGCCGCTTCGCTCATCATCGTCGTACAGGACGGCGACGCCGGCGGCCGCAAGCAGGTGTGCTTCTTCCTTCGCCAATCCCTGCCGTGCAACTGCCTCCGGATTTTTTTCAAAGAAGTCGGTTGTTATCTCACCCCGGATATGCGCCTCGTGCACAATAAGTCGCGCCAGGAAATCGATATTGGTCGTTATCCCCAGGGCGACCGTATTTTTAAGTACGCTGTGCATTTTCCTGATTGCGTTGTGCCGCGAATCCGCGTGCGTGATAACCTTTGCGAGCAGGGGGTCGAAATCGATCGTGATCCTGGACGATGATTCCACCCCGCCGTCGGTCCGGGCGCGGTCAGCGTCCCGCCACACCAGGAGCTTCCCGGCCGAGGGATTGAAATCCCGGTCCGGATCCTCGGCATAGATGCGGCATTCGATCGCGTGGCCGTTCATCGAAAGCTCATCCTGGCGCAGGGGAAGCCGCTCCCCCTCCGCGATCCGTATCTGGAGCTCGACCAGGTCAATCCCGGTCACCGCTTCGGTCACCGGATGCTCCACCTGGAGCCGCGTGTTCATCTCCAGAAAATAAAACGAGCCGTCGCGAGCCAGGACAAACTCAACCGTGCCCGCGCTCGAATAGTTGACGGCCCGGGCGACCGCCACTGCCGCGTCTCCCATTATCTTCCTGAGCCGGCCGGTCATGACGGGTGAGGGCGACTCTTCGACGAGCTTCTGGTGGCGGCGCTGGAGCGAACACTCCCGCTCGAAGCAGTGGAGCACGTTGCCGTGCAGGTCCCCGAGTATCTGGAATTCGATGTGGCGGACCTCGCTCATATACTTCTCTATCAGAAGGTCGCTCGTGCCGTAAACGGCCATAGATTTGTCCCGCGCTGATTGCAGCGTATCTGAAAATTGCGCCGGTACCTCCACCAGAAAGATGCCGATCCCGCCTCCGCCCGCAGCCGCCTTGATAAGAATAGGATATCCGAGATGGGATGCCTTCAGGCCGAGCTCATCAGGCGACAGGGTGCCTGCCGCGAAGCCGGGAATGACCGGAACGCCCGCTTTCTCGCACAGGCCGCGCGCCGCCGTCTTCGAGCCCATCGCCGCTATCGCCTCAGGGGAGGGGCCTATGAAGGCGATCCCTTCGTCCCTGCAGCGGGACGCAAACGCCGGGTTTTCCGACAAGAGTCCGTATCCGGGATGGATGGCGCAGGCTTTACTCTTCCGCACAGCCTCAATGATCCGGTCCTGATCGAGGTAGGTGTCTATGCCTGATCGGCCGATGCAGATCGCCTCGTCAGCGGCTTTCATGAAAAGGCTTTCCCGGTCGATATCGGAATACACGGCCGCGGTTGCAATCCCCATGCGGGTGCATGTTTTTATTATTCTGCACGATATTTCGCCGCGGTTGGCGATGAGCACTTTCTGGAATTTATTCACGGCCATATCTATAAATGGACTTGTTGCAAAACAAGTCAAATGAGCCATTGATTAAATGAGAAAGCGGCATTGTCAATCAGAAAGTTGAAGTTTCATTTTTCAAAAAAGTGATTGCTCAAAAATCGGAGGGTAAAGTATACACAAACCGAGAGTGTATGTAAAGCCCCTCAGGGGGTTGGGGGATCTTAAAAACGATGCGGACATTTACCCCCTGCTTTTTGCGCAGATACTCAAAAACTTTATAAACGCTCAATTTATACATTGACATACCATGAACCGCGAGCAGCTCTCATATCTATGATATCACGGCTAAGAGTGTTTCAGACCGGTGCAATAACGGCAGTGCTGATTTTCTGGGGAAGTCCCGCTGCATACTCAGCCGGTCATGATTTTATCAACGAAGCCAAATTGGTTTACCGGCTCGTCGCCTGCGGCGGGGACGATCTTCCGTCCGGATTTGAGACAGCGGCGGTAAATAATCACTGCCGTGAGATCAGCAGGGATTTTGAGAAATACCGGATCGCTTTCATCAATAAAGCGGGACCCTTCTTCGCCGGGATTGTGCCGGCAGGCCTCCCCCGCGCAATCGTCGTACCGTTCGGCGGCGGCGATCTCCTGCCGGCCCTGATCGTTTATCCGAATGCGGCAGAATACACGACCATATCCCTTGAGGGAGCGGGCGATCTGCGGAGGATTTTAAAGGCGGATAAAGCGCTATTGGTTCAGGCATTGAAGATCTACCGATCGAGTGTGGGATTCATGCTCCTGTCGAACGATAACTCCAACCGGAGCGTGCGCGCCATGGAGCAGGGGCTTATCCCCAATCAGCTCGCCTTTGCCCTCACCGCCCTGGCGGTGAGGGGCTATGAGCCGGTTTCGCTTAAGTACATCACCATCGGTCAGGACGGCTCAATTCATTATCTGTCAAAAGAAGAGATCGATTCCCTTGAAAATGTCCGCGGCCGGAGGCTCAAACAATCGTGGGTTGACTCTGATTTTTCAGTCGCCTTTCGGAGCATGGAGCTCGCCTTTCGAAAGAAGGGAGCAGGCACGTTCGCGCCGGTCACCATCCACCGGCACATAGCCTTTAATCTCGACAACCGGCATTTTGCCGGCTCAGAGCTGCTCAGGCATCTGGAAGGCAAGGGGAGGGTCGCGGTCATGGTAAAAGGCGCCAGCTATCTCCTCTGGATGGATAATTTTAAAGCAATCCGGGACTATTTGCTGCGCGACGGCGTCTACATCGTCTCTGATTCCACCGGCATACTTCCGCGGCATGCCTTTCGTGCCGGCTTTGAGCAGATCACGTACGGCAGGTTCAGCGGGGCCTTCCTGGATGAGGGCGGCGGCGCGGATGCCGTATCGTTACGGAATCTGTGGCAGACCCAGCCATACCGCGCCCTGGAATTCCGTTTCGGATATTCCGATATTCATGGGGCCAATCACCTTTTGATTACCCGCCCCCGGAAAGGGGCCGATTTTCATCATTGACAAAAGACGGGTGGGAAATTATCTTTGTCCTTTGAGAAGAATTATAGTAAATTTAAATTTGTAATTACTTTAAATGTTTTATATAATTAACTTGAATAACCAGTATTCAGGGAGACATATATGGGGGCGATTACTCATAGCCGAAAATCAAACAGCCTTCCCGCCTTGTTGCAGAAATTCACGGGTGTCGCGGTAAGCCGGTGCTATCAATGCGGCAAATGCTCCGCCGGATGCCCCCTGGCAGAGGAGATGGATTACACCCCGAGCCGCATCCTGCGTATGCTCCAGCTCGGCCTGGACGGTCACGAGGATTCGATACTCCGTTCGTTTTCCCTATGGGTGTGTCTGGCCTGCGAAACCTGCTATGCGCGCTGCCCCCAGGAGGTGGATATTCCGAAAATGATGGATTTCCTCCGCGCGGAGTCGGTGAGCCGGAAAAAGGTGAATCCGCGGGGCCGCGATCTGTTGAAATTCCACCAGACGCTCCTCGACTCCGTGCGTTACACCGGCAGGCTGTACGAAGTGGGCCTTATCGCAGGTTATAAGGCCCGTACCCTCAACATCTTCCAGGATCTTATGCTCGCCCCGAGGCTCTACCTACTCGGAAAATTGAAGCTCTTTCCTCATTTTATAAAAAACAGGAAAAGCCTTTCGCGGATTTATGAGAAAACGGGGGCATGAACCGGCAGGAGGCGGTTAAATGACTAAAATCGGATATTATCCGGGCTGTTCCCTTCTGGGGACCGCCCGCGAGTATGATGAATCCCTGCGGGCGATTTTGCCCCGCATGGGGGTCGAGCTTGTCGATGTTCCTGACTGGAACTGCTGCGGCGCCTCGTCCGCGCACATGCTCAATCATGAGCTTTCCCTTTCCCTTCCGGCGAGGATCCTCTCCAGCGCCGAAAACAAGGGAATCACCGACATGCTGGTGCCGTGCGCTGCATGTTATAACCGCTTTGTCATGACCATCCACGAGCTTAACGAAGATTCGAAACTGCGCGCCAGGGTGGCGGATATCACCGGGCTCGATTACCGGGGAACGATACATCCCCTGAATATCCTTGAGTTTCTCGAAAAACGGACTGATGCGGTGAAGGCCGCAACCGCGCTTCCTTTCGAGCGGAACGTAGCATGCTATTACGGATGCCTGCTCGTGCGGCCGCCCACGGTGATGAAGTTTGACCGAAGCGAGGATCCGCGCACAATGGATGATCTGATGTCCGCCGTAGGCGCCAATCCCGTTGACTGGGCCTTCAAGGTGGAATGCTGCGGCGCAGGCCTGTCCATCACCAGTCCCGCTTTGGTCGGAAAGCTTTCCGGCAGGATAATCGAGAATGCGGTCAAGAGCGGCGCCGAGGCCATTATCGTCGCCTGTCCCCTGTGCCATGCCAACCTTGATATGCGCAGAAGCGCGATAAACAAGGCTGCCGGGAAAAAGTATACGGTCCCGGTCCTCTATATCACCCAGGCGGTCGGTCTGGCAATGGGGTTGAAGGAGAAAGAGCTAGGACTGCACCGGCACCTGGTCAAGGTGCGTTTTCCCGCGGACAGAGGAGCTGCGCAGGCGCCGACCCATGCACAACCGGCAGCGGATTCTGAGCCGGCGCAGACTGAGGAGGCGTAAATGTCACGAATCGGCGTTTTTATCTGCCACTGCGGCGAAAATATCAATGGTACGGTTGACTGCGCCAAGGTCGCCGAGGCTGCATCACGCGTTCCGGGCGTGAGCCACAGCGTTGACTATAAATACATGTGTTCGGATCCCGGCCAGAGCATGATCAAAGAGGCCATAAAGGAGAAGAAGCTTACCGGCGTGGTCGTGGGAGCATGCTCGCCCCGGATGCACGAGCCCACGTTCAGAAGGGCCTGCGCGGAGGCGGGGCTGAACCCGTACCTGTGCGAGATGGCCAATCTGCGGGAGCACTGCTCATGGGTGCACGAGAAATCGGAAGCCACCACCCGCAAGGCCGTTGACCTCATTAAAAGCATGATAGAGAAGGTTAAGCTGAACCAGCCCCTGCAGCCGATTAAGGTGCCGGTAACGAGAGCGGCGCTCGTGCTGGGCGGCGGCATAGCCGGAATCCAGGCGAGCCTGGATATCGCCAACGCCGGGCACCAGGTCATCATGGTTGAACGGGAGCCTTCGATCGGCGGCCATATGTCCCAGCTCTCTGAGACCTTCCCGACCCTTGACTGCTCTCAGTGTATTCTGACGCCGCGGATGGTCGAGGTGGCCCAGCATCCGAACATTACCCTGCACACCTACTCAGAGCTCGAGAGCCTTGAGGGGTTTATCGGCAATTTTAAGGCAAAAATACGAAACAAGGCCCGGTGCGTGGACGAGAAGCTCTGCACCGGCTGCGGCATGTGCGCGCAGAAGTGCCCCACGAAAAAGATTTCGAGCGAGTTCAACGCCGGCCTGGGAATGAGGAGCGCGATCTATGTCCCGTTCCCGCAGGCGGTGCCGAACAAGCCGGTCATAGACAAGGATCACTGCACCTTTTTCCAGAAGGGTAAATGTAAGGTGTGCGAAAAGGTCTGTCCCACCAAGGCGATCCGGTACGACCAGGAAGACCGGATCATCGATGTCGAGGTGGGCGCAGTAGTGCTTGCCACCGGGTTCGATGTGCTCGGAACCGACTTCTTCCCGGAATACGGCTACGGCAGATACAAGGACGTTATAAACGGCCTGCAGTTCGAGCGGCTCGCCTCAGCCTCAGGTCCCACCTTGGGCGTGATAAAGAGGCCTTCGGACGGAAAGGTTCCTGAAACAGTAGTGTTCGTCGCCTGCGCCGGATCGCGCGACCCTGCCAAGGGGATCGAGTACTGCTCCAAGATATGCTGCATGTACACCGCCAAGCACGCGATGCTCTACAAGCACAAGGTGCATGAAGGGAGCGCATACGTGTTCTATATGGATATCAGGGCGGGCGGCAAGATGTACGATGAGTTCGTGCGCCGCGCGATAGAAGAGGATGACGTCAAATACGTGAGGGGAAGGGTGTCACGGATATACGAGGAGGACGGCAAGCTCGTAGTCAAGGGAGCGGACACGCTTCTGGGGCACGAACCCCTTGAGATAAGAGCCGACCTCGTGGTGCTCGCCACGGCAGGCGTCGCATCAAGCGGCGCCGAGGAACTGGCGCAGAAGCTGCACGTGAGCTATGATTCGCACCATTTCTTTGCCGAGGCTCATCCGAAGCTGCGGCCGGTTGAGACGAACACCGCCGGGATATTTCTGGCCGGTGCGTGCCAGTCTCCGCGGGACATACCGGAGACCGTGTCTCAGGCTTCGGGAGCGGCGAGCAAGGTCGCCGGCCTTTTCTCGCAGGAAGAGCTCACCCGCGAGCCTCTGGTCGCCGTGGTGAACCGGACTGCTCCGCCGCTTTATTCAACCTGTACCGGCTGCGGCCTGTGCATGCCTGCGTGCCCGTACCAGGCTATTGAAATGGAAGAGATCAGGACGAGGGACGGTACGGTCGTGAAAGTTGCCGCCAAAGTGAACCCCGGCCTGTGCCAGGGATGCGGTACTTGCGTGGCCCTGTGCAGGGTAAAGGCGATCGATTTACAGGGATATACGAATGAGCAGATATATGCGGAGCTGATGGCGCTGTAAGGAGTAAGATATGTCCGAATTTGAACCCAAGATCATAGCATTCGTCTGCAACTGGTGCACCTATGCCGGCGCCGACCTCACGGGCACGAGCCGTATTAAATACGCCTCCAACGTCAGGATCGTCCGTCTCCCGTGCACCGGCAGGATAGATTTCATGCTCCTCATGAAGGCGTTCAGCCGCGGGGCCGACGGCGTGATCGTGTCCGGCTGCCACCCGAACGACTGCCATTATACCTCAGGCAATTTCCACGCGCGGCGGCGGTGGATCGTGTTTAAGTCGCTCCTTGATTTTATGGGGATCGACGTGAGAAGGATCCATTTCGCCTGGGTCTCCGCAGCCGAGGGAGCGAAGTGGGCTGAAGTGGTTAACTCTGTTGTTAACGATGTTCGGGCGCTCGGCCCGTATGACGGGTATAAGAATCTCGCGCCGATCGCGGCAGACTGGAGGATTCAGGATGCTGGCTAAGATGAGGCAAAAAGCGAAAGATCTGCTTTCAAGCGGCGTCGTAAGCACGGTGATCGGATACGGCGAGGGATCCGGAAACAGGGTCAGAGCCCTGTTTATCCGGAAGCCGGATGATGCCGACAAGCTCATTCTCGACGAGCGGTGCGTGCAGAACCTTGCCGTGTATCTGACAAAACGCGAGGTGAGGGCGCTGGGCAGACCGGCGGTAGTGGCGCGCGTTCCGGTGATGCGGACGATACAGCAGCTCATGTTTGAAAAGCAGGTGGCAGAGGGGGAGGTGGCGGTTATCGGCATATCACCGGACAGTCAGGTGCTCGATTTTCCGGATCTGAAATCCATGGCGGAATACGTGTCCGCCATCCCTTTCGAGCTTTCCGCTGATGAGAAGGCTGCCGTTGAAAAGCTTGAAAAAATGACGGCCGGGGAGCGGTGGAATTTCTGGCTCGATGTCTTATCCGGCTGCAGCAAATGCTACGCGTGCCGGCAGAGCTGCCCCCTGTGCTACTGCGAGCGCTGCACGGTCGAATGCAACCAGCCCCAGTGGGTCAGCGTGCCGTCGCATGGGCTGGGAAACCTTGAATGGCACATCATGAGGGCGATGCACCTTGCCGGCCGCTGCGTCAACTGCGGCGATTGCTTCCGGGCGTGCCCTCTTGAAATACCGCTCAATCTCCTTACTCAGAAGATCATTACGGATATAGCGGACAAATTCGGCGGAGCCGACGAGTACGCGCTCAACGCATTTAAGCCGGACGACAAAGAAGATTTTATCAGGTAGAAGGCCATGATGGGAAAAAAGACCATAAACGTCGATTCGCTCGGCGAGCTGTTCCATAAAATCAAGTCCGGCGGGAAGCGTATCCTCGCCCCGGTGGAAAAGGACGGAGTGATACTCTTCGGCGAGGTCGCATCGTATCCGGAGGTTGCGACCGGCTATATCCAGACCGTTTTTTCGGCAAAGGAGGCGGTTCTGCCGCGCTTCGAGGAAATACTTCGCTTCAGTTCAGAGGGACGGGATGTGGTAATTGAGGAGGAATCGAACAAACCGGTTCCCACGGTCGTATTCGGTGTGAGGCCCTGCGACGCGAAAAGCCTGTCCGTGATCAAGGCCGTGTTTGAGCGGGATTATCCTGATATATTCGTTCAATCAAAGATCGACAGCACCACCGTTATCGGGTTAAGCTGCGTGAACAGCGACGAGTACTGTTTCTGCACTTCAGTGGGAGGAGCGCCGGGCGACACGGCCGGCAGCGATCTGCTTTTAACCAGGATTAACGATGCGAATTACCTTGCCGAAATCATTACCGAAAAAGGGGAATCAATCGTTTCGTCGGCGCCGGAGCTGTTTTCCGAAGCGGGTAACGTGGATAAGGACAGGCATCTCGCACAAGTAAATCGGCAGTTTGATTTGGATGAGCTTGAGAAAAGGCTTCCCGCACTGTTCGAGAGTCCCCTCTGGGCCGGCCAATCCCTCCGGTGCATCGGGTGCGGAGCGTGCAGCTTCGTGTGCCCCTCCTGCACCTGCTTCGACATCCAGGACGAGACGGACGGAGCCAGAGGAATACGGCTCCGCTGCTGGGATTCGTGCGGCTTCGCCCAATTCACCCTGCACACCTCAGGACACAATCCGCGCGGGGTACAGAGCAAGCGGTGGCGCCAGCGGATCATGCATAAATTTTCCTACCAGCCCGGCGAGCTCGGCACAGCCGGGTGCGTCGGGTGCGGCAGATGCTCGCGCGCGTGCCCCGTGGACATGAATATTCTTCAGCACATCAAAGACATACTTGAGGCCCGTTGATGGAAACAAACGTATACAAACCGTATCTGATGCGGATTGCGGAGATCACCGAGGAAACGCCGGACGTCCGGACCTTCCGTCTTGAATTCACCAAAGAGGATGAGGCCGCAAGCTTCAGCTACAAGGCCGGCCAGTTCGGCGAATACTCCGTGTTCGGCGAGGGCGAAAGCACTTTTTGCATCGCCTCATCCCCCACACGCAAGGGGTATATCGAATGCACCTTCAGAAAAGCCGGCAGGGTGACCAAAGCCCTGGCCGCACGGGAGAAGGGGGATACGATCGGATTCCGCGGCCCGTACGGCAACACCTTTCCCCTAAGCGACTGGAAGGGTAAAAGCCTCCTCTTCGTCACCGGAGGGATCGCTCTTCCTCCGCTGCGCTGCGTCATCTGGAACGCCCTGGACCTCAGGGATAATTTCAAGGATATTACCATCGTGTACGGCGCGCGTTCGGTCCAGGACCTGGTATACAAAAAGGAGCTTGCCGAATGGGACGCGAGACCGGACGTGAAGCTCATCACAACGGTCGATCCGGGCGGGGAGACCACCGACTGGAAGGGACCGGTCGGATTCGTGCCTACGGTGCTTGAAAAGGCTTCACCTTCGAGCGCCGACTCGGTCGCGCTCCTGTGCGGCCCTCCCATCATGATCAAGCTCACGCTTCCGGTTCTGTCGAACCTGGGATTTTCTCCCGAGAATATATACACGACCCTGGAAAACAGGATGAAGTGCGGGATCGGCAAGTGCGGGCGATGCAATGTCGGCAAATATTTCGTATGCAAGGACGGCCCGGTGTTCACCTTCGCGCAGGTGAACGAGCTGCCGCCCGAGTACTGATGAAAGTACTAAAGACATTTGTCGATTGTACCTTAGCGTTGATTGCTCTCATCAATCCGATCAGCAAGATATTCGTGATTTCGACCCTGTCGGAACAAGCAGCCGGCATCGGAATCCAGATGATGCTCGACGGCATAGGCGAGTATATCGGAGGTTTATAAGCGTGAGCCTTAATTTGGCTCTATCTTTTCCAGGGTCAGACCGGAAAAGGAGAATCGTATTTTTCCGTTTGACTGCGTAAATTTCGCGGTTTGTCCCATGAAGCGGCCGAGCCCCATGACCACGCACTCCGAGCTGGAAAGGGGCCTCAAGGGGAGCATGATGGACGCGTTTTTGAGATAGGCATAATCGGCTTTAAATATGAGGAAGCCGTCTTTTAAAATGATCCGCGGCTCCCTGAACAGGATGACGTCATCCCCCTGATCCATGATTTGATATTTTCCTACGCGTAATTTCCATATCGGGGGAAGCTCGGGCCGGTCGATTTTCATTCCGCCGAAATATTTTTTACCGTCTTTCAGCAGTATAAGCGCCGTTTTACCGCGGATATCGTCTATCGTGAACCTGATGTCTGCCAGGATCTCGATGTTGAGAGGGATAAATCCGAAAAGATAATACTTGAGCGTAAAGCTCCCGTCAGCATGCGGAATGAGCCTGATGTCGCGGTCCATGACATTCATCACCAGGTGCTCCCCGGTTGATCGTATTGATATGAATCCGATATATTCTGAGGCGAAATAGCCTTCAAGCGACTTCATCCTCTTCGGGGAGAGTGTTATTTCCGGCGCAGCAGGCTCTTTCTCCCGGCGCATCAGGCTGCCGGTCTTCGCCTCCAGGGCGAGGTTCATGCACCTGAGCGCGATATTCCCCAGTTCCCTCATGGCTCCTCCCGTGTTGCAGAGCACGACAACGCCCAGCTTTTCGCGGGGCAAAATCATCAGAATCGCGCTATGTATAACCGTATTGCCCGCGCGCCATATCACGGGACCGCTATAATGAAGCCTTTCGCTGTAAATCAGGTCATATCCATCGAGCTGCCAGCCGAGCCCTATCTTAAAATCCGCATCAAATTCCGCCCTCAAATTCTGCGGCTCCATCATGGCTTTCAGGGTCCGCGGTCTTATGATTCTTTCCCCGCCGAAGCTGCCGTGCGCCAGGATTGCTTTTATGAAATTAGCCATCTCCTCAACGCTCGAATACGCCGACATGGCCGGCAGATCATTTACATATAAGAGCGGCGTCTCCCTTCCGTTTACGTATCCCTTGGCCAGATTGGCGTACGTCCGGTCCGGCGAAAAGGTTGTCCGCGGCATACCCATAGCCCGGAAGAGCTCGCGGCCGGTGTAGGTCACGAAGCTCTCACCGGTCTGTTTCTGCACCAGCCACCCCAGGAGGGCGTAGCCAAGATTGCAATTCGCATATACCGTGTCCGGCGGCGCGCATAGATAATCCTCCCGTAAATAGGCAAAGGTTTTTTCCATGTAGTCATTGAAAGGGACGGGCCTGGTTATCGTATACGTGTTTTTTAAAATCTCAGAGGGCAGGCCCGAGTGCTCCGTAAGGAGCGTCCTTAGTGTTAAGGGCTTTGCACGGGGGAAGCGCGATCCGATTAAGAATTCAGGGACATACCGGCGAAACGGAACATCAAGGCTTATTATGCCCCTCTCCCAAAGCTTCATCACGGCGAGCGCGGTGAAGATCTTGGATATCGCTCCTACCTGGTACACGGTGTCCGTGTCCGCGGGGATCTTTTTTTTCTCGTCAGCCCATCCGTATCCATCGGAGAAAACAAGGGTCTCGTCGTCGACAAGGGCTATGCTTATTCCCTTGAGGCTTTTTTTACGCATCAATTTCTGTGAATATTCCGCGGTCTCCCTTTTCAGCGAGGCCCAGTCGCCTTTTTGTATTGCGAGCGAGGGTTGGCCTATTGAAATTAATACCAGGATAGATAGAAGCGTTGTTGTTTTATACATGATGGAAAATTTTCATGGTTGATATAAGTTTTGTCAATAAATTTCATATTAAAAAAAATTGACAGAAGTCCTCATGAAGTTTATTTTGATTGCAAAGGTGCAACAATGTCCCGATTCCGCTGGTATTTCATACTCGCACTGGCACTCGTAATCGCCTCACTCGCCGTATACGTAGTTCAGATAATCGTATTTCATAAAACTGAGGACACCCTGTTCTACCTTCTCCAGGACCTGGCCTTCGTGCCGGTGCAGGTGCTCCTGGTCATGCTCATAATCGACCGGCTTTTACAGAAGAAGGAAAAGGAGGCCCTCCTCAACAAGCTGAACATGATAATCGGCGTGTTCTTCAACGAAGTCGGGACCGGACTCATATCGCTTTTTATTGAGACCGAAAAAAACCTCCCGGTGCTCCGGAGCGAAATGATGATCGATAAGGAGTGGGACACGAAAAAATTTACTGTGTGTGGAAGGTTTCTTGCCGGCTTCAATCCCGAGGTGGCCTTGACGCGGGAAGTCTTGACGAAGATGAAAACATTTCTCCTTGAGCATCGCGACGCCATGCTGCGCATGCTCGAAAACCCGAATCTGCTGGAACACGACAAGTTCACTGACCTTTTATGGGCGGTCTTCCATCTCGCGGACGAGCTGCACCACCGTGTTTCTTTCGAGAAGCTGCCTCCGAACGACTTGTCCCACCTCGCCGGTGACGTAAACAGGGCGTATAAGCTCATAATGTTCGAATGGCTCGAATATATGAAGCACCTTAAAATGATCTATCCCTATCTTTTTTCCATCGCCGTCCGAAAAAACCCTTTCAATCCCGATGCGAAGATTGAGGTCGTATAAAAAATATTTGATATCTCCGACCCTTTCCCCACTATTGTCCCACTGTTCCGGAATATGATAACAGTCATCAATCTCACAAAATCGTTCGGCAGGCAGCTCCTTTTTGACTCAGTGAGCTTCAGCATAAACCCCAGGGAACGGATCGGCCTTGTCGGACGGAACGGCCATGGCAAGACCACCCTCTTTCGTATTATAGTCGGAGAGGAGCATGCGGATTCGGGGGAGGTGGCGATTCCCCGGAACTACCGGGTCGGATACGTCACCCAGCAGCTCAGGTTTACCGAAAACAGCGTGCTGGCGGAGGCCTGCAAGGGACTCGCCGAACAGCATGGTGAGACCTGGATGGCCGAGAAGGTCCTGTCCGGCCTTGGTTTTACGAAGAAGGACATACTCCGCCGGCCTGATGAGTTTTCCGGCGGCTTTCAGGTGCGGTTGAACCTGGTAAAGGTGCTGGTGTCCGAGCCCGAGCTCCTGCTGCTGGACGAGCCGACCAACTACCTGGATATCGTGTCGATCCGGTGGCTGGAGAAATACCTGCGCCAGTGGAAGGGCGAGCTCGTGGTCATCACCCATGACCGCTCCTTCATGGACAGCGTCACCACCCACATCATGGGCATCCACCGCCAAAAGCTTCGCAAGATCGAAGGCGGCACTGATAAGTATTACGGACAGATTCTCAAGGAAGAGGAGATATATGAGAAAACAAGGATAAACGACGAAAAGAAGCGCAGGGAAGCCGAGCTCTTCATCAGCCGGTTCAGGGCAAAGGCCCGGCTTGCGGGCATGGTCCAGTCGCGCATCAAGGCCCTGGAAAAGCAGGAGAAGCTTGACCGGCTCGCCAGGATCAAGTCATTGGATTTTTCGTTCTCCTGCCGGCCGTTTCCGGGCAAGGTGCTTCTGACCGCTGACGCCCTGTCGTTTTCCTACACGGGCGAAGATATGATCAATGATTTCAGCATGACCATAGGAAGGAACGACCGGATATGCGTCATTGGCAAGAACGGCAAAGGCAAAACCACTCTGTTAAAGCTTCTGTCCGGCGAGCTCGCCCCCCTGAGCGGGAGCATTAATTCGCACAACGATATGAAAATGGGATATTTCGCGCAGACAAACACCTCGATGATGAACGAATCTTTCAGCATAGAAGAAGAGATCATGAGCGCCGGTTGCGACCGCCAACGCGCAAGGGATATTGCGGGCGCCATGATGTTCGAGGACGACAGGGCGCTTAAAAAAATCGGCGTGCTGTCGGGCGGGGAGAAGAGCAGGGTGCTCCTGGCCCGTATCCTGGCGCAGAAATCGAACCTGCTCCTCCTTGACGAGCCGACGAACCACCTGGACATGGAATCGAGCGATGCGCTCCTGGCCGCGATCGACGCGTTCGAGGGCGCCGCGATGGTAGTGACCCATAACGAGATGTTCCTCCACACCCTGGCCAACCGGTTCGTGGTGTTCCAGGCAGGCGGCGTATCGGTCTTTGAAGGAACCTATCAGAGCTTTCTTGCCCGGATCGGGTGGGAGGATGAGCGGGGGAGCTTCTCGGCAGGCGAACGGAGCCCCTCACCTTCCCCGGCCGGGGAAGGTGACCGTGACGGCGTAAACAAAAAGGAATTGCGCAGGCAGAGGGCTGACATCCTGTCGCGCAAGTCCAAAATCATAAACCCGCTCAAGCTTAAGATTTCCGAAATTGAGGACATGATCGAGTCCCGGGAAAAACATCTCGCCGGCCTGAACAGCGATATGATCGCGGCCTCAAACGCCGGGAGCGGCGCTCGAATTTCCCGATTGTCAAAAGAGATGCACGATGCCCGGTCGAAGATCGAGGCGTTGTACGGGGAGCTTGATGAGCTTGTCAGAGAGCTTGAGGAAAAGCTCAGAAGCTTTGGCTAGCACCGTTGGCCGCCTTGTGCCATTGACCCGGCACGGGGTGAGTGACCCGGTGGCGGGTCGCGCAACTTTACGAGGAGAAGAGGGCTCTGCCCTCTCCTCCTCGTGCTCCTCCTCACCCGCGCCTGCGGCGGGCTGGGCCTCACCACATCAGAAGCCTTATTTAATGCGGCCTG
>MIBJ01000055.1:3497-58829 GCA_001829495.1 Spirochaetes bacterium RBG_16_49_21 | reverse complement strand
TTCAATATATTTCTTCATAATAATACATAATCTCCAAGTCCCCCTCCGGGGGATTTAGGGGGCCGTGAGGCTTGATTTAAAGATGTGAGTAATGATTAGAGGGGACAGGGGGGTCTTAAAAAATGTGAGCGCATTAGTTTTACCCGAAAAATAATTCACTCCCCCGCTGCTGAAGGCAGCGAGGGAATATAATAATAAATGCATATTTTTTAAAAATTAACACTGGAAAAATTGTAAGTACTTCCTTACGTTGTCAACGAGGCACCCGATTCTTGTGGGATATATCGTATGCGAGGCAATGAACATGGAGGTTATAGTCAACCTGCATCTTAAAAACAGATGCATTGAAACCGAGGCGCGGAGCGAATTTAACCGGCTGATGGAAACCTATTTTAAAACAGATGATCTGGAAGGAGAACTGGACGACAAGATAGAACTGCTCCGGGATTTTCTGGATGGGAGTGATTTCCGGAAACTCAGGTCCTCGGACATAAGGCTCACGGGCACCACGGAATCAGACGTCATTATTAAAAGAAATAATAAAGCAGGTGCTATAGTTCTTGAGGTTTTTTAGGGGGATTAAGAAGATAGAAGAGATTGTAGAGATACTTTTTTAAAGGAAGTGTCTCCTTCGATAATCCAAAAAAATGGTTGTAATTTTTCTGTTCTATGGATTGTATTTCAAATTACTATAGTACCAAGGGATATAACAATGGAGCAGGTTACCGTATGGTATTTAACCGATAACGAAACCGGCACGAAGCTGATAAACGCCATAACCGGCCTCGGGCTGTCCCTCAACCTGATTTCGGGTTATCGACTGGATCATGCCAATATCGTAGAGGACGATATCAATATTTTTATATTCGACCTATTGGATATCGGGCCGGCGAGATTGATTGATCAGATATCAAAAGACGCGCGGGTCCAGAGCTCTTTGAAATTTTTAATGATTAAAAAAAATCAAATAAAGGAAATCACTAATCTCAGTTATAACCTGATGCATCTGGAACTCCTTAACCGGCCGGTGAACCGACGGGAATTCATGCTTCTTCTGGAAAAAACGATCATTGTCGAGCGCTACCGCGAGATAATGAGGTTCATCTCAAGAGAAGCGGAAACGAGAATCGAAGCGTATGAGGGGCTTATGGACATTAACCGGAAGAACGTGTTCGAGTCGGACAAGGAGAAGGCCGCTTTTGAGAAAATCTTGAATTATGAAAAAAACCTCATGAAGGAGCAGTCGAATCTGAGCACGGCGATTCGCGACTTCACCCTTCTGCGGCAGATGGATATGTTCAACATGCAGGATCGGATCAAGGCTGAGGAGATGCTTTCCGATCTTCGCCGCAAGGAGCTTATGGACGCCCACAAGGTGATTCACGCGCAGGAGTCGGTTATCGACTACGGGGCCAAGGAGTTGTATGATGCCCAAAAGATAATAACCGCCAGGGAGCAGGTTGAAGAGCTCTCACGGAGCGAGATTATCGAGCTTCATAAGGAGATCTCACGGCTCAAGGATCATAACCGGCAGTTGTCCGAGGAGATCAAGCGGCTCGTTTCCGAGAACAAGGAGTTACGGGCAAAATTGGGCGGCGGGCGGTAAGGCACCGCCGTTTTCCGAATCATAGAGAATGAATATCCGGCATATGAACGATTCTAAACCTGGTCTGCGCTAGAAAAATATGGAATGGGAATCAATATTAGCTGATGCCGTGCAGAACGGCAAGATACGCGAACTCTATTTAAGCAAGCTCCCGGTCCTCCGGACAACGACTAACTGGAAGAAGGTCGAATTGCTGGGATGGATCGATCATCAGTTGAAGTATACCCATTACCGGGGCGCGCTGGTGAAGTTGAACGACAAGCTCTTTTTCGTCAGGGAGAGCACCATAAAAGCCCTGCAGCAGTACATGAGCTGGAAAGTAAAAAACGTCATCGAAGTGACAAAGGATTAGCTGTAGTCCGGCGGATCAGTTTTCTTCTTCCAGCTCGTTGAAGAGCGATATGACCGCGTCTTTTTTCCTCGCTATCTTGATAATTTCATCGATATAATCTTTTCTTATGAGCGCGTGCGTACCGGAGATCCGTTCAACAATGCCGTCTTTGGCGATGCCGAGGAGCAGCTCATCGATGAATTCCGAATGGCTCGTCTTCAGGAGTATGGTATGGGAGATTTTTACCATGATAGTCTGATTCGACCACTCGCGCAACAGGAAATCAAGATTCTGCGGCAGATCGTTTTTGGAATTCGATTCCAGTGTCATGAGGAAGGTGGCGAGCGACATCCCCCGCTTTTGTGCCCTCACGATGGATGACCGGGTGATGACCGCATTGAGTATGAGGTCATTCTTCACGATATCCGTGTGGGTCATTAGGTGATAGAGCGTGTCCGAGGCGATTTCCTGGGTCGGTAGCACGAGCGTGAAATCGGGATTTATGTAAATGCTTTTCCGTATGGGCTCTGTATGTTCCGCCGCATGCGCTTTGAGCATGTGATTCGCCAGGTGCCTGCCGATATCGGACAGGGTTATCTTGTCCGCGGTGACGTCGATAACGCCCGCGATGCATAGAAAATTCATTGCCGTCCAGATACGTTCCGTCTCATCATTGATATACATGATGCTGCCTGCGTATGATCGCTCATCCTTTTCCGAGATGGACTTGGTGAGCAGGGCGATCATCGCGTGGCGGTAGAAGACCGATTTCATCTTATGGAGCAGCTTGATTATTGTTTTACTGAACTCATAAGACGGCATGTCGAAAGGCGGCGCAAAAGACGGGTCATCGGCGGGGGAATCATCCACGCATTTCAGAATTCTAATCAAAAGCGCAAAGGGCTGCTCCGGGTCGTCCCGCAGCTCCGCAAGGGATATGCCGGCTATGTCCTTGTTCAGTTTCAGGCACTTGAGCCTGTTGAGGAGAAACATGGAAAGCTGGGCCAGATTTTCTGAAGGGAGGTCATTGCCGTCGACATCTTTTAGAGGAAGCATGGAATCCGCTATTCTCCGTATGTCGATTTTCCTGAATTCCATCTGTTTTGTGAGAAACAATCCGAACGTGGATATGACGTCGTACGCGTGCAGGAGATTGTTCAATAGATAATAGCGGTTGCGCACCTGGATATGCTTCCGGTCGGGGACATGATACGGGATCCCGGCTATAGAGGGGCCTATCTTCTCGCTTAAAATAAGGAAGGTGTTGAATTCAGGCTGATACGCGTGATACAGGTATATCATGTTTTGATGCAGCAGGGATGATAATATTTTGTCGGCGAATCGGAGCGGGAGTTTTTCCTTCGCTGCATCGAGGGATACGATACATCCCGATTCCGCCATGAATTGTAGTAATTCTCGTATGTCCTTGTCCCGCATGATTTTATTCGGGTCATGAATCTGTTTCTGCATCTCAAGATTCAGGAAATTTTTATGGAGCCTGTCCATCAAGGCTCTCGGATCCGTCAGGTGGAGTAATTCCCCGATTTCGGAGATCCCGTACGCCTTGTCCTGCTTGGTGTTGAGCATCTGGCGGTTTTTTATGAGGTAGATGAGCAGATTCCGCGCGAGATCGCCGGTTATTTTTTCAATAATCTGGATTTCTATTTTGAGCTCCTTCTGTATCTGCGCGAAGGTGATTCCCTCAGGAGAGGCGTACACAGCTTTGAGAACCCTGAGGCTGTTCGTGTCAAAATTCTTAAGAAGGGCATCCAACCCGGTCACCGTGAGCAACGTTCCTATCAGGTCCTTCTTCGATTTGGTTTTGAGCTTAAGCCGGGCTGCCAGGTTTTGAAGCTCCTCGGCGGACATTTTCTTTATGGTTTCGCTTATTTCTTTCATATAAAAAAAGTTGTGGACATAGTTCGGCCTATTTTATATACGCGCTGTTATAAATGCAATACATTTTATGAGCAGATCGCCGCGCTTCGCTCGCGATGACGGTATTAAAAGCATAATGAGGGCTTCGCCCTCAACCCAACTGTCGCAGGGGAGGCCCCTGCGGGGGCTTTTGCAGGGGCTTCGCCCCTGCACCCTTTTGGAAAATTTACGCTAAGCACGCAAAAAATACGAAGTAATACTATATATTGCACACGGTCTTTGGCCCGATGTAAAGGAGCATATTCATGGTTCAGTTTCTCCGGTTCGACGGTTCAATTCTTGAGGATTCCAAGTTTACAATCATTGCGGGCAAGGAGAGCGTCAAATTTTTTTTAAAACAGATCGGATATCTGATCCTGTTCGTGTATTCTGCCCTGTTCATTGCCGTGGCGATCCCTTTTGTGAAGACTCCCAGCATCCCGATATATTTTATCGGCGGTTTTGCCGCCGCCCTGTTCCTCGTGCGGTTTGTGAATAACAGCGTGAAGTATATCAGGTTCCGGGGCGGATCGATCCTGGTCACTGCCGAAAGCGTCACGGTAGAGGATAAATCCGGCGCAAAGAGGATTCCCGTCGCCGATATAAGCTATTTAGAAAAGAATTTACTCGGGAATCTGCTCATACGGCAGAAATACGACAAACTCTCCTTCCCTCTGGCTCTTCTCCCTGACCAGGAGCGCGCAAGTCTGGTTTCCTTATTCCAGGACATGGCTCCCCGGCGGACCCTCATTTACAAGAAGATCTGGGACTTCGTTGACGCCATTGTGGTGGCTCTGGTCCTGGCAGTCCATATCATCCAATACGCCATCCAGGCGTATTATATCCCCACCGGCTCCATGGAGGATACGCTCAAAGTCGGGGACCACCTCTTTGTGGAGAAAATCACCTACGGCCCCATTATTCCCGAGATGATGTTCATGAAAAAGCCGCTGCATCTCTGGTTCCTGGGAATCCGGAATATACGGAGAGGAGACATAGTGATTTTCAGACCCCCCCATGACGAGGATAAGGATTACATCAAGCGGTGCATTGCAGTGCCGGGCGATGATTTTACAATCAAGAACGGCAGGGTCTATATAAACGGTAAAGCCATGGAGGAGCCATACGTGAAAGGGGCTACCCGGACCTTTAATTTTGTGCCGGACAAGAGCAACGAGATTCAGGGTATCGTGCCTCCCGGAAAAGTCGTCGTCATGGGCGATAACCGCGAGAATTCCCAGGACAGCCGCTATTTCGGGTATCTTGACATCTATCGGATTAAAGGAAAGGCGTTTTTCCTGTATTGGAACACCAGCCAGATTTTACATTTTGACTTTTCCAGATTCGGCCTGATACGCTGACTGCCGCCGGCGGTCCCGCGGCCGGTGCTAAGTATTTTGGAGGAGCCGCGAAAACGAATACGCTGCGTTCTGTATGAATCAATCTGTTTTTAAACGGCGTGTCTTTCTTACCGGTCTTGCTTTTGGGGTTTTAACATTCCTGTTTATCATACGGCTTGTCACCCTTAATTTCTCCACGAGAATTATTCTATCGGAAGATAAAAAAATTCATACGCATCGGGGTTCCATTAAGGACAGAAACGGATATATCCTGGCGCTCTCCGTTGAGAAGAGCTCCCTCTTCGCTAATCCCGAGGAGATCGAGAATCCTGAACGCGCGGCTCAGGCTTTATCCTCCCTCCTCCGGATGCCTGCGGATACAATTACGCAGAAATTAAAAAAGAAAAAGCGTTTTATATGGATACGGCGCAAGCTGGACGACGCGCTTGCCGACCGGATCAGGAAAATCGGCATTACGGGCCTCTATTTTAAAAAGGAATACCAGCGGGTCTACCCCCATGAAACGCTGGCGGCGAATATCGTCGGATTCGTGGGGATCGATAACAGCGGCCTTGCCGGGATTGAGTACGGTTTCGACGACCTCCTCTCCGGCCGGCGGCACGGCTCGAATCCCACGGGCAACGGCGACGGCTTCGGATACACTATCTCGCTCACCCTGGACCGGTACATACAGTATTGCGCCGAACAGGAGATCAAGAAAGCCGTCGGCACCTACCGCGCCCGGCAGGGCGCGGTGGTCGTGGTTGAAGTAAACACCGGGCGTATACTGGCGCTCGCAAAATATCCCGCCTTTAATCCCAATTTTTACTACAGCTATCCCTCATTTTCACTGAGAAATTTTTCCGTCATAGATTCGTTTGAGCCCGGTTCCACGATGAAGATCATCTCCCTGATTTCGATGCTCGAGCATCATCCGGCGATAGTGAATAATTACTATACCTGCAAGGGATTTATAGATATCGCCGATGTGCGGATCAACTGTACCGGCGTACACGGCAGGATCACCATGAATGATATCATCCGGCATTCCTGCAATGTGGGGGTTATCGAGGCGATGAAGGCCGTTACGAAGAAGGAATTCTCCGATACTCTCGCCAGATTCGGATTCGGCCGGAAAACCGGCGTGGAGCTCCCGGCCGAATCCGAGGGAATAGTGCGGGAGTTGGACGAGTGGTCGGGGTTGTCGAAATATTCAATGTCGATCGGGCAGGAGATTTCAGTGACCTCCCTTCAGCTTATTGCCGCATTTTGCGCCATAGCGAACGGCGGCGTCTATATCGCCCCCGCGATAATTGAATCGATACAGGACCGGGACGGTGCCTTCATCCGGAGGTTTGTACCGAGGAAGAGGGGAAGGGTCGTGAGCAGGAGCATAAGCGCGAAGGCAATAAAGATGATGCGGGGCGTGGTGACCGGCGGAACCGGGCAGCGGGCAGGCTCGGCCTATTACTGCGTCGCCGGCAAGACCGGCACCTCGCAAAAGTTCATCAGGGCAAAGGGTTATTCCGACCGGGTGCTCTCCTCCTTCATCGGGCTGGCCCCCTGTGCGGAGCCCGACGTGTGCATACTGGTCGTCATCGACGATCCGGCAGATAAGCTCTCCGGCGGACAGATCGCCACGCCGGTGTTTTCCGGCATCATCGATCGGGTCCTCATCAGCCGGGGCGTGAAGAAGCAGCGTATACCGGCACGGGAGCCGGCTGCTCAACAGAGCCGGAAGGCGGCATTCGACGGCGCAACCATGCCCGATTTCAGCGGCATGCGGCTTCCTGACGCGCTGTCGCTGCTCATCGATATGAAGAGGCGGATTTCACTCCAGTATTCAATACACGGCTCCGGCATGGTGTACGGCCAGAGCCCCGCGGCCGGATCAAGGCTCACAACCGGAGGGGAGATTATCCTGTATTTTAAAGAGTATTAGACTGAATATAATTTTTATTGATTTTTTTTGAATCAATCTGCACAGTGAAGTTGTCACGATTCGGGACGGATTTTGGAGAAGCATATGGATAAGGATTTAAAAATAACCTACCGCCAGAAGAACAGCTCCGTCTGCCCGGTATGTTCATTTGAGTTTCATCGGGAAGATATGCTGTCGGGAGGGGGGAGGCTCATAGCCGGGAAATTGAGCGACGAGCTGAGAAGGAATTATGATGTGAGTAAAAAATACGGGAGGATATACCCTCTCGCATACGTGGTCAGCGTGTGCCCGAGCTGTTATTATTCGGCTTACCCGAAGGATTTTGACAGCATCCTGCCCGGCGAGATAGAAAAGCTGCGGGAATTGACCGCAGCCAGAAAAAGCGCCGTCAAGAAATTTTTCGGCATGATCGATTTCAATGGTGATCGTGAACTCAGGATCGGCGCGGCATCCTACCTGCTCGCGGTGGACTGCTACAGCTACCGCAACAAGAAGGTGGCTCCGACCTTCAAGATCGCCCTCTCTTCCCTCAGGGCAGCCTGGCTCTTCGGCGATCTTGCGGCTGATGATCCGTCATCATCGTATAAAAAAATATCGGAATTTTTTTACAAAAAAGCGTTCCAGACCTACGTAAAGGTTTTGGACATAATGCAGACCGGCGGAGAGCCGGTTGATGCGGTCGGCAACATGGGTCCGGATACGGACAAGAACTGGGGATATGAGGGAATCCTCTATCTCACCGCCGTGCTGACCGTGAAGATCGGATCAAAGGAGCAGGATCCGCGCAAGAGAATGGAAAATTTCGCCAAGTGCAAGCGATACCTGAGCAGGTTGTTCGGCGCGGGCAAAACATCGAAGACCAGACCGAGCGATCTGCTTGATAAGACCCGCGATCTGTACGATAAAATTAATGCGATGATCGAAGAATGGAACCAGGAAACGGGATCCTTGAAGGAAGGATAGCGCTTCTTGTGCAGTATGACGGGAGCGGCTTCAACGGGTGGCAGATCCAGAAGGGCGGCAGGACGGTACAGGGAGAGATTGAAAAAGCGATACGGATTCTGTTAAAGGTCGCCCCGAGGGTCACTGCTTCAGGGAGAACCGATTCCGGCGTCCACGCAATGGGACAGGTGGTTCATTGCGATGCGCCGGAGGACGCGAATCTTCAGAAGATCTGCATCGGCTTGAACGGCATCCTTCCCCGCGACATAGCGGTGAAGAACGCCTACCGGGTAAATAAGGAGTTCCACGCCCGGTTCAGTGCCGTGGGCCGCAGGTATCGATACTGCATCTATAACAATCCGATGAGAACGCCTTTCATGATGTACCGGGCGATGTGGGTGCACGAGCGGCTTGATTGCGGATACCTGATAGAAACGGCCCGGCATCTTATCGGGGAAATGGATTTTTCCTCTTTTTGCAAAAAGAGCGAATCCAAGAACGTCAGCACGGTACGGCGGATTACAGAAGTGGATATCCGGAAGGACGGCGACCTTATAATGATCGACATCGCGGGAAACGCTTTTCTGCACCATATGGTGAGGATAATCGTCGGCACGATGGTTGAGATGAACAAAAAGAAAAGCGATCCGGAATCGATAAAAGAAATCATCGCCGGCCGTGACCGCGAGTTAAGCGGATTAACCGCCCCCCCGTACGGTCTGTATCTCATGAGAGTCGAGTACGAGCCCCGCCTTGAAGACCGAGAGTCCGCGTTTGAGTTTTGCAATAAGTCTAATTATCACAATGCATTATTTAATTGACATAAATACGTGATTTTTATTCAGTGCAGTCTGGCGCCTGTAACTTTTTACCGGCGATGAGTTTCAAATGTTGTATTAGTTCTTGTTTTAAGATTAAATATTAACAATATATATAACCACGAATCACTCACCAAACCAGTTGTGTATGAAGAGACTTGGCATTATTTATGCGATAATCAGCGCTCTTATTCTGCTCTGTTGTACGGATGCATTCGCGTACCGGGAACGAAAGGATTATTTTTCAAGGCCTCAGATCGGGGGCTGGGGCGGGATTATAACGCCGCTGGGACCCACCGCGAGCAGGGTCGAGACCGCGCTGGGCGGGGGTATTTTCGCCCGGTTCACCTTTCCGTACCAGTATTTAAAATTCGGCGTGGATTCATCGTATCAGCAGTTTAAGTCACAGGGCGTGAACGAGCTCCAGTTCATCCCGGTTTACGGGAATCTTCTTTTCCAGCTTCCCATTGATTTCCCGATAAGATTCCAGTTCAAGGGAGGAGCGGGCGCAGGGTACGTGCATATCAAGCCCGACAATGTGGGTAACTGGGACCCGATATTCATGTGCGGATTCGAGGTATCATTCCCCGCAGGCAGGATATTCAATATCGGCCTGCGCATGGACTATTTTTATATTTACGAAGGTTTTATCAAGGGCTCGAAAAACGGAGGCCATATTCTGAATTCCGGCATCCAGCTTTATTTTAATATATGATTTTAAGCTTTTGGGTAATATTTCTCGCAAAGACTGACCTCACCCGCGCGCTGCGCACCCTCTCCTATTTAAGCTTGGAAGAGAGGAGATGGTTTCCGCGGAATTAGCCTCTTCCTGCTTACCCCTCTCCAAGGTGGAGTGGGGTGAGCAGGAAGAGGTCGGAGAGGTCAGGGAAGGGGTTTTTACCGTCTTTGCAAGAGATTATCAAATACCATCAAGATTTTAGCATATCATTCTTAATATTTGCGCGGTTGTAATATGAAATTATACAAGCAGATGGTAATTATCGCGAGTCTCTTCTGTTTGTCGGCCGCCGGATGCGGGGACATGCCGCTCCTGAGCGAGCTGGAGACGAACAGGCTCGTAGTGGTTATCAAGGGCACGTATGAATCTAACAGCCCCCAGCCATGGAACATTCCTGTTTTAAGAGCGAATGACCCACTTGTGGAGGACGACTCTGTTGTTATCGTCCAGAGCCCCGCAGGGGACGTATTCCCTTCGGCCTTCATGCTGGACGTATCCGAGCTCAGACTTCTGGATGTAAAAGGCCATCAACAAAAGTTCTCCAATATCCGCCAGACCTTTGCCATGGGCTTAAGCGACGGCGAGCCCTTTTTCAGCGGCACCGGCGTAATCCTCGAGAATAACGACGTGCCCACGACGCAATACCCGGCCCTGTTGATATATGTGCGCAAGATGCTCTTCGACGGTGCGATAAAGTGGCTCCCGCAATCAACCTGGAGCCCGTTGACCTACCTGGATACCTTTACCGAAAGGCCGGTTCCCGGTTTTAATTTCAATCAGTTTCAGGCGTATTCCATTTATGATCCCCTCCGGTATGAGAGCTATTTGTACAACAGGGTTTTTCCGATCATAATAGGCCTCGAGGACACGCCGGTGGGCATGATCTTCAATAAAAAATATCCCTATACCGTGCTGGAGATACGCTTCGTTGTTAAGAATTTCATCAAGAAGTTTGAAGTTGAAAACAAAAATAATAATATTTTCGGCTATATACACTACTATGGCTTTTCCGACTGGCTTCAGGATGTACAGCCTGATGAGACAACCATTGGCGGCAATCTCCATACAGTCGCCCGTTCGTACGTTCCCGGCTTGGCCGGCTCTATAAGAGGCACGAATAACGGAGTGGCTGCTCATGTGATCGCCATTCCAAACGCAGCGTCTATAGCCAATTATACGATCCCGGCGCCCGGCAATTTGCGGCAGGCCAACCCCTGCAACATGCCCCGGGCTCCGGGCCAATACCTGGGCAAGGAAATATCAGCATATCTGGACTATCTGCTCAGGCTGGAGAAGTTCAAATACGACTGGAACCAGAAGTTCCCGACATCCTGGAGCAATAATCCTCCGCCTGATCCTGACTGTGCTTCATTTGACGGCTCGAGTGCTGCCGGAGGAACAGGCGCAACAACGCCGGCGTTTACCGCCGAATGGGACGAATACGCGAGAGAGGTGGGCGGTTTCAAGATCCCGCAGCTTGCGGTCTGGGTGGAAGCCGGCCAGTCCTACAGCATTGAGAATGTGATGCCCGGGAGCTATGATCTGTACATATCCAGTGGAGCGCCGACATACGGCCAGCTTTACACAGACGGCGCATTTACCCCCTATGCCAACAATCCGGTCACGGTATCCATAGGGGGAGCGGGAAAAGATCCCTTGAATAATACGAGTATTAATTTCCCATAATTTCATTTATTTTTCCCTCTCCTCAATAATTTAATTGACCGCATCAGCGATCCTTCTTAATTAATCTCCGAATCTCGATTCGGGGACACCTTATGCCAAATTTGAACATCATGGTGCAGAAGTACGGCGGCACGAGCGTTGCCACGCCCGAGCGGATCAAGGCGGTTGCCGCCAGGATCAAAAGCTACGTGATGAAGGGCTTTTCGGTCGTGGTGGTGGTGTCCGCCATGGGCAAGACCACGGATGAGCTCATCGCCCTCGCCTCCAAGATCACCGCAACCCCGAGCAGCAGGGAGATGGACATGCTCCTGTCGACCGGCGAGCAGGTGTCCATCTCGCTTCTCGCGATGGCCCTGCACGAGATCGGAATCGACGCGATATCCTATACCGGGTCCCAGATCAGGGTTCTCACCGACGGGAATTTCACCCGGGCGAAGATCGAAAGCATATCTACCGAAAGAATTTCGAGGTCCCTTAAAGAAAATAAGGCGGTCATCGTCGCCGGATTTCAGGGGATAGATACCGAGGAGAATATCACCACCCTGGGAAGGGGCGGCTCCGATACCTCCGCCGTGGCTCTGGCCGCGGTGCTCGGCACCAGGGATTGCGAGATTTACACCGATGTCGGCGGCGTGTACACCGCGGATCCGCGCATCGTGGCCCAGCCCTCCAAATTGAAAGAGATAAGCTATGATGAGATGCTCGAGCTCGCCCGGCTGGGAGCCGCGGTGCTGCATTCGCGCTCGGTCGAATTCGCCAAGAAGCACAATATCCGCCTGCATGTCCGCTCGAGCTTCAATTCCGAAGAGGGGAGCATTGTAATGCCCAAGGAGGAGATGATGGAGAAGTACGTGATAAGCGGCGTCACCGCGAAGCGGGACGAAGCGAAGATAACCATCCGGGATATCCCGGACCGCCCCGGGATTGCAGCCAGGGTGTTCGGCCTCATGGGCGAGAACAGGATCTACGTCAATATGATCGTGCAATCGACCGGGAAGGACAACAAGGCCTCGATATCCTTCACGGTATTGAAGAGCGATCTGGACAAGGCCATGAGGCTGTGCGACAGCCTCAAACAGGAGCTCGGCGCCACCGGCTTCGATTCGAAGCAGAACATCGCCATCGTGTCTGCGGTGGGCGTGGGTATGCTTTCGTCGTACGGCGTCGCCGGCAAGATATTCCAGGTGCTCTCCGAGCAGAACATCAATATTGAGATGATATCCACCTCGGAGATCGGCATCTCCTGCGTCATCGACGATATATACGCAGAGCTCGCCGTCAAGGTCATCCATAAGATCTTTATCGAACCGGAGCAGGCGTAATGCTGCGCGTGGGCGTTCTCTACGGCGGAAGGTCGGGCGAGCATGACGTGTCGCTCTGTTCAGCCGCTTCGATCGTTTCCGCCCTCGATCCCCAAAAATACGAAATCGTCGCCATCGGCATTGACCGGGACGGGCGATGGTATGTCCAGGACCGGCCGGTCATCGTCGAGAGCGCTGATTTCGGCAGGGTGCTCAAGCTGGAGAAGAAGGGAAGGTGGTATGTGAACCACTTTGAGGAGAACAACAAGCTCATCCTGCATGATATCGAAGCCGACAGGAGGGTCGGCGTTGACGTGGTTTTCCCTGCAGTGCACGGCACCTATTGCGAGGATGGAACCCTCCAGGGACTCCTTGAGCTTGCCATGGTGCCCTACGTGGGAGCAGATTCGATCGGATCATCCGTCGGAATCGACAAGGACATCTCCAAGCGGCTGCTCAGGGACGGCGGCATCCCGGTGGTGCCGTGGCTTTCGGTGTCGCAGGCCGAATGGTCCGGCGGGCCGGCCCGTATAATCGAGTCGGCCGTGAAAAATCTGGCCGCATCGCCCCTGTTCGTCAAGCCTGCGCGCACCGGCTCATCGGTCGGCGTGAAAAGGGTGAAAAGCCATGATGAGCTTGAACAGGCGATTAACTTTGCCTTCCGGTACGACACCAAGATTCTAATAGAACAGGGAATCGACACACGTGAAATCGAATGCTCGGTTCTGGGCAACGGCGTCCCCCGGGCCTCGGTTCTCGGCGAGATCATCCCCCGTCATGAGTTTTATTCGTATGAGTCCAAGTACCTTGATCCGGACGGAGCCAGGCTCGTCATCCCCGCCGATGTCGATCCGGCGGTTTCAGATTCGATCCGCGCGACGGCCGTCAATGCTTACCGGGTACTCTGCTGCAGCGGCATGGCGCGCGTCGACTTTTTTCTGGAAAGGAACGGCAACAGGTTTTATTTAAATGAAATTAATACGATCCCCGGCTTTACCGGAATAAGCATGTACCCGAAGCTGTGGGAGCATTCCGGCATAGGATACCCTGCACTCATCGATATCCTGATCGATCTGGCGCTTGAGCGCCACCGGGAGAAGATGCGGATCCGGACCGACCGATGAGGCCGGTCGCGGTAGTTTTTTTATTGACACTCTGTATTTTATATTATTTCAATGCTATTTTCTTAGATTCAATTTCTATTCTCAGGGTGAGCACATGGCTAAAAAGCGTCAGGGAAAAGGATTGGGAATCAAGGGGGCGCGGCATCTCTTGCGCCGCGAGCGCAAGGCCAAGGGAGGCCGTTCTTCAAAGACAAGGCAGGCCATCGGAAATTTTATCGTTAAAAAGAAATCGATAGTTCCGAACATCATCACCATGTCGAATATGACGATGGGTTTTTTCGCCATAATATTGGCGAGCAGGGGAGACGCCAAATCGCTTGCCCTGGCCGGGATTCTGGTGTGCATCGGTTCGCTCTTCGACGCGGTGGATGGGGCTGTGGCGCGGGCCATGCGCGTGGAAAGCTCGGTGGGGGTGCAGCTTGATTCCCTCGCAGACGGCATCGCGTACGGAATCGCGCCCGCGGTCCTGGCGTATCAGGCGTATCTATCCCGGCTTCCGCAGAGCGGCCTGTTCATTGATTCGGGCATGCTGATCGCGCTCATTTATCCGATATGCGCAATATACCGGCTCGCGCGGTTTAATATAACCGCAGCCTCAGACGATCATATCGGTTTTAACGGGCTCCCTTCCCCGGCCGCAGCTTTGCTTGTATCTTCCATTCCCGCTCTGGCTGCGCCGGATTTTATGTTCCTGGTCAAATTCACGGTGCAATTTCCTATCGAGGCATTCGTCCCGATTTATGTACTGGTCGGATTTCTGATGGTTTCCAGAATCGACTACAGCAAAACACCCGCACTGATTTACCGGAAAGGGAAATTATTCCTGGTTTTAACGGTGATCGGCGCTATTCTGCTTATTGCCTTTTTCAGCATGTGGTCGGTTTTTGTCCTTGCAGCGGTTTACATAATAACCGGTTTTTTTCTCTATTTTATCAAATTATTCAAGAAAAAGAGAAAGCACTGGCCGCACCCGGCATGAAACAGGACGTTTCAACAAAGCCGGCCTTGAAAAGCCCCCCGCAGGGGCTTTTTCGTGCGGGAGGCAGTAGTTTCGCAACAAGTCAAATGTTTAAATTATGAAATTTGCTGAATAGTTGCTATTTTTAAGTTTATTTTAGAATAATTAGCAATAATAATTGCTAATTATGAAAAATTGGACTTGATTAATTACGAGGGAATATATATTAATGTAATTGTTAGCACTCATTTAAATGAGTGCTAACAATACTCTCCGACAACTGCATACGGGAGGGAGTGTATATAGTTGATATTTTTATAAATAGGTTTATGAAGTAGCTCTCTTAAATAACTAAAAATTTTCTTCTTGCTAATAGAGGAAAAAAGAAACAACTATTCAGTATGTCTGATAAAATATAACATTATAAAAATAATGATTAATAATTTTTCCGGTAGCCTTGGCTACCGGGGGGAATTTATATCAGCATTATATTATAATGTTCATTTTTCATAACATGCTGATTAGCTACAATAATAATTTCAATTTTTATAAGGAGGATTGAAGTGGCACTAAAACCTATTGGCGACCGTGTCGTCATTGAATTAATTGAACAGGAACAGGAGAAAGTCGGCTCCATCTATGTGCCTGATACGGCGAAGGAAAAACCCCAGGAAGGAAAGGTTATTGCTGTCGGCGCGGGGAGGCGCGACGGGAAAGATCTCATTCCAATGACCGTGAAGGTCGGAAATATCGTTCTGTTCAACAAGTATGGGGGCACAGAGGTAAAGCACGGCGGAAAGGATTATTTGATACTGTCGGAGAGTGATATAGTGGCGATCGTTGAATAATGACGACATATCAAAAAAGAGAATAAATCATTAACAAAAGAGAGGAATGAAATGGCAAAGATTTTACAGTATAGCGACGAAGCCCGTCGGTCCATACTTGAGGGGGTTAACAAGCTGGCGTATGCCGTGCAGGTGACCCTTGGGCCGAGAGGAAGAAATGTGGTGATTGATAAGAAATTTGGCGCGCCCACGGTCACCAAAGACGGCGTGACCGTGGCGAAAGAGATCGAGCTTGAAGATTCGTTTGAGAATATGGGCGCCCAGATGGTAAAGGAAGTCGCCACGAAAACGAACGACGTGGCAGGGGACGGCACAACCACCGCCACCGTACTGGCTGCGGCTATTTACAAGGAGAGTTTAAAGAACGTCACCGCCGGGGCGAATCCGATGAGCCTTAAGCGCGGCATCGACAAGGCTGTAGAGTCCGTGGTCGGTTATGTCGCATCCGTCTCCCGCGAGATCAACGACAAGAAGGAGATAGCCCAGGTCGCCGCGATCTCCGCCAACAACGACGAGGAGATCGGCAACCTTATAGCGGACGCGATGGACAAAGTGGGTAGGGACGGGGTCATCACGGTCGAGGAGGCGAAATCGATCGAGACGCATCTGGAAGTCGTTGAAGGGATGCAGTTCGACCGCGGGTATATTTCTCCGTACATGGCGACCAATCCGGAGACCATGGATGCGGTCATCGAGGACGCCTATATGCTGATCCATGACAAGAAGATATCCACCATGAAGGATCTCCTTCCGGTGCTCGAAAAGGTCGCCCAGGCCGGTAAACCGCTCTTGATCATCGCCGAGGAGGTCGAGGGTGAGGCCCTGGCCACGATCGTCGTCAACACATTGCGGAAGACCATTTCCTGCGTTGCCGTGAAGGCTCCCGGATTCGGCGACCGGAGAAAGGCGATGCTTGAAGACATTGCCGTTCTCACCGGCGGCCGCGTGATTTCCGAGGATCTCGGCATGAAGCTTGAAAACACGACCATGGATATGCTGGGACGCGCGAAGAAGATCATTGTGGATAAGGAGAATACCACCGTCATCGAGGGCGCGGGGTCCCAGAAGGATGTCAAGGGGAGGATCGCCCAGATCCAGAAGCAGATTGAGGAGTCGACTTCCGATTACGACATTGAAAAGCTCCAGGAGCGTAAGGCCAAGCTGGCGGGCGGCGTTGCGGTTATTAATGTCGGCGCCGCTACCGAGATAGAGATGAAGGAGAAGAAGGCCCGCGTCGAGGACGCGCTCTCCGCCACGCGGTCAGCGGTTGAAGAGGGGATCGTGGCAGGCGGCGGAAAAACCCTTCTTAACGCGCAGGAAACCGTCAAATCAATGATCGGGAAGCTCAACGGGGACGAGAAGATCGGGGCGGAAATAGTCCTGAAGGCTATTGAAGAGCCGATGAAGCTCATTGTCATGAATGCCGGCCTGGAGGGATCCGTTATAGTTGAAAAAGCAAAGACGGAAAAGGAGAATGTCGGTTTTGATGCAGCCAAGCTTGAATGGGTCGATATGATGAAGAGCGGCATCATCGATCCGGCGAAGGTCGTAAGATCGGCGCTCCAGAACGCCGCCTCGGTCGCCGGAATGCTCTGCACCACCGAGGTTCTGATTACCGAGAAGCAGGAAGAGAAGCCGCAGATGCCCGCCGCTCCGGGGATGGGCGGTATGGGGGGAATGTATTAGAATTCCCGCACACAAGACGATAAAAAAGGCGAACGTATGTTCGCCTTTTTTGCTTTGGTACGCTCAATTATAATAATACAGCCCCGCTGAAATTCTACCGATCATGGAATGAGGGATGTATGCCGGAGAGCACGGAATTAATAGCACCGAACAGGTTCAGGGATCCGTATGATTTTGAATATATCATCGATCTGCAGGGAAAAATATTTAAAAGCTGCAGGGAGTTGAACCTTTCACGAATCTCCTTTATTGAGCCCTATTCCATGCTCTCGCTGTTACTGATGGGGAGAAATTATCTGCGGAAAAGCGGGAACAAATTAAAATTAACGAATATTCCGGTCACTATTCATCAGTATCTCCGCCGGATGGATTTTTTCAAAGCCGGGGCGTTTGACACCGCCGATACGTTAAGTGAAAGGCTTCTCCTCAAGAGAAGCTCTTTCAGCAGGCGGGTTCTTGAGATAACCGAGATTTCCAATAAGGAGCGGGAGAGCGTGGAGGCTATCGAGAATATTGTGGGCGTTTTCAGAAAAAGGGCGGAGCATATACTGAAGCGCTGGCTTTCAGACAATATAACCGATTACTTTGTCACCGTCATCTCCGAGATATGCCAGAATATTTACGAGCACAGCCTGGATTCCGGATACTGCGCGATGCAGACCTATTCCATAGGAAGGGAGAATATCGTGAGGCTGTCAATCGGCGATTCAGGCATCGGAATCAAAAGAAGCTTTGAAAATTCCGGCGCAATAGCATATGATTCTCCCGCGCACCTGATAGATCTTGCCCTGACAACGCCCATTTCAAGCAAGCGGGAATTCGGCTACGGCCTCTGCCAGGTAAACGCCATCGTGAAAAAGCTGAATGGGATTATATTTATCCGTTCCGGTAACGCATCGGTATCGACGCTGTACCACAGAAAGAAAGCCGGCCCTTCGTTTTTATTTTTAAAAAACGATCTGACCGACTTTAACGGCACGCAGATCTCGATATCATTAATGGGATAGATTAATAATAGACTTATTGCAAAACACACTGTCATTGCGAGTGTAGCGAAGCAATCCGGGAATTTTATTGCTTCGTCGCTGGCGCTCCGCGCAATGACATTTGAGGTAGTCATACAACAAGTCTAATTAATAATTATGGTCATCAATATTTTCAAAAAGGCTGAAGAGCTGGGCTGCAAGCCGCCGGATCTGATCACCAGGCCGGTGGGACGCACGATGTACGGATACTTGCGCAGCGCGGCGCAGACGGTCGAAGATGGCGGGACCCTTGTTTTGGATTTTACCGGCATCAAGGTGATCGATTCATCGTTCATTGATGAGATGCTCGTAAAACTCCTCCTCGATGCACGGGAATCGCCGAAGGTCCTTTATATAAAATTGAGGAATTTTTCAGTAATCGCTGAAATCAATATAGACCTTGTGCTGCGGTCATATTCAATCCACAAAAATAAAAAAATTGTTGTCATTACTGAAAATATCTGCCAGAATAATGTGTTTTTCATCGGTCCGCTGTCTGATCAAGAAAAGGATATTGTTGAATTCTTTAGAATTAATAAATCCGCCACGACTGACGACGTTGTACGCTTTTCCGGACTGGCGCCGCATGCCGTGAAGAGGATTTTGGAGGAGCTTCACGCAATGCGGGCCGTCAGAAAGAATGGAGAGGGAAATTTTCTGTCGGTATAGTTATATTGTCTCGGGAGTACATTGTACGAAAAGCTTGAGCCGGGGATGAGGGTGCCAAAAAAAAATATCTTAGGCAGAAGGGATGACAGCCTGTATGGATTGCTGTCATCGTACAAATCAAACTATACCTATATCAAGGTTTTTGTATCCGAAGAGGATCATTCCATTGTCTTGTTGCTTGCGGATAACCCCAAAAGATTTTTTGATATGCCCGTCGAAAAGTTCCGGAATTATCGGATGCTCAGCCGTCTTGAAATGGGCATCGCCAAGATATCCATCAAATACCTGTCTCCGGAAAATCTGATAGTCGTGTTGGGGCCCCTTCTGGGGTTCACTATTCCGCCGGAAAAGAGTGTCATGATTGACAGCCTGAAAAAGGACGGATATTATAGCATGGAAACATCTCTCCGGTACAAAACGAGAATGCTGCAAGGGGTGAAGAAATTAATCAACATGAGCCCGCATAAACGCTACGAAATTCTGGAAAAATATTTTTCCGCGGATCAGGAATATTCAGATGGCCGAACAGAATGATTCATTGAACGAAACATCAAAGCTTATTGAGGTAGCGCTCAAGTATACCGATCAGGATTTAAATAGGGCCAAAGAGATGGCCGCGGGTCAGTATCTTGATGTTATCGTCGTAAAAGGAAGATTTCTCATAGAGGAGAAGAATTACTCCGGTATTTTTCTCGCGTTTTTTAACCATATCCATGAATATATCTCCAATGTTACCTCCATCATATCTTCAAAAACCTCTCTGTTTGACAAAACAAGGATCTTCGACAATTGGAAAACCCTGCACAAGGACATCACGGAATATAAACAGGGCCCTGATATGGTCGATTCCGAAAACTTCACCTATTTTCTTATCGATTCATTTGTCGCTTACGATGTTTTTCCGGATGTGAAGGATCAAAAACTCGAAGATTTGACGAATACCCTCCATGAGATAATATCGAAATCGTTGAATAGTGATGCGGTAAAGTGCCAGATTGCATTTGAAACCATGAGCTCTCTTGCAATGGAATTAGCCGGCGTTCCCGTTGATGTCCCGGGGGGTGCCCAAGAGGAGATTCCCGTTGTCCCGGAAGATGAACGAATAACACAGATTGAAAGCGAAGCGAAGTATGTTATTGACGGTGCGGCGGTTCTCGCGCCGGTGAAGGGGAAAAATATCAGTGAATTAAATACCGGGGATAAAATAAAGGTGCTGCTGCCCGGCAAGGACGCGGTCTCGGAAAAAATCATACGGCTGCTCAATGCCTATGATCCGGACGGCCAGAGGCTTCCCATAGTCGGCAGGATTAAGACGAAGGTGCCTGTCGCTAAAAGCGGTTATATTCTGTACGCCTTTGTGGCCAAGGGAGTACTGGCTAAAATTTATGAAGGAGAAAATGTTAAAATCATGCTTGACAGCCCTCCCGAGGAACAACGGCGCGAGAAGCTGCCGATAGACAATTGGATGATATACGTCATGGGTATTGTGGTGGGGCTCATCATTTTGTGCGGAATAATATTATTTCAGATCCTGTAATCATGCCTGCTGCGCGGAAACCCTCCCTGATCATGATTCTCGTTTTGGGATCATTTTTCTTCCAATCCCAGATGCCTGAATGGAAATATTTCAAGGACAGGGAGGGGAACACCTACTTCATTGATCAGGCGGGGAAGATACGGATAACCGACGTCGGGAAATATCGTTACAAGCCGGTTTCAGCCAAGGGTATTGATTACTACCTGCACTACGGCATTACCCTCATCAATGATCACCGTTTAACCGAAGGCTTGTCGGTATTGAAGTCGATACTCGCCCTGCCGGCGGACAATAACAGAATCTACGACGCTCAGGCGCAGGCTGCAAAGATGGTAAATTCCTTGAAAAAGCGGGAGGGTACGCGCTACTCCGCCCTCGATGAGTCGGCGGCGCTCATACTGTTTCGCCGGAATTCTTTTATAACAATAATAAACGACCGGATGCTCTATTCGTTTCAGGTGCCGGCCGAGCTTGAGGTCGTCAGGGTAATGGAAAGAGCGGGCGCCGGCTACCGGTATTCCGGGTTGCTCATGGGAATCTGGAAGCCTGATATGAAATCAAGCGCGGGCTCAAACGGCAGGTATGACATGCTGCTTGCAGTGGACAGCGAAAAATTTTCAGTGCCGTTCAAGGACCTTGCGCAGGCGATCGAGAGGTGGAGATACAACCTCGGATTTGACGATCTGCAGCGGAAGAAGCTTCTGGAATCCGAGACGAGGGTGATCTATCATTTCAAGAAATCCGGTACGGCGAGATACGAGGGCGCGGAAGGAATCATCACCAACGGGCGTTTCAGCTATTGCATCAGGCTCATTACCTCCGAGGCTAACTATCAGGTTAACACCGAGATGATAACAAAGATCCTTGATGGTTTCGAGGTCGTATCAAAGGCCGACTGATCCGGATTCTCCCGTCTGGCAATTGTATTCAAGGGCGATCTCATTGCAGGTATCGATATTCTTGCAGGTAACGCAATCCTTCCAGATTTTCTCCGGCAGGGTGTTCTTTGATATTATCGAAAAACCGTTCCGCTTGAAAAATTCCGGCGTATAGGTAAGGACGAAGATCTTCGGTTTATTGAGTGCGCAGAGGTCCTGAATAACCCGCTTTATGAGTGCGGATCCTATGTCCTGGCGGAGAAAATTTTTTTTAACCCCCAGCGACCGGATTTCCATCAAATGGCCGCCGTAATCGTAATATGAGCAAGTGCCGACGATCGTTTGACTTATTTCCGCCACATAAAAATAATAAAGCGATGATTTTAAATCCTTCAGGCTTCTTTCCAGGATGATACCGCCGTCCGAATAGAACTTGATTATAGTGAATATGGAATCGATATCATCCGTTGTTGCCTTTCTGATAACACCAGCGGTTTTCAAAAGAGTGCTCCAAAAAATAATAATCCCTTCCTGGAATGTCCGGATTACGGGAAAGAGGGAGGGGGTGCACAAAAAACAGTGATGTTACCTTTTTATAATCCGCATATTTTCTGCAAGCGAATATTTCTGATAGGCGGAAATTTTTTTCAGTGCGGTTTCGGCATCGCCGGCGTTCTTATAGGGGCCGATATAGATGCTGTAGTTATCGTTATTTTTTGTGAGAATGACCGTATGGCCCTTGTGGCTCAAAAAGGCTGCAATTTTCTGCGACGCGGCATGATCGTATTCCGTCCGTAATTTCACCACATAGGGAAAACTCTTTTTGGGGAAAGGATTTTCGCGGGCCCCTGTTTCCGTGGGTCTCTCTTTGATGAAATTCGAGAATTTATTTCCGATTTCCGTCATCGCATTGAACGTTTTTTTATCGACGATTTCACGCTGCGCGCCGCCTGAAAATTTAATTCCGATGATTATCCCTATCGTAAATGATACGATACAGAGGGATGATATTAAAAAAAATGCACGGGTCGCTTTTTTTCTTATACGTTCGGCTTCCCGGGGAGTATTCTGGGCCAGCCGCGGGTAGTATTCGGGATCAATCGTATTGATTTGCGGCGGTACGATGCGTATATTTTTTCTTTCATAAAAATCTATATTTTGCATTTCCAAGACCTTAAACCATTAAACTTTTTCGAAATAAGGAAACTTCTATAAAACCTTTATACCTGTATCTTAATTAACTTTCGACAAGGTTTGACCGCAGCATAAGAAAATATTTATCTGAATCACGGATAATCACCCCGCATACGCCGGAAGCGATGGTTTCAGGTAATTAATTTTTTTCTTGATTACTTCAACTCTCATACGTATACTGTCTTAGTGGGTTTTTTATTAGTTAGTCATGTGGGTTACGGAGCAATCCACACCAAGAAATAGAGTTGCTGCATAACTAATTATAATTATTCATTTTTACCCCTGCCGCCGAAGGCGGTGAAGGTAAAAATCACTGATTGTTGAGTTTAGCAACAAGTCTAATAATAAAAAAAGTGGTATTTTTTATCTTTATAAGTGGGGTTGTCCAAAAAGTCGTGTTATGATACAGGCCCTCAACTTTGATACGTATTCAATAATGGAATTTAAAATCGAGGAATTAGATTTCATGACGACTCCCAAAGCATCAGAGGGCATTAATAACCTATTAAATGAGCTTAATTTCCCCGATATAATATTGGATCTGCACAATCTTAACTATATTGATTCAATGGGACTCAGCGTTTTAATAAATATAAGTAGAAAACTAAAGGAAAATAACCGCGAGATGATCGCGGTCTGCAATAGTTCGAAAATATTACAGCTTTTTTATATCGCTCAGCTTGATACTTTTTTTAAGATCTTCTCAACTATCGACGACGCCCGGGAGTATTTTTCTTCAAAGAAAAAGCAGTAGATGGCGCTGACGATGCTGTCCCCTGTAAGCCCACCATTTTTTTTATTGAACATATCTCGTATTGAGCTAAAACCCTGCATGATCCTCTTTTGATCTTCTTAAGAGTTAATGTGCCGTACGCTGTTCTGTCAAGCCGCCTGATTTTATAACCGAGATTCATCAAGGTATATCTGATCTGCCGGTTTTTACCTTCACGAATGACCAGCTGAACGCGCCTGCCTGAATCATCCAGCAAGCGGACCTGCGCCGGTTTTGTTTTTATATGCAGTTGGTGAATATAGATCCCTTTAATTATTTTATCCCTGTCAGCAGCGGCAAGGGGTCGATCAATCTCCGCCACATACTCCTTGGGCACCTCATAATCGGGCCTGGTCAATCGATATGCAAGATCCCCGTCGTTTGTAAACAGAAGGAGACCTTCGGTATCCTTATCAAGCCTACCGACGGGATAAACGCCCGCTTGCCGGTATTTCTGAGGTATCAGATCCATGACCGTGGCTCGGTTTTTTTCGTCATCAAGGGTGGTCACATATCCCCGGGGTTTGTTGAGCATCAGGTAAGAGTGCTGCATCGGCGCGATGAGTCTTCCGTCCAGCCTTATGACGTCTCCCGGCTCAAGAACCGTTCCGGTACGTGCGGCCCGAGCACCGTTTATCGTTACTCTGCCCTCGGTTATGAACGCTTCAACCTTTCGCCGGGAGCCGAGTCCGCAATTCGCCAGGTATTTATTAAGTCGGATTCCCATTCGGGGCTCAAGGCTTTTTAGTATTTTCTTTTGTTGTCAGCACCGGTTCCGGCGGCAGTTCCAAGCCGATTTTGGCAAATCGAAGTTCGCGCTCCTTTATATTCTTTTTTATTTCATATTCATTGCCGCGTTTGAGCAGATCAAGGTTGCTCCTGAATGAAGTCCCCGAGGAAAATATGATTTCATTTCTATTAAAATCGAGCCGGTATCTGCCGACGATAGCCCGGCTTTCCTGTTCCCTCTGATATGAGCGGTATTTGTTGTTCTCATATAGTTCAAGGCAGTGATTGGTGAAGTCGCCGAATTTGTTGACGCTCCACCATTTCCCGGCAAGGTATTTTTTTATTTGAAGCGCCTCACGCTCCATGAAATCCGAGGCTATTTTGTCCATAGTGACCTTGCTTTTCGATGAATGGATTATAATATTATCGCCGAACACCCATCCAACGGTGCCGTCCTTTGTTTTAATTTTGTACCAGAAGTCGTTCATCTTGCCCACCCAGCTTTTTTCCCTGGAGCGTTCGGCTATTTCAACGCTTTCGCCCTTACCGAGATAGATGATTATACCGGCAAATACCATGGGTTCGATTCTCAATGCGGAATAGCCTTTAGTGATGATGCCGTAGGTATCCTTGGTGATGGCCACGTCGTCCTTTGCGCAGTAGAGGCCGGCAAAACCGAGCATTAATGCCGATACAATGCCGCCGATTATTTTATTTTTCATCATGTTCCGTATTCCAACCGAGGATGATAGAAGTTCATCAGATTTGTCTCGCTTTAATTTTTCAAGTATAATTTTTAATCAAGCTCCCCGGCTCCTCAAATCCTGCCGCTTCCGACCTCCCCCCCCGGCCCCCTCTCCACATTGGAGAGGGGGGCATATAACTATAAACTTTATGCACCCCCCTTCTCTTATTGAGGAGAAGGGGGGAAGGGGGGGATGAGGTCGGAAGCGGCAGGACAACCCGAAATTTAATTTACGCGCTCAAGGTGCCGGATAACAGGAAATTATCTTGACGGGAACACGATTTTTTCCAGTAATTCTTTCAGGCGTATAATCTAAAAAAACGGCTGGATATGCCCCATGAAGATTCGTGAAATTTTCAAAGACAGGATATTGACAATATCAAATCTTCTAACTATGACCAGAATAATCCTGGCCCCGTTTTTGGGGTATTTCATCTATAAAGAGAGCATCACCGGAGATTCAATCTATTTAGCTTGTGAATTAGGAATCGTGGCTGCCATAATAATCTCGGATTTTTTCGACGGCTTTTTTGCGCGTATGATGAATCAGGTCACGAAGCTGGGCCAGTTTCTCGATCCGGTGGCTGACAAATTCGCCGTCATTATCGCCTTTACGTTTCTTGTTTTGTATAAGGATTTCCCGCTCTGGATTTATCTTCTTGCAAGCATCAGGGAGGTGGCCGCCGTCCTTATCGGCGCGGTTCTGTTCTCAAAAAGGGATATTGAAGTGAAGCCCAATTTCATCGGCAAGCTCGGCGTTTCAAGCATCGCGCTTGCCGGAACCGTGTATATTCTGTCACTGGATTATTCTTACCGGGGGATTACGCTTAAACAATTTACCCTCTTTCTCGTCGTTCTGTTCTATATTCTCGGCGGGCTGTTGTATATAAAAACCTATATAAGGCATTGCTTTGAAAAATAGGCGAGGATTTTTCATTATCCGTATACTTGTTTTTATCTTCGTGCTCCCCCCATCCTCCTTTTCTGAAAGCATCCATAGAGTCAGAATCGATAACGCGGATTACATCCCTCTGGATGAATTAGTCTCCGTTTTCGGCCTTGATCATTCCTTTGATATGATCTCACAGAGGGGCAGGCTGTATCGTAAAAGCCATTACGCAGTGTACGGCGTGGGACTTTCCGCATTCCTTGTCGACGGCAGGCTCTATAAATCGTCCGGCGCGGCGATCCGTAACAGGGGGAGGATTTTCATTCCGGAGGATGCCGGCGAATCAATCATGGGAAGCTTCGATCCCCGCGTCAGGCTGCGCCGCGGTGCTGATCTTCTGTTTGTTGAAAGGATCCGGGATGACGAAACCGCGCCTGTAGAAAAAAAGAAGTCTCCTCCTTCATCCCGGGACCGGATCTGTTTTATCGTGATTGATCCCGGACATGGCGGAAAGGATCCGGGAGCTGTGGGAAAAGGCGGCTTAGAGGAAAAGGATATCACCCTGAAGGTTGCCCGGTATCTTGAAAAAAAGATAGCTAAGAAACTGGGAGATCTGCGCGTTCATTTGACCAGAAACAATGACCGGTTCGTTGAGCTTTCGCAAAGAACCGACATCGCCAATAAAATGCTTCGGAAAAGCGAGAACGGTATTTTTTTAAGCATTCATGTGAATTCCTCGTTATCGAGCAGGATATCCGGGCATGAGACATTTTTCCTGTCTCAAAATCCCACGAATGAAGATGCGCGAAACACCGCGGCATTGGAGAATAATGTCGTCATTCTTGAAGAAAAATCGAAATCCGCACCCAAGACCTATGATGATGTGGATTATATAGAAGCCATGATGATCACGACGCAGATTCAGAAAGAGAGCTCAGAGCTCGCCGATTCAATCCAAAAGGGGATGGCAAAAAATATAAAATCGTTCGGGTCGCGGGGAGTCAAAAAAGCCGATTTTTATGTCCTGCGCGGCGTACTCATGCCCGCCGTTCTTATTGAGATAGGCTTTATTACCAATAAGAAGGAGGCACGCCATCTGAGGATAAGCAGCCACCAGGAAAAGATCGCGGATGGCATCGCAGAAGGCGTCAAGCTCTTTATAAAAAGATATAACCGGTTACTGAAAATGAACTAGTGGTATCTGCTCAAAAAGCAAGGGGGGTAAATGTCCGCATCGCTTTTTTAGACCTCCCCACCCCCTGAGGGGCTCTACCCATTACCCACATCTTTCAATCGAGTTTCTCGGCCCCCTGAATCCCCCGGAGGGGGACTTGGAGAGTATGTATTATTATAAAAAAATATATTGAAATAATACAGTATTGCTCTTAGAAAGCAATATTAGCCCCCCTCCGGGGGGTTGGGGGGCCTTAACAATTGGCGCAGAGGAAGTATAGGAATTAATTCTGAATTAACTCTGTTAATTTAAAAAATTATTGCCATAAAAGTAAAAATTTTATGCTTAAGCACAAATATTAGAATCGCATAGAGCTAATAATCATGAAAATCGATTTTGAAAATATTCGCCGGAAAGCCGGGGTGCTATTTGATGAACAGGTAATGGCACGGGCATCCCGTCTCTTTAAGAAGCTTAAATTCGAACTGGTCGACCAGCCTGACAAAAAAGAAAGGAACCGTAAAATTATTCTGGCACTCACGCTCCTGTTTATGCTTGATTATATGATGTACTGCCTGCATACGAGGACCGGCGTATTCGATATCTTCCCTCCGATACCCTCTCTCGATGAGCGCAGGGATATCGCCGTTTTTCTGCCTGCCCTGGACGGCTCCACGATCTTCCGCGAAAGGCGATCAATACCGGTATACGACAGCGATGAGAAGACGGCCCGGGAGCTCTTTTCTATCGTGGTTAAAGGCTCCCGGCATGAGAATACGGCGCTCGCCGTGCCCGCTGATCTTTTTGTAAAAAAGATATGGCTCTACGGAAAGGCTCCGGGAAGAAAAGCGGTCTGCGTGTTTGATCTTGAACCGGTGGAGCTCGGCCGGGATATACCGGTTGTATTGAATTCGGCGGATCGGTTTATAGAGGCTCTTGAAAAAACCATCAGGAACAACATCCCCTCGGTGAAGAAGATCATGGTTTTGGAAAATGGGGTTCCCGGTACGAAGCTGTGGGAGCCCTGATCCCTTGGCCGGGCCTGCATCCTTTTCTGCCGCAGGCTGCATCAATCAGGCCATTCCCCTCTGAAAACCTCCACCGCCGGTCCGGTGAGGTAGACGCTGTTGTCCTCCTCCTTCCATTCAGTCTTGAGCTCCCCGCCTTTCAGATGGATGAGGATTTTTCGGCCGGTCAGCTTGTTCAGTATGCATGCAACCGTGACCGCCGAGGCCCCGGTCCCGCACGACAGGGTTTCTCCTGCTCCCCTCTCCCAGGTTCTCTGAATCACCTCTTTATGATTTATGATCTTCACGAATTCGACATTCGTCCTACTGGGAAATAAATTGTTATTTTCAATAAGCGGTCCGTATTTACTGATCGGAAACTTTTCAATCTCTTCCACGAATATGACAACGTGCGGATTCCCCATCGACAGTGAGGTTATCTCGAATCGTGATCCGTCGGCAAGGTGCAGCAGTTCGTTGATCACCATACCCGGTTTCCCGACCATCGGTATGCGCTCCCGCTGCAGTATCGGCTCGCCCATGTTAACGACGATGCTCTCCGCCGTGCTGCCCTTAACGATAAGCTCCAGCTTCTTGATCCCGGCGATAGTCTCGACGGCTATCTGTTTCATGGCGGTTATGCCGTTGTCATGAAGATATTTCGCGAAGCACCGGATGCCGTTGCCGCACATTTCCGCTTCGCTGCCGTCGGGGTTGAATATGCTCATTTTAAAATCGGCCTCGTCGGAATCATGCAATACGAGTACGCCGTCCGCGCCGATGCCGTAATGCCGGTCGCACATTTTCTCAACAAGTCTTTTCATGCCGGTAAATTTATTTTTTCTGCCGTCTATGATTATATAGTCGTTGCCGGTTCCGTGCATTTTCGTGAATTTAATCATAGAAATAATCCGTTATAAATGAGAAAATATGATACCGCTAAAAAATGTAAAGTCATTAATAATGATTAATCAAAAGATATAGACATTTCGATACAATTAATAATTAAACGTGTTGTAAAACCAAATTATAATTGAATTTTCCGAGGCTGTCTAATATCCCCCTAAATCCCCCAAAGGGGCTAACAACTACCCACAAGTGTGTAAGCAAGGGGGATAAGAAGATAGAAGAGATGATAGAGATACATTTTTAGCGGAATATTGTTAAAATTGAAGAGGAAAAACAATCATTTAAGCTCAAAAAATAAAATTATCTCTGATATCTCTTCAATTCCCCTATCCCCTGTTCTTACACATGGAGATGCGGGTAGTTGTTAGCCCCTCCGGGGGGTTGGGGGGCTTTCCAGACAGCTCCTATATAATAGACTTTATGAAAAATATCTATATAGTAATATTATCCCTGTTGGGATCTCTGGGTATTTCCCTGTTCTTTTATCTTGATGATTTCAGTTTATCAAACAGCTCCAGGCCGGACTGGAGATACAAGGACAAGGAGATATCCTCACGGCTGCTCGCGATCCCGATCCTCTTGTATCATAATATTAATGGCAGGGGCCCGTTTTCAATCGATGATGCTGTCCTGCGAGAACAATTTCAGTTAATAAAAGAAAAGGGAATGCGGGTGGTTTCCCTGCATGAGCTGATCGGCAGGCTCGAACACCCGAAGCCCTATAGGGAGAAGGGGGTGATTATCACCTTTGATGACGGATATTATTCCACGTATTCCCTGCTTGTGCCGCTCGCAAGGGAATTCAGGTATCCGGTCACCCAGTTTATTTATTGCGATGCTGTTTCGCAAAGGTCGTCGAGGAGCATGACCTGGGCCCGGCTGCGCATAATGGAGCGGATGGGAATAGATGTTCAAGCGCATTCAATCAGCCATGCCGACTTGACGGAGCTTTCAAGAAAGAATGACCCGATCTCCCGAAAAAAGCTGTTTGAGGAGATATATCTTTCAAAAAGAATCATCGAGCTTTATTTGGGTAAGAAGGTGGATTTTTTTGCATTTCCGTACGGAAGGTATGACCTCTACTTGGTAAAGCTTGCATCGGATGCAGGTTATAAAAGGGTATTCTCAACGGATTACGGCTCAAATATAATAACCAGGGATAATTTTTGTCTAAGAAGAAACCATATTAAGAGCAGTTATTCTTTGCACTATATTGAAAATCTGATCAAATAACACCGTCAGACCGGAGACAAATTTTTTCATTGACAAACTATGGACGGAATAATTATTATTTAACCCTTCTTGCTAAGGAGATGGCATGAGAAGGTTAATCGGAATCGTAATATTTTTATTTTTAATAATCGTCGCACTTTATGCTGATGAGCGGATACCGGTGGATGATCGGAACTTCCAGGAATATAAGGGGCGCGTCGGCATATGGGTGTTGGTGATCTCCCCGGCAAACCTGAGCTATTATGTCAGCAAATTCTGTATTACAAAAAAAGACGTCGAAGATGTCAACGGCCGTATCAGATACCGGGAGTATTTATTCATTCCTTATTCGGAAAAATACATTAAGGAATTGGAAGCTCAGGGCATCAAGAAGGAAACGGTTCTTACGCGCAAAAGCGATTTTATCTGGCCCCTGGCGCAGGTAAAAAATATTTCCTCCTCCTTCGGACAGCGGGGAGCTCGATTCCATACGGGAACCGATATGCCCGCAACCCAGGGCACGCCGATTGTGGCGGCGATGGACGGCAGGGTCTTATCGACCAGATACGAGGGGGGATTCGGCTGGACAATATGCATGGAGCATCGGGATAATTTTTTTACGCGATACGCCCATTGCTTTAAAATTCTGGTAAAAGAGGGCGATTGCATCAAAAAGGGCCAGGTTATAGGCCTCGTGGGGACTACCGGCACATCAACCGGCAATCACCTTCATTTCGAGATCAGATATAATGATATCCCCCTTAACCCTCTTGATTTTCTGCCCTATAAAGAAAATTTGGTGAACCTGCATGCGGTCCGAAATTGGAAATAGTTAATTATTTGTTTTCTCCCTTGCCGGCTTTATCAACGGATTCTTCCAGGTTGATTTTATTATCTTTTAAAAATTTCACGGTATCCGGGTCAATCCGGTAGAGATCATTGATCATCTCGGATATTCTATCCTGCGTCGGGAACGATTTTTTGACTATCAGCTCTTCCGCCGGGGAGCCATAGTAGGCAAAATAGGTGATTTTCCCTATTATTCTCTCAACATCCTTCTGCGTATTGCTTATGATGTTTATCATGTTCGCCCCTGCTTTATATCCCCAGCTGAATCCATCGGTCGTATTAACCGTAAATGTTTCGGTAATACCGTCTCCATCCGCGTCCTCGGCGAAATATACCGCTCCGCCGTCCTTTGTATGGGCGACGACCGACAGTGAATATTTTGCAGGGCTCTGATCCGAGATTTTTTTGGGAAGCTCTTTCCGCGTCATGATCATATCGGTATCGGTCCTGCTGATGATAAGCGACAGGAAAATAGAGACATGCCTTTTAAGGAATTCATTCCGTATACTGGAATAATAATCCTTATAGTTGCTGGCGATCCATTCTTTTGAGTTGTTTTTCAAAAGCTCCACCTTTCTGTCCGTTGCCATGAAAAAATTCGGGTTCCCGGATATTTTATTTTCCCAAAGGTCGGGGCTCATCTGGTTCCCGGTTGCGTACATGAACGCCTTTTTCCGTATCGCCTCCGGATTATCGTATCCGTCCTCGAATAGATATATTCTTTTATCCTTGATTATCATGAGCGCGGCGATGGAATTATCCTCTGTATCGATCCGGAATTGATCGTATGATTTTTCGTATTGTTGATAGGCGATCCGGTCTTCGTCGTATCGATTTAACCGGGAAATGTCTATCATTCGGAAGTCAAAATTTTTTGAATAGAGATCCCGGAGCGATAAGAGCATGAAGAGCGCATATATGATGACGGTCAGCCTGCTAATGTTATGTGACATATAATTCCTCCATGATTTTGATTGCCATGCGCGAATACCCGTAGGGGCGAATTATAATTCGCCCTTACGCATTTTGTCAAATATTTTTTAGTAGGGGCGCATCATTATGCGCTCCTACGGGATGTTTTTATCCATCTTTTTTTTTTCTTTCCTCCATCGTGCCTTGTCGATCTTTGTCCATGATTCGACGGCATATTTTGAGAGCTTGCTTTCCCTGTCTGGCCGCGGCATATCATGCTTCGGTTTTTTTCTGTTATGCCGCTGTTTCGCCCTCAGCTCTTCCCCCTCTTTCCCGGTCAGGGAGGCTTCCGTACGGAGGAAATCTTCAATTGCCGGTGCTGATATCGCGCCGTCTTTCAGGGAATTGACGATCGCCGTTACTTTTTTCCTGTTTGCCAGATTCTGGACCAATATTTCCGGTATTGCCGTCGTGCCGAACACGCATGCCCTCAAGGACCCGCACAGGGCGGTCAGGGCCGCGGCCGAGCCGCCCTTCATTGCTGCTTGATACAGGGCGGAAGGATCATCCCCATGGATGGCGCTCAACACGAGCGCGTAGGGGATGAGGGCATGCGGTATATTCACGGACGCCCGGGTGATAGGGGTTTTCAGCCGGTTATTCATGCGGGCGCATATGACGGCTTCCGCTTCCGTTTCGTCTTTGATGTTTGCTACCGGCGAGAGTATATCATTCAGCTCTTTTAATCCGGCCTCAAGCGCGCCGGGGTTGATTCCGGAATTAAACAGAGCGCCCGGATTGGCGCTTATCTCTTCTATGAGGAGGCCGTTGCTCTCAAGGCAGGCCTCTGAATAATTGGTCGACGGCGGCCGGTCTTCCATCAGATAACGCAGGAGCGATGTGATCGATAAAGCTCCGGACAGGGTGGATACGTCGCGCGTGAACAGACGGACGTAGGAAATCGCGTCGATTATTTGTTCAAAAAAGGAATTATCGCGTAAGGAGAGGGGGATGCTTGAAGAAATTACTCTCACGCTGGGCTGCTCCGGGATCGCGATTTGGCGGCCGGGATTCTTAATTCTGGCGATCAGATTTTTTTCAACGCCGTCAGGATGGCGGAAAACGCCGGATTCGCTCTCCTTGACTTCGGGGCATCTTACAATATATTCGGTGAACGATTCAGCAACGGCAGTCCCCTGCGGACATGCGGCAACGAGCAGGCCGAACTGGGATATGCTGGAATAGAACCCCGGCTTTCTCCATCTCTCCATCCTGCCCTTCAATGCCGGAGCAGGATCCGGGTAGCCCCCGATTTCCTTGAAATGGGATCGGATATGGCCGCGCCCGAGCCCGTCAAAACCTGAGCCGATCGCGTCGCCGATGATCATTCCCAGAAGGATATTTTTTTTAGTCTCATTCATGGATATAGTGCCCTATATCGGCGGAGTTTTTTCAAATATATTTTTTATTTTTATTGCCCCTTGGCGCTATATCTGTGTATATATAATGTATTTGAGTCGGAGATAAGCTCCCCCTCTCCAAATTGGCTGACTTCTATCTACATCTCACGCGTTGGCCCCCTAAATCCCCCGGAGGGGGACTTAAAAGCTTGTCAGATGAGCATGATAAGTGATGAACATGCACCATTGTTTTCTTGGGAGTATGTCGAGCCGATGGGCTGAGTTGCAGGTGAACATAAGCCCCCCTCTGGGGGTCGCTCTCGTACCTCCTGTACTCCGCGACATTGGGACATCCTGTCCGGCAGGTTTGGGGGGCATGAGAGAAGGAGATGCGGGTAGAAGTCAGCCGATTGGGAGAGGGGCCGGGGGTGAGATCAGGTGGATTGAGGGGGTTTTTAGGTAATGTATTAAGGAGGCTTCATATGAAGAGCTTGGCACTGTTTCTGGTCATACCGCTGGCAGCTGCGCTGGGATGCGTCAAGGAGAAGGGAGACGAGCATTCAACGATTATCTTCATGATCGGAGAGGTGACGAAAAATAATGCTGCGGCTCAAATAGGGGATCCGGTGAATGAGCGGGATATGATACAGACGGGGGCTGATTCCTTCTGCGACATCAAGATCGGCGGGTTGCCTCCCCGGGAGGCGAGATGCAGCTCGATCTTGCTACCGGCGAAAAATTTTAAAATTCAGATTAAATCAATAATCGACAGCACCAGTCTCGCGCCGTCAACGAGATCGCGGATAAGAATATATTCGCGCCCGGTGTGAACGCTCTGCATTCCCGCGGAAAGATTGACGGCCCGTATGCCGGCCTTGTTGAATATATTGGTGTCGCTTCCCCCGCCTGAGATTTCGAATTGATGCGTGATGCCGATCCGCCGCATGGCGCCGACGGCGGCCCGCACGACCGGGTCGTCCTGGCTTATACTGAAGCCGGAATACTCAAGACTGCGCGTTATCGTGCAGCGCGCGCTGAACCGCGCGGCAGTCTCCCTGGCCGTTTCGCGGACGAGAGCCTCGTTGAGCATGAGCTTTTTTCTGTCTATCGACCTGACTTCGAGCACGCAGTACGCTTCTTCGGCAACGATATTCGTCGCTCTGCCGCCTGCGATGGTTCCCACGTTCAGGGTCGTCTCATGGTCGATCCTCCCTGAGGGGAGGCGCATGATGATCTCGGACAGCACCTTGATGGCGTTGATCCCCTTTTCAGGCTCCATGCCTGCATGGGCCGCCTTACCGATGACCGATATTTTCATGGTGGAATGGTAGGGGGCCTTGAGCACGATTTTCCCGATATGCCCGTCGCTGTCGAACACGAAGGCGTGTCTCGACTTAAGAAGCGGCATGTTAAAGCATTTGATTCCGCACAGCCCCACCTCCTCCGCGCAGGAGAAGAGCATCTCTATCGGGCCGTGAGGCATTCCGGTCTCGGCAATGACCGTAAGGCTTTCGAGAAACATCGCGATCGCCGCCTTGTCGTCGCTTCCGAGTATAGTCGTGCCGTCTGAGGCTATCTTTTTATCGGTAACTACCGGTTTAACCTTCTCGCACGGCGTAACGGTATCCATGTGGGCGGAGAAGAGTATCGGCTTCCTTTTTCTTTCGCCGTCCATGGTCAGAAGCAGGTTGTGCGAGCTCCCGCATGGATACTTTTTACAAATTACCGGGAGTTTTTTGACCGAACGAATGATATATTCGCGGACCAGGGCTTCCTTCCAGGAAGGCGAGGAAATTCTTACCAGTTCCGAAAAGGTTCTGATAAGGCGCTTTCTGTTGATCAGGTACATATCGGCCTCGCTTTCAGATGCTGCTCAGGTATTTTTTTATTTTGACTGAGTATTCTTCCATAATGGCGTCGCGCACCTCAGCCGTATCCCCCTCACCGTAGAGATGGAGCAGGGGATGGGAGGCATCCGGAAGCACGAGCACCCAGGCGTCTCCCTCATTGATCCTGACGCCGTCGATACGGTCGATCTTTTTCTGGTCGATCTCCGAGGACAGCTTTCGCATCACGGCCGCCTTATCATCCGACGTGCAATAAATCGAGGTATGTATGATATTCCCCTTGGGGAGCGTCGATTTTATATCGTGCAGCGTGGCATTTTCAAGTCTCAGATACTGGAGAAGGCGGAGAAAGATAAACATGGGGTCGTACCGCAGCTCAAGGTACGGATACCTGCCCGATGCCCCCCCGAGGAAGATATCCGTGACGTCTGCCGGCGACCGGAGCTTGGTGCTGGTCCTGGTTATTGATCCGCCGCGCGAGGTTATGAGCTTCTCGAGCGTCATCGAGGCTGAAACGGGAATATTTATCGTCCTCTCGTTGCGGTATTTAAGATAGTACAGGCACAGGATCGCGATGATGTCTTCATCGGTCAGAATTTCTCCCTGCTCGTCGATAACGGTTATGGTTTTGCTGTGCGGGCCGACGATTATGCCGATCTCCTGGTTCATCCGGGCCATGCCCACGATGTTTTGTATCGCCTCGCGCGTATCTGATTTTGTCTCCCGCTCGCTCGTGAATTCCTTGATCTGACCGCGCAGCACTCTGGTCTCGCAGCCGTATTCGGAGAGCATTTGGGGGAACACAGGGGAGGCGGTGCCGTTGAAGCAGTCGACGATGACCTTCCATTTTTTTTCGCGGGGAAAATCGTCGAGATAGAAGCGAATGTTGCTGATATATGATTCCACGTGACGGCTCGGATAAATGAGCTTGCCGGTTTCAAAGGCTTCTTTCCGGGGATAGTCGCCGCGGAAGAATATGTTTTCGATTTTTTTTTCGTCGCTTGTGGATATCCGGTAGCCGTGCTTGTCGTATAGGTCGATCTGTATGTACCGGAGCTCCGTCATGGGCGATATCTGTATGTACACGCCCATATCCGCGTTGAGGAACCTCGCGGCATACCGGTTGACCGGCATCGATTCAATCTCCAGGTCGTAAACATCGACGCCCATGGCGAGCAGCCCTGCGGTGAAAGCGCGCATGATGAGCCGGGCGGCGGAGGTGGTGTCGCGGCTCACGGTAGCTTTTGCGTCCTTGCCCAGGAACGCTCCGATCGCCGATCCGAGCTTTGAGGCGAATTCCGGCGTGATCTTGATGTTGAACGTGCCCTCGATTCCTTCGGCGCCGAAGAGGGTCTTTTTTTCCCGCGCGCCCCATATAATGTCCTGAACGAGCTTGGTTCCCTGCTCGATCGATTTGTCCGGCCAGATGCGGATGCCCGTGCCGATCTCGACGCCGGCGCCTATTCTACAATCGTCGCTGATGATCGAGCCTTCATATACGGATACGTGCTGCTCCAGAACGCAGCGCTTGCCGATCACCGCGCCGCGGAGCTCGCATTCAGGACCGATGATGGTGCTGTGCAGGATGACGGTTTTGCGGATGGATGCCTTTTTCTCTATGATGCAGTTGTCGCCGATCACCGAGAATTCCGACACCTCCGCCCCCTCCTTGATCCTGACGAAATTCCCGATCACGACCGGTCCCTTGATCTGGGCGCCGGGATGAATCTCAACGTCCTTTCCGACCCAGATATTCTGGGCGATCTTTTTTCCGGGGAAGTCGATTTTCACCAGTCCATTGAGGATGTCTTTGTGCACTTCGGTGTAGGCGGTGAGGTTTCCGATGTCGCTCCAATATCCTTCCGCGATGTATCCGTACAGGGGGATCTTATTATTTTGAAGAAGGGGAAAAAGCTCCAGGGAGAAGTCGAATTTTTGTCCTGCGGGGATATACGTTCGTATTATTTCCGGGTCGATGACATATAATCCCGTGTTGGCGGTGTCGCTGAATATCTCGCCCCAGGACGGCTTTTCGAGGAATCGCTCGATTCTTCCTTGTTCATCGGCGATTACTATTCCGAATTCCGTGGGCTTATTAACCCTTTTTAACACAATCGTAAAAGGTGATTTCCGCTTCTCATGGTATTCGAGTATTTCAGTGATGTTAAAATCGATAATGCCGTCGCCGCTCAATACCACGATCGTGTCATTGATTTCCCCGGCCGCTTCCTTTACTCCGCCGGCGGTGCCGAGCGGAGTTTCTTCAATTGAGTAGGTTATGTTGACATCCCACTCGGATCCGTCGCCGAAATAGTTCTGCACGTTTTCGGGAAGGTAGAAAAGGCTTATGACAATTTCCCTGATTTCGTGCCTGCGCAGGAGGTTGATCACATGCTCGATAACGGGCTTGTTGACGATCGGGACCATCGGTTTGGGCCTGTTGCAGGTCAAGGGCCTGAGCCTCGTCCCTTCGCCGCCGGCCATGATGATAGCTTTTGTCATGAAACGTCTCCCGGGATCCGCATTGCTCAAGGCACCCGCATCGTGCTATTCTATAAAGAACATTCAAAAATTGATAACGTCAACTAAATTCCGGCATGAAGCGTTGAAAAGGCGTCCGACCGTCCGGTCGCGCGAATGGATATTAATATTTATAAATCATTTTCCCGATTATCGAGGCTTTGCGTATCAGCCCCAGGGTTCTGCTGTCGAATCCCTGATCGAGATTATCGCTCAGGACAAAATATTGGTTCCTGCCTGTTTTTAGCGCCGGCATGGCGTCGCGATGGGTAAAAATCATGGGGAAAATCCTTTTGTCGACCGATCTGGTTTTCCACCTGAAATCGAATTTTTTATTATTGATGTATACCGCCTTGTCTCTTATTTCAACAGCGTCCCCCTCGGTTGATATCACCCTTTTAATGAGAACCCGTCCCGGTTCTGCGGGGCTGTCAAAGATCACAATATCTCCGGGCTCCGGAGAGAGGTGCTTGAGGATTATCAGGGTATCACCCTTGTGAACATTCGGCTCCATTGAATTATCCGGCATACGGAATGGCACAATAACGATTCTGGATATGGCGAAACCCGCAATAATACCGCTGATGATCAAGGCGATTTTGACGATAGTAATAGTAAATGTTGCTTTTTTTTCCTGATACAACATAGATGACCCCTTTGGCTACATTCAGATTTACGGATGAATAAATCAATAAAAAATCATAGTTAATTCCAACCCCCTGAGGGGGCTTATGAGCAGATAAAAAATTATAATCGGGCGCTCTTGCCATTTGAATAATATGATTTCTGCATGACATTAATTTCTTGACAAGCGCTCTAATTATTATATAATAATTTAATTAATGTGCCGCATGGCGCATAATGTTTGAATTTCTGATTTTATTACGGGTAGGGGACATAAGGATATCCTGATATTTAAGTTATAGCACCGTGGGGCTGAAAATTTTATATTTAATATTACACATTTATTAACCGATATTTTCTTTAGTAATACAATGGCATAACCGGAACACCATATATTTTATTTATTTGCAAATAATCATCTTCATGAAGGAGCAAACAATGAGACAGATAACCAGGTTAACCACATTGTCGTTGGTAATGGCAATCGCGATCTTATTTATCGGCAATGGGACTATAAATCTGCGCGCCCAGCAGGAAGCAAAAAAAGAGCCGGTGAAGGAAGAGAAGAAACAACGGCAGGACGGGCTGGTCGTTGATTGGCTGAGTGATTTTGAGGATTGCGAGGATTGGAGGGCGACTGCCACCAGCCCCCTGGGAGACACAAAGATCCGTAAAATACCCGGAAAACCGAGGCCGGTCAACGAGCAGGGACAGTTCGTGAATGAAGAGGGCCAGGTCGGCGAATTCAAAAATGATATGACCGATGAAAACGGCATTACTCACAAAAATGACTATGTTCTCGGGGCTAAAACGTATTTTCTCGACAGGGGCTTCGACAGAGTTGAGGTGATGCCGCCGTATGAATATATCATAAGAGGGAAGGCCCGGGAGATGAGAGTCTGGGTGCTGGGAAGGAAGTTCCGGCATACCCTGTACGTGAAGCTGCGGGATTACAAGGGCCAGATCCATAAACTGAAGATTGGACGGCTTGATTTCTGGGGATGGAAGGAGATGTCGGTTATCATACCCGGATGGCTGCCCCAGTCGGCCAGTTACGCCATGCTGGATAAAAACCTGCATTTTGTTTCGTTCTTTATCGAATGCGACATGTATGAGGTTCCCGGCACGTTTTATGCATACTTCGATCAATTTCGGGTAATAACCGATCTGTCGGAATTCACCGGTGATGAATATATCAAGGACACCTGGTAAAATTGAATCATGGTATTTTATGGCAAGAAGGGAGGCTTTAAATGAGAGCTTATTATAAGAAAATTGCATCCATGCTGTTAAGTTTGATGATCGCCGTTATCGTCGGTTCCTTCGCATACAAAACAGCGAACTCCAAGATCATAACGAACGTGCCTGCAGACGTGAGCGGCGATGAGCTTATGGCGGTTGTTGTGGAAGATTTTGAGAATGCCCAAGTGGGAGAAAGCGGCTGGGCCATACAATCGATGCCAAAGCCGTTTACCAGCGCTGATACCGAGAAGAAGCTGAAGATGAAAAATCCCGTGCCCATAATTGAGATGAAGCTTATATCGGGATCTCCCAGCGACATGAATGTGCAGCAGTGGTCTCTTACCGGCATGGGAGAAAAGAAGGATAAGATTTTAGGCATACACTTTAAGTTCAGGTATCCGGGCACCAATGAGATTTCAATCCTGCCGCCGCTTGAGATACACTGGAAAGAGAAAAAGCCGATGTATACCTTCAATCCCAATACCGGCAAAGATGAGCAGGAACGGGGATTGGAGCTGCCGGGACAGGCGCGCGAGATATCGGTATGGATTCATGCCCGCGGACTTCCGTACAGCCTCGAAGCCTGGCTCAAGGATTTCAAGGGTAACACGTATATTCTCAAGTTCGGTTCCGTCAATTTCGTGGGCTGGAGGCCTTTAAAGGTATCCATACCTGCCAGTGTTCCGCAGACCTATGAATCATACCCCCAGACCAGGATCACCAAGATCACGAGGTTCGTGCTCAGGGCCGATCCGAGTGCGGCTCGGGAGGAATTAATGCAGGAGACTTTTTTCTTTTTGGACCAGATCAAGGTGTTGAGCGGTACTTATGAGGTGAATTTTGACGGCCAGGACCTGCACAAGGTCTTTGAAAGCGGCCCTGCGCCTGTTGAAAAGAAACGGCAGTAGTTAACTATAGATTACTCACTATTTACAATCAGTTCGTTCTTATTGCATGAAAATACCCATCGATCTCGTAAGATGGGTATTTTCTATTTTTGTTTAATCCAAAATATCGATCCGGGGATGCTGTCCCCCGATTATCGCAATGGGTTAGTGGTATGGCTAAAGAAAAAATAATGGAAAAACTGGATTCGCTTTTCAAAGAGGAGCTGTGGGGCAGGATTGAGCCGAAGGACATAGGCATCTCAAAATTTAAGATTTTGGATGATCTGTTCAATCTCGTCGTTTCCGAGAGCGCGATCCCGGAGACCCTTGACTCATGCAGGAGTCACCTCGATGAGCATTCGGATTCCATCACCTCAATGTATCTTATCGGGCTGATCGGATACCATATCGACAGCATCGAAGAATCTAAAAAGCTGCGGCGGCTCATCGATATATTTACCGGATACCATAAATGGGCCGTCGTCGAATTGATCGCGGAGAAGATTTTGGAATACGGCGAGTCGAGTGCGGCGCTCCGCGCGCTCGCCCTCTCGCTTGAACGGCTCGGCCGGAACAAGGAAGCCATCCCGGTGCTGGAAAGCTTGCTGAAGATCGACCGTTTTGACGCCGAACTTGCGAAAAAGCTCGCGTTCGCTATTATTGACGAGGACCCGGACAAGAGCATCCAGTATATGAAGCTCTGTATCGAAGGCTTTATCAAAAATAAGAAATATGACGAGGTCACGAGTTTATGGACGAAGCTCGCCTCGGTATCCTGGGAGGATATCTCCTTCTTCGAGAGGATCGAGCGGTTTCTCGTGGAAGCCAAGCAGATGGATCTGGCTGCCGCCCTTTTGAAGATACTCCTCCCCAAGTACCGTGACGAGCAGGACCCGAACCTTTCCATAGAGCTTTTAAAAAAGATCCTGAAATACCGGCCGGATGATACTCACGCGCGCAAGGAGCTCATTAATCTGTATCGGATAAAATATAAGGATCACTCTCAGTTCGAGCAGTTCATGAAGCTCTCCAAGCTCGCCAACTATAAAACCCCGGCTAAATATGCGATCATGGACTTTGAAAAGAATATCGTGTTCGACAAGGGAAATTACGCCTTCCACGGCACATGGAAGCTCGGAAAGATCGCCGACATTGACAGCGAAAATATCGTGATCAATTTCAGCGGCAAGACGGATCACAAGATGTCCATTCCGATGGCGCTGCAGTCGCTGACGCCGATCGGCAAGGATCACCTCTACGTGATGCAGTATGAGGATATTGAATACGTGAAGACCTTGTTCAAGGAAGATTTCATACAGTTCTTCGATATTCTGTTAAAATCGTACGGCGGGAAAATACTCCTCGAGGATGTCAAGCGCGAGATAATCCCGGCGTATGTTTCGGAAAAGGGATGGTCAAAATGGTGGAGCAAGGCGAGGACGAAGATCAAGAGGGACCCGCGCTATGGATTCAATGAAAAGAAAAAAGACCTGATTTTTCTGCGCGACAAGCCGGTCACCTTCGCCGAGGAGCTTCTGGAGAGCTTCAGCAAATCGGAGTCTTTCAGTAAGAAGCTGGACATCGCGCTGGAATTCGTGAACAACATAGAGAAAGAGGAAGGGCTCTCCGTCGTTCAATATTTTGTCGATTATTTCACCGAAGAGATGAGAGGGGATTCGACCACGCGGCTAGTTCTATCCTACATGATTCTTAAAGATCTAACCAAGTTCGTTGATCCGGCAAAACTCAAGCTGGATTCCCTGCGCCAGAGGGTTGTCGACTTCATCAAGGGAAGCCAGGAGCTGTCGCTCCTCTCCATGAAAATTTCTTCCTACGATTATAAAAAGAATCTGGTGGGCCTGATCGAGGAGTCGCGGGACGATTGGCCGCACGTTTTATCAGAGCTTCTCTTCGAGACGCCGATCAGGATACATAAGTACATAATCAATAACCTGATCCGTTCACACGCCTACAACATCATCAACGGCTTCATCGACCGGGTGATTACCGGTGCAAAGCAATACCCTGAGATCTTTATATGGGTCGCGCGGAATCTGTTCGGCAAAACGTGGGATTATGACTGGCTCGATTATTCCCGCGGGCAGCTTGCGGTCGCCTATTTCAGATTTTTGAATGACCTGAAAAAAATGGAGATCGAGGGCAACAGACTGAAGAACATGGCGCTTGAGGCGCTCTTTGACAATAATGCCGCGGTGCTCCGGAATATCGTGGAGCAGTTCGACCGGCCGTTCCTGGGCAAGATCTACGACCTTTTCAGCAATGTATCGTACATAGAGGAAGCGCGCAGGGACAATTTTTTTTCAATCATTAAGGCTAAATACGGCGATTTTCAGCAGGCCGGGACCCAGCCCGGGGAGGCGTTGGAGTTCGACGAGGAAAAGCTCATCGTTTCCCGGGAAGGATATGAAAAGATGAAGTCGGAGCTGGATCATCTGGCCACGGTGGAGCTCGTGAACATCTCCAAGGAGCTTACCAAGGTCGCCGATGTTTCCGCGGATTTAAGGGAGAATGTCGAGTACAATGCGCTGATGGAGAAGCAGGGGATACTCGAGCTTTCCATATCAAAGCTTGACAGCGATATCAAGAAGGCGCATGTCCTCGATCTGGATGCCCTGTCGGCCGATGCGGTTAATGTCGGGACAAGGGTTATTCTGCAGAACGTCAAAACCGGGGAAGAGCGCGATTACACCATCCTCGGGCCGTGGGACGCTGATTTTGAAAAGCGGATTCTTTCGTACCGGTCGCCTATCGCTAAATCCCTCCTGGGGAACAAGGCGGACGACGAGGTCGTTCTTGAGACCGAGGAGGGCAAGAATAAGTATAGGATAAAGGAAATAAAAAAATATAAATAGGTTTTTATGTGTTATTATGAGGTGCCCCGCCTTCGGCGGGGGCACCTCATAATAAATAATTGAAATTTATTTGACAAAAACCCGTACATTTTTGCCGCGATGGTGGAATTGGCAGACACGCAAGATTCAGGATCTTGTGGGCATTACGCCTGTGAGGGTTCAAATCCCTCTCGCGGCACATGTTTTTTGGATGACTTCCATGGTATGAGTATATTGAAGTTACCGTACCGTCGTAATCAAGAAATAAGGCCACAGATTTTCTTGCACGGCCGCCTTTTAATTTATTCCAATCTTAAAAAATATATTTCATATCAAACCAAAAAATTACATCTTCTTTAATGCCGCCAGCTCTGTAATGATATTAGCTGCCCAGCGATAGACATTATTTTCAGTTATTACCTTGCGCATATTCTCCATGCGTTTACGTTTCTCTTCCATTGGCATTTCAATGGCGAGTCTTATAGCTTCAGAGAAGTCCTCAATAGAATAGGGATTAATCTGAATGGCATCAGTTAGTTCTCTGGCGGCGCCCGTAAATTGGCTTAAAATTAAACTCCCGGATAAATCTTTTTTTGCTGCAACATACTCCTTGGCAACGAGATTCATTCCATCGTGTAAGGAACTGACAATACAGAAATCAGCAATCATATAGTAAGGCTCTATCTCATCCGCTGAAAAATGCCTCTCCAGATAAATTATCGGCTTCCAGCCTCCCTCAAGATATTTCCAGTTTTTCTTTTCTATTATTTCATCTATTTCTCCCATGAGATCGTGATAGCGTTTTATATGGGTACGGCTGGGAGCACCTAATTGAATAAAAACAAAATTTTTCTTATAGTGAGGATATTTTTCTAAAAATCTATCTATGGCCAATATCCTTTCAACGATACCTTTTGTGTAATCAATCCTATCTACTCCTACACCCACAATTTTTCCTTCTAATTCATATTCCTTCTTTAATCTTTGTATCTCTCTAATCGGTTCAACATTAAAACTCCTACTACGTATATGCCCATCTACGCTAATAGGGAAGGCTCTGATATATGTTTCTTTGCTAAAACGCATCACGCTAAACTTTTCGGTATCTACTCTTGATTCAAGAAGTCTATTAGCAGTATCAAGGAAATTATTACAATGATTCTGCACATGAAATCCAATTAGGTCGCTTCCCAACATTCCACTCAATATCTCTTCTTGATATGGGCAGATTGAGAAGGCTTCGGGGTTTGGCCAAGGGATATGCCAGAATAAAGCAATGGTTGCATCCGGGCGTTTTTCTTTGATCATCTTGGCAAGCAAGGTAAAGTGATAGTCTTGGATAAAAATAAAAGGATTCCTTGCGGGTAATTCTTCTAAGATACTGCTTGCGAATTTCTGATTTACCTTTTTATACATCTGCCAATCCGACTCTCTAAAGATAGGCCGAGTATGAGTATTGTGACAAAGCGGCCATAAACCTTCATTAGCAAATCCATAATAATATCCTTCTTCTTCCTCTTTCGTCAGCCACACCCTTTTTAAGATATAACGGTTGTCTTCTGGAGGAATGCCAAGCTTGTCCTTGGAATTGACAAATTTTTTATCGGCGTTACCACTACCATGAGCAATCCAAGTACCTCCACAAGCGCATAAAATAGGATGTATGGCAGTAACCACTCCGCTGGCGGGGCTAATGCATTTCGTCATGCCAGTAGTCTCATCTAAGACGTGCATATATGGCTCCCTATTTGAGACTACGAAGAGGGCATTTTCTCCCAATTTAGCATGAATAAGGTTTCTTAACTTTTCCTCTGTCCATAGTTCTTCTTTTTGTAAACGTATTAATGCCTCATCTGAAATTGTCCGGCGCACTACTCTTAAACTTAAAGCAACCTGTTCCACTTCACTAGCGAGTTTCCCCAATTCGCCCTTCTCCTTAATTGGGTGCCTATCGTCAATTTCGCCTTTCTGAAAGTGTCTAAACCATTCTGTGAGGCGTTGAACAGGTAGAACAAAAATTTGTCTATTGAGAAAAATAGAGGTGAATAAAATTAAGATTACTAAACTTATTAAGGTAATACTAATCCTCCTCCAGAGTTCGGCCAATCTTGTAAATACATATGAGGTATCGTGAATGACCTCAACCAATCCTAAAATTTTCCTCTCATCATCTAAAATAGGCAGAATGTAGCTATATACGGTATACTCCTTAAACTTTTCTAATTCTCCTCGCGGCTCCTTATTATTTAAAACTTCTTTAAGATATGGTTTTTCTTTGTTTTTCCAATCGGTAAATTTTTTTGTAATCGCCAGAATTTGTCCTTTTTTATTATATATAACGCAACCTTGCAGTCTCTCTCGGGCTTCAAATTTTTCAACAAGGTAATTAGCATTCTTCAGATCAGCAGTTATAAGAAGATGCTTTACTGACAAATCCATGCTTTCAGCAACAGATTTTGCTTTGCGTTTTAAATCATCGATTAATTTCTCTTCTTCAAAACGTACCTGAAATATTCCAAAAATAGTAAAGGCAACTGAAACAATTATTAAAATCGGCAAAACAAATAAAAGTATCCTTCTCATACGTTTCTCCTCTAAAACAAAAAACCGCTATCCTTTTGAAATGGGATAGCGGCCCGACTACCCAATGTCTCCAGAAATATAAAATTATCTCTGGACCCAAGAGCTATTTCATTTTAATAGTATCTTTAACATAAAAATATTACAACTCATTTTATTAATTACGCAATCATTTTTCTTTCTTCTCTGGCAAATTCTGGCAAAATTTTGAGTGCGGACAAAAACCACCTCGGCAAACACCACAAAGCGTCAGCAATGATGATTACGCTTGAATATATCAATCCGCAAATACCCCCGCCTTCACAAAATTCAAAAATTTTTTTTTAAAATGGATCCCCGATCGTATAACATTGCGGGGGATCCTATGAAAATTTTCCGCAAAATCCTTGAAATCACGGCATTGGCTTTGGCATTCTCCTGCAAATACCCTGAACCGTACCGCCCGCTTTTGGAGCTGCTGGATCCGGGCATCTACGGCTTGGAGATAATCCTGGATTCGGGTCACATTCATGAAAATGACACGGTACGAGCGCACGCTATGGCGATTCTTCCTAATGGGAAGAAGGCCGAGGTTTACGGGGAGGAGGTTGCATGGGAGAGCCTGAGCCCGGGAATAGCATCTGTGGATAAGGACGGAAAGGTTACGGGACTTTCCGTCGGCACGGGAGAAATCCGCGTATTCTACAGGGATCTGGCAGCATGCAGCGAGATTATTGTGGCGCGGAAGCCCGATTACAGCCGCATCATGATAAGCGAGGTCCTGTACGACCCGGCGGAGAGCGACGATGGACGGGAATTCATTGAACTATATAATGACGGCGACCATGAATGCGATATTGGCGGCCTCCTGATCGTCGACGGCAATTCAAGCAGCGCTCCTTTTGTTTTTTCTTCCGGCAGCCGCATATCCGCAAAAGGGAGGCTTATTCTTGCTCAATCCGCGGAAGGCTTTGGGGATCAGTTCGGCGCAAGCCCGGATTATACGGGATTTAAATTTGCATTGAACAACAGCGGCGAGGCGGTCATCATTACCCGCCCGGACGGCACTGTTATTGACGCCCTTTTCATCAAGGGCGGCTCTGAAGAATATCCATCCCCTGAAACATGGGGTTCAGGCGCATTACCTTCTGCGCAATCCGGAAACTCGGTGCAGAGGATCAATTTCCCTGATACGGACACTTTCCTGGACTGGACAAGCGGGCTGCCTTCACCCTGGGAGTAAGGGGGAAAAATCGATATCCGGGATATTGTCTAAATCAATTTCCGGGATTTCCACAACGACTCTTGTGAAACCGAATTTGGAGAGAAATTTGATGAAAATTTTTTTTGTATCTTCTGAAATTTCAATTTTTTCTTTCAGGCAGGAGTTGTAGATGATGCCCTTGACTTCCAAATCCCTCTGTTTTAGAACCTCAAGGGTCATGAGGGTATGATTGATGCTCCCGAGACGCGGCGAGCTCACGATTATCACCGGATATCGTTTTACGGCAAGATAATCGATCAGGGTTGCATCATCATTCAGGGGCACGTATATCCCGCCCGCGCCTTCCACCAGCAGATGGTCGTATTTGCGCAACAGATAATCCGTTGCTGCAGAGATGGTTTCGAGATCGATCCTTATGCCCTGGGCTTGGGCAGCCAGGTGAGGCGATGCCGGTAATGTTAAGAGGTAGGGACAGGTGAGCCCTTTCCGGTCTTCATCGGTATAACCTATCCCCATGATTTTCCGGTGAACGGCGATATCTTCGGATATACTCTCGCATCCGGTTTGAACGACCTTCTGAGTGGTTACCGATTTCCCCTGTTTGAGTAAAAAACGGGCGAGGAGCCCTGTCGCGTAGGTTTTACCTATGCCGGTATCGATTCCGGTGATAAAAGTGATTCCCATGAAGGTATCCGTTATTTAAATCACTCGATTTAGGCGAATTTTTTATTCCCCTCCCTTGATGGGAGGGGTTAGGGGAGGGTGATTAAAGTAAACTCAGGTATTGACTTTTTTCACCCCCACCCCAGCCCTCCCCCGTCAAGGGGGAGGGAGTTTTTAATCGAGTCCCGCCTAACTTACATAAATGCTCGTACAATATCGGGAATCTCTTTCAGGTCGTCCCACTCCATGTCCGCCCTCAGTGATATTCTTATTCGCGCGCCTCCTTCGGGGACGGAGGGCGGTCTGATCGGGAACACGAGACATCCCCGCTTCAGAAGGGCTTCGGCGGCTTGAATCGACCGGTCGTTATCGCCGAATATCACCGGCACTATCTGGCTCTGACCCCCTGTTGCGCAACCTGCCTGAGCGAGGGCGGCGCGGAACGTCTCTGATAATCGCATGAGCTGTTCGCGTTTTGTTCTGCATTGCTTCATCTCCCGCAAGGTGAATAAATTCCAGTTTATTATGACCGGCGGCAGCGCGGTAGAGAAGATAAACGGCCGGACCCTGTTTATGAGATATTCCCGGAGTATCGGCGCTGTCACGGCATAGCCTCCGACAGAGCCGAGGGCCTTGCCGAATGTGGCAACGATGACATCGACGTCCGCAATCACCCCGTCCCGCTCGCATATCCCGAGGCCGGCATCGCCGAACACGCCGACGGCATGAGCCTCGTCGACATAGAGGAGCGCGTTGAAATTGTTTTTGATTCCAACGAGCCTTTTAAGATCCGCAACATCGCCATCCATGCTGAAGACCGATTCCGTCGCTATGACCACGTTGCGGAAGGAGCCGCGCTTCTTCGTCAAACTCCGGACGAGCTCGTCATAATCGAGGTGCCCGTACACGATATATTCGGCGCGGGACAGCCGGATGCCGTCGATGATGCTTGCGTGGTTCAGCTCGTCGGAGCAGATGAGATCGCCCGCGCCGGCCAATGCGGGAAGAATGCCGGTGTTCGCGTGATATCCGCTTGAGAAGACAAGGGCTTGTTTCCCGGCATGATCATGATCAACGGCTGCGGCGTTTTCCGAGTATAATCCGGACAGTGTGCTCTCCAGTTCGGTATACAATGAATGATCGCCGGTAAGAAGGCGGGAGGATGAGGCTCCCAGGCCGAAGGAATCGATCGGGTCATGTGAGCCGAAATGCCGGTAGAATTCTTGATGCATACGCCGGTCGGACGCAAATCCCAGGTAATCATTGGAGGACAGGTTCAGGAGCCTTTTATCTTCATAGGTAACGAACCTCCCGTCCCTGCTGAGAATGCTCTTCAGGTGTCTGTGGGCATTTCTTTTTTTAATGTCCGCGAGCTCATTTTCATATGTCTGGTATAGGACGCGGTTCATGATCTAGAACGCTCCCGCTTTCACGACGTGATGGATCGCGCCGGTGACCCGCGAAAGGTCGCGATCGGATATAATATACGGGGGAATGGTGTATAGTATCTTTCCGAACGGCCGAAGCCATACGCCCTGTTCCGCGCACAGTCGAACGGTTTTCACGACGTCAACGGGCCGCTCCAGCTCAACAACGCCGATCGCTCCCAGAACGCGCACATCCGCGACAGGGCCAAGCCTGCGGCAGGGTGATAATTCGGCGGTGAGCTGCCCTTCTATTCTCCGTATGGCGTCCTGCCACGGCATGGAGAGGAGGAGGCGTATGCTGGCGACTGCAACCGCGCATGCGAGCGGATTGGCCATGAAGGTGGGGCCGTGCATGAACAGCCCGGGCGCGCCGTTTGAGATTGCATCGCTCACCTTTTCGGTGGTGAGGGTCGCGGCAAGGCTCATGTATCCTCCGGTGATCGCCTTGCCCAGGCACATAATATCCGGGCTGATACCCGCATGCTCGCAGGCAAAGAGCTTTCCTGTTTTTCCGAATCCGGTGGCGATTTCGTCACAAATCAGGAGTACCTCATACCGGTCGCACAGATCGCGGACCCTGCGCAGGTATTCGGGAGCATAAAAGCGCATCCCGCCCGCTCCCTGGACGATGGGTTCGAGTATCGCTGCCGCTAGTGATTGGTGATGCTCGCGGATAAGCCGTTCAAAGGATTTAATATACCGGTCATCCCAGGGATCATCGAAGCCGCACTGCGGGGCATCCGCGAACGTCTGTGCCGGCAGAATACCCTGAAACATTTGGTGCATACCTTCAACAGGATCGCAGACCGACATGGCGAGAAAGGTGTCTCCATGGTAGCCGGATTTTACGGTGATGAGCTTTGTCTTCTCTTTTTTCCCTATGGCGTGCCAGTACTGAACGGCCATTTTGATCGCCACCTCCACCGACACCGAGCCGCAGTCGCAGAAAAATACCTTATCCAACGGCCTCGGTGCCAGGTCGACGAGAAGCGCGGCGAGCTCCCGTGCCGGCTGATGGGTAAGACCGCCGAACATCACATGGGACATGGCCCGGATCTGCGTGATCGCGGCCTCGTTCAGTGCGGGATGATTGTATCCATGGATCGCGCACCACCAGGATGAGATCCCGTCAATGAGCTCCCGGCCGTCTGCCAGATTGAGCCGCACCGATGATGCCGATACGACCGGGTAAACCACTGACTGATGTCCCATCGAGGCGTAGGGGTGCCAGATATGCTCCCGGTCATAGGCGAGGAGCTCTTCAATTGATCTGGTATCCATGGATGCGTGCTTCATGGTCGGTTTTTTATTGAAATTTGCGCAATTCATCCATGAAGTCAAGGTCGTCTTTCACCTCTCTGCCCCGCGTGGTAAGATAGCCGCCGGTTATGAAGCCGTTCGCTCCCGCCAGCATGATGAGTCCCTGAAAATCCTTCATCCTGGTCTCGCGGCCAGCCGCAAATTTGATTATTTTGGTTGGGTTGATCAGCCGGAACAGCGCGAATGTCTTTACGATCTCCGAAGCAGGGAGCGGCTCCATCTTTTCAAGCGGCGTTCCCGGTATGGGGATAAGCACGTTGAGCGGGATCACGTCAACGTCCAGATCCCTGAGGCTGAATGCCATGGCAAGCCGGTCTTGGATGGTTTCGCCCAGGCCGATGATGCCGCCGGAGCAGACCTCCATGCCATGTTTTTTCAAAAGCAGGATGGTCTGTATCCGGTCATTAATGCCGTGGGTTTTCGATATCAGGTCCTGATACTTCTCGGGATTTGTCTGGATATTGATATTATAATGCGCGATGTCGTGCCTGGAGAGCTCCAGCGCGGTTTCTTCTGAAAGGTGCCCCAGGTCGGCGCATACCTTTTTATCAGGATATTTTTCATGTATCCGGTCGATGGCGTCAATAATACGTTTGAATTCCGCGGTCATTTTTATGTAGCCGGTTCCGCTGGTTACGATTCCGAAGCAGTCAACGCCGGTGCCGTAGGCTTCCCGCGCTTTATCGAGAATTATATCCTCATCAACGAGTCCGTACCGGTCGATCCGCGTGTCATGGTGGGTTGACTGGGCGCAAAACCGGCAGTCTTCCGGGCAGGCCCCGGACTTGGCGTTCATGATGGTGCAGGCATGGAACCCGCCCGCGAATGTATCCCTCACCTTTCCCGCAAGGGACGCCAGATCGAGAATATCCCTGCCCTTCACCGTGGACAATTCCGAGAATGTTTTTTTGTCAACAGGCTTTCCGTCGAGAATCGCGTAAGCCTTTTCAATAGCCGGATGCAGCATGGATCATCTCCTTGGCCTATTTGTTATGCCGTATCTCAGATCGGGAATTCAATGTCAACTATTTATACTCTCGTGCCCCTGCTTCCGACCTCACCTCTCGGCTCCTAAGTTCGCTCCGGACCTCATCCCCCCCTCCCCCCCTTCTCCTCAATAAGAGAAGGGGGGTGCATAAAGCTTATAGGTATATGCCCCCCCTCTCCAATGTGGAGAGGGGGCGGGGGGTGAGGTCAGGGGAGAGCTTAGGGAGCCGAGAGGCTTACTTGTTAGATGTGGGTAGCAGTGACGATAGGTCATTATGCTTAAAAAATATTATCTCCAGTAATCCCGGCGACCTACCGAATATAACAATAATCATATTATTCGTAAGGGGGAACCCCCATGGCTGAAGCGACGTACGTCACTGATATCGTTGAAAGAACCCGTCTGGAAATCCTCTTTGCTATCAAGGAGCGGATCGGCGAATTAACCCGGGATGCCGAGGCGCCGGTTCAACTGCAAAAAGTAATCATCCGGGATGGAGGCTCTTCGCATAGGGATTCCGTCCGGTACTTTGAGGTCAACAATCTGTATGTTGATGAAAACAATTGTCTGTGCGGCGATCTGGTGTGCAAGGGAGCCAGATTTGACGATGATGTTCTTTTCGGAAAGTCTATCGAGGATCTGGCGATTGATGATCTCAAGCTGATCCTGGACGCACTCTATGGAAACAACTGGTCCATTGACCAGAGCTATAGTGACTTCGGCATGGCCGGCAAACCGTCAGGTCTTTCCGCTCTTTTTTTTGAAAAATTCACCGGCATTACGCGCGCTCTGCGCAGAGGCGCATGAAGGTGCCCGCAGGCGCGCTTGAAGTATATTTGAAATTGCTTGACAGGATTATTTCCCCCGGTTATTCTCTGAATTTCCATGCCTCTGATGCGTAATCTATTTGGTAAACGGCCATGTTCAACGGCAACTATCACATGAAATAATGGAGCACTATATGAAAACAAAATACAATAGAGTTGGCGTATTGTTTTCCGGAGGACCGGCTCCGAGCGCGAACGCGGTCATATCTTCGGTATCGCTCAATTTTCTGGACAACAATATCCCGGTAGTAGGTATTATCCGCGGGTATGAGTTTATCCAGGATTTCAATAAAAATTATCCGAAGCTGCGGAAGGAAACACATTACGAAAACATAACCTATGATGTGACAAAGGCCAGAAACAGAAGCGGCATATTCTTGCGCACCTCGAGGGCGAATCCGGGCCGCGATATAAAGACCATGGAGGACCTGAGCAATCCTGAAAAGAACGCCAGGCTCAGGAATATCCTGGATGCTTTCGAATATCTCGAAATCGGCGCGCTTATCTCGATCGGGGGCGATGATACCCTGAAGACCGCAAACTATCTCTGGCTCTTGGGCTTTCCGGTCATCCATATCCCGAAGACTATTGATAACGACTACTTTGGTATCGCCTGGACCTTCGGATACTGGACCGCGGTGGACGTCGCCCAAAAGATACTCCTGAACCTCAAGGCCGACGCCCAGGCAACCGACAGCTTTTTTATCGTGGAGCTGATGGGAAGGAAGTCCGGCTGGATCACGTACGCGTCGGGAATAGCTTCTGAAGCGATCCTCATGATTTCCTCTGAGGACATCCCCGGCGACGTCCTGAACCTCGATAACCTCATCGACAGGATTACCGATCTCGTCATCAGCCGTGAGAACGACAAGAAGCCCTACGGGGTTATCGTCATCTCTGAGGGGATCGTCGACAAGCTGCCTGAGGATCTCAAGCCGAAATCGACGGACCGCCACGGCAACATCCGCTTGGGTGAGGCGAAGATATCGTCTATACTGGCTGAGGGGGTGAAGGAGCGATACACGGAAAAGACCGGACTCGAGGTGAAAATAACCCCGAAGCAGGTGGGATATGAGATACGCTCGGCCTATCCCACCGCTTTCGACGTCGTCATGGGGAGCATGCTCGGATATGGGGCGGCCAGGTTTTATCTTGAAAATAAGTTCGGCGTTATGGTATCCGTGACCGATAATTTCGACCTCAAGGCCGTGCCGTTCTCCGAGCTCATCGACAAGGATACGCTCCTCACAAAGCTTCGCTCTGTCCCGAAGGGGAGCGATTTTTTCAACCTCAAAGACCGGCTCCAGTACCGGAATATATTTGAAGAATAGCTCATGGCACCGCACTAATGAAAAAGATCCCCGTGATGATGATCGCCTGCCTGCTCGGGGTTTGGCAAGGATGCTCCGACAAGCCCCGGCATAGCGGGGGCTTCGGCGGCGTATTTGAGCGGCTTTCGCGGGCCCAGGGGTTAACTGAAAAGCGCGCGTATTTCACGAGCGATACCGTGTCCGCGATCGATCACGCCGTGTCTCAAGGGGCCGTATCCGAAAGGGATAAGCTCTCCGTTCTCCCCCGGTTCGACGAAAAGACGAAATGGGAGCAGGTTCTCATGAAGGTTGACGGCGAGCGCGGCATGATACGGATACGCTATACGGACCATCCGGTTGAAAACATGATCGGCCTGGCGATGGATTTCAGAATGAAAAAAGAAAAAGGCACATGGAAGATTGATCTTGCGGATGAGATACGCACCGCCCTGCAGCTTCGTAGAAACAGAAGCGCGGCGGAATATATACAGCGCGTTAAAAAGAGATACTAGGACAGTGATATGGCGAGATTGAGGATGATTTCGTCAAGGAGTTCCTTTGCCTCCTCTTCATCCGGGAACCGTTCAAGAAAGTTCAGGCAGTCGATATAAGCCACGTACAGGGCTCCTGTTTCGATGTGCAGGTTTATCAGATTATAATGGATTTCTTCGATATCGGGATTGATCTGAAGCGACTTATTATAGTAGTAAATTGACTGCTCAAGCTCGCCCATCTCCCAGCATACGCCTGCCAGGTTGGCGAGGGTGATCGCATCATCCGGATTCAGCCGGCAGGAGCGCTCGAGGACTTGTTTGGATTTTTTGTATTTCCCCATCTCGCACAAGGTGATGCCGAGTCCGTTCAATATATCGGGGTCGGTGTTGTCGAGCAGGACGCCGATGCTGAAGAGTTTGAGCGCGTTTTCGTAATCGCCCATTTCCACGTATTCATATCCGGTATCGATAAGGAGGGAGGGATTGTCTCTCAGTTCGCTCAGCTCTTCAAGGCCGATCTGCATCTCCTTTAAGATCAGGGTATTGATTTTTTTCGAGGAGCGTTGATTCGATCTCTGATTGTCCATCATGATATTGCAATTGTCCGGCGGTCAAATAGATTTGACGGCCGGATTGTCTCCACACTAATATTTGGACACTATTGTCGGTTATTACTCGTGTCAATAAAAAATATAAATTTTTTTGTTAACGAGCTGCGAAAGGAAACGCCCACTATAAAATACTTGCATTTTCAGAATAAAATTATTATTTATGGAAGAAGGAAGACGGTCAATTATGATACTATAAATAAATTGGTATCAGCACCTATTTATTGGAGTCTTCCCGCCGGCTGCGGGGGGCTTCCAATAAATGAGAGGAACCAATTTACTGTTTATGGCATAAATTAATATTTTATGGAGGTAATTCCATGAAGAAGGCTATCGCCCGTTTCATTTCCACGGATGATGACATCGGTGTTTTTTTCGCACGGATGGCGCTCAGCATAGTATTTATTCCCCATGGCTTGCAAAAGCTTGCCGGCCTGTTCGGCGGGGGAGGATTTTCAGGAACAATTGCATTTTTCGGATCAGTGGGAGTTCCGGCAGTACTGGCTTTTCTCATAATAATGGCGGAGTCTCTCGGATCTATCGCCCTGTTTCTGGGATTTTTCGGAAGGTTCATGGCGTTCGGGATCGGCATGGTCATGACCGGCGCCGTATTTTTAGTGCATTTACCCAATGGTTTTTTTATGAACTGGTTTGGGACGCAAAAGGGCGAGGGATTTGAGTATCATATTCTGGCCATTGGATTGGCACTGGCCCTCATGATAAAAGGGAGCGGGAAGTTCTCGTTGGATAGAATCATGCATAAATTTTTATCCAGAGGGTAATGGAGGGACTTGAGAAGC